>NZ_JBVVQL010000014.1:0-164970 GCF_055811195.1 Mesorhizobium sp. WSM4823
GCCAGACTGTCCCGACATTAGCGAAACCACTGTCCGGGAATTAGCGGAACCCCTGTCCGGCTTTTGCGAAATGCGCAGCGCAGCCGCAGCCGACGCGAATATCGCAGTCGCGTCCACGACGCCATTGGGATCTGCGTCTTCCAGCAGACTCAGACCGGAGTTGCCGGCACCACTGCTATTGGCCAGCGAGACGTCGGCGAACAGGCCCGTCTCTATGACGAAATTCACCTCGAAGCGATGCGCGGCCTGATTGATGACAACAGCACCATTCGACAGAATGCCAGACCTCACCCACGCACGGATGCCCTGCGGATTGTTGTTCGGCTGATACTTGTAGGCACCTCCAGAGATGGCTGCGTACTGTCCCGCCGCAATCGGGATGCGCATGGGAATCGCCACGACCCCGTTCTCCAGGGTGATGGCCGTCGTGCTGATCACGTCGACCGTCAGGTCGCCGTTGTACTGGACGACGTGGATGCTTGCCGCTCCGGACTGATCGGCCCCCACCTGGACTTGGGTGATGGAGCCATCAGTCGCCGCAGGCACCTGCGGGATGACGCTGTAGTTGCTCGGGGTGTCAGTGCCGGTGTTGACGAGCGACGGCCAGCCGATGTCCAGCCTGGTGCCGACGACGTCGATGAGTTCGTAGGCAGCGCTCGACTGCGCGGCGACCTCGCCGACGAGAGTCGCCTTCCACTGTATGCCGTTGGACGTAGCGACCGTTTTTGCGGTGTGCGAGGTGGGCATGGCTGCAGTGAACCAACTGCTCGCGCCTCCAGGGATGGCGCCGGAGGTATAGTTCAGGCCGCCGCTGATCCACCGAATGCCGGCGATGCAGCCAGCGGGAACCTCGACAGCCTTGGTGAGAGCGAAGGCGACGGTGCTTGCGGCAAAGCTAACCTGCTGCTGCGAGATCAGCGAGAGCGTGCCGTCGCCCTCGACGAAGGCAACGACAAGCTCGAGAGCACCAGGGCTGCTCGCGCCCAGCTGCAGCGTGGTGATGTACTGGACGAAAGTCTCGAGCATGTCGGGCCAGAAGTACACGGCAGCAGCATTGGTCACGACCGTTCCTGTGCCAGTGATGGCAACGGGACCGACGATCTGCGACCCAACCGTGGCGGCCACGCTCTCTACCTGCACACCGAGCGCATCCACCTCCCCGAGGAGGGCATTGGAAGAGGCCGACTTCACGAACGTGAGTGCCGTCGTGCCGACGGTGATGGGCGAAGGCGTCGTACAGGCCCATGTCTCCGCCACGTGAGTGCCGGCGTCGATGGTGAAGGTTGCGCCAACAATGTCGTCCGGAGTGTTCATGTCCGACGACCGAACGGCCGCTCCGGAGGCCTGAACGACGTAGACGCCGTTCTGTGCAGGCGCAGTCTGGCCAGTCAGCGCGACCCGATTGCCAGTTGCCAGCGTCAGCCCATCCAGCGTGTCGCCATTTTCCATCGCCGTCGCGATGGCAACATTGGTGGCCACGAGCAGGCGCACCGACTGCTTGAGCTTGACACCGCTGAACGCCAGAGACTCGACAGCATTGACGCGCGCATCGATTTCGTCGACGAACGGAAAAATGTCGGTCGTGTCCGGCCTGTTGAAACCGGACCCCGACACGCCATCCACGACATATTTGCGCCAGGCTTTGCGGCCCAGTTCCTTGATGGTCGCCATTGGTGATCCTCTGGATTTTAGCTGACGATCGCGGCGGACGGCCCGGCCAGCGGGCCTGCAATGCTCGATCGGTTGAACGGCTCGGCGTAAATGTCGAAACTGCCCGGATCGGACAGTATCGGCAGCGCGTAGGAGATTCCGGGCGCCACGGCATAGGGTGGCGCGACCCGATCTGTGGTGCGGTTAAGCACTCCACCCGAGACCACCTTGTAGACAGCCACCGTCGCCAGATGGCTATCATTGGCCGTGCCGAAATTGGCTGAGAATTGCCCGGTTCCGTCCGACGCCGAGAAGGTCAGCAACGCGACAGGGGCGGTCGTGTCGACGACGACAATCACCGGCGCGGTGGAATTCTGCCAGTCGAACGGTGTGTTGCCGTCCTTGTTGCGGATGCGCCAGTCGTAGGCGCCGCCGTCGACGATCGCGGTGTATTGGGCATTGTCGAGATCCTGGTTAACCGAGGCGTCGAACCAGTCGTCAGCACCCGCCGCCGACACCTGCAGCTCTTGCGTATAGCTGTCCGGCAACACACCGGCCCCGGCCGCCACCCAAGCGAATTTGAGGATCGGCGCCGAGTTGGCCGCCAGCTCCACCGTCGGGGTGACGTCGAGCGTGACGTCTTCGATGTCGGACGGCAGCACCGGCGGGATGGTGACATCGTCCTGCTCGTCGATCGCTGGTACCCAGTCGAGCGCGCCTGCGCCCAGCACGACAAAGTTCGCCGAGACTGTCATGGCATCAGCATCGTATTCTATGCCGCCGATTGCATTGGCGACGCGCACCAACTCGTCTTCCGGCGACAGGTCGAGCGTGAAGGCGTAATCCTCCAGCAGGTCGAGCGCCTGCGGTCCCGAGGTCAGGCTGCCGGAAAAATCCGGGTTCTGCTCGTGCAGATAGAGCTTGCCCAAGCGCTGCGCCTGTGTCGGCGATGGGCAGAGCAAAAGGCTGATCGGCTCGCTAAGTTCCCCGCCGTCGTCCGCGAAGAGATCAGGATGACGCCACGCCACCTCGTTCTCCTTATAATTGAGCGCGGGGTCGAGATAGGTGACCTTGACGGTGTTGAACGACTTCTGCATGGCACGACCGCCGACCAGGTCGACGCTGAAGTGATCGCCGTTCTTGGCACGCAGCGCGATACCGGGAACCGAACGCATTTTCTGGCGCACCGAGATGCGGCCCTGCGGATCGATAAACACATCGGCATTGCAGACCGAGGCGATCGTCTTGATGCGCTCCTCGTTTTCCGCGTTTGCCAGGATCATGCCGGTCGCACGGTAACGCGGCTCGACACCGCCTGATTTCAGCGGAACCGGCTCGTCGCTGTGATCGCAGAAGGCGGCAAATGCATCGAAGTTGACGAACTCGGTATCGGCAGGCGTAAAACCATAGACATCCATCGTCTCGGCCAGCAGGCATCGCCCGGCATTGGTGGTCAGGCCAGATGTCCCGCCGCGGGGATCATAGATGTTGTTGAAGGCGTCGATCACCACCTGAAGCGATGGCATGTTGTTAGGGTAGACGGTCGGCATCTTCGAGGTGCCGACCTGCTCGCAGATCTGCAGCACCATCACGCAGCTGCGGTGACGGAACGGTTTTAGCGAATCGTCGAGCTCGGGGAAGGCGTCGAGGATTGCCTGGAACGGTTCGTCGGTCGACAGCCCTAGCGTGGTCAGGATCTGGACCCTGGAACGGTTGTCAGCGTGGTATTGACGTTCGGTGACGAAACCGTCTTCGTCGAGCGTCACCGGCCGTTTATCGAGGCGGATCGAGACGAAGCCTTCGATCGGCCCCTCGCTGATATAGTGCAGCAGATAACTCTTCTGGCCGCGGCGGAAGGCGAACACGATCACAGATCCGGTCAGGAACCGGCCGTAGATGCGCCGGCGCGGTGAGATCGGCTGCCTGATATTGGTCTGGATGTCGGACGGCTTGGCGCTCGGCGGCGGCTTTTGCAGCGCCAACGTCAGTGCTGCCGTCAGGCCGTAGCCGATCGTCGACACGATGGCGCCGGCAATGGCGCTGACGGCGGCCGGCCCGAGAAAGAACACCGGGCTGTTCGTGATAAGCGTCAGGATGATGGCCGACAGCGGGTCGCGGCCCGACATCTTTAGCAGATTGTCAGGGCTGAGACTGCTTTCGAGCAGCCTGACATCGCTGAGACGTGGTCTCATGCGGCATAACCCATCGACCAGACACAATCGACGCCAATGTGCAGGTGCCTCACGCCCTTCGGATGATCCCGCATTGCCCAGCTGCTCCCGTCGAAGATCATGCCGAACGTCCAGTCCTTGGTTTGCAGGATGCCGACATCGCCGCGCGCCGCCGGACTGCCCATGCGGGGCGGCCCGAGATAGTCGACCATGTGGGGAATGAGCCCGCAGCGGCGCTCCAGAAGCGCCCGGGCCTCTTCCTTGCTGTGGTATAGGCCGCGCCAGGAGACGCCGAAATCGACACCTTTGACGAGCTTGCCCCAGCCGATCAGGAATAGGATGCAGTCGCCATTTGCCTCACCCCAGACGAAGTCGCTTTCGCGCTCGCGGGCGAGATAATCGTCGAGAAGATCAGGCATTGGCGTCGAAGAGATTGAGGCTCTTGTCGATCATTTGGTTGACGTACATGAAGCCGGTGGAACCGGGATCGCGCTTTTGCTGGTCGCTGTTGGTGATCATTGAATTCGCTGAGCGCCGCCGCCGCACGAACCAGTCCTCGAGCATCAGGGTCAATGTCCGCGACGACGGCCCGGATTTGTTCATCGCCAGCCGGTCGCCGATGCCGGTGTAGAGGTGGAAACGCGGGTCAAGCGGCTGAATCTCGTTGTTGTAGAACTGGCCCCAGAAGCGGAAAAAGCGCCCCCTGATGTCGCGCTGATGCTCGGCAAATAGCGTCTTCAACGTCGGGTCGTCGGCATTCAGCGTGCACGTCACTTGACGCGATGCGCCGATCTTGGAGGCGCCGAGGTTCGACACTCTGGCTAGCCCCTGCAGACCCTTCCACTGGATCGATTCCTTGATGCCGTCGAAGCCGCGCGAAATGGCGATGCCGCCCTCATTGTGCAGATATTGCGTGCCGGACAGGAACTGGAATTCGCCCAGCACCAGCAGATGCACGTGGTTGCCGCGCGTGTATTCCTTGATCGTTTGTGAAAACATTTAGTCGACGCTTTCGACCAGGCGGGTGAGATCTTCGACAAATTCAAGCGTGACCGCGCCGCGCTTGGCGAGGTGCAGTTCCTCGGACGCAGGTACCGCCGTCGTGCAATATCCGACAAACACCGGAGCAAGTGAGACGATGGCGCCTGCGCTTGCCGCTTGCCGCAGGACCGGCGACAGTTTGAGACGATTCGAGCCATCCGGCTCCATCCATGACCCGGCGAGCATGTAGCAGAACTCGTTGATCGAGATGGCGCAGCCGCCGGGCAGTTCGCTGTCGGCGGTGACGTAGATTTCCCGATCGTTCAGCGCGGCTGGCGCACTCAGCGCTGCCTCCAATGTCGGCACAGCATGGCCGACGCCAGTGGCATAGAGCGCGTCCGTGGCGAATGGGATGCCAAGCGGGTGCGCCTGACGTGTCGCTTTGGTCGCAATGCTCCATGGACCATCGATCCCGTACAGGTCCGGCAGCCTTATCCGCACCAGTTGGCTGTCTGCCTCGATGTTGGCGAGAAAGCCACGCATCGTGCGCACCTTGGCGGTCGAATTTATGAAGATGTCTTTCAGCGTCAGTCGGAATTGCGCACCAGAATAACCGCGGGACCGTCGCATGCCATTGGTGGCCTGCTGACCAGGGCGCGTGTTGTAATCGACGGTCAGGCTGACGCTCCGCGGCGTCAGGACGCAGAGCGGATAGTCCAGAGTAACCGTCATCCGTTCCGCTCCATGATGTCGCCGAAGCGGCCGGGAAGACCACGGTCGTATTCCGAGATGCCGGCCTTCATGACGCCGCCGGCCGTGTTCTGCGAAACGCGCTCGACGAACGGTAGGAGGTTGCCATTATTGTCGGCCGACACGCCCACGGTTACCCGCACCTGCTGCGCCTGCTGCGCGCCGCCGATCCTGTTGTTCGGGATGACCTGAGACCCGCGCGGCAGGTTGATAAGTTCCGGCCCGCGCTCGCCGACCATGGCCAAGCCGCCTGGAGCGTAGTTCGTGCCGCCGGCGAAGCCCGGAATGCCGCCGAGCAGACTGGAGAGAAAACCTCCAAATCCGCCAGAACCACCAATCGACGGCATCGACAGCATTTGTTGAACGACTTGGGCAAGGATTTGCAGTAGCTCGCGGCCTTCGATCTTGCCGTCGGCCAGGGCGGTAGCAAGGCCATTAACGGCGGTCTGCGCAACTTGGCCCCAGGCTTCATAGCTCGCGGCCAGCTGGTCTGCCGCCACCTTGGCTGTGGTGGATTCCTGCGTCAGATGAGACAGCGCGTCGGCCGGCACCTGGAACGCATCAGCGGCGCGGCGTGCGACCACCTCGCTTGCGTTGACCCACTCCGTTGTCACCTTGTCGGAGGCGTTTCCGGACAGCATTTCAATCTGAGCAATGCCGTCCGCCGTGGCGCGCAAGTTGCCCGTAGCAAACCCAACATGGCCGCCTGTCTGCCCGGCACTCCTGCCGTTTGCATCAACGAGAACGTCACCCTTTTGGATATTGGCCGCGCTGACCCCCTTCCCCCAATTCAGGAAGTCGGTCGCTACGTTGCTGCCTGATCCCTTCACGCCGACTTGCGCCAAGGCGGAATTGACGAAGGCGGCGCACCACGCGCTTGTGGCTGCATCCAGATCGACACCGCCGGCCTTCAGGAAGCTGTTAATCTCCCCGCGGTTCGCATTCTCATTCTTGCCGAGAAGCAAGGTTGCGGCATCCACGGCGATGGCGGTCTGGTCTGCGACGGCCCGGTCAATCTTCTCGGCGGCATCTTTGGCGGCCCGCTCTGCAGCCTTCGTGCTCGCCGCGCTGGCCTTAGCATCCGGTGCAGCAAAATCAGCCAACGAAACCGGCTTAACAGTCGGCGTTGCCGGGACTCTTCCGGTTTTGTCGGTTGTCTTTACACCCTCGAGGACGAGTGCGTCCGCCCTTCGCTTTGCGTAGTCAGCAACGGCTTTTACAGCGGCCGGGTCTGCGTTCGAGGTAGGGCCGCCGAATCGCTCTGCATCTGGTCTTAGCGTACGTATGCCAATTGCTTTTCCAATGTCGGTTTCGGATAGGAATTTCCCAACATTGTCCAAGCCCAGTGAGTCGCCAACGCTCGCTCCGAGATTACCTGCTGCGTTCCTTACGTAATTCAGCCAGGTGGCGGCGCTTTCTAGCCAACCAATGAGCTTGCGGACTTCAGCGCCGAACGCTTCGAAATCGACGCTGTTGATGGTGTTTGCCATCATCTGGAAGGCGCTGGCCAGATCGGTTGCTACGAGGCTGCCCTTCGCAAATTCCCGCGCGGCGTCGATAAGTGCCGTGGTGACGTTCTCAATGGCCTGCGAGGTTGTCAGGACCGAGCCCTTGACCTTCTCATCAAGGATGACGCTTCCCGCTTCAAACGCTCGGAAGAACGCCTCCGATGAAATCGCGCCATCGATAACCAGTTGGCGCAACTTCGAAACCGACCCGCCCGCCTCCTCCAGACCAGCCGCGGCGGCCTGCGCGATCGGAAGCGCGCCCTCGAGTATCGAGTTGAATTCCTCCGCCCGTACAACGCCCGAGCCGAGAGCCTGGCTCAACTGCAATAGCGCGCCAGATGTTTCCGCTGCTGACTTGCCGGAAACGCGAAGAGCGACACCGATCTTGTCTGTGAAGTTAAGCAACTCCTCACCGGAGATGCCTAGCTCCTTCTGGACAAGTGAAGCGCGGCCATAGAGCTCGACCAGCGCCTCGAGCGGCGCCGCATTGCGTGTCGCGCTATCGCGAAGCCGGGTGTAAACCTGCTCCAATTGTGCGCCGGAAAGTCCCGCCACCTTGAGCGCGTTGTCGATGCGCGTTGCCGCATCAATAAGCCGCTGCGCACCCTGAACCGCAGCAGTCCCGGCGAATGCGGAAACGAGACTTGCCGACATTCCGAGCGCTGACGTCCTGATGGACGACATGGATCTGGTGAACTGGCGCTCGGCATTGAGGACATTGCGGTTATACCGGTCGACCTTCGCCTGAAGCTCAACAATGACCTGATCAGCGACAATCGCCATTACAGCCTCACGTTCGGGTCATTGAGGGTGACAGACCGGAGCAGATCCTCGGCCTGTGCCCATTCCTCGTCGGAAACGGTCGGCTTATCCTTGGTGCGCCGCTTTTCCAGCGCCCGGAGCATCGAGACGATCTCGTAGAGGCTCATCGTCTCTATGGCGCGCGGGTCTACTCCGCTGTCGAGGAAGGCTGCCCGGTATCCGGCGAAGTCGGTTTTGCTGCCGGGGTTTCCCCGGCCCCGGCTTCCCCCGATGGAATATCCTCCATCCCGAACCACACCGCCTGCATGACCTTGGCGGCTGTTGCCAAGGGCGATGCCTCGTCCCGAGGATCGGCGATCGGCCTGCCCTCGAAATAGCGGTCCATCATCGCCTTGGCCTGGGTTGGTGGCATTCCGCCGCCTTCCAGTCCAAGGAGAATGATCTGATAGAGGTCGCCATAGCGAGGCCGGAGCGACATGACGCGGTTTGCAAGCTCTGCAATGCCAGCGTCACAAGCCTTTTCCAGATGCTCGATCTGCTTCCCCTTCAGGGCAAAGAGGTATTTGTCGTCGCCCCAAGCAAGAACGACCTCGGATGAGAGGTTCGGGTTACTCACGCCTCACCTCAAGCCGCTACGACCGCGAGTGACTTGGCGGACTGCGTATTGATGCTGCCGGAGGCGTTGGTTGCCGTCTGGACCACATGCAGCAGCTTGCCGATATCGCCGACGACCGGTGTATAGCCGATCGCATTGGCACCAGCGATTGCGACGTTGTTTGCGAACCACTGATAGGCGAGCGTAGGCGCGCCGGTATAAGTGCCGGTGACCGCGGTGAACGGCGTGCCGACCACCGGAGCAGTCGCCGGGATCGAAACAGGCGTGGTGATGCCCGGCGCCGGCGGGATCGAGACCCAATTCGGCCGCCCATCCCAGACCACAGTTCCGGAATTGGTATAGCGGCCGCGACCTTCGGACGATTCCTCATATTCGGTGAGAAGCGCCCTGCCCTCCCAATAGCCTTGGTTCGGCGCGCCGATATTTCGATACCAGCGAATATCGCGGAAGGCTCCTTCCGTGTCGTCGGTCATCGACCATGCATCCCAGACCGGAAGAGCCTTATCGGCGAGCGTGCCGGTGAAGGTCAGGGTCATGCGCTTCGACACCGGATCGACACCAAGCCAGACCACTGCATCCGGGTCATCACACGGCGGGAGTTCGATATCGTTCGTGTTGGTGGTCACCGACCGGGTAAGCCCGGTGATGCCGCACGGCGCGCTGAAGATGCCGCTGCCGGCAGGCTCTTCGACAAGAAACTGCTGCTGGCCGAAGCGGATCGAATAGTCTTCCTGTGCCATGGATAGGCTCCTTCTGAGGGACTGGCGCGCGGTTCAGCGGGCCGGGCGACCTTGCCAGGGTCGTTTTCAGGCGTCGATCAGGCGAGAACCGCTGTGATCGAGAATTCAGTGATTGCGTGCCAGCGGTCGGCCTCTGGCTCATCGCGAATGAGGTTCGTATTGACCCACTCGTTTTCGATAATGCCGAGACCGGCCGGCGCGAACGTTTTCATGCGGTCGATGATGAGCGCGGCGATCCTTGCCGCCTTGTCCTCGCCGGCGCCGATGGGCGATGTCTCGGCAAAGGCATGCAGGGTGACGCGAACCGCTGCACCATCCCAGCACGTCGCCTCATAGCCGGTGGAAATCGGCGAGCCATAGCGGATGTATGGGTACTTCGGCTTGGCTGGCACCTGCATGCCGTACAGGCGCGCGACCGGCACTATGGCGGTCAGCGCTGCATCGCCCTCGAGATGGCTGATGACGGCGACCTTCAGTGGGCCGGAGATGTCAGTCGGCATTCCAGGTGATCTTTCCGTCCTTGCCGATCTTGGCGTCCTTCGGCTTCGCAATGGTCTCGATCGCACCGATAGACAGGCCATACTCGACGCAGGTCGTCGGCTCGTATGCGACCTGGCCGTGCTTGAACGACTTCATCAGGCCAGGCCGAATGATCCAGTCGAAGCGATCGGCGGTGACCCTGAACCAGCGATTATTCATTGGTCGCATCCCTTATGCCGCGGCATTCCCAATAGGCGCGGGCCGGATCCTCGGTGATGCCGAAGAGCTTGCGGCGCTGGCCCTGCGCAATGACGATGTCATCGGTGTTTGGTTTGGCGCCGGTGACGCCGCTTTGGAGGATCAGCAGGCGCACGTCGGTATCGGTGTAGCCGGGTTGCTGACGCATTGCCTCGGTGCAGGCATCGACCTGAACCTTGATTGGGACCGGTGGTTGCTCGACTGGGATGATTGTCCCGCCTGGCTGGCGCTGCATGGTCACTCGTATGAGTGAGCCGTCGCCGTAGATCGAGGACAGCACAGAACCGAAGATGCCCTGCAGGACGTTGCTGTCGAGCAAGCCGGCCATCAGTAGAACACTCCTGGCCAGCCATAGGCAGGGCCGCACCAGTCCTTGGCGTAGCCGCTCGGCGTAATGGTCGAGACGGTAGCGACACGCGGGCCGCCGCGATTGAGCCGTAGAAGAAACACGAAGTATTTCCCGCAAGGCGTTGAATTCAGCCAGTCCATGTAGGACGTCGTCGCGCTGGCCGCGGCGCGGAACCGGGTCAGCGTCAAGGCGCCGGACTTGATAGTCTCATATTGGGCCGCACCGGACGCATGAGACTGGCTATCGGCATCGGTGCCCAGCCCTTCCAGCGTCATCAGGTGGCAGGCGAAGGCGATGATCGCATTTTTGTAATCGCCGGCCATCCAAGACTGGTCGACGAGGCGCGCCGCCATGTCGAGGTACATTTGCACGGTTGGATCTGGCACGGCTGCGAACTGCGGCTTTGCTGCCTTGAAATCGGCAGGTGTGACGGCTTCGTAGGCCATGGATCAGGCCGCCAGCGCCGCGTCGATGCGCTTCTGAAGCTCGTCGGCTTTCCATCCCATGTAGGGGCGCTTGCCGGTCAGTTCAGTGTATTCGGCGCGCAGCTTGGCCAATGCGGGGTCGACGAGTGCTGCCGGCTTCTTGGCTCTCGGTGCCCTCTTCGCCTTCTCGGCAACTTCCGTCAGCACGAAATAGCCGAGCGTGCGGTAAAGCGGCAGATGCATCGGATCTATGGAAACATTCTCCAACTCGCCGCGGGCCGGCAGGCGTTCAATGCCGCCGCCCTCCACTTTGATGTCGTACGGAGAATTCGTGAGATTGACTATCTTGTGCATGGACCATCTCCGGACGATAGGGAGCGAGGAAGGGAGCGGCCCCGATCAAAACCGGGACCGCGCTGTCAGTGTGCCAATCAGGCCGGGACGGGCGTGATGCCGTCGAGATAGCGCATCGACAACGGACGCTTGATGTCGATCGGGCCGGTACGGGAGATGCCCGGCACGACGAAGTTCAGCGGCCCATCCTGGTAGACAGGCAGGAAGCGGAACGCCATCGGCAGCGGCATTTCGAGGACGTCGATGCTGTTGCGATAGCCGATGCCACGGCCGCCGCCGGCAATGCCGACGGTTGCCGCCCTTGACAGTTCGGCCAGGTCCCGGATCATGAGATCGCGGCCGGTGCGCAGGCGGTAGACGTTGTTGGACATGACATACTGCAGGATCGACATGCCGGGGCTGGTGACGCCGTAGGGCGTTCCAGCAATATACCGGTAGGCCAGCGACGGGAGCAGGATGGTATCGGCGAGCGAGCTCGTAATCACCTGATCCGGGTTCGCGATCGGACCCATGATCATGATGTTGATGTCGCGGACGATCTGCTCCGGCGTCTTTTGACCGACGCCGAGATTGTTCACCCATGCCGTAGTGGCAGCAGTCCCGTCATTCGGCGCCGCGACCGGAGTGATGTACGTGCTGTTGATCAGCCCGGTCCACTTCTTCTGTGTCGAGCCTCGGAGAACGTTGTTCCAAAGGAACTCCTCGGAAGCACGACGCGCAGCCTCGGCGCGGCGGTTGGTCAGGGGGAAGCCTTGGAACGCGGCCTTGCCGAGCTCTTCGATGTTCCACTGGTAGCCGACCGCGTACATGTCGAAGCTGGTCGACACCATGGCGAGCGTGGTGTCGGCAAGCGGGATGTCCTTGGCATAGCCGGACTGCCATTCCGCCTTACCGACGATGTCGCCGATCAGGGTGTCGACGCCCGATGCCCATTCGGGATAGGCGGTGTTGATCGGTACGAGAGCGGCGTAATCCATTTCGGGATACTCGATCTCGTAGATGCGGGCATTGAGCACATGGCTCTGTTGACGCGCGAAGCTGAAGACCAGCGCCGGATCCGCGTCGAAGATGTTGAAAGGCTGCATTGAATTTGATCCTTCTGAGGGACTGGACTGCCTCGCGGCGTTCTTGTCGGATTGAGGGTTACGGGGCGGCCGGGATGCGACGCAGCCGGATAAGCACCAACTGACCATCGGCAGTGGCCGCACTGTCGAACTCGGCGTTCGGGATCAGCAGGTTCGTGCCCACGGTGCTGGTGTATTTGCCCGAGGCAGCGATCCAGTAGACCGGGCCACCAATGGTGCAGGCAGCACCGGCCAGCGCCCAGATGACACCGCTTTCCATCACGGGGACATTGTAACCCTCGGGATAGACGGCGGCGCCGAGTGTCACGTCAGCTTCGGTAATGCCGCGGAACTTGCCTGCGGCGGCATACTTCTTGACCTGTTCGCCCGCGGTGCCGCGCATGACGGGCTGGGCAAAGCCGATCGGATTGGCAACGGTGTCCTCGGCGATGCCGGTGAGACCGTTCCACTCTTCCATGTTTTGCCGGCGACCAACGACGCCAGGCGCCATGGAGCTCGGAATAGTAGTCTGAAGGGGAGGCATTCGCTTCTCTCCATTGAAAAGGCCGGCTCAGTGGCCGGCCAAAGGGTTGCGGTGATTGGTTGAGAGCCGGCGCTTACGCCGACTTCTTGCGCTCGAAGCGGGCCAGATAGGCCGCGTGAGCGTCCTTCTCGGCCTTGGCAGCATCCGTCAGGCCGGTGGACGGCCGAAGGTGCGTGATTGCATCGCGGACCTGGTCGGCGCCGCCAGCATCCTCGGCGAGGATATCGAAGCGGGCATCGATATAGGCCTGCGGCTTGTCCTTGATCGCGGCATCGCCGAGCTTGGCGACGACGGCAGCCTTGCGGATATCGTCATCGGACTTGCCGTCGGTCTGGATGTCGGCGGCGATGGCCTTGGCCTTGGTGATCAGGTCGGCGCGGGCCGTGACCCTTGCATCGATCGCCTTGGCGTCGAGCACCTTGCCCTTCAGGTCGTCGATCTCGGCGTCCTTCTTGGCGAGTTCGGCGTCCTTTGCGGCGATGGCATTGGTATGAGCAGCGGCAGCCGTTGCGGCGTCCGTGATCTGCTTTGTCAGGCCGTCGATCGCGCGCTGCACGATCTGGGCATCTTTGTCGGCCAACTCGACCGACAGGCCGTCAACAATGATGGTTCGGGTCGTCATTGACCGTTCTCCTGGTTTCTTGTCACCGATTTTCAGTTGCGAACCGCCCCTCGCCATGGTGACGACGGCGAGATGGTTCATGCGAAGATTGGTCTGGATGGCGTCGTAGGCCTCGCCAGAAGGCGTCGTGCCGCTGTCGAAGACGAGCTCGGCGGAATAGCCCATGGAAAGCTCTCGCTTGCCGTTCTGGACCGCCTCAATGGCCTTGGCGTCCATGAGGACGAGCGGTACGCGGACGAACTCGCCGTCGCGGGCAACATCGCCGCCGGTCTGGCCTATGGCGTGATCGCGCCAGTTGTCGGCCGTGACCGCTTCATCGGGATGGTCGAGCGTTACCGGGCGATGGGCATAGCTGTGAAGCGCATCCTTTGAGAACACCTCAGCCTCGGGCCGGTAGACCCGCACCACGGCCATGTCAGGCTTGCCGACTTCCCAGCCGCGATATTCCTGGATCCCGGTGCGCGCCACCTTTGCGTCAGCCACGAGGTAGCCGTCACTGGTGCGGCGAACGCCGTCCAATGTGATCTTGTCGAAGAGGTTCATCTTTGCCTCTATCCTCTCCTAATCGTCACGCGGACGGCGTTAGCGACCTTGCGCCCAACTTTGGAGCGGTTCTTTTCCGTAGCCGGCCGCATGAACGGACGCTCCGCCATTTTGGACGTGCCGAACTCCAACTCGACTGCATGGTCAGAATGGGCGGTGACGTGCACGGTCGGCGGGCTATGGGCCACAACGGTCGTGTCGATCTTGCTATCGAGGTCGCCACTGTCCCGATTTGGTGGCTGTCCAGGCAGGGAGGGGACATGCCCCTTCCCCGAGACGCTGCCGGCGGTAATCGAGTATTCGGCGTCGAGCTCGATGTCCTGGCCGGCACTGTAGAGCGCTGCCACGACCTGCTTCGTCACGTTCCGCGCTTTCTTGAGCCTTTGGCTATGCCGCTCGGCGCCGGTGACGAGTGCCATCAGTCGAGCTCCAACACGCCCTTGGCCTTACATCCGCAGAACGGCGCCATGCCGGGCGCATCGTTGCGGCCGACGTCACTCGCCCAGGCGAACACCTTGCCGTTCCTCGCCTTGTGCGCGGGGCGATAGTGGAGTTTCCCGCTATGCCGCCATTCGAAGCTGGTCATGCCGACCTGCAACTGGCGCTGTCGATCGAGCGAGGCCGAAAGCTTCACGGTCTGGTCACCGGCGATGCGCAGCGCCCTATCCCGCGCCAGGCCGACCACCTTGGCGATCTCGGCCGCGACTTCCTTTGCCGGTGTCCGGTTCTGTAAGCCGCGAAACACGATGTCGGAAATCCTGCCCCTCGCCTGGTCCGATACATCGCGGATCAGCGCCATGTTGCGGGCAAGAACGTCCTCGATGGTCTCCTGCATCTCGCCGGCATACATCTGGGTCGAGAGGTCCACATTGGTCGAGTAGACCAGCTGCGACACGAAGCGGCGCATGTGCCAAGCCTGAATGGTCTCAGCCCACGACTGCAACAAGCCGCGAAACGTGAAGATCGAGCGCACCGCTTCGTTGTTCACCGCTTCGATCTCGACTTCGACATCGCCGGCCCTGTCGAGGGTCATGCCGTCCATAGCCTGCTGATCAGCCAGCGCGCGGGCGTAGGCAGGCTTGATGCGTTCCCCGGCTCCTGTGGCCCATATCCGCACCGTGCGCATGTAGAGCCGCGCCAGATCGTCGGCCTGCGCCTTTGTGGTGACGATGGCCGCGATCTCAATGCGCGGCTTGCGAATGCCGTTCGCCTTGGCCATGCGGCGGAGGTCGATGCGCATTGAATGTGGCCTCTTAAGTTGTCAGAATAGCCACCTGGGGGATGAAACGGCGTATATCGTTGGCGCGATCGCACTAATAGTTTGGGCGCTATGGTTCTCCCAAGCGTGGATTTTCGAGCGACTGGGTCTGCCTTGGGACTCGGAGCGTTATGGCCAATGGGGCGACACTTTTGGGTCTTTGAACGCTCTGTTTGCAGCGTTTGCGTTCATAGGCGTCCTGCTCACTCTAAGGGAGCAACAGAGGCAATTGTCGATCGCTCAACGGGAGCAACACCTTCAGAGGTTCGAATCGTCGTTCTTCCAATTGCTTGCCCTCATGAGGGAGCTACGCTCTGAGGTGGAGTACAGTGCGAGTTTTCCGAATAGGCGGCAGACCAAGGGGCCAGACGCTTTGAAATCGGCCTTTGATGACTTCACGGTTTGGGCTGAGACTGCGACCCGGCATGGTCGACAGGTTACTGAAGAGGAGATAGCCGGCCTTTATGCTCGAGGTGTTCTCATGGATAGCGAAAACGCTTTGGGGCCATACTTTCGTTTGATCTACACGCTTTTGAGACGGGTTTCCGAAGACAGCTATCTTAGCGATGAGGACAAGCAGAGATACGGGAACCTTGTGAGGAGCCAACTCAGCACGGCAGAAATCGGTTTGGTCGGTCTGAACGCTTTAACGAAGCAATCCAACGATTTCCGAAAGTTCGTAATTGAATTTCGGATGCTGAAATACCTTACAAACGAACAACTACGATCGCTCTTGCGGCAATTCTATCCGAGTGAAGCCTTTAGCCCCCGCGACTAGCGCCTTCCTCCTCGATATCATCCTCAGGCAACTGAATTTCCTCATTCGATTCCTCAAGCGCCTGCTCAAGCCCCGGCCAGCGCCCGCTCTCAACCATGCGGTTCTGAACGGACTTCGCGAGCGCGTCGGCCGGCAGAAGCCCGCTATTCGCGTAAATCTGCGTCGTCTCGGCTTCGAGCTTGTCGACTTCGGCCTGTTCCTTATCGGTCGGCTGGAACAGCGGGTCCCAGTCATACCAGACGCCGGCCGGCCGCGAGCCGAGCGCCGAGCGGATCAGCATCTCATCAAGCGGCGTCAGCGCCGGCGAGAGAATGAGATCCTGCTTGGCGTTGACGTTGTCGTAGTAGTTGCGAAGGTCACCCTCGCCCGTGGCGTTCAGCCCCTTGGCGCTGGTCCCTATCAAGCGCGTAACCGGGATATCGGCAGCACCAGATAGGATCGTCAGCAGCAGCGTCACCACATCGGGGATACCGGTCCATGTGATCTGCTTCTGGTCCCACTCATCTTCCTTGTCGAGGAGGAGCACGTTTGAAATGCTCTTCAGCATCGCCGCCATGCGGAAGCGCTTGAGCATGACCGCTTCATACTCGGCGGTGGCCATGCCCATCATCATGTCGGGGACGCGGACAACGTCGATCTTGGCTTCCTGCATCAGGGCGCCGATGACGGCAGCACCTGCATCAGCGTTGCGAACCGCGTCCTCGAGGTGCATCCAGACACTATCGCCCCAGATCTCCTCGCCACCAAGGCGCGTCGCAGTCTTACGGCCGTTGAACAGGATCACGCGGGACGGGTGGAGCTTCGTCTGCTGCGCGCCCTCGGTGTTGATGGTCCAGTATTCCGGCTGGCCGTAGAACTCGCTCATCGGGTCGCGGATCATGCCGTGTGGATTGATGTCATCGTACCGGTGAAGCACGGTCAAAAACTTGACTGATCCTTTCCCGACGCGATTGATCGGCAATGGCGTCTCAGGCGCACCAGGCAATCCGCCCGGAATGATCACCGCGCCGCCGTAGAGCCGCGACCAGATCAGCGCCTGGCGCACCTTCTGCTTGGCCTGCAGGCGCTTCTCCTCGCCTTCCAATAGCTCGATCTGGTCATTGTCGGCCTGCCACGACCGCCACGCCCTGGTCGCGTCATCGGCGGGGATGTCGACGATCTTGCCGAACCAGGTGGAGGTCCGATACGCGGCCTCGAGGTCGACTTGCGAGCAATTCAGCAGATAGCTATTCGCCGCTGTCTTCGGATTGCCGAGCCCGAGCCCCGACAGGAGATTGGCGAAGCCATCCATGAACGTGACTGTGCCGTCGGCATGCATGCGCACGCGCGGCTTGACGAGATCGTTCATGCGAAGGCCTTTTGCATATCGGAGATGGTGTAGGTCAGGCTGCCCCCGCATATGTCGACGACCGCATCAATAAAGGGGTCGACCTGATCATCGAACGATCCATCTGGGAAAGCCGCGACCTCGGAGATGAATGCCGCCTTCCACTTCGCGCTTTTCGGGATGGCCACAAGGCCGGCAGCCGTCGCGGGCACAGCATCGAGCGCCCGCGTGTATTTGTCTTTCTCGCGTTGCAAAGCGACCACCGGGACGGACTTCCGCCGCACGGCTTGGATGAGACCTGTTCCGGAGACCTTATCCTCGACCACCATCTTTCGGAGATAGCCGAAGTGACCGACGTCCATGGCCTTGGCTGCGCTCCAAAGCGTCAGCGCCGTCGATTCCAGTTCCGGCGCCTCGAATCGGCCTCGCACCAGATCGAGCAGATAGGCCTTCCCGTCGACGCCGCATCCCCAATGCTCGAAGACGGTATAGTCGTTGCGCTCTTTCGTCTTTTGCGCGGTGTCGACGTAGATGGCCCGCCACGCTAGTTTCGGCTCGGTCTCGTATTCGGCAAGCCACTCCGTCTTGAACAGGTTTCCGCCGGCCATCACCGGGTTCTGCCCGTATTGTCCGGCATAGACGTGCTGTGCGCCCTGCAGCACCTTGATCTGATCGAGCGTGTGCTTCTCAGACCAAAGCGGCCCGTCTGGTAGGCCATGCTGGATCAGTGAGACGTTGCCTTGTGGAGCCTCACCCGGCCCGTCGATCAGGACAGGGAGGCACAGCAGATGCCAATGCTCGCCAGAATTCTCCAACAGGTGCGCCGTGAAGTCGTCGACATGCAATCGCTGCATGATGACGATGACTGGCACATCCTCATGCGCCAGACGGGATCTGAACGTGTTCTCCCACCGCTCATTGATGAACTTCCGCGTCGTATCGGAAGCCGCATCATCTGGCTTCAGCGGGTCATCTATGACCAATGCGCCGGTAAAGCCGGGTTCGGCAAGGATGCCGGCGCGAAAGCCGGTGATAGGCTCGCCAGACGCCGCGGCACGCAACTGGCCGCCACTGGTGGTTCGCCAAAGCCCCTTGGCCTTGGTGTCCATGCGGAGCGTGACAGGCCAGTGCGCCTGGTATCCCTCCAGGCTGAGGACGTCCTTGACCTTGCTCGAGTTGTCGAGCGCTAGCGCCTGCGCGTAGCTGGCATGAATGAACCGGGAGCGCGGGTTGATCGCGAAGCCGCGGGCAATGAAGTTCACAACCGCCAGCTCGGTTTTACCGTAGCCAGGCGGGATATTGATGATGAGCCGCTTGATCTCGCCAGAGAACACCCGGTCGAGGACCGAGCACATGACAGGATGGAATGGCGCGTCCGAGAACGGTTGTCCCTCCTTTTCAAGGAAGAACTTGCGAGTGAACTCCCGATGGGAGCCGAGAAGGTCTACCCTTTCAGCCTGACGGTCACTCTCCGTCCTGCGGCTCTCCCTCTCCTGGCGGATCGCCGTCAACAAGGCCGATCTGGACAAGTGCTCGTTCAAGGACTTCCAGCTCCTTATCGTCCATCCCTTTCAGTCGAGAGATATCAACCGTCTGGATAGGACCGCCGTTGCGGCCGGTATGCTGCATCGAAGCCAGCTTTGGATGGACATAGGGAGCTGCTGCCTTGGCCATGTCGTCTCGGCGTGACGCCTCCGCCTTCGCGTCGCGCATGACCTTCAGCATGTATTCGAGAGGCGTCGTCCCGCTCTTGGCGATCTCGCGCTCCCGACGCGCTGTAGCCCTGTTTGGCGTGCCTCTTGAGCGACCGCCCGTCTTCTTGCCGACAGCCATCTAACCTGATCTACTTTCCGTCTACTCTAGATGGAGCGGACATGCTGCAAGCCGTGCTGGATCGCGCAAGAGCGATCGTTATCGCTACATTGGCTCTGACCTCGGTAGCTGTCGCCGAAGACCGGTTCACGCTCCATCCGGGCAATGCTTCAGTGCAATTATTCCAAGAACCTGGTTCGAACCTGGCCGGACGCTGGACCATAGAGGCCTGGATTTTTGATACCCGACTTACCCACGCGGCATACTACACGGCCCGAGTCGAGTGGTTTCGAGATTACGGCGAACAGGTACTCTTGAAGCGAACTCCGTATCCGACAATTGGCGGAGTCAGCCCAGATGGCAACGCTCGATTTTTTCCTGTTTTGCCACCGCTAGGCCCTACAGCAAGGGTCTATCCACCGCACTACCACTGGCAGTTGGACGCTGCCAACGGCGATGTAAGATTTTGCCGGGAGACAATTGGTGGCGAAGTGCCCCTCCGATGGACATGCACCTCGCCGAACGAATAGACGGGCCTAAGCCGCTTCCTCCCGCCGCTTGGCCTCTTGCTGGCGCCGGCGCTCGTTGCGCTTGGCAGCCCAGCTAAAATCATCATGCTCCGATGAAAGGATCTTGGCGAAGGCGCCATCTGCGATCCAAGAATTGAGGCAGTCCCGTTCGCCCGCATCTTCTGTGATCGTAGCCGAAACATCGCTGATTTCATGGGTGAATGGCAACACCCGTATTTCGCGCGTTTCGTCATGCAAATCGCGTTTCCCGGCCAAATGATCGGAAATGCGCTGCAAGGCCCGGTCTTTTCGCCTCCGTCCGGTCTGCGGATGGATGCCTTCCACCTTGAAGCACCAACGCCGGAATGACTTGCCGCCGGCCTTGGCCCGAGCCCATGCCCATAGGGCGCGGCGCTCGGCATCATCATCCGTCGCCTTCAGCCAGTCGAAGATGGCTTCCATGGCGCTGATCTCGGCCGCACTGGGCATCGAGGCGATGCGCTCCCAGAATGCTTTGCGCTCGTCGGCGAGCGGATCTGCTTTGGGGTCGAGCTTGTCGCCGACTTCCTTCCGCCAGCCGAGTTTGTCGGAATAGGTGTGGACATAGGCGATCTGCTGCGCCCTCAGCGCTGCCGGGCCGACGTGCTCGTGCGAATTGCGGTCGATCTCCGCCGCTCGAATGAAGATTTCTGCTATCTCGCCGATGTTCATCCTCGCCTACTCCAGTTCCCTGAGCACAGCTTTGAACTCGTCAGGCAGCAAGACGTTGGAGGGCGCGTCCCGGAACATCGGTGCGATCTGCTCCGGTGTGTATCCGGCCAAGCCGCAGCCTATGGGCGTCAATTGGAACGTCAGTTCGGCATTCTCACGAGCGAACGATTTGAAGCGTTCCACGGCTTGCGCAATCTCCTCGAGCGGCAGAGTCTTTATCCGAGCATCCTTGGTCGGGATTCCGTAGCTGTTGCCTTGGAAGCCTTCCCCCCTCCCGTAAATCGCCCCCCGGTGGTGTTTCGCCCACAAAGCCGCACCCTTACCATGCCGTCCGGCTAGATTGCTTCCGAAGACAAATACTGGATCGCTCATGCCCGTCTCCGATCATCGTATAGGTCTGGCTGTATAGACCGCGGCCCATACGCCCGCCACATACGCTCATAAATAAGCCCAGCGAGTGCCCCGCGCATCGACACGAAGCCGCGAAGGTCATGCGTCAGCGCCTGGAGCTCGCCGACCGGCGTGGCGTCCCAGACAGCCAGCCATTTTGATGCATCCTCGACCCATTCCGGCTTGGCCCTGATCAGATCCGATGCGGCGCCGAATGCCGACGCCTCGAGCGCGGCTTTGTTGTTGTCCGTTTCGGCCAGCGTCGTCATGACCAGGCGAGCATGCTCTATGCCGTGCCGGGTGATGATCTTCGTCAACGCACCGACGGCGCGCGTCACCGCCCATGTGCTTCGCGAGACCGCCGCGCTGTCAGGCGGTGCCGCTGACGAGGCAGGAACCACAATTCAAGAACCGTCCGAGAATCCCCCCTCCTCGGATGGCGGCAGCGACGATGACGCCCTGTCCCCCGGCTCCGTCGCTGCCGATCAATCAGAGCCCGTTGGCAGGCCTGTGGAGGCCGGTGACATTGAAGCGCGGGAAGAACCCGGCGCGTCATCGGCCTCCGATCTCATCACGCGAAACAAGAAGGTCGAGTGCATCGACAAGTTCCTGCACGCGGCAACCGATCCTACGGCGACAACCGCCAAGGAGCGGCAAGACACGCTCATTTTCGCGAAAGATGTTTGGAAGGCGGAACTGCCGGATCATCTCGATTTCGTCAAAGCATGCACCGACACCGCAAACAAGGTGGTCAAGGGTGAGCTGCAGGCGGATGCCGCGCGGCGGTATCTTGAGGGCATGCTGTGATAGCCGCTCTGGAATTCATCTTCTCTGGCTTCTGGACGTTCGTCGGAACCGTCATCCTTCTGTCGATCATCGGGAAGTTTTCGGCTGTCGCATGGATTGGCACGGTTTCACTGATCCGAGGCATTCCTGTCCGGCTGTCCACATCATCGGACGCGCCGTCCACCGACGACATCGTTAAGGCGATGCGGCAGGCGATGGACGACGGCAAGTTCGATGCGCCGATTTCGCGCGTGCTCAACCGCAACGAACGGAGGCGGGCATGAGCGTTTCAGCCTATCCCCTCGCCTGGCCCGATGGCTGGCCGCGCACCCCGGCTGGCAAGCGCCAAGACAGCAAGAACCGGTTCAAGCGCACCGGACGCTGGAATTCGTCGCAATCGCCTTACTGGACCTTTGCCGAGGCGCGCGATGCGCTAGCCGAGGAATTGGACCGGATGGGCGCCCGCAACGTCGTGCTGTCCAGCAACTATGAAACGCGCCTAGATGGCCTACCGCGTGCCGGCGGCCGTGTCCCCGATGATCGTGGCGTCGCGGTCTACTTCACGCTGAAGGGCGTGCAGAAAGTCATGGCCTGCGACATGCACGTTCGGGCCGAAGAGAACATGCGCTCGATCGCGCTCGCTCTTGACGCCATGCGCGCCCTGGAGCGTCACGGCGGCGGCGTCATGATGGAGCGGGCCTTCGAGGGCTTCACCGCCCTACCAGGGCCTGGCGCAAAGCGTCATTGGCGCGAAGTGCTTGGTTTCGAGCCGGCCGCCGCCGTTTACGAAGCAGCCATCGACGCAAAATACCGCGATCTCGCAAAGAAGCATCACCCCGACCGGCCGGGCGGTTCGCACGATGCGATGGCAGAGCTAAGCCACGCGCGCGACGAAGCGTTGAAGGCGGTGCGGGCATGACCCTCACCTCGCTCATCCGCCGAACACTCGTCCAATGGGCTCTATGGCGCCAGCACCGCGAGACGCGCCGGGCTCTACCGCAATTGCGAGAACTCGACCGGCTCGAGGCCTCCTACCGAAAACAGCACCGCCGCGGATCGGCGAAGATCGTTCGGGCAAAGCGCGACGTCATCAATGCGGCTCTCGCGGGCAAGCGGAGGGCTGGTTGATGGGTGTCGTCACAAATATCGCCTGGACGGATTCGACTTGGAACCCCTGGATCGGGTGCCAGAAGGTCGGGCCTGGCTGCGACCATTGCTATGCCGAGGGCGTCAACAAACGCACCGGCGGCGCCAATTGGGGACCGGGCGCACCACGCAGGCCGACCTCAGCACATAACCTCAATGAGCCGGGCCGCTGGAATGCGAAGGCGAGGAAGTTCTTCGAAGCGCACGGCCGACGGCAGCGGGTGTTTGTCGCGTCAATGGCCGACATCATGGACAACGCCGTGGACATTGGCATGGCGCACCAGGCTTTCGCGATCATGGAAAGCAATACGGAGCTCGATTGGCAACCGCTAACCAAGCGCGTCGGCATTGTCGAAAAGCGCATACCGCCGCACTGGCTGAACGGAAAATGGCCGCGACATGTCGGGCTGATGATCACGGTCGTCAACCAGAACGAGGCCGATCGCGACGTTGATAAGCTTCGCGACCTGAAAGCGAGACTAGGCATTCCTTGGATCGGCATCAGCTATGAGCCGGCGCTTGGACCGATCGACTTCTCGCCATGGCTTGACGATCTCGACTGGATCATCTTCGGCGGCGAGAGCGGGGCCGGATGGCGCGATTGCGATCTAGAGTGGGCTCGCGACGTCCGCGATCAATGCGCGTTCTTCGGTGCGGCGTTTTTCATGAAGCAGGTTTCGGCCTTCAATCCGAAACACGAAGCAATTCCGGAAGACCTTCTTATCCGACAGTTTCCTGAGTGGGTGCGCTGATGGCGCGCACCGTGGCGGAATGGATCGGCAAAACCGACAACACCAAAGCGCCTCCGCGCGTCTGCCAGCGCGTGTTCGATCGTGACAAGGGCATCTGCCATTTCTGCGGCCAGCCTATTCAGCCAGGCCAGAAGGTCGAGACCGACCACATCAAAGCATTGATCAACGGCGGCGAGAACCGGGAAAGCAACCTCGCCCCGATCCACAAGAAGCCGTGCCACGCGATCAAGACCGCTGCTGACGTCGCCGACAAGGCCAAGGTCGCTGCTGTGCGAAAGAAGCACATCGGCATCACCAAGCCCGCCGGCAAGCTGTCTGGCCCGGCCTTCCCCAAATCGCCCAAGCCAGAACGCGAAGCCAAGGCAATGCCGCCGCGCCGGTCGCTGTTCAAAGGGATTTCGCCATGACGCACGCTCACGACGAACACGAAAACGAACTGGCTGCATCTCCCTCTGAAGATATGGCTGTGGCGCTGAAGGCGATCGAAGTTAGCGTTAAGCCGATGCGCCTGAGTGACGGCCGCTGCGACTATTTCGTATCGTTTAAGCATGGCGAACGTGATGTCACGCCGCACTGTTTTCGTGAGCGGTTCAAGGCGGAATACCATGTTGCGCTGTACAGATGGTTGTTTGGTCAGGGCGGCAAGCCGAGCCTCATGGAATTCAACGAGGGCGAGTGGCCGGCACGTGGATACACCGCCGAAGAACGCCAAGCATTCGCCGCTCTCGCATCACAGCCTGTTCCTGCTGTAGCGGTGAAGGAATCGCTGCAGGCTCGCGTCCAGCCTTGGATGATGGCGTGCTTTGGTGCCGAGATCAGCG
The DNA here is from genome assembly GCF_055811195.1 of Mesorhizobium sp. WSM4823. NCBI lineage: Bacteria > Pseudomonadati > Pseudomonadota > Alphaproteobacteria > Hyphomicrobiales > Phyllobacteriaceae > Mesorhizobium > Mesorhizobium sp. WSM4823. The sequence goes on from NZ_JBVVQL010000014.1 coordinate 24,108, forward strand.
CCGACAAGGTGGAGCGCGGCGACAGGCTCTTGGAGGAAGTCTTCGAACTACTCCAGTCGGGCGGCTACGATCCGGCTCGCGTTCTGGCGTTGCGGGACTATGTTTGGAACCGCGAAGCTGGCGATCCGTCCCAAGAAGCCGGAGGCGTCATGATCACGCTGGCGGCATACTGCCTCGCCCACGATCTCGACATGCACGAGGCCGGCGAAACCGAACTGGCGCGAATCTGGACCAAGGTCGACAAGATCAGGGCGAAGCAAGCAGCCAAGCCTGTCGGGTCAGCACTGCCTGTTGCCCTCGCCCTCGCCCTCGCCCCGGCCCAGGCAGTGCCGGATATGGTGGAGCAGCTTCGCGAAGCACTGAAACATGCGCGATTGCGAGTTGAAACGCTGCTGGATGAGATCGACGCCGATGATGATGGAATTCTCGGTGAAATCGATGTCGCCCTCGCCGGTCAAGTGTCTCTCCCAGCAAGGAGGCAGGGATGAGCGCCCCTGTGGATAGCGGGGATATCGGGCATGGCTAAGTCCCTCCTCTCCCCGGAAGAGGCGGCTCGGGAACTATGCATATCCGAGAAGCAGCTGCGGGCGCTCGCTTGCGCCGGCCGAATTCGATACGTCAATATCGGGCTGGGCGAGAAACGAGAAGCACGGCGGTATGATCCGGCCGACCTGGAAGAGTTCCGAGAGGCTCGCAAATGTCTGTTTTCAAGCGCCCCGGCCAATCGGAATACTCGTACGACTTCCGTTATCGACGCCAGCGATTTTCAGGCCCGACTGGATGCACGTCGAAGCGCGAGGCTGAAAAAGTCGAGCAATCCGAAAAAGATCGGCTAAAGGCTCTCCAGTTCGATGCGTCCAAGCCGCTGGCATTCAAAGCCGCCGCGGCACAATACTGGAACGAGGTCGGCAATTTCCACCGCAACAGCGTCGACACGCTGCGATCGCTGGAATGGCTGCAAGACCAAATCGGCGCCTCGACCCTGATATCCACCATCACAGACGCCACGGTCGCCAAGGCGGTTGCCAAGAGGCGCGGTGAAGGAGTTTCGGCCGCCACGGTCAACCGGAGCGTCTGCGAACCCCTGCGGGCTCTGTTGCGGCGCGCGAGGCGCACATGGAAGCAGTCCGTCGAAGATATCGAGTGGAAGGACCATTTCCTGAAGGAACCGCAGGAGCGGGTCAGGGAGGCCACGGCGGAGGAAGAAGCCAAGTTCATGGCGGCCATTCGTGGCGACTATGCGCCAGCCCTTCGGTTTGCGCTCCTGTCAGGTTGCCGGCGGGCTGAGATCGTCGGTCTCCAATGGAAGGATGTCGATTTCTTCAACCGCGAATTCCGGGTCACCGGCAAGGGCGAGAAGACGCGGACTGTCCCTATGACAGCGGCGATCTATGCTCTGCTCTGGGATCTGAAGAATCACCACAAGACGGCGGTGTTTACCTACGTCGTCAAGCGCCCGCGCGAAGGCGTCACCAAGGGTGAACGCGAGCCGATATCGATGGAAGGCTTCAAGACGGAATGGCGCCGCACCAAGGGCCGAGCCGGCGTTGAGGACTATCGTTTCCACGACAATCGCCACACCGCGGCAACGCGCCTGGTGCGCGCGACGGGCAACTTGAAAGCGGCTCAGAAGCTCTTGGGTCATTCCGAACTGGCGACGACCTCACGCTATTCGCACCTTACCAAGGACGATCTGCGGGCAGCTATGGAAGCGAGCGAAGCAGCGCAGATCGTGAAGCCGGCGGATGCGCCAGCGGCCGAGGAGAACAAGAAATGAACTCCCGTGGCACTTTGCGTGGGACTTTCTATTCCGTTCCCTGCCACTGTATGCCGTTCGTTCTCCTATTGCCTTTCCCGGCGAGCCTCTGTAGAAGCCGCAAACCCAAGCAATTCTTGGTGTCGGAGTGTAGCGCAGCCTGGTAGCGCATCTGGTTTGGGACCAGAGGGTCGGGAGTTCGAATCTCTCCACTCCGACCATTCATTCATCGCAATCATCAGCCGTGCTGCCGGTGCACCTGCGCCGGACTGCGGCCGACGGGCAGCCCGGATTTCCGAGCGTGCCCGCCTGAAGCTCCGAGCGTCAGCTTTGGATGAACGCGAGGAGATCCGGATTGATGATCTCCGGGTGGGTGGTGCACATTCCGTGCGGAAGGCCCTTGTAGACCTTGAGCGTGCCTTGCTTCACGAGCTTGGCTGCAAGCAGAGCGGAGTCGGCGATCGGCACGATCTGGTCGTCATCGCCGTGCATGATCAGGACGGGCACGTCGATCTTCTTCAGGTCGTCGGTGAAGTCGGTTTCGGAAAAAGCCTCGATGCAGTCATAATGAGCCTTGGCTCCGCCCATCATGCCCTGGCGCCACCAATTATCGACAGCCCCTTGCGAGACCTTGGCGCCCTGGCGGTTGAAGCCGTAGAACGGGCCGGCCGGCACATCCCTGTAGAACTGGGCGCGGTCAGCGACCAGAGCGGCACGGAAGCCGTCGAAGACCGCAATCGGCAGACCGCCGGGGTTGCTGTCGGTCTTGACCATGATCGGCGGCACCGCGCCGATCAGCACCGCCTTGGCGACGCGTCCTTCGCCACCGTAGCGAGCAACGTAACGCGCCACCTCGCCGCCGCCGGTCGAGTGGCCGATGTGAACGGCATCTTTCAAATCCAGATGGGCAACCAGGGCTGCGACGTCGGCGGCGTATGTGTCCATCTCGTTGCCGGTCGCCGTCTGTGTCGAGCGGCCATGCCCGCGCCGATCATGCGCGATGACGCGATAACCCTTGTCGAGGAAGAACAGCATCTGGTTGTCCCAGTCATCGGCGCTGAGCGGCCAACCGTGATGAAACACGATTGGCTGGCCTGTGCCCCAATCCTTGTAGAAAATCTCGGTGCCGTCTTTGGTGGTGAATGTGCTCATCATCGTGCTCCTTGATGTGGATAGCTGAAGTTGTTGGGGGGAAGGTTCGTTTCCTTCTGTGGACAAGCTACTGCAACGGCGTCATGGTGACGATTGGCAAAACAGACATTTGACACGGCAAAACTGACAGATGGTTGCGGCACGCGATACGGTCGAAATCGGCCTCGTTGTTTATCCCGGCGTTCAGGAAGCGGCTGTTCTTGGGCTGACCGATCTCTTCCAGCTGGCCAACCGCCTGGCTGCCGAACGCTCGCCGGACGCGCTGAGGCTTCGTGTCAGCCATTGGCAATGGCAGGAGGCGAACCAAACGATCATCCGCACCTTCGACAGCGAGCCCGACGACAGCGACCCCGGCCCTGGCAATGGACCGGCCATGGTCATCTTGCCTCCGACCCTAGGTGATCCGATCCCCCGAGAGTCGGCCGCGCCCTATGCCGGCTGGCTCACGGCCCGCCATGCGGCGGGCGCGACGCTCGGCTCGGTCTGCGCCGGCGCCTTCGTGCTTGCCGAGACCGGCCTGCTGTCGGGTCGTGCTGCAACCACGCATTGGGCCTATCGCGACGCGCTGGCGATGCGCTTCCCCGACATCGCACTGGATGCCGACAAACTGGTCATCGACGATGGCGACATCATCACCGCCGGCGGCTACATGGCATGGACCGATCTCGGCCTAAAACTCGTCGACAGGGTGCTTGGGCCGACCGTCATGATGGACACCGCCCGCTTCATGCTGGTGGATCCGCCGGGGCGCGAACAGCGCTTCTACAGCCCCTTCGCTCCCAGGCTGAACCATGGCGACGAAGCCATTCTCAAGGTGCAGCACTGGCTCCAGGCGAGAGGCGCGCGCGATGTGACGCTTGCCACCATGGCGGAGCATGCGGCCCTGGAGGAGCGGACTTTTTTGCGCCGCTTTCGCAACGCTACCGGCCTCAAGCCGACCGAATATTGCCAGTACCTGCGCGTCGGCAAGGCGCGTGAGATGCTGGAAGCGACGACCCGATCAATCGACCAGATCGCCTGGGATGTCGGCTATGACGATCCCGGCTCCTTCCGCAAAGTGTTCGCCAGGATAACCGGGCTCGTGCCGGGCGATTACCGCAGGCGCTTTGGCGTCGAACGGACAGCGCTTGCGGGCGGCGGGAACTGAACGTGGGAGCGGTGGCGGCTCGACCTGGGCAGCAAAGCAAAATCGCGCCTATGGTCCTTGCTTTGCTTCCTTAGAGAGCGCTCTCGATATCGGTCCTCGAAAAATCGTCGCCGACATAAAGCAGGCGACAGGCATGTTCCTTCGCCACCTCATAGGCGAAGCAGTCACCGAAATTGAGCGCGGCCGGGTGAATGCCTTTACCCCATTTTGCGTAGGCCTCGGCGATGCGACGCGCAGAAGCCGGCGTCACTGCCGCAATTTCGAAACCAAGCCCGTCGATCAGTCCGGAAAGCTCTTCGCCGACATTGCGCCGCGCCGCGACGATCAGCGCTTCGGCCACGGTGCCGGCGGAAATCAGAATGTCGTCTTCTGCCTCGAGCGCCGCGATGCAGGCATCAGCCTCCGGCTCGTCAAGAACGATCGCCATCAGCGCCGAGGTATCGACCACGATCATTCGGGCAGGCCATCGTCGCCGTAGAGGAAATCCTGGCTTCGCGCGGCAGATGGCCCGGCCTTTGCCCTCGCGGCGCCGGATGCCCGCATCGCCTCCAGCAATGCCCGGCGGCTTTTCCTGTCCGGCATCGCCTTGACGGGAACCAGACGCACGGCCGCGTGACCGTGACGGGTCAGAATGATCTCGTCACCTGCCTCGGCACGACGCACCAATTCTGTCAGCTGTCCCTTGGCGTCTGTAACGGATACCTGCATCAGCCGCTCCTTTATAGACCATCCTCTGGTCCATGCTTGCAGGTGAAAATAGACCATTCAACGGTCCATTACAACGGCCAAAGGTAAGCTCGCCGGGAAGAGAACCCCAACCGCCTCAACTCCCGGCGAGCCTACAACCTGATTTGATACGCAATCAGGACCGGGGTTAGCCGGCAAGGCTGACATTGCAAGACAGATGCCAGCACTGGTTTCCCGAAATGGGACACCAGGGAGTTAGTCGTATCAAATCTCGAACTCGCCCTGCCCCTCATCCATGGCGCTGACGGTTTCGGCGGCGAGTGCTCTCGTGATTGGCGTCTTGCGCTCGAGCGCGGTGCGGTCGAGCCGCTCCACCACCCGCATCGCGGTGGCCAGCGAGCGTTCGATGCGGCGCACCAGATACTGCACGACATGCGGCTCTACCTCGACCTGACGGTCGGCGAACAGTTTGGTGATGACACCCGCCAGCAAGAGATCGTCCGGCTCGTGGATCTCGACTGTCGCCGCCGCCTTCAGTCGCGAGGCGAGGTCCGGGAGCCTGACGCCCCAGGCGGACGGAAAGCGCCGCGCGGTCAAGAGCAAGGTCGAGCCGGCCCCGCGCACCGCGTTGATCAGATGGAACAGCCCCTCTTCATCGACCGGACCGGCATCGACATCGTCGATCAGGGCCGGACGCGCGCCGAGGCTCGCGATGCAGTCGCCGATGCGCCCGGCGTCGACTGCCACAGCCCCGGCGCGGGCGCGCCAGATCGACGCCAGGTGGGTTTTTCCAGAGCCTGCCGGGCCGGCGAGCACAACCACCGCCGACGGCCAGTCCGGCCAGCGATCGACTAACGCCGCCGCCTGGCTGTTGGTGCCGGAGACGACGAGCTCGTCGCGCGAATAGCCGGTGCCGTGGCCGAGATCGAGCGGCAACTGGCGCGGCGGATCGATCTTGTTGTCCGGCATCTAGCTCAACTGCGCGGCCCGCTGCTCCCGCGGCGACGCGCCGGCAGCGGCGGGACAGGTTCGGTGCTGTGGCCCTTGTAGAGCGGCGATTCGAGATAGCGGGAAATGGCAAAGCGCACCAGAACGGCAACGGCGGCGGAGGCCGGCACGGCGATGAGCAGGCCGACGAAGCCGAACAGCGCACCGAAGGCAAACAGCGAAAACATCAGCCAAACCGGGTGCAGGCCGACGCTTTTGCCGACCAGCCTCGGCTGCAGGATGTTGCCCTCGATGAACTGGCCGACGAAGAACACGCCGGCCACCGCCGCGATCATGGTCCAGTCCGGCCAGAACTGAACGAAGGCGACGCCGACGGCCAGCACCAGCCCGGTCAGCGAGCCGACATAGGGGATGAAGGAGATCAGTCCGGCGAACAGGCCGATGAGAATGCCGAAATTCAGGCCGGTCAACGTCAGGCCGGTGGCATACATGGCGCCCAGCACCAGGCACAGCGTGCCCTGGCCGCGCACAAAACCGGCGGTGGCAGTGTTGATGTCGTTGGCAATCGCCCTAACGGTCTTGACATAGTCGCGCGGCACCCAGCTGTCGACGATCGCCACCATGCGGTCCCAGTCGAGCAGCATGTAAAAGGCAACGACTGGTGTCACCACGAACAGGCTGACCACCGACACCAGCGCCACGCCGGAGCTCCATATCGAGGTGAACACCGTGGTCAAAAGCCCGAAGCCGGAGGTCAGCAGCGAATTCAGCCCTTCGCGCAGGCCATTGGCGTCGACGCCGAATTTCTCTTCCAGCCATCTCGGATCGAAGCTGGTGATCAGGGTCTGCAGCCGGGTCAGGTATTCCGGCAGCTTGCTGGCAAAATCGGCCATCTGCGAGGCCAGCACTGGAACCAAAATGACGAAGGCCAGCACCAGAACGACGATGAAGGCAAACAGGATGACGACCGTCGCCATCAGCCTGGACAGGCCGAGCCGCTGCAGCCGGTCGGCGACCGGGTCGAGGAAGTAGGCGAGCACCATGCCTGCGACGAACGGCAGAAGGATGCCGCTGAAGACGTAGAGGAAGACCGCGAGGATGATGGCGCTGATCAGCCAGAAGCGGATTTGGCGGCGAAACACGCCAGACGCGGCGGCATCGGCCGCCGCAGCCTCGGCTGCCGCGTCGATGTCCTGGTCAGGTACCCGGTGTGGAGCCTTCGCCATAGCCGCTCATATGCCTCAGCCAAGCCACGAGATAGGCCGCGGCCGAAGCCACGGTCAAGACCCCGGACAGCAATATGAGCACCGGCCTGAGCGGATCGAGGTCGAGGGCGAGAGCCAGTTCGCCGAGCACCACCGCCGCCAGCACGATCTGGATGGCGGTATTGGCTTTCGACACGAGCAGCGGCTTCATCTCGACCGGGTGGGTCATGACGGTGGATAAAACGACGGCGCAGACGATCAGCGCATCGCGCGACACCATGGTGACGACCAGCCACAGCGGCAATTCACCGATAAAGCCCAGCACCACGAACACCGAGACCAGCAGCAATTTGTCGGCCATCGGATCGAGATAGGCGCCAAGCCGCGAAAACTGATTGAAATGGCGGGCGATGAAACCGTCGACGCCGTCGGAAATGCCGGCGATCAGGAAGCCGGCGAAAGCCCAGTCCCAGTGCGACTGCAGCATGGCCAGCACCACGCCCGGCACCAGCACGAAACGCATGATCGTGATCATGTTGGGGATGGTCAAACGCATGTCCCGTCGTTTCTGTTTTAATGATACATGATGGAGATAAGACGCTAGGGCAAGTGGCGACGCTCTCTCCTCGCTCACCTGCTCCACCCCAGACCGAAAAAATGAACCTAACGAATGACGATGGCACAGAGATTTACAATCGCCCTGCGTGTCACACTTTGCTATTTGGCCGGGGTAACAGAAAGCCTCCTAGCTTTCGCATCTTTTACAACTCCACACCGCGACGCGTCGATGCATGACCTTTTGATCAGTTTCGTTTTTGCCTTAGTGGTCGGCCTTCTGGCGTCTTGGCCTCTTTGTCTGGTGGCTACCGCCGTGGCGTTCGTTTTCGGTCGGTCAGTCGCCGTAAACCCGGGCGTTTGGACCGTGGTGGCAAGTTTGATCGCCGCCGGTTTCTCCTACGGGGCCCTCCCGAGCGACGAGGTCCGGTCCTTTGCGACCGTCGGTGCCCTCGCCGCTGCGCTGGCGGGCGTTTCTTTCTACTGCTGGAGCGTAGGGAGTCCGGTTCGGCCGATCTCCAATTGAACATCGCCATCGCTCGCTTGCCTTGCGAGGCAAAAGCGTTCATGCGAAGAGCCCTCAAGCAAGTGGAAACAGAGATGAGCAGGCGCCAGAAATGAGCAAGCGCAAGAACGGGCTCACCTATGCCGAGGCGGGTGTCGACATCGATGCCGGCAATCTCATGGTCGAGAAGATCAAACCGCTGGTGCGCGCGACGCGCCGGCCGGGCGCCGATGGCGAGATCGGCGGCTTCGGCGGCCTGTTCGACCTCAAGGCCGCCGGCTTCTCCGACCCGGTACTGGTCGCCGCCAATGACGGCGTCGGCACCAAGCTGAAGATCGCCATCGATGCCGGCAAGCACGACACGATCGGCATCGACCTCGTCGCCATGTGCGTCAACGACATCGTCGTGCAGGGCGCCGAGCCCTTGTTCTTCCTCGACTATTTCGCCACCGGCAAGCTCGATCCCGACCAGGGTGCGGCGATCGTCGGCGGCATCGCCGAGGGCTGCCGGCAGGCCGGATGCGCGCTGATCGGCGGCGAGACGGCGGAAATGCCCGGAATGTATCACGGCAAGGACTACGACCTTGCCGGCTTTGCCGTGGGCGCGGCCGAACGCGGCCAGCTGCTGCCGACCGACGACATCGTCGAGGGCGACGTGCTGTTGGGGCTGGCCTCGTCGGGCCTGCATTCGAACGGCTTTTCGCTGGTCCGCCGCATCGTCGCCACCAGCGGCCTTTCGTGGGCCGATCCGGCGCCCTTCAATGATGAAGCCACGCTGGCCGAAGCGCTGCTCGAGCCGACCCGCATCTACGTCAAGTCGATCCTCAAGGCGATCCGCGGCACGCATGGCATCAAGGCGCTGGCCCACATCACCGGCGGCGGCTTTCCTGAAAACATTCCGCGCGTCCTGCCGAAGGATTTTTCGGCCGAGCTCGACCTCGACGCCATCGAGGTGCCGCCGGTGTTCTCGTGGTTGTCAAAGACCGGCGGGGTAGCACCTGAAGAGATGATGCGTACCTTCAATTGCGGCGTCGGCATGATCCTCGCCGTCGCCTCCGGCCAGGCCGCACAGGTCGCGGCCGTGCTGCAGGAGGCGGGCGAGACCGTAACGCCGATCGGCCGCATCGTGCCGCGCCGCGACGCCGGCGTGATCTATCGGGGCTCGATCGGCCTATGAGGATGCGCAAACGCACTGTGGTGCTGATTTCGGGACGCGGCTCCAACATGACGGCGCTGATCGCCGCGGCGAGCAACCCGGATTATCCGGCTGAGATCATCGGCGTCATTTCCGACCGGGCCAATGCTGCTGGTCTCGGTATCGCGACGGCGCGCGGCATCGCCACCAAGGTGATTTCGCGAGCCGACTATACCAGCAAGGAAGCGCATGACCGGGCGATCGACGCGGCACTTGTCTCGTTCGGCGCCGAGATCGTGGCGTTGGCCGGTTACATGCGAATTCTTGGCGCGCGCTTCGTCGAGAAATGGCTGGGACGGATGATCAACATCCACCCTGCCCTGCTGCCGGCCTTCAAGGGCCTCGACACCCATGCGCGCGCGCTGCGCGCGGGCACGCGCATCCATGGCTGCACGGTGCATTTCGTAACGCTCGATATGGACGACGGGCCGATCATCGCCCAGGCTGCCGTACCGGTGATGGTCGGCGACAATGAGGATACGCTGGCCGCCCGCGTGCTGAAGGCGGAGCACAGGCTTTATCCGCTGGCACTCGGGCTGGTCGCCGAGGGCAAGGCACGGATGGAAGATGGCCGCACCGTGCTTGCCCACTTCGCCGACGATGCCGACAACAGCACCTCCGTGGTGATGGCGCCTGATCCGCTACGCGAGGAGAGCGATCTCGAGCACCTGGCGCGCATCACGCCCTGAGCGCCCGTCCCGAAGGCTGTTGTCGTTGAAATTGGTAGCAAATATTGCTACCCACTCTCTTGAGGAGAGATTTTGATGGCGACAGTCGAGAAAGTCAGCGTGGCGCTTTCCCCCGAGCTGCTGGATATGGTCAAGGGCGCCGTGGCCAGCGGGCAATATGCGTCGGCGAGCGAAGTGATCCGCGAGGCGCTGCGCGAATGGCGGCTGCGCCAGCCCTTGCGCGAGGCCGAAGCAGAACGGCTCCGCAAGGCTTGGACTGAGGGACTGGAAAGCGGTCCGTTCGCACCTTTCGACATCGAGGACATCAAGCTGAAGGCGCACAGCCGGTTCAGCGACGCTGCCAAAAAAACACAGCGGAATGGCTGACATCCTCATTGTCCGCAGCCCGGCCGCCGAAAACGATCTGATCGAAATCTGGTTTGGCATTGCGACGGACAGCCCGCTTGCCGCGGATCGCTTTCTGGACGCCATAGCGGCGCGCATCTTGCAATTGGCCAGCTTCCCTGAATCCGGCCCCAAGAGACCGGACATCGGCGCCGAGGTGAGAGCGCTGACGGCCGGCAATTATCTCGTGCTTTATCGCTTGGCGGAACAACGCGTCGAGGTCGTTCGCGTCGTGCATGGCGCACGCGACGTCTCGGCGCTATTTTGAAAGATCATGGCAACTGCGATTGGCAGTAGCTGGCGCGCATCACGCCCCGAGCAGAGGCTGGCATGGCGACAATGAAACAACTCCTTCTTTTGCGTCACGCCAAGTCGAGTTGGGACGATCCTGACCTCATCGACTTCGACCGGCCGCTTTCCGGGCGCGGCCTGAAGGCCGCCCCGCTGATCGGGCGCGAATTGGCCAGGCAGGGCTGGCTGCCCGATCTGGCGCTGGTGTCGCCGGCGCTGCGCGCCCGCGACACATGGCGGCTGGTCTCGGCGGAATTGCCGGCGAAAACGCCGGCCAAATTTGTTCAGGCCCTCTATGAGGCCAGTGCGGCAGACGTTCTCGCCAAGATACGGCAGGCAAATGCGGGGACAAGCAGCCTTTTGGTGATTGGCCACAATCCCGGCCTGGAGGAATTCGCGCGCCAGTTCGCCGGCGCCGGATCAGATGCCGAGGCACTCAAAAAGCTTGAAGAAAAATTCCCGACGGCGGCCCTTGCCCGCTTCGTTTTCGACGGCAGTTGGGCACGGCTGGCCCTCGGCGATGCGCGGCTGACGCACTGCGTTTGGCCGAAGGATCTGCGCTAGCGCTTGATCCGAGGATCGACCGATTTTTGCTGCGCTGACCTTCGGTCTCGGAAAGCATCCTGCGCAAAATTAGCCGCCCTCTGCGCGCCTAAGAAACGGGCGGCGCTGCAAACTATGATCTGATTACGCAAAAGCAAGAACGGCGGGTCAAACCCGCCGCTCTTTGTGCCCGGAGTTTGAGGGCTTAACGGCCCCAGTTGCCCCGCCCGGATTGAGGCGCGACGGACTGATCCGCGCCGTACGGAGTCGTCGTCGAATTGGTGTTGACGGCGTTGTGCTCAGCCGGGAACAGCTTACGGATCGAACCCGTGAAGGTGTTATCGACGTTGGCAGCCTGGCCAGTGGTAACGGGCGCCGCCGGCTGATTGACGCCGTCCGAACCATAGTGGTCGCTGCCGGCAAAGGCACTGCCTGTGGCAATAAGGATGGCAGCGGCGGTAAGAGCAATCTTGGTCATTTCAGGTACTCCAGTATTTTCATGTTTTTCAGTGTTGTGTCCGTTTGGTGGCGTGCCTTGGGAGGATTTCGCGTCGTTCGGACCACCCCGAAGTGGGTTGGCATTGCCGCGATTTCCAATCACGAAGATGTTCCGCCCGCACCTGGAATGGGACGCTTGAAATCCGCTAAAGGGCTTCCTCCGCCACAATTTTTAGATTTGATTTCAAATCGTTGCGCGAATTTGCATGCCGCGGAACTTAGTATTGGCCGAGCCAGCGTTCACACCATCCTGCACGATGCGTCAATAGAAACGAACCGATCGGTTCGATTTCATAACAGAGTTACGACAGAGTGAAGAGTGAAAGAGACGCCCTCAGTCGCCCCAAGCGCCACGAGCGTCCCGGCACCCAGTTGGCTCCTGCAACCTCAAAGCGCGCGCAGCCAGACCTTATTGTCGTGGAAAGCCGCACCGCCATAGGGCGCCGGCGCGTCGGCGCCGGTCAGGACGTTGATGCCCTCGCCGCGCTCGTGGGCGCTGTTCGGCCAGATGCCTTCGGCGACCACGACGCCGCGCTTGATGCCGTAGAACAATCTTGCGTGCAGCACGACTTCGCCGCGCGCATTACCGACTTCGACACGGCCGCCGTCGGCCAGCCCGAGTCCAGCCGCATCGTCGGGATGCAGCAAAAGTTGCGGCCGGCCCTCCTTGGCCTTCGACACCGGCGTCTCCGAAAACGTCGAGTTGAGGAAATTGCGCGCCGGCGAGGTGGCCAGCCGGAACGGATGCGCCGCATCCGCCACCTCGATCAGGTCGATATGGTCGGGAAATTCCGGCAGGCTTGCCAACGGCCCGAACAGGCCCATGCTTTTCGGCGGCCGGTTGGGCGCCGCCTGCCCGGTCCAGTCGGCGCGGAAGTGGAATTTTCCGTCCGCGTGGCCGAAGCCGTTGATAAAATGCGCCGCCTCGAAATCCGGCTGCAAATCGACCCACTTTTCTTCCTTGAGGCTGGAAAAACTGCCCAGGCCGCGCTTGCCCAAGATGATGTCGATATGCTGCTGCTCGGTCATGCCGAAGCCAGGCTTGTCGCCGACACCCAGCCTTTTGCCGAGTTCCTCGATGACGAAATGGTTGGTACGCGGCCCTTCCGGCGGGTCGATCAGCTTCGGACCGAGCGTGATGTGCTGATTGCCGCCGCCCTTGTAGACGTCGTCATGCTCGAGAAACATCGTCGCCGGCAGCACGACATCGGCGAGTTTTGCAGTGTCGGTCATGAACTGCTCGTGCACGCAGGAAAACAGGTCGTCGCGTAGAAAACCTTGCTTCACCAGCCGCTGCTCCGGCGCGACATTGACCGGATTGGTGTTCTGGATCAGCAGCGCCGTCACCGGCGGACCGCCATAGAGCGCATCCGCCGCGCCGGTCAGCACCGGGCCGATGCGCGAATGGTCGAGATGGCGGATCGCGGGGTCGCGCATCCGCGTGCCTTCCAGCACTTCCTGGTTGAGCTTGAAGATGCCCGAATTGGAATGGAAGGCGCCGCCGCCCTCATACTGCCAGCAGCCGGTGACCGCGGCGATCGAGGCGGCGGCATGCATGTTGACCGAACCGTTGCGCTGGCGCGAAAAGCCGTAGCCGAGGCGGAAATAGGTTTTCTTCGTCGTGCCTACGAGGCGGGCGAAGGCCTCGATCTCGTCGACAGAAAGTCCGGTGATATCAGCCGCCCATTGCGGCGTCCTGGTCTGAAGATGCGCTTCCAGACCGTGCGGGTCGTCGGTGTATTTCTGGAGATAGGCGCGGTCGGCCAGGCCGTCACGAAACAGCAAATGCATCACCGCGCAGGCCAGCGCGCCGTCGGTGCCGGGCTTCAGCACCAGACCGAGATCGGCCTGCTTCATCGTCGCGTTCTCATAGACGTCGATGACGACGATCTTGGCGCCGCGTTCCTTGCGCGCCTTGATCGCGTGGGTCATGACGTTGACCTGGGTGACCACGGCATTGGTGCCCCAGATCACCACACAATCGGATTTGGCCATCTCGCGCGGGTCGGGACCGCGCAAGGCCCCTGCCCCCATCATCCAGCCGGTCCAGGCCAGGTTGGTGCAGATCGAACTGAAGAAGCCGGAATATCTTTTTGCATGGCGCAGCCGTTCGATGCCGTCGCGTTGCACCAGCCCCATTGTGCCGGCATAGTAATAGGGCCAGACCGTCTCCGAGCCGTATTTTGCCTCGGCCGCGATGAATTTTTCGGCGACGAGGTCGAGTGCGGCCTCCCAGCTCGCTTCCTTCCAGGCGCCCTCGCCCTTGGCGCCGGCACGGATCAGCGGCTTCAGCAAGCGGTCGGGATGATGGACGCGGTCGGCATAGCGGGCGACCTTGGCGCAGATGACGCCTGATGTGTAACTGTTGGCCTTGGCGCCGTGGACGCGGCCGATGCGTCCCGCATCGAGCAATTCGACTTCGAGCGCGCAGGTCGACGGGCAATCATGCGGACAGGCCGAATGGCCGATCCTGAGCTTGGCGTGTTGGTTCATGAGGCCAAACTAGCCGTTTATGGCAGCGGCGTGTAGGGCCAGATGGCGCTACTCCGCCGTGCCTTCCTCATATTCCGCCGACATCGACAGCCATTTTTCCTCGTGGGCGGCCAGCGTCTGGGCCAGTTGCGAGCGCTCCTTGGCCAGCCGTGTCGCGGTCGAGGGATCCTTTTCATAGACTGCCGGATTGGCGAGTTCGTCTTCGATCAGGTCGATGCGGTTGCGGATGCGGTCCATCAACGCTTCGGTGGCGCGGATCTCCTTGGCCAGCGGCTCGAAGGCGGCGCGGCGTGCGGCCGCATCGCGGCGGCGGTCGGCCTTCGAGGCCTTTTCCGCCTCGCGCTTGCCGCGTCGGTCGCCGGAGACACCGGTGACCAGCGTCTTGTAATCCTCGAGGTCGCCATCATAGGGGTTGACCGCGCCGTCCTTGACCAGCCACAGCCGGTCTGCCGTCGCCTCGAGCAGATGGCGGTCGTGCGAGATCAGGATGACGGCGCCAGGAAACTCGTTCAGCGCATGGATCAGCGACTCACGGCTGTCGATGTCGAGATGGTTGGTCGGCTCGTCGAGGATGAACAGGTTCGGCCCCTCGAAAGCCGACAGGCCCATCAGGAGGCGCGCCTTCTCGCCACCGGACAGGTCCTTGGCGGCGGTGTTCATCTTCTCGGTGGTCAGCCCGAACTGTGCGACGCGGCCGCGTACTTTCGATTCCGGCGCTTCAGGCATCAGCCGACGGACATGCTCATAGGCGTTTTCGTTCGGCCGGAGATCGTCGAGCTGGTGCTGGGCGAAGATGGCCACTTTCAGGCCGGGCGCCACCGTCATCGTGCCGCTTTCCTGCTTCAGGCGGCCCGACAGCAATTTGGCGAAGGTCGACTTGCCGTTGCCGTTGGCGCCGAGCAGCGCGATGCGATCGTCGGCATCGATGCGCAGCGTCATTTTCTTCAGGATCGGCTCGCCCTCGGTGTAGCCGACATTGACATTGTTCAGCGCGATGATTGGCGATGCGACCGTCTTCACCGGCTCGGGAAAGGAGAACGGCCGCACGTTATCGTTCACGATCGCGGCGATCGGCTTCATCTTTTCCAGCGCCTTGATGCGGGACTGTGCCTGCCTCGCCTTCGAAGCCTTGGCGCGGAAGCGCTCGACGAAGGATTCCATGTGCTTGCGCGCGGCTTCCTGCTTGACCCTGCCCTTCTCCTGCAATTCGCGCTGCTCGGTGTATTGCCGTTCGAACTGGTCGTAGCCGCCGCGCCAGAAGGTCAGCTTCTTCTGGTCGAGATGGACGATCGAGTTGACGGCGCGGTTGAGCAGGTCGCGGTCGTGCGAGATCAAAAGCACGGTGTGCGGATATTTCGACACGTAGTTTTCCAGCCACAGCGTGCCTTCGAGGTCGAGGTAGTTGGTCGGCTCGTCGAGCAGCAGCAGATCGGGCTCGGCAAACAGCACTGCCGCCAGCGCCACGCGCATGCGCCAGCCGCCGGAGAAGGACGAGGCCGGCCGCCTCTGGGCGGCATCGTCGAAGCCGAGGCCTGCGAGGATGGTGGCGGCGCGCGATTCGGCCGAATGGGCGTCGATGTCGGCCAGCCGCATGTGGATGTCGGCAATGCGGTGCGGATCGGTCGCCGTCTTTTCTTCATCGAGCAATGCGGAGCGTTCAAGGTCGGCCTTGAGCACGATCTCGATCAGCGGCTCCTCCGTGCCGGGCGCTTCCTGCGCCACCTGGCCGATGCGCGTGTTCTTCGGCAGGCTGATCGATCCCGTCTCGGAGGCGAAATCGCCGGTGATCGCCTTGAACAAAGTGGTCTTGCCGGTGCCGTTGCGGCCGACAAGCCCAGCCTTGCTGCCGGCCGGCAAAGTCAGCGAGGCATGGTCGAGAAGCAGGCGTCCGGCCATGCGGAGCGAAAGGTCGTTGATGATCAGCATGGCCGCGCTTTTGCACGGGACGTCGGCGCTTCGCAAGGCCTTGGGGGCCGGTTGGCCGCATAAGGCCATGAAAACGGCCGGCGCCAGCAGGTTGCCTGATGCCGTGGCCGGCTCGCCGGACAAGAGGTCACCCCGCATTCGGGCTGGAACCTGTCGCGACGACCAAATGATGGCGCCTGGCGAGCATTAACCTCTCGCATCCGAAAATCGCGCATTTGTCAGTTAATTGCCCGTACAACGCGGTCGTCTTCCGCGATCGCACCATGACGCAAGGGCAAGACTCAGCTATGTCTAGGTGTGCGGCGGACCTGATACCCGCCTGGCCGGCGCCATCTCCTCCCAAGCGGCGCCGGCCATTTTTCCCCACAGCGTTCACTGTGCCGGCGGCGTGCCGGGTTAATCACCGCCTGACGTCGATTTGGGTGCAGGGTCGACCTGCGGGTTTTGGTTGACGGTGCCAGGAGCCTTCGTCGGCGGGATGTTGTTGTCGCAAGCCGCGACAGCCAGCGTCATCGCTAAAGCCAGCAAGATCGAGAGCTTGTTCATCGCAACCTCCTGTCACGGGCAAACGAGACGGTGCCGATTTGGTTGCACGCTCAGGCAGCGGGGGCGTGGGAAGGCTGGGAACAAAATGCGGCCTCTCCGGTTGGTTCACACCAATGGAGAAAATCATGATCCGTCTGCTCATAGCCGGGGCCGCCGTTTACGTGGCCTACCGCATAACAAGGGAAATCATCGACGAGGTGCCCGACGACTTCGATCCGCTGTTGCTGCCGCCTCCCGAAGACGACAAGTCGCTGCAGCGGCAGTCCGCAGCGATGGGCGCAGAGCCCCAGCGCTAGGTCGAGTTCATCGGCTGGTGCACCAAATAGAATCGGGCGCATCGATTGCCGCGTCGAAACCGTTGCGAACAAAGCGGAAACGATGCTTGATGGGCAATGAACCTCGCTGCCCGTGATTCGACCTTCAGGCCTGCCTATCTCGCAAAGCTGAATGCCGAGCAGTGCCATGCCGTCGAGCATGGCGACGGAAAGGTCGCCGGCCCGTTGCTGGTGATCGCCGGGGCCGGGTCCGGCAAGACCAGCACGCTGGCGCATCGCGTTGCGCATCTGATCGTCAGAGGTGCCGACCCGCGCCGCATTTTGTTGATGACGTTTTCGCGTCGCGCCGCATCGGAACTCGCCAAGCGGGTCGAGCGCATCGCCGGCGAGGTGCTCGGGCGGGACGCTTCAGTCATCACCGATGCTCTCACCTGGGCTGGCACGTTTCACGGCATCGGCGCCAGGCTGCTGCGCGACTACGCGCTGGAGATCGGCCTCGATCCGGCCTTCACCATCCATGACCGCGAGGATTCCGCCGACCTGATGAACCTTATCAGGCACGAACTCGGCTTCTCGAAGACGGAGGGCCGTTTTCCGACCAAGGGCACGTGCCTGGCGATCTATTCGCGCGCCGTCAACGCGCAGGCGCCGCTCGGCGAGGTCCTGGGTTCGGTGTTTCCCTGGTGCGCCGGCTGGGCAGAACAGCTCAAAGCGCTGTTCGCCCGATATGTCGAGGCCAAGCAGGCGCAGAACGTGCTCGATTACGACGATCTGCTGCTCTACTGGGCGCAGATGGGGGGCGAGTCCGAGATATCAGCGCATCTGGGCGGGCGCTTCGACCATATTCTGGTCGATGAGTACCAGGATACCAACCGGCTGCAGGCCTCGATCCTCACGGCACTGAAGCCGGACGGATCCGGGCTGACGGTGGTCGGCGACGATGCGCAGTCGATCTATTCGTTTCGCGCAGCGGAAGTGCGCAACATCCTCGACTTCCCCAAGCAGTTCGCGCGGCCGGCCGAGATCGTCATGCTGGAGCGCAACTACCGCTCGACCGAGACCATCCTGGCGGCCGCCAATGCGGTGATCGGCGAGGCCTCGGAGCGCTTTACCAAAAATCTCTGGTCGGAGCGTAAATCGGCCGAAAAGCCGAAGCTGGTCAGCGTCCGCGACGAGGCCGAGCAGGCGAGCTACGTCTGCCAGGCGATCCTGACCGAGCGTGAGGCCGGCACGGCGCTGAAGGCGCAGGCCGTGCTGTTTCGCGCTTCGCACCACAGCGGGCCGCTGGAGATCGAGCTGACGCGCCGCAACATCCCGTTCGTCAAGTTCGGCGGGCTGAAGTTCCTCGATGCCGCCCATATCAAAGACGTGCTGGCGGTGCTGCGCTTCGCCGAAAACCCGCGCGACCGCGTCGCCGGTTTTCGCGTGCTGCAGCTTTTGCCCGGCGTCGGCCCTTCGGCGGCTTCGCAGATCGTCGACACCATGGCGACATCGCTCGACGAAGCGATGGGGCTGGCGCGTTACCGGCCGCCACAACGCGCCGCCGACGACTGGCCGGCATTCGTCGCGCTGTTCTCACAGCTTCGCACCGGGTTTGGAAAATGGCCTGTTGATCTCGAACAGGTCAGGCTCTGGTACGAGCCGCATCTGGAGCGCATCCACGAGGATGCAACGACGCGCCGGGCCGATATTCTGCAGCTCGAACAGATCGCCTCGGGCTATGCCTCGCGCGAACGTTTCCTCACCGAGCTGACACTCGATCCACCTGATGCGACCAGCGACGAAGCCGGGCCGCCGCTTCGCGACGAGGACTATCTGATCCTGTCGACCATCCATTCCGCCAAGGGCCAGGAATGGAAGAACGTGTTCGTGCTCAACACCGTCGACGGCTGCATCCCGATCGATCTCGCCGTCGGCTCGAAGGAGGACATCGACGAGGAGCGCCGCCTGCTCTACGTGGCAATGACGCGGGCCAAGGATGGCCTTCACCTAGTCCTGCCGCAACGCTTTTTCGTCCACGGCCAGGCGGCGCGCGGCGATCGCCATGTTTACGCCTCGCGCACCCGCTTCATCCCGGCCTCGATACTCGGCGCCTTCGAACAGACATCATGGGCGAGCGTTCAGGCCAGGGACGATCCGCGCCGCCAGCCGCAAGTGCGCGTCGACCTTGGCGCCCGCATGCGTGACATGTGGAAATAGCCCCTTTCGGCACGGTGTTCAGGCCACGGAGCACAGTGCGAAAATCAAAATCTCGGCAACATGGAACCTCATGCCGCAATCCGCGTTTCTGGGCGTCCGACCCGTCGGAGAGCGGCGTCCGCCGTTACCTCCGCCCAACTCGAGAGGCCAGAATGCACGACAGGACGTTCTTTACCCCGGTCGCCGTTACCGTTGGCGCCGGCCATAAGCGCATGCTCGCTTCGCTCTTCGACATGCATGAATTCCTGACCGAGTTCCCGCCATCGCGGCGACGCCTTAGCTATGGCGCGGCAGTGAAAGCCTGCGAGGCGGCCCGCGCCGGCGATATCTCGCCCGAAGCGGCGCGGGATGCCTTGATCACCTTCGCGACGACGGCAGGCATTCTCTGGCCTTCGGCCCAACCGGCGGTCTCGGTCAAGCCGGTCGCCCGGGGCCATGGCGGATACGCAGCCTGACGCGGCTGGCTAGGCCTCTTTGCGATCGTGACCCGTCGAAGATGTTGTTCATCTTCGCAGGTTTTCGACCACAGGCATGAGGCGACGCCCTCAGTGGACCGTCATCAGATCGCCGTCGGGCACGCCGCTCGACCCCGCCGCTTCAAAGCTGACCTGGTCGCGGCCATTCGATTTAGCCTTGTAGAGGTGTTTATCCGCCACAACGAACATTTCGGAATAGGTGGTCGGTCCGCTGAAAGCGACCCCGCCGATACTTACCGAGAGGGGACAGGGCCGCCCGTCCGGGGAAAAGTCCGCCTCGCGGATACGGCGCCGGATCCCCTCCGCGACTAGCCAGGATTGCGATCGGTCGGCGCCAGGAAGGAAGACTGCGAATTCCTCGCCGCCAATTCGCCCGACGATGTCGGCGCCGCGCAGCTGGTCCCGAATGGTCTTGGCGATCAGCTTGAGAGCCTGATCTCCGCAGTCGTGGCCGAGGCAATCGTTGACGGACTTGAAATGGTCGGCGTCGACGATCAGCAAGGCGCCGGAGCTGACGACGGAATGGCTGCGGGCCTGCTCGAGATAGGCTTCGACAAGCATTGAAAACGCACCGCGGTTGAGCACTGCCGTCAGACTGTCGGTCGCCGCGACAATGGCCAGTTCCTTCTGCGCGATTGCGAGCTGGCGCATTTTCCACATCAGGAAAAACAAGAGCGGACCGGCCAGAACCAGTGGCAGCAGCAGATCGGTGAGTTTCGCCCGCCACAGCGCTTCAGGCGACAGATACGGGAAATTGTAGGAATCAACGAAGAAGGCGGCGGCGATGCACACGGCGGTGCCAGTAACGGTGACCGCCACCACCCTGCCCCAACTCGTGGGGGAAAAATCGATCCGCATGCATCGCTCCCGCTATAACGGACATATTGAAGCGGGAACGCAAATGAAGTCCTAAGACTTTCCTTCAATTCGATCGTGATTGATGCGGACAATCACAAGTCAGGCGTAGGCGCGCCCCTCCTCGCTGCGCTGGAACTGCGTCAGATCGAGTGACACCGAAGGCCGGCCCAGAACGGTAAGGATCACGTGCGCCTGGCCGCGGTGATGGGTCTGGTGGTTGAAGAAATGATCGAGCGCCGGCGCCAGCCGCTGCGAGACCGTGCGCATGTCGGAGACGGTCATATAGGAAAAGCGGCCGGACAAAGCCTTGTCGCTTAACGCCCCGACCCAGTCGATGATCCTTTTGTCTTCGGCCTCGCGCGCCAGCCGCAAGCCCGGCAAGGCGCGATGCAGGATCGTGTCGAGTCTGGCCGGCGCGTCGCCCTCGCCGGTAAACCGCCTCATCCAGATCCGGTCGGTGGTCAGAATATGGTTGAGCGTGCCCATCATCGAGCCGAAGAAAGCACCGACATTGCGGTGGAATTCTTCCTCGTCGAGATCGGTCGCGGCATCGTAGATGCGGCTATTGGCCCATTGATTATAGGCCGCAAACATCATGAAGTGCTGTCTCATCTTTTTCTCCCGACCCGCAAGACCCGTTCCGGGTGCCTACCGCATCGGCCCAAAAATCGGTACTGATTTTCGGAAAAGCACGGTGGACGCACGTCGATCTAAGTAGACCGCAAGGAAGCTGCCGCCAATGACCATTCTGCTCTACGACCTCGTCGGACGCGATGCCGCCCGTCCGTTCAGCCCGCATTGCTGGAAGGCGGCGATGGCGCTAGCCCACAAGGGGCTCGACATCTCAACCGTGCCGACACGTTTTCTCGAAGTGCCCAATGTTGAAGGCGGCGTGTCGAAGCTCGTTCCGGTGCTCCGCGACGGCGAGAAGGTGGTCGCCGATTCTTTCGCCATCGCGCTCTATCTCGACGAGACCTATCCTGAGCGGCCGACATTGTTTTGCGGCGACGGCGGCAAGGCGATGGCGCGCTTCATCGAACGCTGGTCGCAACTGACTATTCATCCCTATGTCACCACGGCGGCGATCATGGACCTGCACGCTATGCAGGACGAGGCGAACGCCGCCTATTTCCGCCAGAGCCGCGAACAGCGCTTCGGTAAGAGACTGGAAGAGGTGATGGCAGCGCGCGACGCCGGCCTTGGCGCCTTCCGCGCCTCGCTGGAGCCGTTGCGCGCGACGCTCGCCCATCAGCCGTTCATCGGTGGCCAATCACCGCTGTTTGCCGACTACATCGTCTTCGGCGCGCTGCAATGGGCGCGCATCGCCTCGCCCTACCGGTTGCTCGACGGCAGCGATGTGGTGGCGCAGTGGTTCGAGCGCTGCCTCGATCTGCATGACGGCCTCGGCCGCACCGTCGCGGCGGCTACCGCCGCCGCATAGGCAGTAGGCAGTAGGGAGTAAGGAGTAAGGAGTCGCGGCGGCGGGCATACCTACTGCCCTACTGCCCTAACAAAGGCATCACGACACCATGACATCAGGCCCGGAATTCCCGGACGATTTTCGCGCCGCGCTGGTCGACCTCTTCCGGTGGCGGCGGGACGTCAGGCGGTTCAAGCCGACGCCGCTCCCCGAAGGCGCGCTGGAGCGGCTGCTTGACGTCGCCAGCATTGCGCCGTCGGTCGGGCTGAGCCAGCCTTGGCGTTTCGTCGTGGTCGAGAGCGCTGAGTGCCGCGCCGCCGTCAGAGCATGCTTTGAACGCTGCAATGCGGAGGCGCTCGCATCGTTCGGCGGCGAACGCGCCGCGCTCTATGCGCGCCTGAAGCTCGCCGGCCTGAACGAGGCGCCTTGTCAATTCGCAGTTTTCGCCGACCGCGCGACGGAACAGGGGCATGGGCTCGGCCGCCTGACCATGCCCGCGACCATAGACTATTCGGCGGTGATGGCGATCCACACATTTTGGCTGGCGGCGCGCGCCGAAGGAATAGGCATGGGCTGGGTCTCGATCATCGATCCGGCCGAGATGGCGACGATCCTGGACGTGCCGCCCGAGTGGACGCTGATCGGTTATTTCTGCGTCGGCTACCCCAGTGAGAATCACAGCATGCCGGAGCTGGAACGGGAAGGCTGGGAGGTCCGGCGCGCCTCGACCATCATGACGCGCTGATCGAGCACCTCCCCTTGGCAAGCAGACGGGCGGCTTGTATAGAGCCCGCCACCCTCAATTCCACTTTCATCACAAGGACGATTCCATGGCGCTCGAACGCACCTTTTCCATGATCAAGCCGGACGCGACCCGGCGCAATCTTACCGGCGCCATCACCCAGATGCTCGAAGAAGCCGGCCTGCGCGTCATCGCCTCGCGCCGGGTGTGGATGAGCCGCCGCGAGGCGGAAGGTTTTTATGCCGTCCACAAGGATCGTCCTTTCTTCGGCGAGCTGGTGGAATTCATGTCGTCGGCGCCGACTGTCGTGCAGGTGCTGGAAGGCGAGAACGCCATTGCCAAGAACCGCGAAGTGATGGGCGCCACCAACCCGGCCAACGCCGCCGAAGGCACCATCCGCAAGGTGCACGCGCTGTCGATCGGCGAGAATTCGGTGCACGGCTCCGACGCGCCGGAAACCGCCGCGCAGGAAATCAAATACTGGTTCTCCGACACCGAGATCGTCGGCTGAGCTGACCGTTCAGATCAACACGTCATATGCAGAAAGGCCAGCGCAATGCTGGCCTTTTTTCGTTGCGGCGATCAGGTCGCGGCATTGAAGCGCAAAATATCGCGGCCGTCCTTGTCGACGATGGTGAGCTTGCCGGCGTCGACGCGGTAAGACACCGCCTTGGCCAGCGCCTCGAACAGCGCTTTTTCCTCGGCCATGACATCAGGCGCGCAGGCCTTGAAGGTCGAACCGATACCGCTGACGGCGATCCTCGAACCATCGACCTTGGCGATGGCGAAGTAGACGTTGCAGGGGCCGCTGCCGCCGGCCTTGCCGTCCTCGCTGATCCTGAATGTCGCCTGCGGCTCGGCGATCACACCAATGCCGTCGATATACTCGACCAGCCAGCTCTGACCGAACACCGGGGTCGCCGGAGGTCTCTCGCTCGACGTCACCATCTTCAGCATGATGGTCTGCGGCGTGTCGCTCAGCGGGTCGACCTGGTGGCGCATATCGGAAATGAACAACAGCCTGTCGTCGACGGTGATGCGCGCCTGCAGCGCATACGTCATGTTGGGCCGGATCACCTGGGGATCGAAGCTGATCTCGAATTTTATCGGCACCTGGCCGGCCGGCGCCACTTTGCGTTCGCCGAGGATTGCGGCGGGTGCATCAGCCAGCGACACATCGGCAAGCTGGACCGAGAGCACGGCGTTGGGCGGCAGCGCAATGCGCTCGCGGTATAGAACTTCGCCCTTCAAGACTTTCTCGGCGGCCACAGACAACTCCGGAACGGCCAGCATGCCGACGACCAGCGGCACGAAACCGAAGATGAAGAACTCGGCGATCCTGCCCAGCATGATCCGGCTCCCTAGAGCTTGTTCCACCCGATGGATCGGGCGGGCTCTATTTTCTTGTTTGAGCATGATCTTTACAAAAACGGGATTCCACTTTTCGGGATCATGCTCTGCATGCCTAACCGGCCAAAAGCTCTCGCAGGATTGCGGTCAATGCATGGCCGCGGGCTGGATTTATTCGCCGGGTTTTAGCTTCCAGCGGCTGGCAGCCCGGTCATCGCTTTCCTTGGCATCGACCCAGCCGCCATCCGAACCATCACTATGGTGTTCTTTCTTCCAGAAGGGCGCACGCGATTTCAGATAATCCATCAGGAAGTTCGCCGCCTCGAACGCGGGCTGCCGGTGCGCGGAAGCCGCCACCACCAGCACGATGTTTTCGCCGGGCGCAATCCTGCCGTGGCGATGGATGGCGGTGAGCCCCTGGAGCGGCCAACGGCCGACCGCTTCGGCGGCGATGCGGCCGATCTCGGCTTCGGCCATGCCGGGATAATGTTCGAGTTCGAGTGCCGCGAGCCTGCCCGCTTCATCGCGGCAGAGACCGGAGAAAGTCACCACGGCGCCGATGTCGGTACGGCCTTGCGTCATTCGAGCGATCTCGGCGGCGACATCGAAATCCTCCGCCTGGATGCGCACCGTCGGCACCACCGCGGCCGGCATTTCAGCCCCCGGTCATCGGCGGGAACAGCGCGATCTCGCGAGCACCTGATATCTTCTCGCGGTGCTCGACATGTTCCTGGTTGATGGCGACGCGGATCACGTCAGGGTATTGCAGCGCATGCTCATATTCCTCACCGCGTGTTTTCAGCCAGCGCAGCAGGTCGGCCACCGTCTCGATGCCGGCGGGCAATTCGACATCCTCTTGCGGTTTGCCGATCCGCTCGCGAACCCAGGCGAAATAAATGAGCTTCGTCGACATCCTATTCGTCCATGATGTGCTTGAGGCCGGCACGGAAATAGTCGTAGCCGGTGTAAAGCGTGACCAGGGCAGCGATCCACAACAGCACCAGCCCGGTCTGGGTGGTCAGCGGGAAGACTTTGTCGCCGGCAGGTCCCGCCAGCAAGAAGGCGATGGCGACCATCTGGATCGTGGTCTTCCACTTTGCCAGCTGTGTCACCGGCACCGAGACCTTCAGCGCCGCCAGATATTCGCGCAGGCCCGAGACCAGGATCTCGCGGCACAGGATGATGATCGCCGCCCAAAGCGACCAGCCGGCGATGCCGGCATGGCGGTCGGTGTCGGCCGCCAGCAGCAGCAGGCACGTCGCAACCAGCAACTTGTCGGCGATCGGGTCGAGCATCTTGCCGATGTTCGAGGTCTGCTGCCAGGCGCGCGCCAGATAGCCGTCGAAATAATCGGTGATCGAGGCGAGCAGGAAAATGATCAGCGCCGACCAGCGGGCGAAGTCGCTCGATTTCAGATGCCCCTCAAGAAAAAAACACAGCACAACCAGCGGCACCGCGACGATGCGGGCGTAGGTGAGCATGTTGGGCAGGTTGAATGCGCGCTGGGCCATATTTTTGGGAACTCTTTCTGCCTGCCTACTCAAATCAGAAGCGAATGTGGGGGGTCAACAGGCGATAGTCGATGGACCAACCGAAAATAGCAATCCATCAACTCTCATGAAAATGGTTGTAGACAAGCTTCGCCACCTGCTCGGATATTCCATCGACCTTGACCAAATCCTCGATCGCGGCACGGCTGACCGCCTTGGCGGTGCCGAAATGCATGAGCAGCGCGCGCTTGCGTCCGGGACCGATGCCGCTGATCTCGTCGAGCGGGCTCTTGACCATTTCCTTCTTGCGGCGGGCGCGGTGCGAGCCGATGGCGAAGCGGTGGACCTCGTCGCGCAGCCGTTGAACGAAATAGAGCACCGGATCGCGAACGGGGAGCGAAAACGAGTCCCTGCCTTTGACGAAGAAGCGTTCCCGGCCGGCGTCACGGTCCTGGCCCTTGGCGATGCCGATGGCCTGGACCCGGTCCTCAATGCCGAGATCGGCGAGGATCTTGCGCACCGCTGTCATCTGGCCCTGGCCTCCGTCGATGAGAATGACGTCCGGCCAGGCCGGGAAGCCGCCCGCATCCTCGATATCGTCGCCCTGTTCGGCCGGGGCCGCGGCGTCCGCCCCCTGGTCGCTCTGCGGAGCGCCGCCATGTTCCTTCAGCAGCCGGGAAAAACGCCGCTCCATCACCTCGCGCATCATGCCGAAATCGTCGCCTGGCGTGATCTCGGTCGAGCGAATGTTGAATTTCCGGTATTGGTTCTTCACGAAGCCTTCCGGCCCGGCGACGACCATGGCGCCGACGGCGTTGGTGCCCATGATGTGAGAGTTGTCGTAGACCTCGATGCGCACCGGCGGCTTTTTCAGGCCGAAGGTCTCGGCGAAGCCGGTGAGCAGCCGCCCTTGGGTCGAGGTCTCGGCCAGCCGCCGGCCGAGCGCCTCGCGGGCATTCTGCAAGGCGTTGTCGGTCAAATCCTTCTTCTCGCCGCGCTGCGGCACCGAGATCACCACCTTGCGACCCGCGCGGGTGGAGAGAGCCTCGGCCAGCAGTTCCTGGTCCTCGACTGCATGTGACAAGAGGATAGCGCGCGGCGTCGGCTTGTCGTCGTAGAATTGCGCCAGGAACGAGCCCAGCACTTCCGATCCCTCCAGCGCCGGATCGGCCTTGGGGAAATAGGCGCGGTTGCCCCAGTTCTGGCCGGTGCGGAAGAAGAATACTTGGATGCAGACCTGGCCGCCTTCCTGGTGGAAGGCGAAGACATCGGCCTCGTCGACGGTCTGCGGATTGATGCCCTGGTGGCTCTGCACATGCGACAGCGCCGCCAGCCGGTCGCGATAGATGGCGGCCCGCTCGAAATCGAGGTTCTCCGAGGCCTGCTGCATGGCGGCGGAGATATCGGTCTTCACTTTCTGGCTGCGGCCGGACAGGAAGTCCTTCGCCTCGGCGACCAGTTTGGCATAGTCGCCATGCGAGATCTCGCCGGTGCACGGCCCGGCGCAGCGCTTGATCTGAAACAGCAAGCAAGGCCGGGTGCGGTTCTCGTAGAAGGAATTGGTGCAGCTCCTGAGCAGGAACGCGCGCTGCAACGAATTGATGGTGCGGCCGACGGCGCCGGCCGAGGCGAAGGGCCCGAAATAGTCGCCCTTGCGCGAGCGCGCGCCGCGGTGCTTGTAGATCCCGGGCGAGACATGATCGCCAGTTAGCAGAATGTAGGGGAACGATTTGTCGTCCCGCATCAGCACGTTGAAGCGCGGCCGCAAGCGCTTGATGAGGTTGGCTTCCAGCAGCAGCGCTTCGATCTCGGTGCGCGTGACGACGAACTCCATCGTCGACGTCTCGCGCACCATGCGGCCGATGCGGCTGGTGTGGAACCGGCCCTGCGCGTAATTGGTCACCCGCTTTTTCAGGCTGCGAGCCTTGCCGACATAAAGCACGTCGCCTGCGGCATTCATCATGCGGTAGACGCCGGGTGCGTTGGGCAGCCGCTTGACCAGCGTCTGGATCACTTCGGCGCCGATCATGCCGTCAGCATCGCCGGCATGCGGCGTCCAGTCGATGGCGGTGAAGGCGACCTCAGGGCCGCCGGCACCGGCAGCTGATGCCTCGACGCTCTCCTCCGCCGCCTCTTCATCGAGGTCGATATCGGGGGGCAAGTCGTCGGCGGCGCCGCCTCGTTTGTGTTTCTGGTCCATGGGACTCATTCAACAATGCCTGTCACATCCGGCGTCTGCCATGCAAGGTGCTGGCCGCCGTCGAGCGCGATCATCTGGCCGCTCACCGAGCGCGCAGCCCAGAGATAGCGGATGCTGGCGCCGAATTCAGGCAATTCCGGGCCGCGCTTCAGGATCAGGCCGTCGACCTGCGCGGCAAAATCGCTGTCGTCCTGACGCGCGCTCTTCAGCGTCGGGCCAGGGCCGATGGCGTTGACGCGAATACGGGGTCCCAGCGCCTGCGCCATCATCTGCGTCTGCGTCCACAACGTCGATTTCGACAGCGCATAGGAGAAGTAGCGTGGCGTCGGGCGCCAGACGCGCTGGTCGATCATATTGACGATCAGTCCTTCCTGGTCTTGCGGCAGCGCGCGCGCGAATTTTTGCGCCAAAAGTGCCGGCGCCTTCACATGGACTGCGAAGTGGCGGTCCCAGGCAAGCCAGTCGAAATTCTGAACCGTATCGTCCACGAATAGGGAGGCATTGTTGACCAGCAGGTTGACAGGTCCGAGCGTGGCCTCGGCGCGGCCGACCAGGTCGCTGACCGCGGCCATGTCGGTCAGGTCGGCGGCGACGACAGCGGCGCGGCCATCCTGGCCGAAATGGCCGCCGTTGATCCGGGCGGCCAGCGCTTCCGCCTCGCCCCGCGAGCGGTTGCAATGAATGGCGACCGCAAAACCGTTCGCGGCAAGATCCTCCACGATCGCCTTGCCGATCCGCTTGGCCCCACCCGTCACCAATGCCGTTCCAGCGGCCTTGCTCATCCTGTCAATCCTCAATAAGCCTCGATTTCAGGCCGGCCGGCGAAATATGGCCGGCCAAGCGTTAAATGCCGTTTGTACCTTGGGCAGCATTGTGGCAAAGCGGCCGGATCGGTCTTTCGACCCTTGCCGGGACTCGGTCTGACAGACCGCAATATAGGGTGCTGGACCCCTTGCTCCAAGCGGTGTTCAGCACGGCAGGGCAAAGCCTCCTGACACGATCTGTTGCGCAGATGCAACGTCAAAGTTCGGCCTCATTCGTGCCCGGTAATGACCCAAGTTCAGGTTCGCTTCAGCCGCATTTTGACACGACATTCGGAACCGTTGAGCGCCAGATCCGTTTATCCCCCCGGCGGGTTGAGGGGCGCTCGTGAAAAGCGTGAAAAGCGTGAAAAGCAAGCCTGTGCCTGTGGCTTAAGGAGTAAAGAACAATGCAAGCCAATCTTAAATTTGCGCGACCGCTGGCGGTGGCGTTCGGGCTTTTCGCCCTCGGCGGAACCGCCTATGCTGCTGACGTGATCTCGGAAGAGCCGCCGGCACCCGCCCCGATCGCTGAACTTCCGGTCGCGTCCTGGGCCGGTCCCTATGCCGGTGTGAGCGTCGGCTACGGCTTCAGCGGCCATGCCGATGCCGAAGATATCGGCGTAGACGTCGGCACCGATGGATTCGTCGGCGGCGTCTTCGGCGGCTATCAGTGGCAGCAGGACAACTTCGTGTACGGTGCTGAAGCCGATATCGGCTACAGCGGCATCGAAGGCGAAGATGCTGACATCGAGGCCAAGGGCGGCGTCGAAGGCTCGCTGCGTGCTCGCCTCGGCTACGCCGTCACCCCGGAGATACTGATCTACGGCACCGCCGGCGGCGCGCTGAAGAACCAGAAGGTGGAAGACCATTTGGCCGGTACCAGCGACAGCAACACCATGCTCGGCTGGACGGCTGGCGTCGGCACCGACATCAAGATCACAGACAATGTGTTCGGCCGTGTCGAATACCGCTACACCGACTTCGGCGACAAGGACTTTGGCGATATTGGCAAGGTCAAAGCCACCGACAACCGCGTCACCTTCGGCGTCGGTATGAAGTTCTAAGTCGTCCAAGCCACGACACGAAAGAGCCGGGCCTCGTGCCCGGCTTTTTTATGCCTGACGCCTGCCCTCGCGCGATGCATCACTGGTGCAAGGATATCTCGCCTGCCGACGCAACCACGCATGACCTTGAGTCATCGCCGAGCCAGCATTCGGTCGACCAAGACAAGGACTTCGGCTGCTGCGACGAAACCGAGAGCGATCACGACCGCATTCGACATGACCCCGACCCAGCCATGCGCGGACACGTCGATGAATGGATACGCGTATTTCCCTTCAGCGACACCTCGGGCCAGGACATAGGCCAGATACGTCAGAGGATAGAGCGCCCATAGAAGCGGATCGCGCCACGAGAGCGTCCCCTTTCGCGTGAACAGCAGCCAGAACAATACGACAAGAACAGGGTTGAGCTGATGGAGCAAAAAGTTTGCTTCAGCCGTGGCGCCGGCCAAGGTGCGCAGCCCTTGGAGCAGCAATGCGAAAATCACGCCGACCAAAGCCATGACGGCAGCCGTCCCCGCCACCAGCCGTGGGTTATCGAAACGCTCCCCGAGGAGTGCAATGGCTCCGAATACAACGGCGGCAAGACCGTTGGTCAGGATCGTGAAATATCCAATCAACACCCATAGCGAGCCGAGCATCGAGGCGCCGCCTCTCGTCAGGGTGCCGAGTTCAAGACCAATGCCAATACAGGCGGACAGACAAATAACGAGTGCAAATAAACGACAGATCAAATCGCCACCCATTGGTCGGCTCCCAGTCTGGAAGACCACGATAGGCGCAGGCTGAATATCTGTCGACGAAATCCCCTCGGCCAACGCAGCCGCCTCACAGCAGCCAAAGGCCGCCCGCCCCGCCTCAGGCCATCAAGCCGGAACCGCTGGCTTCAGATCCGGAAACTTCTCGTCGAAACGCGCTGCCCAACGGACCAGCCGGCT
Organism: Mesorhizobium sp. WSM4823; assembly: GCF_055811195.1. Classification (NCBI taxonomy): domain Bacteria; kingdom Pseudomonadati; phylum Pseudomonadota; class Alphaproteobacteria; order Hyphomicrobiales; family Phyllobacteriaceae; genus Mesorhizobium; species Mesorhizobium sp. WSM4823. The sequence goes on from NZ_JBVVQL010000014.1 coordinate 54,440, forward strand.
GCGGCCCTTTTCCCATTTTCCAGCAAAGCGCAGCGAGAGATAGCCAAGGCAGGCACGCAGCGCTAATTGGCCGGCGGTGATCTTCTTCGGCAGCTTTGGCGGATTGGCGTTGAGCAGATCGAGCGCTGTGGTGATCTTCGCCCACTGGCGGTCGAGCCAGGGCTGGTAGACCATGTCTTCGGGGCGCGTGCGCCGCTCATAGACCATCGACAGCGCGCAGTCGCAGATGCCGTCGGCCAGCGCCTCCAGCACTTCTGCCTCGAGTCGTTTGTCGGGATTGCGCGGAAACAGCGCGTTCTTCGACATGCGGTTGAGATGCTGTGTAATCGCGCGGCTGTCGTGGATCGAGCGGCCGTCGTCGAGCACCAGCACCGGAATCTTGCCGAGCGGATTGGCGCCGATCAACTCGGCCGGCTGGTCTTCGGTTTTCATCGGCACGAGTTCGACGGCGATGCCGGCATAAAGCGCGGCCATACGCACCTTGGAACTGTAAGGGGACGTAGAAGCGTAGAGCAGTCTGGGCATGATCTGGTTCCTGATTGCCGCGACAGCGCCGCGCGTCCTATTGGACGCGCAAAGGACGCTGCAGAATTTCGATTTTGCGCATGGTCCTTTTCCGAAAATCGATCCCGATTTTTGGGGTCATGCGCGGCACTGTTGGCCGGCTACGCCGATATGATCAACAGCCCACAGACGGGAAAACCAGCTGCCAAGGAGCAGCGGCCGCTTTCTCGCTTGAGGCGGTTGGAGCGACGGGAATAGCTGAACAGGTCAGACAGGTCCGAACCTGGCCAATCCGGCCTTGCAGCGAGGAAGCTTTCAGGCATAGAGAAATGCCCCACCAGACTTCGCCGTAACGGCGAAGTCCTGGGAGCTGCGAAAGCTGTGTTCCCTCCGCCTCTGTTCTCGCCCGAGCACTGACCTTGCGAGCGAGGCGCCTGTCCGGCACCCGCCCTCAACGGTCATCAGCACTGTCCCGCGCGGGCGAAGAAACGCGATTACTTCTTGGCCTTCGCCTTGGCCGGCGCGGCCTTCGCCTTCGGCTTGGCCGCAGGCGCTGCTTTCTTCACTGCCGCGGAAGACTTCGCTGCCGCCGCTTTGGCCGGTGCAGCCTTCTTGGCCGGTGCAGCCTTGGCAGGCGCTGCTTTCTTCGCAGCCGGTTTTGCCGCGGCCTTTGCAGCAGGCTTCTTGGCCGGAGCTGCTTTTGCCTTGGCGGGCGCAGCCTTGGCCTTGGCAGGTGCCGCTTTCTTCACCGCCGGTTTTGCCGCGGCTTTCGCGGCCGGCTTCTTGGCTGGTGCTGCTTTTGCCTTAGCCGCAGCTGCCTTCGGCTTGGCAGCAGGCGCTGCTTTCTTCACAGCGGTTGCGACTTTCGCCGCCGCTGCTTTTACCGGCGCCTTCTTTGCCGGTGACTTCTTTGCCGGTGACTTGGATGCCGGCGCTTTGGATGACTGTTTAGCCATGTCATGCCCCTTCCGTTGTGCCGACGGCCATTAGTGACCCGGCGTGCAATGCATATCTGACTCGCGGCTTGCTAGCCAGCGAAGCATCAGCATGAATTTTGCAGTTTAAGTTTTGGTTACGGGCGACACAAGCTCATGCTGATTTCACAAAATGTCGCTGCTGCTCTTCGACCTTTTCCGAGGACGTACGACGGACATTCTGCGCGCTTTGCCGGAACTAATCCCGCTACGAAGCGCGAAGGTTATCAAGCGATTTTTCTCCTCGATCATCGATCGGAAACACCATGATGCGCCGCTTCGTCGATCTCATCGTCTTGTACAAACGGACGATCTACACAAGCTACAGAAACAAAGCGGGGCCGTTCTGTATCATGATCTTCTCTAGGCCCGCCGAGGGCAACCCCACGCTCGCACATTTTCTTCCAAGTTGACAGATTACTCCATGTCACAGAGTATTCTGCAGCATGCGGAGAGTGCAATGTTATTCGCACGAGATCGAACGGCGCTGTGCGAGATGAGTGAGACAGAACGCCGGGCACCACGGCAGGCCCGATGATGGCTGCCGACGAGATCATCCACCAGAGCGTGCGGCTCAGGATCATGGCGGCGCTGAATTCTCTGAAAAGGCGCGAAATGCTGGAATTCAGCCGATTGAAAGCTATCGTCACTGCAACCGACGGCAATCTCGGCGCGCATATCGATACGCTTGCCAGGGCGGGATATATCGATGTCGAAAAGCTGTTCGTCGGACGCCGACCGCAAACGCGCGTCAAGGCGACGTCAGTCGGACGACGCGCCTTTCGCGGTCACGTCGCCTTCCTCCGCAAAATTCTCGACGAAGCTGAGCAGCCGGACAAACGCGGTCAGCGCAGGACGCGGCAGCGGCCGTTGTAGACCATCCAGCGATCGAAGCCCGAAACGCAGAATTCGACGTTGTCGCCGATCGAGGCAAAGCCTTGCCCTTCCTCGATCAGATACCAGATGGTGCGGGCGCGGCCGTCGGACAGGCTGACGGTGGCGCCGCAATAGCGGCGGCCGATCGGCCAGGTTTCATTGGCGGGCAGATAGCGGTGCTGGTGGATGCGCTGGAAATCAGTGATCTCGACATCGGGCAGGTTCGGCACGTGGTGCACCTGGTAGGAGAAGCGGCTGGTGATCTTGTTCAGCACCCAGGCCTCACCGCAAACGCCGCTGTCTTCATCGGTATAGACGGCAAGGTCGGCCGCCTTTGCTGCCTGGGTGACGGCAAGGGACGTGCCGAGCGGCGTGCAAAGGGCGATCAGTGCAGCAAGGGCGGATTGGGCGAAGCGAGTCATGGCAGCCTCTTATGGTCGATTGCGCGCACTGTGCGGATTCGCTGGCGCGCGGTCAAGCGGTTGTAGAAATGATGGTTTCTTAGTTTCGAAGCAGCTTCGGTCCAATCGCCTGACCAGGGCCAGTCGCATCCATCATCAAACTCCTGTATGATCTCGGTCGGCAGAGGGGAAGGCCAGCCCGTTGTGGGGCACCAGAGGCTAACGCTGACCGCGCCCAGGATCTTGGGCACCGTGTGAGAAAAGGGCAGCTCACACCTTGCCTCTGCCACACAACAGATACTCAAACTGCGGTGTTAACCGGACTTACCCCCCGCGAGCCATTCCAGCGTCCAGTGCGCCGGCTGCTCGACCACGAGAAGCATATGTAGCGCCGGCAGCAGCGTGCGCAATTCGCTCTCCAGCGTGAAGGGCGGGTTGACCACCACCATGCCACTGCCGTCGAGGCTGGGCTCGGCCGATGGCGGCCTGATCTCGAAGCCGATGTCGAGCAACTTCGGGATGCCCGACTGCATCAGAGCCTTCCGGAAGGCGGCGACCGCCTTACGGTCCTTGACCGGGTACCACAGCGCATAGATGCCGCCCGGCCAGCGCTTGTGCGCTTTCTGCAGCCCGTCGACCAGGCGGGCGAACTCACCCTCCTCCTCGAATGGCGGATCGACCAGCACGAGGCCGCGCTTTTCCTTCGGCGGCAGATGCGCGCCGAGCGCCAGCCAGCCGTCGAGCTCGATCACCCGGGTCTGGAAATCGCCTTGGAACAGCGCCCTCAGCTTCGCGACATCGTGGCGATGCAATTCGATCGCCGACAGCCGGTCCTGCTTGCGCATGAGATGACGCGCGATCAGCGGCGAGCCCGGATATTTTTTCACGCCGCCTTCGGGATTGAGCGAACCGACGGCTTCCAGATAAGGCGCCAGAAGTGCTGCCGGCGGCGCCTCCAAGGCGGCATCGATCAGCCGGCCGATGCCGCCTTGCCATTCGCCGGTCTTTTGCGCTTCAGTCGACGACAGGTCGTAGCGGCCGATGCCGGCATGGGTGTCGATGACGCGAAATGCCTTGTCCTTCTGCTTCAGATATTCGACGAGCCGGCTCAGCACGACATGCTTGACGACATCGGCGAAGTTTCCGGCGTGATAGGCGTGGCGGTAATTCACGAGCTAATTCGACCCCCTGCCCCAGCGCGGCGGTGGTGGCTGCGAATTCGGATTTTGCGGCCGGCCGCCGCCGCCGAAAAGCAACGCCAACAGCAGCCCGATCAGGCCGGCCGCCATCAGCGAAAACCCGACCGGCCGCGCCCGGCTGTCGATCTCGCCGACGCCGGAGCGCAGCACGAGATCCACCACGCGCATCTCGATGCCCTCGGCGTCACCGGGGCCAACGGTGAAGGTGTAAGGGCCGGGGCTGACCGTCGCTATCAGGCCTGCTTCGTCGCGGAAGATCTTGTCCGGCAGTTGCGGGCTGACCTGGCGCGGATTTTCCGAATGGGTGAATTGCAGCGTCGAGGCGAGCACCGTTCTGCCGCCGGTGGCGGCGGTCAGCGTCAGCACGGTGCGCTGTTGCGAGACGACGATGCGTTCGGTCCTGGCGGTCAGATCGACCAACACCCGCACCGGCGCGTCGCGAGCGGCCAGTGGCACCGTCACCGGCTTGAACCGGCCCTGTTCGTAGACCCGCCAGGTGCCGATCTCATGGCCGGAGAAATTGGTCATCGCCCAGGGATAGACGACGCCGATGCCGGTGCCGGCGAGCAGGATCAGAAGAAACAGAAAGCGCATGCGCTCAACTACCTAGCCCGGATATTAGCATTGGCGCCGTCGCGGGCGCGTTCCACCTCGTCCAAGAGCCATGTCGAGGCCGAGATCGAATGTCGTATCGAATTCGGCGGTGCCAAGATAGACAATAGCATCGGCCTCAAGGGTGGGAACCGGTGTTGGGAAAATTCGAGTACTCTGAGCGACCCACGGAGGATCAGCTCTTCCCCTTCTGGAGGTTCGATTCCAATGCGCGCATCCCAGTCTCATCGAACAAATGCAAATGTTGCGGCGGGAAAGCCACCGTCACCGTCGGCCCGGCGGTCAGCGCGGCCCGGTCGAGCGTGAAGACGTTGAATGGCAGTCCATGCAGGCCGAGATGCAGGATGATGCCGAAGCCGGTCGGTTCGATCAGATCGACCGTCGCCCTCAGGCTGCTCTCCGAGCCCGGCGACATCTCGACATGCTCAGGCCGGATGCCGAGCGTTACCGCCGCACCTTCCTCCAATTGATAGCCTGACGATAGCCCAATCAGCGTTCCATCAGGCAGTCGTGCGCCGGCCGTGGCTCCGCTGACCTCGTAGCGTGCCGACAGAAAATTCATGGCGGGCGAACCGATGAAGCCGGCGACGAACAGGTTGGCCGGGCGGTCGTAAAGCTCCAGCGGGCTGCCGACCTGCTGCACCACGCCCTCATGCATGGCGACGATCCGGTCGGCCAATGTCATCGCCTCGATCTGGTCGTGGGTGACATAGATCGAGGTCGCGCCGAGATCGCGGTGCAGCTTCTTGATCTCTGCCCGCATCTGCTCACGCAAGCGCGCGTCGAGATTGGACAGCGGCTCGTCGAACAGGAATGCCTTGGGCTGTCGCACGATCGCGCGGCCCATCGCTACGCGCTGGCGCTGACCGCCTGAGAGTGCCTTCGGCCGCCGCGCAAGCAGCGGCTGCAGCTCAAGCTTCCTGGCCGCATTGCTGACAGCGGCTGTGATCTTCTCGCGGGCCGCCTTCCGGATCCGCAGGCCATAGCTCATGTTCTCGGCGACGTTCATATGCGGGTAGAGCGCGTAGGACTGGAACACCATGGCGATGTCGCGGTCCTTGGGTGCCCGCTCATTGACGCGCATGCCGTCGATCCGGATCTCGCCTTCGGTCACCTCCTCGAGCCCGGCGATCATGCGCAGCAGCGTGCTCTTGCCGCAGCCGGACGGACCCACCAGCACCACGAACTCGCCGTTCTGTATCGCCAGATCGACGCCATGCAACACGGAGACGATGCCGAAATTCTTGCGAACGTTGCGGATGTCAATCGATGCCATGAAACCTCACTCAGCCCTTGACCGCGCCGGCCGTCAGGCCCTGGACCAGATAGCGCTGGATGAACAGGAAGAAGAGGCAGGCCGGGATCAGCGCCAGCACGCCGGCCGCCATCATCTGCCCGAAATCGACCGAAAACTTCGACACGAAGGTGAGCAAACCGACCGGAAACGTGGCCGCGCTGTTGCCCGAAATCAGCATCAGCGCGAACAGCAGTTCGCTCCACGCGGCGGTGAACACAAAACCCAGCGTCGCGGCAATGCCCGGCAGCGTCAGCGGCAGGACGATCTGGCGGAGCGCCATGAACTGCGTGGCGCCATCGATCTTGGCCGCCTCCTCCAGCTCCCTGGGGATGCCATCGAAGAACGACTGCATCAGGAATGTCGCGAAGGGGATGTTGAAGGCCGTGTAGACCACCACCAGCCCGGTCAGGCTGTTGGTCAGCCCGAGCGGCGAGAGCATCTTGAAGATCGGCGCGACCAGCATCACCAATGGAAACATCTGGGTGAGCAGCATCAGCGCGACCAGCCAGTATTTGCCGCGGAATGTGAAGCGCGACAGCGCATAACCAGAGAGGGACGCGAGCAGCGTCACGATCACGGCCGTCGCGCCGGCAACGATCATGCTGTTCCTGAAGAAGATCGGGAATGCGCTGTGAGCCAGCACGAAGCGGAAATGTTCAAAGCTCATCCGCGACGGCCACATCCGCACGCCCTCCGAATAGAGCAGGTCGTTCGGCGTGACCGATACTTTCAACAACCAGAACAGCGGGAACAGCGCAAAGACCACATAGCAGAGGATCGCCAGGCGGTGCAGCGCGGTGCCGAAGATCGAATACCTGTTCATCTGGTCATCCCCTGATCCATCAGGCCCGATCCATCAGGACTTGCCGCAGCATGACGATCAGCATCGAATAGGCGAGCAGCAGGACGAGCAGCACCAGCGCAATGGCCGAGGCGTAGCCGAAATCGAGCGCCCTGAAAGCCTGCGTGAAGATGTAGCTCGCGACGATCTGCGTGCGGTCGGCCGGCCCGCCGCTGGTCATCACGATGATCAGGTCGGCGAAGTTCGAGATCCAGACGGTGCGCAACAGCACGGTGATCGCAATGGTCGGCGCAAGGAATGGCAATGTGATCGAGGTGAACCGCCTGATCGCGCCGGCGCCGTCGATCGCCGCCGCTTCGTAGAGGTCGCGCGGGATGGCCTGGAGCGCGGCCAGCAGCGTGATGGCGAAGAAGGGAATGCCCCACCAGACGTTGGCGATAATCGGTCCCCACATGGCAAGCTGGGGATTGGAAAGGATGTTGGCCGGCTCGCTCATGAGGCCGAGCGCATAAAGCCAATGCGGCAGCGGTCCGATGACAGGGTTGAACAGCCACGCCCAATTGAGCCCGGTGAGGAAGGTCGGCACCGCCCATGGCAGGAACACCAGCGCCTGCGCGACGGCGCGGCCGGCAAACGGCCGGTCGAGCAACAGCGCCAGGATCAGGCCGAAGACGAATTGCAGCAAGACGGACGCGCCGGTCCACCACAGCGTGTTGCGCAGCGCGCGATAGAAATTGTCGTCGCCATAAAGGGTGCGAAAATGATCGAGTCCGACGTAGCCGCCGGAGAAAGGATTGAGCAAGTGCACGTCGCGGAAGGCGTAGGACAGGCCTAGCACCAGCGGCGCCAGCATGATGGTGACGATCAGAATCAGCGCCGGCGCGGTGTAAAGATATGGTTCGGCATGGCGCGTGATCCGGTCGACCAGCGACCGGTGGCGCGATTCCGGGAGGCCGGCAGTGGCGTCAAGAACCATCGGGTAACGCTTTCGTTCCAATCGACCATGGACGAGGCCTATCGGAGCCACCCACGATGGGCGGCTCCGATGCTCGCGGTCCGCCGTTTATTTCTTGGCCAGGAATTTCTGCTGCGCCTTGGTCAGATAGTCGGCCCACTGGTTGGCCATTTCCTCTGGCGTGATATCGCCGAGCAGCGCCTGTTGACTGGTCTTGATGACCATCGAGTCCTTGAAGAAGGCGAACTCCTCGAGATAGGTCGGCATGACCGTCGGGACCGCATCCTTGTCCTCGAGTTCGGCGAACCAGCCCTTGAACTGCTCGCTCGCGTAGAACGGATCCTTTTCAGCCGACTTGTGGACCGGCAGCGCCCCGGTGCGCTTGTTCCACTCGACATTGCCCTCCGGCCCTTCGAGCGTTTCGATCAGCTTCCAGGAGAGGTCCTTGTTCTGGCTGGCTGCCATCATCGACCAACCGGCATAGCCGATGGTCGGAAACGTCTTGCCGCTCGGCCCCTTCGGCATGGTCATGACGCCGTAGTCTTCCGGCTTCATCCGCTCGGCGATTGCGATCAGCGCGTCTGGATCCTGATCGAGCATTGCGCACGTACCGGTATAGAAACCCGCGACGATTTCGTTGAAGCCCCAGTTGACGCTATCCTTCGGTGCCAATCCCTTCTTGTAGAGATCGACAACCCAGGTCAGTCCCTTGACCCAGCCTTCGCTGTTCATGGTCGAGGTGCCGTCATCATTGAAGAATTTGTTGGAGCCGGCCATGGTTGCGCCGAACATCATCCAGCCGTTGAGGCCCCCCGGCCCGCCGCGCAGGCAGTAGCCATATTTGCCCGGAAGCTTGGAGACTTTCTCCGACGCCGCCACGAACTCATCCATCGTCTTGGGCGGCGCGGCGACACCAGCCTCCTGGAACAGCTTCTTGTTGTAGAACATCGCCCGGAGATAGAAGCCATAGGGTAACATGTAGGCGGTATTGTTCACGTCGCGGCCGAGTTCGAGCGCGCGATCAGTGAGGCCCGAAGTGTGCTCCCATTTGGCGAGATAGGGCTCCAGGCTCTCAAGCAGGCCGTTGTTGGCATAGAGCGACAGCCAGGTGTCCGGCATCTCCATGACGTCGGGGATTTCGCCGGCAGACACCATGGTCGCGAACTTCTGGAACGCTTCGCCCCAGGGCAGCGAAATGACCTCGACCTTCGTGCCCGGGTTGGCGGCCTCGAATTTGGAGACGATCGATTTAAGGGTTTCGGTGCGCTCGGGGCTAGTGATCACCTCCACGAGCTTCAGCGTCGTGTCGGCGAGTGCGGCACCCGACATCAGTACGGTCGCGAATGCCGCGATAAGAAGCTTCTTCATTTTCCGTTCCCTTCTTGTCTGATTGCTTCAGGTCTTTTCTTCGGAAGCGGCGGCGATCGCCGTTTCCAGGTCTCTCCACAGCGCCTCGGTTCCCTCGAGGCCGACATGGAGACGCACGGACCGCGGATGGACGCCGAACGCCAGCGCGGAATTGGGTTGGGCTTTCTGCTGCAGCACGACCGCACCCGGTACAATGAGGCTTTCATGGCCGCCCCACGACACACCCAGCTTGAACAGCTTAAGGCGGTCGGCAAACGTCCGGATGTCGATGCCGTCGCGGCAGACGAATGAAAACAGGCCCGACGTGCCGGTGAGCCCCGCGGGAAGCCGGTTGGCCAGGCCCGGATGACAGACCTTCTCGACGATCGGATGATCCTGCAGGCGCCGTGCGATTTCGAGGCCGGACGCCTGATGCGCGCGCATCCGGATCGGCAGTGTCCGCAAGCCGCGGATCAGGAGCCAGGCATCGAATGGCGACAGCTTGCCGCCGAGATATGGGTAGGCTTCGGCGCGGATGCGGCTGATCAAGTCCTTCGAGCCCGCGACCACGCCGGCCACGACATCGCTGTGGCCTCCCAGATACTTGGATGCGGAGTGGACCACAATATCGACGCCGAGCGACAGCGGCCGCTGGAAGACCGGGCTGGCCCAGCTGTTGTCGATGATGGTCGGGATGCCACGGGACTTTGCCAGCGCAGCGAGCGCACCGATGTCATGCGTTTCCATGACCCAACTGGTCGGGCTTTCCATATAGAACAGCTTGGCGCCAGGTAGGGCGCTGGCGACGGCAGCTTCGTCGCGCCCATCGACATAGGTCACTTCGATGCGCATGCGCGCCAGCAGCGTCCCGAACAGCCGGAACGCGTCCGGGTAGATGTGCCTGACCGCGACGATGCGGTCGCCGGGCTCGACAAAGCTCAGCACCGCCGACGAGATGGCGGACATGCCGCTCGCAAAACCGATCGCGTCCTCGGCGCCTTCCAGTTTTGCGAGCATTTCCTCGAACATGCGCACGGTCGGGTTCAGCCCACGCGTGTAGGTCGGCCGCACTTTTTCGCCGCGGTATGTCTCGAGCATCTCGTCATAGTTCGGGAAGGTGAAGAGCGAAGTCTGCACGATCGGCGGCACGACGGCATCGAAGGCGTTGCCCCCGTCATGCGCGGCAATCAGCGATGCCTGGTCGAAAAAATCGGGACCGTTCATTTCGACATTTCCTCGATATCCTCTTCCACGATCTCGAGGATCTTCAACGTTTTTCCGCGCGCCAGCTCCGCGTCCTTGGCGACGATGGCATCGAACAATTCGCGGTGATACGGAAATGATCGCCGCGCGAAATCCTGGCGGTCGAAAGGATGGTCCCAGAAGCGCTCGAACGCTTCGCGCATCTGCCCCAGGAGCTGCCGGAAAAGCGGGTTGTGCGTGGCGTCGTAGACGGCCAGATGGAAGGCCAGGTCTTCCGGACCCGACGTGCCGGTGGCAAGATGGACGCGTTCCATCTCAATAAGTTTTTCCTCGATCGTCCTGAGATCGTCGGCCGTTCGCCGCCGTGCCGCAACCATGCTTGCCTCGGCCTCGATGCCGCGGCGCACCTCGAGGGTGTGCAAGAGACCGTCGCGCAGCTCTGCCGTATCGAGCGACAGCGGCAAATGGATCGTGCCGGCGGATATCGGCTTGAGCAGATAGGTGCCGCTGCCCTTGCGGGTCTCGGTGACGCCGAGCGCTTCGAAACGCCCCATCGCCTCCCGTATTGTCGAACGCCCGACGGAAAGCGCGGCCATCAATTCGCGTTCGGTCGGAAGCCGGTCACCGCTCTTCAGCGCGCCGCGCTCGACATAGTCGGCCAGCGCTTCCATGACCTGCTTGCCGCGATCCAGTGGCGGGAGCGTGGCGATTGCCACACGCGTGGCAGGTGCCCCGGGCAGTTGGCCGCGCGCTCGCATCGCCACCTATTTCCAAATTGGTCTGACATCTTAGCAGTTTTGCGCGCGATCATCCTTTCGTCAAGTGGCTGGCAGCGCCCAGTTTGAATTTCCGCTCACGACCCTTTCGGACCTTGAACGTTGCCGCAAAAGGCTTCTGCGACGTTGCAAAATCAGGTGCAAAACTGTCGCTCTAATCGGGAATTTTGCGACAGATCATGATTGGTAGCCGAGGCAGATCGCGCCGATCGCTACGATACCGCAGGCGACAATGCGGCGAGCGGTCAAGGTTTCCCCAAGGAACAACCATCCAATGAGAACCGCGAACACGACGCTCGTTTCCCTCAGCGCCGTAATTGGACCTGCCGGCCCCAGCGCGAAAGCTGCCACGACGACGCCATAGGCGATCATTGCAACGAGGCCACCGCCGAGTGCTTTCCATGTTTCGGGGGAGCGAACGTCAACAGCGAGCTTTCCTCGCATGAGCATGAACGTGGCGGGAAGCAGGCTTCCGTAGAGAACCAGCACCCAGGCCGTGTATGCGCCGCTATGGTCGGCCAACCGCACGCCGACTGCATCGACTGTAGCATAGCTGGCGATGATCGCGCCTGTCGCGAGAGCAAATAGGATCGAGGACGTTGAGGCCCTGCCCTTGCCGAGCGAAAGGCTCATGATGCCCACGGCAACAAGGGTGACACCCACCATCTGGTATGTGCCGAGGCGTTCGCCGGCGAGCAGGAAACCGCCCAGCGTGACCAGCAGAGGCACGGTCCCCCGGACGATCGGGTAAACCTGTCCAAGTTCGCCGTACCGGTAGGCCGCGACGAGGAAGACGCTGTAGCCGACCTGGAGGGCGGCAGAAAGCGCAATGTACGGCCAAGCACCAGCGGCCGGCAGTGGAAGGATAAAGATAAACGGAAACGCCAATACCGTGCTGGAAATGCTCATGACGGTCACGGTCCACAGCCGATCAGCGCCGTTGCGGAGAAAAGCGTTCCATGTCGCATGAAGGATGGCGGCAAAGATTGCGAGGCCGACGACGACCGCGCTCATTGGATCGCCTTCGGTACAGCAAGAATCCGCTCTGCTGCCTCGCGTGCATTCTCGATACCAGCCTTGCCCTGCGCCATTTGAGCAAGAAGGGTTGCGCCTTCGATTAGCATGAACAATGCCGAAGCCATGCTTTCGGCCTGGGCGTCCGGCATCGTCGCTTCGAGAATTTTTTGTATTCGCCGCCTCAGACCGTCCTTTTGCCGAGTGACAGCCTTGAACACCGGGTGCTCAGGGTCTCCAAATTCGGCCAGGGCGTGCTGGAACAGGCATCCATGAAAATCCGGGCTGTCGAACCAGTGCTCGTACCAGTCGAAAATAGTCGCGATCTTCTGTTGGGGTGTGGTGACTGCGTCCCCAAGCCGATCGAGCTGCCGTGCAAACCGATCGGCCCGCCAGTCCAGAACCTCGACAATCAGGCCGTCCTTTTTCGGGAAATGACGATACATCGTCATCTTGGCGACCTCGGCCTCGGCAATGATGCGGTCGATGCCGGTCGCGTGGAAACCTACGCGCTTGAACAAGCCATAGGCAGTTTCAACAATGTGCTGCCGCTTCTCGGCGGCGTCGGCGCGGAGCGACATGGGCAAAGCCTCATATGATACAGACCTGTCTCACTTATAGATCGGGCGGCAGCATCGGTCAACGAGTGTCGGCAGCGCTAGGCCGGCCGAGATCGCACCAAATGCGCAGGTGCCAGTCCAGCCCCACGCCGCATAGCTGCACCACCGACGCCAGCCCTGGGGAGCGTGCGGTCGACTTCTCAGGCCGATCCATGCCAAAGACGCAATGTGCGGATCAGGGAGGCCGAATGTGATGCCATTGGGTGGTGTACGTGCCTTAGTATTCGACGTGTTCGGCACTGTCGTCGATTGGCGCAGCGGCGTGGCGCGCGAAGCTGAGCCGTTCCTGAAGCGGCATGGAGCCGGAACGGCCATTCCTACCGATTTCGCGGATGCGTGGCGCCGCCGTTATTCCCCAGCGATGGAGGAAGTGCGCAGCGGCCGACGGCCCTTTACACGGCTCGACGTGCTGCATCGGGAGAATCTGGAAGCTGTTTTGCCAGAATTCGGGATCGACCCGGCTTCGGTGCCGGCGTCCGAGCTGGACGAACTGAACCTGGCATGGCACCGATTGGAGCCGTGGCCGGATGCGGTGGCCGGCCTCACACGGCTGAAGGCCCGCTATATCATCGCGCCGCTCTCGAACGGTAACATCGTCCTCATGCTCAACATGGCGAAGCGTAGTCGCATCCCCTGGGATGCGATCCTCGGCGCCGAAGTCGTGCAAGCGTACAAGCCGATGCCGGAAGCCTATCTTCGCACCGCTGACGTCCTGGCAATGAAGCCAGATGAGATCTGTCTCGTGGCCGCTCACAATGGCGACCTTGCAGCGGCTCGGGCGTGTGGATTGCGAACAGCCTTTGTTCCGCGTCCGACCGAGCACGGGTTAGCACAGACCACCGACTTGCACCCCGATCAGGCCTGGGACCTGGTGGCCAGTGACTTCATTGAATTGGCTGAACGGCTTCAGTTGTAGCGCGTCTCAACGATCAGCAAACGAGGCAAAAGGCCTTACGCCTTACGTTCCCAGCGCCGATCCGATGTCTGTTGCCAGTAGGTGACCGCGTGGCCGGCTTCCTTCATCGTCTTCCAATGGGTGCGCGCCGCCTCGACCTGGGCCGCATCGTGGCCGTCGAACAGGAACACGGCGCGCTCATAACTACCAAGCTCCGGCGGCGCCGCGCCGTCGACCAGGAAGCGTATCTGCGCCTCGTTCGGATTGTCCTCGCCTATTGTCAAAAGGATCGGCTGCTCGGCCAGATGGGATTCGCGGTCGGTCGCATGCGCCAGGAACGAATCGTCCCTGAAGGTCCAAAGATGCTGGTCCAGCGCGTCGCGCCGCTCCTCGGTGCCGGTCTGCACCACGGCGCGCCAACCGCGATCGACGCTGCGCTCGAGCAGGCCGGGGAGCGCATCCTCCAGCGTCGATTCAGTCAGGTGATAGAACAGGACGTCGGCCATGATCGTGCCGTGAAGGCTTCACCCCTCGTAGTTGTCGCGGACCAGCCGGTCGAGCAGCCTGACACCGAAGCCAGAGGCCCATGACTGGTTGATCTCGCTGGACGGCGCGCCCATCGCGGTGCCGGCGATGTCGAGATGTGCCCAGGGCGTATCCTTGACGAAGCGCTGCAGGAACTGCGCCGCGATGATGGCGCCGCCATAGCGGCCGCCGATGTTCTTCATGTCGGCATTTTTCGAATCGATCAGCTTGTCGTATTCGGTGCCGAGCGGCATGCGCCACACCCGTTCCTGCGTCGCCTGCCCAGCGCTCGTCAGCCTGTTCGCCAGTTCGTCATCGTTGGAGAACAGGCCGGCATAGTGCTGGCCGAGCGCGACCATGATGGCGCCGGTCAGCGTCGCCAAATTGACCATGAATTTCGGCTGGAAGCGATCGTTGCAGTACCACAGCGCATCGGCCAGAACGAGGCGGCCTTCGGCGTCGGTGTTGAGCACCTCGATGGTCTGGCCTGACATCGAGGTGACGATGTCGCCGGGGCGCTGCGCGTGGCCGTCGACGGCATTTTCCACCAGCCCGATGACGCCGACGACGTTGGCCTTGGCCTTGCGTGCGGCCAGCGCGTGCATCAGCCCGGTCACGGCGGCGGCGCCGCCCATGTCGCCCTTCATGTCCTCCATGCCGGAGGCCGTCTTTATTGAATTGCCGCCAGTGTCGAAAGTGACGCCCTTGCCGACGAAAGCAACCGGGCTGTCCTTGGCCTTACCGCCGTTCCACCGCATGACGGCCAGGCGGGCGCCACGCGGCGAGCCTTGCGCGACGCCGAGCAGCGAGCCCATGCCGAGCTTTTTCATATCTTTCTCGACCAGGATCTCGACCGTGACGCCGAGCGCTTCCAATTCGCTGACGCGGGCGGCGAACTCCACCGGCCCAAGTATATTGGCCGGTTCGTTGACCAGATCGCGCGCCAGGAGCACGCCGTCGATCACCGCCGCCTCGTCGGCGAAAGCCTTTTTCGCCGCCGCCGGATCGGTGGTGTGGATGGTCACCTTGACCGGCTTTTTGGGCTCGGCCTTCTTGCCATCGCGCTGGGCGTCACCGTTGTCCTTTTTCGTCTTGTACTTATCGAAGGCATAGCTGCGCAGAAGGATGCCCGCGGCAAGCTGCGCTGCATGCCCACCGCCGACGTCAACACCAGGCAGATCGAGCACGACGGCCACATCTGTCGCCTTGCGCAAGGATCCAGCGATGGTGCCGCCGAGTTTCAGCCAGGCATGGTCGTTGAGCCCCGAGACCTTGCCGACGCCGACCGCCACCAGCCGGTCGAGCGATGTGCCCTCCGGCGCCAGCACTTCGACCAACCCGGCAAACTTCCCGGAAAAGTCGGCCACCGGAAACGCTCGCTCCAGCGTGTTGGCCGGATCGCAAGCCTTTGCCGCATCACCCAGGGCGCCATCGTCGGCCGCCAGCACGAAGACACTGCCCTTTTTGGGCGTGGCGAATTTGGCGAAGGCGATCGAAGGTCTCGAAGTCATCATGTCCTGCTTTCGGGAACGGCGTTGGTTTTTTTGGGAGAATGCCTTGGTGGAACCCGATACTTGGCCGTTTCCGGACGGAAGCACCACCCCAATTTTCAAATCAGCGCCCCTGCCTGACGATCTGCTGCGCGATTGCCTTGGCCTGGATGCGGGCATTGGCGAAGCAACCGCGAATGCTTGGCCGCATGCCGGTAAACCACAGGCCGGGCAATTTCGGGTCGGTCTCGCCGCCGTTGAAAAGCGGAACGCCCTTGCCATCGAGGACGCCGAGCTTGCCGACCATGCGTTCGAGCCCGGTACGGTAGCCGGTCGCCGCGATGACGATATCGGGAGCAATCAGGTTGCCATTGTCGAGGAAAACGCCGTCGCGGGTAAATTCCCTTACCTGCGGCAGTACCACGACCTTACCGGCCTTGATGGCGCTGACGGCGCCGTCGTCGGTGGCGATCGCGGTGTAATCGGCAGTCAGGCGGCTCGCGCCTCCCGAGGGTGCTGGCGGCAGGCCAAACTTCGTCAGGTCGCCGAAAACCAGGCGCTGCGTTGCAGCCATCACCGTATCGGCGAGCCAAAACGGCAATCGCGCCAACAACGGCGAGACCCTGTGGACCGCGATCTTGCCGATGCGTTTGGGCAGCAGCGAGGGCCCATTGCGGGCCGACAGCCAGACAGAGGCGGCGTTCGCCCCTGCCAGATGATTGAGCACGTCGAAGCCCGAATTGCCGGCCCCGACGACCAGCACTTTTTTTCCCGCATAATCCTCGGCCTTGCCAAAATCCGCCGAATGCAGGATGCGGCCGGCAAAGTTTTTGGAGCCCTTCCACTGCGGGATGAACGGCTGCCGGTCGCGCCCGGTGGCAATGACGACATGACGTGCCAGCAGGGGCCCGGCACTGGTCTCAACGGTCCAGTGATTGCCGTTGAACCTGATCTCCTCGACGGCGACGCCAAGCCGGACCGGCAGATTATGCGCCTGTCTGAAATCGTTCAGGTGGCGGATGACTGCGGTTTTGTGGGGAAAGGCGGGGGTGCCTGCGGGATACTCGACGCCAGGCAGCGTCGAGAGATCGCGGTGCGAATTGAGATGCAACCGTTCGTGCCGCCGGTACCAGGGCTCGGCAAGCCGGCTTTCCTTTTCCAGGACAAACGCCGGCACGCCGGCCTTTATCAGCGCATGGGCGACGGCCAGCCCCGCTGCGCCGGCGCCGATCACGATCGCGCCGCGAAAAATCGATTCCTGGCCGGTTTGACCGCACAATTCCGTTACGTCTGCTTCCATGCCTGTACCTGTCGCAGCCACGGCGGCCATGTCAGTGATCGGCGCGACATTTGGTCGTTTTCCAGCATTTGGCAAGACTTTGCCGGAATCAGATCCCATATGGCGGATGGAATCGATGGCGATTCGTCGCGGCACGGCCCCGCTTTCCTGCCGCAACCTGTTGTTAACCATTGATGTTCGCCCTTTCTTATCCATTGCCGCCGACACTCCGGCCCACCGGGAACAGCGATGTGGGACGGGAAACCAGATCGAACGCCAAACGGGACCGGTTGTGCAGGCGTCACCGGACCACTACCTTGTCCGGAGGCATGATGCCGTTCGGCAAAATCGAGAAAAGCCTTTATGAAGGTCGTTGAACGCTACATCATGCGTCGTGCGTTGGCGGTGTTCCTGGCAGCGCTCGTCTGGACGCTGGCAATCGTGTGGACGACGCAGGTGCTCGCCCGCATTGACCTTGTCACCGACAGCGGACAGTCGGCGCTGACCTTTTTTGAGGTCGCCGCGCTGATCATTCCGTCGATCGTCCCAGTCGTCGTCCCTTTCGCTCTGGTGGTCGCGGTCGCCCAGACGCTAAGCGCGATGAACTCCGATTCTGAACTTGCCGCCTTGAACGCAGCCGGCGCCTCGCGCTGGACCATCGTCAGGCCGATCATGCTCCTGGCGCTGGCGGCCAGCATCTTTTCGTTCGCCGTCGACAATGGCGTCGACCCTTATGCACGCCAGAGAAACCGTGAACTGGTGGCGTCGTCGCGTGCCGATCTGTTGTCGCTGATCATCCAGGAAGGCACCTTTCGCAAGATCGACGACGGCTTGTTCCTGCAGATTGGCGAACGGCTTCCGGACAACCGCCTCGGCGGTATCTTCGTCGCCGATTCGCGCGAAGAGGGCGTCAACCTCATCTACTACGCCAAGAGCGGCGCCATCATCGAACGCGGCGACGAGAAGGTGTTGATGATGAACGACGGCGTCATCCATCGCGAAACGCTGACAGGCGATCTTTCGGTCATCCGATTCACCTCCTACGCCTTCGACCTGTCCGCCTTCATGTCGGCCTCGTCGGACATATTGCTTTTACCGAAGGACCAGACGACCCAATACCTGCTCAATCCGAGTCCGAACGACAAGGCGTTCCAGAAAAGGCCGTACAGGTACATGGCCGAAGTCAACCAGCGTTTTTCCGAATGGTCCTATTCACTCGTCTTTGCGCTGATCGCGCTTGCGGTCGCGGGAGACGCGCGCTCCCATCGCGAAGCGCGCATTCATCCGTTGATCACGGCGATCGCGATTGCGCTTTTCGTACGCTGGCTTGGTTTCTTTGCCGCCGGCAAGGCCGATAACGTTCCACAATACGCCTATATGGTCTACGGCGTTCCTATCATCGCGTCCGCGATCGCGATTTGGTTCATCGTCTCCAACCGGACCATGGAACTGCCGGTTGCCTGGGCCGACTGGATGACGAATTTCGCAGGCCGCTTCAGCGACGGCTGGAACGCCATCAAGCTCCGCTTCGCCAGGCGTGGCGCTTCTGGCCAAGGGGCCGGCTAATGGGCTGGACGCTGGGTAGATACTTCTTCTTCCGCTACGTGACGATCACTATCTGGTTCTTCGTCGGCCTCTTGGCGCTCGTATTCCTGATCGACTTCACGGAGCTTTCCGGCCGCACGAGCGGGGCGACGGGCTTCACCTACGGCGTGGCGTTAGCCATTTCAGGGCTGAGAATGCCGATGATCATGCTGCAGACGGTGCCATTCGTCGGGCTGTTCTCGGCGATGGCGACGCTGGTCTCGCTTAATCGCAGATATGAGCTGGTCATCGCACGTTCCGCCGGCGTGTCCGCGTGGCAATTCCTGCTGCCGTGCTGCATCGGGGCGCTGCTGTTCGGCGTGTTGTCGGTCGGCATCATCAATCCGATCGCCGCGCATGCGTTTTCCTGGTCCGAAAAGATCGAGACGCAGCTCCGTTCCGGCAAGTCGAACGCCGTCTCGGCCGACGCCGCGCCTTGGATCCGGCAGAAAACCAGCTCCGGCGACACTATTATAGGCGCGCGCGCCATTCTCAATCAGGGCCTGGAGATGGCCAACGCCGTCTTCTTCGTCCTCAGCCCGCAAGGCGACATCGTCGAACGCAAGGACGCCGCGCACGCCTTTTTGCGGGATGGCTATTGGGAACTGCAGGACGTCAAAATTTTCCGGGACGGCAACATCCAATCGGTGGCAAGTGACCGGGTGCCGACCAATCTCAAGCCGGAATTCGTGCAAGAGCGGCTGGCGCGGCCGGAGACCATTCCCTTCTACGATCTGCCCAGCAAGATCGAGGTTGCCCGGTCCTTCGGCCTCAAGGCAAATGCCTTTGCCATGCAGTTTGATTCGCTAGTGGCGCTGCCGTTCCTTCTCGTCGCCATGACGCTGATCGCCGCAACGGTGTCGATGCGATTTGCAAGGATGGGGCAATCCGCGACGATGATTCTGGGTGGCGTCCTGGCTGGGTTTCTGCTTTATGTCGTGACGGTGCTGGTCAAGGCATTCGGCGTGGCGGGATTCGTACCCACAGTCGTGGCTGCATGGGTTCCGGTTGTCGTGGCTATGTTCTTCGGGGTGACTTTCTTGCTGTACAAGGAAGACGGCTAGTGAGGGGGGCGGTTTTGCGCATCCATAGGCAGGCCAGTTTGGCGCGCCTTTATGGGGCGAGCGCCTTGGCATGCCTATTCGCTTGCGTCATCCCGACTATTCCGGCTTCTGCCCAGGATATCAGCGACATGGCAGCCGACGTTCCCGCCGGCTCGCAAATGCTGCTGGCGGCGGATACGCTGGTCTATGACAACGACAACCAGACGGTGACGGCCGTCGGCGGCGTCCAGATCGACTATGGCGGCAACCGCCTCGTCGCTCAGCGGGTCGAGTACAATCGCAGCACCAAACGCCTCGTCGCCAGCGGCAATGTCGAGGTCGTCAACAGCGATGGCACCAAGATCTATTCGGAGCATGTCGACATCACCGACGACTTCGCCGACGGCTTCGTCAATGCGCTGCGTGTCGAAACCGTCGACAAGGCATATTTCGCCGCCGAAAGCGCGGAACGCATGGGCGGCGTGCTGACGACTTTCCACAACGGCGTCTACACGGCCTGCGAGCCGTGCGAGGACAAACCGGACAAAGCGCCGACCTGGCGCATCAAGGCCAGAAAGATCATCTGGAACGGCGAGAAGAAGACGGTTCGCTTCGAGAATTCGAATTTCGAGTTCTTCGGCTTTCCGCTTGCCTATCTGCCGGCTTTCGAGATTGCCGATCCGACCGTCAAGCGCAAGAGCGGCTTCCTGATCCCCGGTATCGCCTACAAGAGCGAGCTCGGCGTCGGCGTCAAAGTCCCCTATTATTTTGCGCTTTCACCGACCTACGACCTCACCGTCACCGGCAGCGGCTACACCAAGCAGGGCTTCCTTGGCGAAGCCGAGTGGCGCCAGCGCTTCAACAACGGCCAGTACAGCCTGAAGATCGCCGGCATCCGGCAAGAGGACCCCGACGAATTCATCGACAGCTACGGGCACAATGTCGATTCGGGTGCGGACGGCGATCCGAACAAGTTCCGTGGCATGATGGGCACCAAGGGCCAGTTTGCCATCAATCCGCGCTGGGACTTCGGCTGGGATGTCCTGTTGCAGACCGACAAGAACTTCTCGCGCACCTACGCCATCGAAGACTTCAACGACAGCGTGCATCGTTCGTCGATCTACCTGACCGGCCTCAACGGCCGCAATTATTTCGACGTGCGCGCCATGCGCTTCGAGGTCCAGGAAAAGACGCTTCCCGACGATCCGACCGCGCGCGCCGGCAAGCAGCCCTGGGTGCTGCCTTCACTCGACTACGCCTACATTCCCGACATGGCGGTGGGCGGCGGGCAATTGTCGTTCAATGTCAACGCGCAGGCAATCAGCCGTGAAAGGCTTGATCGTATCCTTGCCGATCCCAGCGACGCTGCGTCCGTCAACAATGTCCGCGGCATTGAGGGCCAGTCGGGCCGTCTCACCGCCGAAGCGGAATGGAAGCGCACCTTCACCACCGATGGCGGGCTGCTGCTGACGCCGCTGCTGGCGCTGCGCGGCGACGCCGGCTATGTCAATGCCTCCTCGGCCTCGCTAGCTGCTGTCAACCAGATGGCGTCGAATTTCGGAGTTGATGACGACATGCGATCATCGCTCACCCGCTACATGGCGACCGCCGGGCTGGAAATGCGTTGGCCGGTACTGTTCTCGTCGACCCACTCCAGCCACGTCTTCGAGCCGATGGCGCAAGTCTTCGTGCGCCCGAACGAGCAATATGTCGGTGGTCTTGCTGTCCCCAACGAGGACGCCCAGAGCTTCGTCTTCGACGCCACGACATTGTTCGAGCGTGACAAGTTCTCCGGTTACGACCGCCTGGAAGGCGGCACGCGCGCCAATGTTGGGCTGCGCTATTCCGGGGCCTACGACAATGGCTGGAGCACCAACGCGCTGTTCGGCCAATCCTATCAGCTGGACGGCCGCAACTCCTTCGATTCGCCGGACCTGGTCAATGTCGGCGCCGAGTCCGGCCTTGAGACAGCGACCTCCGATTATGTCGGCCTGGTCGGCTTCAACAGCCCCACCGGGTTCTCCGGCTCGGTCAGCGGCCGTTTCGACGAACAGAGCTTCGACATTCGCCGCGCCGAGGTGAAGGCGGCCTATTCCGGCCTGCCGATTTCGTTCAGCGCCAAATATGCCTTCATCGAGGCGCAGCCGCTCTATGGCTTCACGACCGATCGCCACGAGGTCACGCTTGGCGCCTCGACGCAACTTGCAGAGAATTGGCGCGTCTTCGGTACCGGCACCTACGATCTGGAGCAAAGTGTCCTGGTCAAGGACGGGTTCGGCTTTGCCTATAGTGATTCATGCTTCACCTATTTGATGACGTTCTCGGAATCCCGTGACCTGGTCACCAAGGAAGTGTCGCAGAATGTCGGTTTCAACCTGTCGTTCCGCACGCTCGGCGATTTCGGCTCGTCGTCCAGCGCTATCGACACTACCCAGTAGCAAACGCTGACCAGTAGCAGATGACGGGCGGCCGGCCAACGCATCGGCCCGAAAATCGGAATTGATTTTCGGAAGGCGCGATGCGTAGATTCAAAGTGTTGGAACGTGCTTATGCATCCAAGTGGATGCGCGCCCCTCTAACGACATCGTTTCGCCGCATAGGGCAGGCACGGGTTTCAGCTCCCTCAATAGTGAGATGGAATTGAGCCGGAACTGAGATAGAATTGGGATGCTTTCGATGAGGAAATACCTCTTTTCGGCAGGGTTCGCGCTGCTGGTGGCGGCGACCTCGGCCTCGATCACCGTGATGACGCCGCCGGCTTTCGCCAGCCAGATCAAATATGTCGTCAACAACGTACCGATCACCACCGGCGACATCCAGCATCGAGCTGCCTTCCTGCGGCTGCAGCGCAAGAAAGCCGACGCCGCCAACGAAATGATCGAGCAGACACTGCGCGTCGCCGAAGCCAAGCGTCTTGGCATCCGCATCAGCGACGCCCAGGTCGATGCCGCCTATCAGCGCTTCGCCACGACCAACAAGATGCAGCTCAAGCAGCTCGATGGCGTCATGGCGCAGTCCGGCGTCGGCAAGGAGCATTTCAAGGAGTTCATCCGCTCCCAGATGGCCTGGAACCAGGCGCTGACGGCGCGCCATCGCTCTGAGAGCGGCGGCGGCGCCATGAGCGAGCAGGACGCGGTCAGGCGCATGCTCGACAAAGGCGGCGCCAAGCCTACAGCCATGGAGTACATGCTGCAGCAGGTCATTTTCGTCGTGCCGGCGAGTGAGCGCAGCGCCACGCTATCCAAGCGCAAGCGCGAGGCCGACGCCATGCGCGCCCGCTTCAACGGCTGCAATACCTCGCGCGAATTTGCCAAGGGCCTGATCGACGTCACCGTTCGCGATCTCGGCCGGGTGCTGGCGCCACAATTGCCGCCGGAATGGGCCGACCAGATCAAGGCCACCAAGGTCGGTGGCGCCACCACCACACGCGAGACGGACCGCGGCGTCGAATTCATCGGCATCTGCTCGTCACGTGAAGTGTCCGACGACAAGGCTGCCCAGATGGTGTTCCAAAGCGAGGGCGCGACCGGAAAGGACGCCGATGAGCTCTCCGAGAAATATGTCGCGGAGTTGCGGAAGAAAGCCCGCATTGTCGAGCGCTAAGACATCCCGGGCGTGCCAGAGATACAGCTTCCGCTGGCGTTGAGCGTAGGCGATCCGTCCGGCGTCGGGCCGGAGATCGCCATTGCGGCCTGGCAAGCGCGCGACAGCGCCGGTGTGCCGCCCTTCTATCTTCTCGCCGATCCGGTGCTGATTGCCGCACGGGCGCGCCTGCTCGGCGTCGATGTGCCAATCACGGGGACGGTGCCAGCCGAAGCGGAGCGCGTCTTTGCACGCGCCCTGCCCGTCGTACCGCTTGCCGCCGGCTTCGTCGACAACCCCGGCCGGCCGGATCCAGCCAACGCCGCTGGGATAATCGAGGCGATCGATCGCGCTGTCGACGACTGTCTTGGCGGCCGCGCAGCGGCTGTTGTCACGTGCCCGATTGCCAAAAAGCCGCTCTACGATGCCGGCTTTCGCTTCCCCGGCCATACCGAGTATCTGGCGCATCTGGCGACGCTCCACACCGGCGCAGAAGCAATGCCGGTGATGATGCTTGCCGGTCCCGAGTTGCGCACAGTCCCGGTCACCATCCACATTGCGCTGTGCGAGGTGCCGAAAGCGCTGACGACAGACTTGATCGTCGCAACCGCCCGCATCACCGCCGCCGATCTCGAACACCGGTTCGGCATCGCCAAGCCACGGCTTGCCATTGCCGGCCTCAATCCGCATGCCGGCGAGGGCGGCGCGATGGGCGGCGAGGACGAGCACATCATCCGCCCGGCGATCGACAGGCTGAAGGCGGAGGGTATCGACGCCTTCGGGCCGTTGCCGGCCGACACGCTGTTCCATGCCCGCGCCCGGGCCGGCTACGATGTGGCGCTCTGCATGTATCATGACCAGGCGTTGATCCCGGCCAAGGCGCTGGCCTTTGACGAGGCGGTCAACGTCACGCTCGGCCTGCCCTTCATCCGCACCTCACCGGACCACGGCACCGCCTTCGACATAGCAGGCAGGGGCATAGCACGGGCCGACAGCCTGATCGCGGCGCTGAGGCTCGCCCGCAGGCTTGCCGATACCGGGACGAAGGCTGCCGGCGCATGAGCGCCTTGCATGAGAGCGGTCGCAAGAGCATCGACGGCCTGCCGCCGTTGCGCGCGGTGATCGAACGCCATGGGCTGCAGGCGAAAAAGGCGCTCGGCCAGAATTTCCTGCTCGACCTCAACCTGACCGGCAAGGTAGCACGCGCAGCCGGCGACCTGACGGACGCCACGGTGATCGAGGTCGGTCCGGGTCCCGGCGGACTGACCCGGGCGCTGCTTTCCCACGGCGCTGGTCGGGTCATAGCCATCGAGCGCGACGAGCGCTGCCTGGCAGCGCTCGCGGAAATATCAGATCACTATCCGGGCCGTCTGCAGATCATTGCCGGCGATGCGCTGAAAACGGATTTTGCAGCACTTGTCGAAAGGGCGCATAGGGGCGATGGATCTGTGAGGATCGTCGCGAACCTGCCCTACAACATCGGTACCGAACTTTTGATACGCTGGCTGACCGTCGCCGAGTGGCCGCCCTTCTACGCATCGATGACGCTGATGTTCCAGCGCGAGGTGGCCGAGCGCATCGTCGCCCGTCCCGGCAGCGATGCCTATGGCCGGCTGGGCGTGCTTGCAGGCTGGCGGACCGAGGCAAAGATCGCCTTCGACGTGCCGCCACAGGCGTTTACGCCACCGCCCAAGGTGACGTCGTCGGTGGTACATCTGGTGCCGCGGGCAAATCCCCTGCCCGTCGAGGTCAAGAAACTCAGCCGCGTCACCGAAGCGGCCTTCGGCCAGCGCCGCAAGATGCTGCGGCAGAGCGTCAAGAGCCTCGGCGGTGAAGCCCTGCTCACCCGCGCCGAAATCGATCCGACAAGGCGCGCCGAAACACTCAGCGTCGAGGAGTTCGTGCGGCTGACGAATACGATTTAGCTTTCTTCTCCCCGTTTACGGAGAAGGAAAAGGCATCAACCCGTTTTCTCGTCGAGCAATCCCGAAACGAAGTCGAACAGGCCGGGCCGGCGGTCGCGCCTGAGCCGCTCGGCGATCACGATGCCGCGCACCTCGGCGAAAGCGCGATCGAGATCGTCGTTGATGATGACGAAATCATATTCCTTCCAGTGCTCGATCTCGTTGCGGGCGTTCTTCAGACGCGTCTCGATCACCGATTCCTGGTCCTCGGCGCGGCGCTTCAGCCGGGCCTTCAATTCCTTCATCGACGGCGGCAGGATGAAGATGGAAACGATGTCGGCGCGCATCTTCTCCTTGAGCTGCTGGGCGCCTTGCCAGTCGATGTCGAACAGCATGTCGCGGCCCTGTGCCAGCGCCAGTTCGGCCGGTTCACGCGGCGTTGCATAGCAATTGCCATGCACTTCGGCCCATTCGAGCAGTTCGTCGGAATCGCGCAGTCGCTCGAACTCACGCATGGTGCGGAAATGATAATGGACGCCCTCGATCTCGCTGCCGCGACGCGGCCGCGTGGTGACGGAGACCGATAGTTCGAGGCTGGAATCGCTTTCCAGAAGATTGCGCGCAATGGTCGACTTGCCGGCACCGGACGGCGACGACAGCACGAGCATCAGACCCCGGCGGCGAATGCGGGAGCCCAAATCCTTAGCAACCATCGGCTCCTTGGCGACCATCAGGGTTACTCCAGATTCTGGACCTGTTCGCGAAACTGATCGACGACCGCCTTCAGCTCAAGCCCTATGGCAGTGACCGTAGCGGCGTTCGACTTTGAACACAGCGTATTCGATTCGCGGTTGAATTCCTGCGCCAGAAAATCGAGCTTGCGGCCGATGGCGCCGCCGCCAGACAGCAGCACCCGGCCGGACGCCACATGCGTCTTCAACCGATCGATCTCCTCACGGATGTCGGCCTTGGTGGCCAAGAACGCCGCTTCCATATGCAACCGACCGGCGTCGAGATTGGCGGACGCGTCCATCAGCAGCCGAACCTGCTCGGCAATTCGTTCGCGTATCACCGCCGGCTCCCGCGACGGATCGGCCTCGGCGCGCAGGGTCAGCGCCTCGATAGCGTCGATATGGCCGGACAGCAGCGAGCGCAGCGCGGCGCCCTCGCCCTGGCGTGCCTGCTCCAGCCCGCCTAGCGCCACTTCGAGCGCCGATAGGATCGCGCCGTCGAGCGCCGCCCGCGCCTCTTCAGCTTCGTTGGTTTCGGGGATGTCGAGCACGCCGCGTAGTGAAAGCAGCCCGTCGGCTGTCGCAGGCGCTGCGCCGAACTGCTCCTGCAGCCGCTTGGCCAGCTCCGCCAGATCCCTCAGGAAGGCCTCGTTGACCACGGGCTGCGCCTGCTGGCCGGCGGCGCGGCCGACGGTCAGCGTCGCTTGGAAATTGCCGCGCGAGAAGCGCTTTTGCACCGTCTGTCTGACGGCCGGCTCCAGTCGCTCGTGGCCCTGCGGCAGCCGCAGCCTGACCTCGACGCTCTTGCCGTTGACCGACTTGACCTCCCAGGCGATCGACGTGCCGTCGTGTTCGGCGACGGCCCGTGCAAAACCGGTCATGCTCTGCAAATTCATGATGCCCTTGCAACCCCCTTGGCGCATAACCCCGGAAGCGGTTCCGGCCAGATCATACGCGGTTTCAAAATGCTGGAGCGCCTCTTCGCGCCGAATCGGACGCAAGGCGCTCCGGATCAAAAAAACGACACGTCCCTGCCGTCAAACGGATCGGAGGGACGATCCAAGAACCGTTCGGCGCTATTGCGCCGTTCCTGTATCGCCGTCCACCGGCGCATCGGTCTGACCTTCCACCTTGGCAGCGTCGGCTTTGGCAGCGCCGGCCTTGGCGGCTTCATCGGCCAGCTTCTTCTGCAGCGCCCGGTAGCGAGCGACGTTCTCGTTGTGCTCGGCGAGCGTCGGCGCAAAGACGTGACCGCCGGTGCCGTCGGCGACGAAATAAAGATCGTCTGTCTTCGACGGGTTGGCCACCGCTTCCAGCGCCGCACGGCCGGGATTGGCGATCGGCGTCGGCGGCAGGCCGTTGATCAGATATGTGTTGTAGGGCGTCGGCTTCTTGATGTCCGACTGATAGATCGGGCGGTCGGCCGGTTTGCCCTTACCGCCGAACAGGCCGTAGATGATGGTTGGATCCGACTGCAGCCGCATGCCCTTGGCCAGCCGGTTGAGGAAGACGGCGGCGACCCGTGAGCGTTCGTCGCCCTTTCCCGTCTCCTTCTCGACAATGGAAGCGAGGATGACGAACTCATCGACACTGGCCAGAGGCAGATCGGGAGCGCGCCGCTGCCAGACGTCCTCGACCAGCTTCTTCTGATCCGCCAAAAGCTTGTCGACCATCTGCTGGCGTGTCGCGCCCCGCGTGAAGCGCAACGTGTCGGTAGCAAGGCTGCCCTCGGGTGGAATGGTCGCAGGCATATCGCCGTCGAGCGCTGCCTGCTCGGCGATGCGCTGCAGCGCCTGCTCGACGGTCAGTCCCTCCGGGACGGTCAGCGAGTACATCACCGACTTGCCGCTTTTCAGCAGCTCCATGATGTCGCGCATGGAGGCCTGCGGCTTGATCTCGTATTCGCCGGCCTTCAGCGCGGCGTCATTGCCAAAGGCACGCACGCCAAGGCGGAAGATGCGCGCGTCGCTGATCAATCCGCGCCGCTCGAGCTGGTCGGCAATTTCTTGGACGCCGGTGTTCGGCTTGACCAGGAAGGTGTCGGCATTGGCCGACGGGCCGGGCTCGTTGAATTCCTGCTTGCCGAAATACAATGCAAAGCCGGCCGCCAGAACCATCAACATCACCAGGGAGATGACGAAGTTCATGAACACGACGAACTGGCTGCGCGAGGCGCGCGAGCGCTTGGGCGGCGGCGTGCCGGCTTCAGGCCGCAACGCCTCGCTGGCCGTTTTCGGCACGATCGGACCCGACGGTACGGGCCGCTGCCCTAATTCCCCGTTGTCCGCCGAATTTGTGCTCATGGCGCCCTACCGTTTGATCTTGCAGCGAATCCCCTTGGGCAGAGTAGGGGCGAATATGGCAAAATTGACGACGTGCGCGTGCCGTGCCGGTCGGCGCACAAGTCAGCCATTGTAGCGCTGGAAGACCAGCGAGGCGTTGGTGCCGCCGAAGCCAAAGGAGTTGGACAGCGCCACGTCAACCTGGCGGGCACGCGGTTTATGCGGCACCAGGTCGATCGCCGTTTCACGCTCCGGGTTGTCGAGGTTGATGGTGGCCGGCGCGATGTTGTCGCGGATGGCGAGGATCGAAAAGATCGCCTCGGCGGCGCCCGCCGCACCCAGAAGATGGCCTATCGACGACTTGGTCGACGACATCGATATTTTCGACGCGGCGTTGCCGACCAGCCGCTCGACGGCGCCGAGCTCGATCGTGTCGGCCATGGTCGAAGTGCCGTGCGCATTGATGTAGTCGACGTCTGCGGGCGTCAGCTTGGCCCGGTTCAGCGCCGCGACCATGCAGCGAAAAGCGCCGTCGCCATCTTCGGCCGGCGCAGTGATGTGATAGGCATCGCCGGTCAGACCGTAACCGGTTACCTCGGCATAGATCTTGGCGCCGCGCGCCTTGGCGTGCTCCAGCTCTTCCAGAATGACGACGCCGGCGCCTTCGCCCATGACGAAGCCGTCACGGTCGCGATCATAGGGACGCGAGGCCGTCTCCGGAGCGTCGTTGCGGTCGGTGGACAGTGCACGGCAAGCAGCGAAACCGGCGATCGACAGCCGCGTCACCGGCGCTTCGGCGCCGCCTGCGACCATTACGTCGGCATCGCCCCACATGATCAGCCGGGCGGCATCGCCGATGGCGTGCGCGCCGGTGGAGCAAGCGGTGACGACGGCGTGGTTGGGGCCTTTCAGCCCATGCCGGATCGAAACCTGGCCGGAGACGAGATTGATGATCTGGCCGGGGATGAAGAACGGACTGATGCGGCGCGGTCCGCGCTCCTTGAGGATCATCGCGTTTTCGGCGATGCCTTCGATGCCACCGATGCCGGAGCCGATCAGCACGCCAGTGGCGCACTGCTCCTCGTGCGTTTTCGGCGTCCACCCCGAATCCTTCAGCGCCTCGTCGGCGGCTGCGATCCCGTAAAGGATGAAGTCGCCGATCTTGCGCAATTCCTTCGGCTCGAGAACGGCCTCGGGATTGAAGGTGGCGTTCTCGCCATTGCCGCGCGGAATGACGTGGGCAACCTTGCAGGCAAGATCCTCCACCTCGAACTCGGTGATACGCTTGGCTGCGCTGCGGCCGGTCAGAAGCTCCTTCCAGCTATGCTCGAAGCCCATGCCGAACGGCGAAAGCAACCCAAGGCCCGTGACGACGACACGCCTCATCGCAGGTCCTCCTCGGTGATGACTGCAAATAGCGTCAGGCCGAAGCCTTGTCGATGTACTTCACTGCATCGCCAACAGTCAGGATGGTTTCGGCCGCATCGTCCGGAATCTCGACGCCGAACTCTTCTTCGAACGCCATGACGAGCTCGACCGTGTCGAGGCTATCCGCGCCCAGATCATCGATGAAGCTCGCCTGCTCCGTCACCTTGTCGGCATCGACGCCAAGGTGCTCGATAACGATCTTCTTGACGCGCTCTGCGGTGTCACTCATTTGGGCATCCTCGTCTTTTGTTTGTCTGTCTTCGTTAGCGGGCAGAATGCCGCTAATCAAGCTGAAAGATGGTCCTGCCGGAAACGCAATGGCACCGGACCGGTTTTTGCCCGAACCGCCGGGTTGCGGGCCGCATTACACGAAAATCGGCCTGGGTCCAAGGCGAAAAGGGGGTGTTTTCCCGCAACCGTCAAATCATCGCCATGCCGCCATTCACGTGAATGGTCTGGCCGGTGACATAGGCAGCTTCGTTGGATGCGAGGTAGGCGACGGCGGAAGCGACCTCGGCGCTGGTGCCCATGCGCCGTGTCGGGATCGCCGCCATGATCGCCTCTTTCTGCTTATCGTTGAGCTTGTCGGTCATCGCCGATTCGATGAAGCCAGGGGCGACGCAGTTGACGGTGATGTTGCGGGTGGCGATCTCCTGCGCCAGCGACTTGGAAAAGCCGATCATGCCGGCCTTGGAAGCGCAATAATTGGTCTGGCCGGGATTGCCGGTGACGCCGACGACCGAAGTGATGTTGATGATGCGGCCGTGCCGGCGCCGCATCATCGGATGGGTGAGTTCGCGGGTCAGCCGGAACACGGCGGTCAAGTTGACTTCAAGCACGCTATCCCAGTCGGCGTCCGCCATGCGCACGAACAGCCCGTCCTTGGTAATGCCGGCGTTGTTGACGAGAATGTCGACGCCTTCGAGATCGGCCTCGGCCTTCTGGCCGAGCGCCTTGACCTCGTCGCGGTTGGAAAGGTTCGCCGGGAACAGCTTGACCCGGTCGCCGAGCTCGGCGGCCAGCATCTCCAGCTTTTCGACGCGGGTGCCATGCAGCCCGACGATGGCACCCTGCGCATGCAACACCCGGGCGATCGCCTCACCGATGCCTCCCGACGCGCCTGTGACGAGCGCCTTGCGGCCAGTCAATTCGAACATGTCTTGTCTCCTGAGCTAAGAGAACACCCTTCACATGGGTGGGGTCAAATCGTGGTCGGTTATACGAGCGCCGCCAGTGCCGCCTCGACTTCCGCCGGCGTGCCGACGGCGCCAGTGGCGATATCGCGGTTGATGCGCCTCGCCAGTCCCGACAGCACCTTGCCGGCGCCCACCTCGTAGAGTGTCGCAACGCCATTCGCGCCGAACCACTCCACCGTTTCACGCCAGCGCACGCGGCCGGTCACCTGTTCGACAAGGCGGCGGGCGATTGCGTCCGGATCGCTGGACGGGGTGACCGACACGTTGGAGACCACGGGCGCCAACGGCGCGTTCTTCGTCACCCCGGCCAGCGCCTCGCGCATGATCTCGGCCGCCGGTGCCATCAGCGCCGAATGGAAGGGCGCCGAGACCTGCAGCATCAGCGCCCGCTTGGCGCCCTTTTCCATGCACAGTCTCGCCGCCAGTTCGACCGCCGCCCTGGCGCCGGAGATCACCAGTTGGCCACCGCCATTGTCGTTGGCGATCTGGCAAACTGAATCTTTGGCCGCTTCACCGCAGGCGTCTTCGACATCGGCGTGTTCCAGCCCGATGATCGCCGCCATGGCGCCTTCACCGGCCGGCACAGCCGCCTGCATGGCGTTGCCGCGGATACGCAAGAGCCGGGCTGCATCGGCGACCGAAACGAAACCGGCGGCGGCAAGTGCCGAATATTCGCCGAGCGAGTGGCCGGCGACATAGTCGACCTTGTCCCTCAGCGAGAAGCCGCGCGATTCCAGCGCCCGGATCGCGGCGAGCGACACAGCCATCAGCGCCGGTTGGGCATTGGCGGTCAGCGTCAGCCTCTCTTCCGGCCCTTCCCAGATCAGTTTCGACAGGTTTTCGCCAAGCGCGTCGTCAACCTCTTCGAAGATCTTCCGCGATTCCGGAAAGGCGTCGGCGAGATCCTTGCCCATGCCGACCGCCTGGCTGCCCTGTCCCGGAAAGGTGAATGCGATGGCCATCTGTGGCTCCCAAGCGCTGATTTTTCCTGCCTGTGACGCAAGGCGGGCGGGCAAGTCAAGTCCGTCAGCGACCCAACCCGGCCGGCTCCGGCTCGGCATCGCTGGCCGAGTGACTGTTCCAAAAGGCTTTTTGTCGATCACTCATGATGAAAATCGCTCACGATTCGTTTGCTGGCTCTTCTTATTTTAGCCACAGGCGCTAGCTTTTCGTGACATATCGATGACAGCTCAGTGACGCTTTTGTGTATGGTCGGGGGAAATTGTAGGTTGGCAAGGACTAGGAAACGCGCCGGCAGAGCCGCGCCACAGTTTCTGGAAGGCGATCCGGCCACCGGCTATCTGCCAGGCCGGAAATGGCCTGTTATCCGCTACGGGCTCGTCAGCCTGCTTGCGGCCGCTGTCCTGGTGTTTGCGATCGAGCTGATCGTGCGCGGCGACTTTGCCGGCACCGTCGCCTTCTTCCTGCAGCCTTTCAAACCGGGCTGGACCACCATCATCATTTTCGCGTTGATCCTGATCGGTCTCGACGCCGTGCTCGGCCGCAGTCACCAGAGTCTGATGATCGTCGCGCCGCTGACGCTGGCGCTGGCCTTTGTCGGCCATCAGAAATCGCTCTATCTCGGCGATCCGCTCTATCCGACCGATTTCTTGTATTCACGCCAGATCGTGGCGCTGATGCCGCTTCTGGTGCGCGAACGCCCGGGAACCGCCCTCGCCTTGGCGGTTGGTATCATTGGCGGCCTGTCGCTGCTCGTCTATGGCTGGCGGCTATGGCGGCGCCGGGTGCCGGCGCTCAGCCGCAAGGGGCGCCTGGCCCGGCTGACGCTGACCGTGCCGCTGCTCGCCTTCTTCGTCTCGATCATGGATTACGCCACCTTCTCGTGGACGCGTGACCGGTTGCAGATCATCCCGATCATGTGGGATCAGAAGGAAAACTACGCCTCCAACGGCTTCGCGCTGGCCTTCGCGCTCAACGTGCCGATGGCCCATGTCTCGGCGCCTGCGGGCTATTCCGACAAGTCGATCGCAGCGATCGACAGGCCCGACGTGACGGCATCGGTACCGGCCGAGAAGCCCGACATTATCATCGTCATGAGCGAATCCTTCTGGGATCCGACCGAGTTGCCCGGCGTCGCCATTACGCCCGATCCGATTCCCAATGTGCGGGCGCTGCGCTCGGGTTCGATGTTCTCGCCTGAATTCGGCGGCATGACCGCCAATGTCGAGTTCGAGGCACTGACCGGCTTTTCCAACGCCTTCCTGCCGGCCGGAAGCATCCCCTACCAGCAATATGTCCGCGCGCCCGTGCCGTCGATGGCGACGTTCCTGAAGAGCCAGGGCTATGAGACGCGCGCCATCCATCCGGGCACGAGCTGGTTCTGGAACCGCACACCCGTCTATGCGGATTTCGGCTTCGACGACTTCAAGTCGGAAGAAAACCTGCCGTACCTCGAAAAGCGCGGGCCGCTGGCCTCGGACGCAGCGATGACCGACGAGATCATCCGCGAGGCCGACGCCACCGACGATCCGTTCTTCCTCTTTGCCGTCAGCCTGCAGAACCACGGCCCCTACGAGCCGAATCGCTACTACAATCCGACCCACAAGGTGCAGGCGCCGACCAGCCAGTGGGCGAAGGATTCGCTGCTGAGCTTTACGGAGGGCGCAGCCGACGCCGACAAGGGCCTCGGGCGCCTTGTCGAATGGGCGAAGAACCGCCGGCGCCCGACGGTCATCGCCTTCTTCGGCGACCATCTGCCGCCGCTCGGTCCAGTCTATGTCGAGACCGGCTTCCTCAAGGATAATGTCGCGCCGCGCAAAGAACCACCTGACCAAATGCTGCTGCACCACCAGACGCCGCTGGTCGTATGGTCGAACCGCACCGGGCCAGCCGAGGAGATGGGCGCAGTAAGCCCTGCCTTCCTGCCCTACCATATCCTGACCGCGGCTGGGATCAGCCATCCCTATTACACCGGCTTTCTCGGCCAGATGCGCGAGCATTACCGTGTCGTCGACCGCAATCTGCTATTGACGCCGGCCGGCGAGGCCACGCCGGATTGGGCGCGCAAGAAGGAAATCGACCCTGCCATTCGCGATTTCCGTCTGCTGCAATATGATATGATGTTCGGCAAGCGCCGAGCGGCGCCCGACTTCTTCCCGGAAACAGTGAATAAGCTCCCGCATACAAGCTGAAGCTGTCGCGACATGTCGTCCTGCGGCGGTGGGTCTTCGGACTCGCCCTTGCCATCCAGCCGGATTCCTGTATAGACGCCCGCAATCTGCCGGTCCTTGCTGGGGGCTGAACGGAGGGCCGGAGGTTTTTCGAAACCTTCGTGTGGGGCCAGAAGCGCTTCCGCCTCCCGTGTCTCCGCTCTCGACCGTCTCGTCATGCTCCTTTCTTCCCCGCCTCCTCTAGGGATCGGCGGGTCAGAGAAGTTGCAGAGGCTTTTGCCGCCGGGAACCGGGAGAGAAACGAAGAAAGGCTTGAGAACAATATGGCTCTTTACGAACATGTGTTTCTTGCCCGGCAGGACCTCTCGCAGCAGCAGGTCGATGCGCTTGTCGAACAGTACAAGGGCGTCATCTCAGCGAATGGCGGGTCCGTCGGCCGGGTCGAGAACTGGGGACTGAAGTCCCTCACCTACCGGGTCAACAAGAACCGGAAGGCGTACTACACGCTGATGGACATCACCTGCCCGCCGGCTGCGCTCAACGAGATGGAGCGCCAGATGGGCCTGTCCGAGGATGTGCTGCGTTTCCTCACCATCAAGGTCGATGCGCATGAGGAAGGCCCGTCGGCGATGATGCAGAAGCGCGAAGAGCGCTCTGAACGCGGCGGCTTCGGCGATCGTGACCGTGGCCCGCGCTCGTTCGGTGACCGCGATCGCGGCGACCGTGGCGATCGTCCGCCGCGCAGCTTCGGTGGCGACGCTGGTGCAGACCGTGGTCCGCGCCGTCCGCGCGAAGGCGTTGAAGGGAGTGCAGAATAATGGTCGACATCAATCAAATCCCGACCCGGCGCCCGTTCCACCGCCGCCGCAAGACCTGCCCGTTCTCCGGTGCAAACGCGCCCAAGATCGACTACAAGGACGTACGTCTTCTGCAGCGCTACATTTCCGAGCGCGGCAAGATCGTGCCGTCGCGCATCACCGCCGTCAGCCAGAAGAAGCAGCGCGAACTCGCCAAGGCGATCAAGCGCGCCCGCTTCCTCGGCCTGCTGCCCTACGTGGTTCGCTAACACTCTTCAGCGGGCGGTTCGCCGCCCGCTTCCCACGGCGACGGGCGCCGCAGGGTTGCCATCAAATCCCGGGTTGAGGTGATACCTCTAACTGCCGCGACAGGCAGGACAGCGACATTGGCGGCGACGCCCTCTGCTTCCTGACCTGTTCCAGACAATTCGGCGTCGATGCCAGTGATTTTGGCGCCCAAACGAAGGAACAAAACCATGGATGTCATTCTTCTCGAGCGCGTATCCCGCCTCGGCCAGATGGGCGACACCGTCAAGGTCAAGGACGGATTCGCCCGCAACTTCCTGCTGCCGCAGGGCAAGGCGCTGCGCGCCAACGAAGCCAACAAAAAGAAGTTCGAGGGACAGCGTGCCCAACTCGAAGCCCGTAACCTCGAGCGCAAGTCCGAGGCCATGCAGATTTCGGAAAAGCTCGACGGCAAGAGCTTCATCGCCGTGCGTTCGGCAGGCGAAACCGGCCAGCTCTACGGCTCGGTATCGACCCGCGACATCGCCGAGCTGCTGACCGCGGAAGGCTTTTCGGTCAACCGCAACCAGATCCTGCTCAACCAGCCGATCAAGACCATCGGCCTTACCAATGTGGCGATCGCGCTACATCCGGAAGTCGAGGTCACCATCACGCTCAACATCGCCCGCACGGCCGATGAAGCCGAGCGCCAGGCCAAGGGCGAGACGCTGACCACCGCCGAAGCCATCTATGGCGAAGACATCAACGACAATGCGCGCCCGGATAACTTCTTCGACCCCAATGCCGAGTTCGAAGGCGGCGAAGACAACGGCTGATTGCACTTCATAGGGGTCAGCGCGGCGCCTAAACAATTTCGTCGGCTTCCAGTCATTTCTGGACCAATGCCTGGGCGCCTCGCCCGGGCATTTTTGTGCCAACAGGAACTTTTCGAAACCCTATATGTTGATGCAGAATAGGACAGCTTGTCTGACCGAGAGGGGACAATTGGTCATGAATATTCTGTTGAAACGCGTTCTCGACCGGCTGGTGCGCACCGGAAATCTCAAAGTAACCGGACCGAAGGGCTTCTCGGTCATTTTCGGCGACGGCAGCGGCGAGCCAGTGCACATGCACATCAAGACCGCGCATGCCGAGCGCGCCATTACCTTCGATCCGATGCTGGCGGTGCCGGAAGCCTATATGGACGGCGAACTCGACATACTCGAGGGCGGCGTGCTGGGGGTCATGCGCATCGCTTTCCAGAACATGGGTAGCGGCGGCATCGAT
The DNA here is from genome assembly GCF_055811195.1 of Mesorhizobium sp. WSM4823. Classification (NCBI taxonomy): domain Bacteria; kingdom Pseudomonadati; phylum Pseudomonadota; class Alphaproteobacteria; order Hyphomicrobiales; family Phyllobacteriaceae; genus Mesorhizobium; species Mesorhizobium sp. WSM4823. The sequence goes on from NZ_JBVVQL010000014.1 coordinate 90,399, forward strand.
GCCACATGGTCGAAGGCGATCGAGGGCCTGCGTCACGCCTTCCGCCGCCTGCAGCAGATCAACACGGCGGCGCGCGCGCGCCGCAACGTGCAGCGCCACTACGATCTGTCGGGCGACCTCTACCGGCTGTTCCTCGACGAGGACATGCAGTATTCCTGCGCCTATTTCGAGCAGCCGGATATGACGCTCGATGAGGCGCAGGCCGCCAAGAAGCGCCACATTGCCGCCAAGCTCAGGCTGAAGGCCGGCCAAACCGTGCTCGACATCGGTTCCGGCTGGGGCGGGCTCGGTCTCTATCTCGCCAAGTCCTTCGACGTGGACGTGCAAGGCGTGACGTTGTCGACCGAGCAGCATGGCGTCGCCACCGACCGGGCACATGCGCAAGGTCTGGAAAACCGCGTGCATTTCGAATTGAGGGATTATCGCGAGCTCAACGAGCGCTTCGACCGGATCGTCTCGGTCGGCATGTTCGAGCATGTCGGCGTCAACCACTTCCGCACCTTCTTCGACAAATCGGCGACGCTCTTGAAGCCGGACGGCGTCATGCTGCTGCACACGATCGGCCGCTCCGGCGTGCCGTGGGCAACCAGCGCCTTCATCCGCAAGTATGTCTTCCCGGGCGGCTACATCCCTGCGCTATCGGAGGTGATGCCGGCGATCGAGAAGTCGGGCCTCGTCGTCACCGACATCGAAATCCTGCGGCTGCATTATGCCGACACGCTTAAGCATTGGGGCGAGCGCTTCGCTGCCAATCGCGACAAGGCCAAGGCGATTTACGACGAGCGTTTCTGCCGCATGTGGGAGTTCTATCTGGCGGCCTCTGAAGCCGCCTTCCGCTGGCAGGACCTGGTGATCTTCCAGATCCAGATTGCCAAGAAGAACGATACTTTGCCGATGACGCGCGACTACATGGCCAAATGCGAGAAGGCGCTGGAGATGCGCGACATGGGGCATCGCCCAAAAGCCCCTGCCGCCAAGCCCGCCCGGCGCCGCAAGGTGGCGGATACGGAATAGACTTCCGGCGATTTCGCCATTGCCGCTTGCCATCGCTGGCCCGCACGCTGAAAAAGGTCTCGCCGTCGCCGCGAGACCTTTTTTCATGACCTATCTCATCTACATCGTTGCAGCCCTTGCCGAGATCGCCGGCTGCTTTTCGATCTGGGCGTGGTGGCGGCTGGAAAAGTCTGCGCTGTGGCTAGCGCCAGGCTTGGCCTCGCTCGCCCTGTTCGGCTTCCTGCTGGCGCTGGTCGACATCGGTGCGGCGGGCCGCGCTTATGCCGCTTATGGCGGCATTTACATCGCCGCCTCGCTAGGATGGCTGTGGCTGGTGGAGGGAGTGCGCCCCGACCGCTGGGACCTCGCCGGTGCCGCGCTCTGCATCGTTGGTGCGTCGGTCATCCTGCTCGCGCCTCGGGGAGCATGAGCCATGGAACTGCCTATCCCGCTTCGACAGGGCGTCGAGCGCCTCCTCGAGAAAGTGCCGCTGCCGGCGCTGAAGCAAGCGGCAAGAACGCTGTCGGACCGCTACCGCGCCGAGCTGCGCGACGGCCGGCTGCACATGGCCGAGGAGATGGCGGTCAAGGCCTATCTGGCAACACGGCTGCCGGCGACCTACGCCGCCGTCCGTGCCAGTCTGGATGCGGTCAGCGAGGCGAGGCCCGATTATGCGCCGAAAACCCTGCTCGACGTCGGCGCCGGCCCAGGTACAGTGCTTTGGGCCGGTCTCGATCTCTGGCCCGACCTCGAGCAGGCGGTGCTGATCGAGGCGAGTGCCGCAGTGCGCCGGGTCGGCGAGGTTCTTGCCGCTAAGGCGATGACGGCCAGGATTGCCTGGCTGGCCGGCGATGTCACGGTCGACCTTGCCGATCTCAAGCCGGCCGATCTGGTCACCTGCGCCTACGTACTGGACGAGATCGCTCCGGCGTCACTGCCAAAACTCGTCGACCGGCTCTGGCATCTGACCGACGACACGCTGCTGGTCGTCGAGCCGGGCACGCCTGCCGGATGGCAGCGCATCCTTGCCGTGCGCCGGCACCTGATCGAGGCAGGCGCGCATGTGCTTGCGCCTTGCCCGCATGAGGCGCCCTGCCCGCTCGTGGCGCCCGACTGGTGCCATTTTTCGCGCCGTGTCGCGCGTTCGCGCCTGCACCGGCTGGCCAAGGATGCCGACGTGCCATGGGAGGACGAAAAATTCATCTATGTCGCTGCCTCGCGGCAGCCCGCCCCTTCCCGCTCGGCGCGCGTGATCGCGCCGCCGAAATCGGGTTCCGGCAAGGTTTTGCTGAAACTCTGCGAAAAGGACGGCCGCGCCGACGAGAAACTGTTCACCAAACGCGACGGCGAGATGTTCAAGGTGGCGCGGCGACTGGGCTGGGGGGACACAATCTAATCTCGCGTCCACTCCTGATGCAGCTTCCTCCTCTTCGATTTTGTTCTTGCTTTGTTCAACGCGTCGCGTAGAATCGCAACCTTGCCGTGTCAAATGGAATCAGAGCCCGGGAATTCTGTCCTGTGGACGGTTTGCCGTTCCTGTGAACAGCGGGCATCAACGCTGTTTGAGCGCGAGTGATGCATATAAGTCAGCACCGGCTTTTCCTCGTTCTGTTATCGAGAGGCCGGGATCGAAATCGGGGACATCATGGCAGAAGCAGCGCGAAAATTCGGCGTGGCGGAAACACCGCTCTATCGCGAGGCGCCGAACAACATCGAAGCCGAGCAGGCGCTGCTTGGCGCCATCCTGGTCAACAACGACGCCTTCTACCGCGTCTCAGACTTCCTCAAGTCAGGCCATTTCTACGAGCCTTTGCACAGAAAAATCTTCGAGGTCGCCGCCGAGCTCATTCGCATGGGCAAGGTGGCGACGCCGATCACGCTGAAGACCTTCCTGCCCGCGGACGAGAAGGTCGGCGACATGACGGTTGCGCAGTATGTCGTGCGGCTGGCCGTCGAGGCGGTCACCGTCGTCAACGCCGCCGATTACGGTCGCGCAATCTACGATCTCGCTACGCGACGCGCACTGATCACCGTCGGCGAAGACATGGTCAATATCGCCTATGACGCGCCGGTCGACATGTCGCCGGGCGAACAGATCGAGGACGCCGAGCGGCGCCTGTTCGAACTGGCTGAAAACGGCCGCTACGATGGTGGTTTTGAGAGTTTTTCCGATGCGTTGAAGAATGCCGTCGACATGGCCAGTGCCGCCTATATGCGCGACGGCCACCTGTCGGGAATTGCCACCGGCCTGCGCGATCTCGATAACCGCATGGGCGGCTTGCAGCCATCGGATTTGATCATCATCGCCGGGCGCCCGGGCATGGGCAAGACGTCGCTGGCCACCAACATCGCGTATAACATCGCTGCCGCCTATGAACCTGCACAGCAGGCCGACGGCTCCGTCAGGGCGGCCAATGGTGGTGTGGTCGGCTTCTTCTCGCTCGAAATGTCGTCGGAGCAGTTGGCCACCCGCATCATCTCCGAGCAGACAGAAATCCCATCGTCGAAGATCAGGCGTGGCGATTTGACCGAAGCCGATTTCGGAAAGCTTGTCGCGTACACCCAGGAGAACCACAAGCGTCCGCTGTATATCGACCAGACAGGCGGTATATCGATTGCCCAGCTTGCGGCTCGCGCTCGTCGCCTCAAGCGCCAGCGCGGGCTGGATTTAATGGTCATCGACTACATCCAGCTCATGCAGGGCTCGTCTGCCAAAGCGTCGCAGAATCGTGTCCAGGAAATCACCGAGATCACCACCGGGTTGAAGGCGCTTGGCAAGGAACTGTCCGTGCCGATCATCGCGCTTTCCCAGCTCTCGCGTCAGGTCGAAAGCCGTGACGACAAGCATCCTCAACTGTCCGACTTGCGCGAATCGGGCTCGATCGAGCAGGACGCGGACGTGGTGCTGTTCGTTTACCGCGAGGAATATTACATAAAAAACAAAGAGCCGGAGAAAGGCACGCCAGAGCATCTTACCTGGGAAGCCAAGATGGCCGAGGTTCAAGGCAAGGCCGAAGTGATCATTGCCAAGCAGCGCCACGGGCCGACCGGCACTGTCAGCCTTGCCTTCCAGGGCGAATTCACCCGCTTCTCCGACCTCGCCGAGGAGCATCATCTGCCGGACAGGTTTGAGTGACCTCTTGATACAGGTCTCACTCCGCCTCATCTCGCCAAGCTACCTGCCGTTTACCCCGGCCGATCATCAAACGGCATCAGCCTGATGGCCAAGTCCCGCGTCCAGTTCATCTGCCAAAATTGCGGTTCGGTGCATCAGCGCTGGGCCGGCAAATGCGATGCTTGCGGCGAGTGGAATACGCTGGTCGAGGAAGGCACGTCCGGCGGCATCGGCTCGGGTCCGGCCAACACGCGCAATGCACGCAAGGGCCGCGCCGTGGTGCTCACGACTTTGTCCGGCGATATCGAGGATGCGCCGCGCATCGTCTCCGGCATCGGCGAACTCGACCGCGCCACCGGCGGCGGCTTCGTGCGCGGCTCGGCCCTGCTGGTCGGCGGCGACCCCGGCATCGGCAAGTCGACGCTGTTGACCCAGGCGGCCGCGGCCCTCGCCGCAAAGGGCCACCGCATCGTCTATGTCTCGGGCGAAGAGGCCGTCGCTCAGATCAGGCTGCGCGCGCAACGGCTCGGCGTCGCCGACACGCCGGTGGAGCTGGCGGCCGAGACCAATGTCGAGGACATCCTCGCCACAATTGCCGACGGCAAGCGGCCGGACCTGGTGATCCTCGATTCGATCCAGACCTTGTGGACCGATATGGCCGATTCGGCGCCCGGCACCGTCACCCAGGTCCGCGCCGCCGCCCAGGCGATGATCCGCTATGCGAAATCCACAGGGGCGGCGATCGTGCTCGTCGGCCACGTCACCAAGGAAGGCCAGATCGCCGGGCCGCGCGTCGTCGAGCATATGGTCGACGCCGTGCTCTACTTCGAGGGCGAAGGCGGTCACCACTACCGCATCCTGCGCACGGTCAAGAATCGCTTCGGACCGACCGACGAGATCGGCGTCTTCGAAATGTCTGATATGGGCCTGCGCGAGGTCGCCAACCCGTCCGAGCTTTTTCTTGGCGAACGGCATGCGAAAGCGCCGGGCGCGGCGGTTTTCGCCGGCATGGAAGGCACCCGTCCGGTGCTGGTCGAAATCCAGGCGCTGGTGGCGCCGTCGTCGCTTGGCACGCCTCGCCGCGCCGTCGTCGGCTGGGACGGCGCCAGGCTGTCAATGATCCTCGCCGTTCTCGAAGCCCATTGCGGGGTCCGCTTTGGTACCCACGACGTCTATCTCAACGTTGCCGGCGGCTACCGCATCTCGGAGCCGGCCGCCGATCTGGCGGTGGCGGCCGCACTGGTTTCATCGCTCACCGGTCTTGCCCTTCCGGCCGATTGCGTCTATTTCGGCGAAATCAGCCTTTCGGGCGCCGTGAGGCCGGTTGCGCACGCGCAGCAGCGCCTAAAGGAAGCCGAAAAGCTGGGTTTTGGAAGCGCGGTTCTGCCCTTGGGCAGCGAGGAACTTGCCGGGGGGATAGGGGCCGGCGCTTTCCAGCCCACCGAGCTTGCCGATCTCGTGGCGCGCATAGCCGGCTCACGGCGCAGCCGTGCCGACGAGCAAGAGTGACGCGGCTCATGAAGTGGGGCAAAAAGACATGCCGATTACGCTGCTTGACGGAATTCTCGTCGGCTTCACCTTGGTTTCGGCGATGCTCGCCATGGTTCGCGGCTTTTCGCGCGAGGTCCTCTCCATCATCTCCTGGATAGCGGCAGCGGCGGCGGCGTTCTTCCTCTACAAACCGGTCCTGCCTTACGTTCAGCCCTATGTCGATAATGAGAAGATCGCCATGGTGGCCGCCGCCGGCATCGTCTTCATCATCGCACTGATCGTGGTTTCCGTCATCACCATGAAGCTGGCCGACTGGATCATCGATTCCAGGATCGGTGCGCTCGACCGCACACTCGGTTTCCTCTATGGCGCAGCGCGCGGCATTCTGGTCGTCGCGGTGGCGCTGCTGTTCTTCAACTGGCTGGCCGGCGCCAAGGCTCCCGGCTGGATTGCCAACGCCAAGTCGCGGCCGCTGCTCGAATCGGTCGGAGCCAAGCTCGAAAGCCTGCTGCCCGAGGATCCGGAAAACGCGATCCTCAACAGGCTCAATCCTAGCCAGCCGGCACCCGAGACCGGCGCCGAGACGCCCCCGGCCGCCGACGCACCCGCGGCGGACGCGCCGGCAACCGGCGACGAGACCGATACTCCGGCACCCGACAACAGCGGAACCGACGCGCCACCGGCCGACAATGCACCGGCTAGTCCGGCGCCGGCAAACTGACGATCATGTGAAAGCCGCAAACTCCACGTTGCTCTCGAGCAGTCATCACACTATATAGCGACTTTAGCGGAGCTGAAGATGGCAGACGCAGACGACGTGCTTTCCGCCGAAGCCGACGATCATTTCCATGACGAATGCGGTGTGTTCGGTATTTTCGGCCGGCAGGACGCCGCAGCTATCGTCACGCTTGGCCTGCATGCGTTGCAGCATCGCGGCCAGGAAGCGGCCGGCATCGTTTCCTATGACGGCACCCAGTTCCATGTCGAACATCATGTCGGCCTGATCGGCGACACTTTTACCAAGCAGCGCGTCATCGACAGCCTGCAAGGCAACCGCGCGATCGGCCACACGCGCTACGCCACCACGGGCGGCGCCGGCCAGCGCAACATCCAGCCGTTTTTCGCCGAGCTCGCCGATGGCGGCTTCGCCGTCGCCCACAACGGCAACCTCACCAACGCCATGACAGTGCAGCGCGCGTTGCAGAAACAAGGCGCGATCTTCTCGTCGACTTCCGACACCGAGACGCTGCTGCATCTGGTCGCCACCAGCAGGGAACGCGATCTCAACTCGCGCTTCATCGATGCGGTGCGTCAGGTCGAAGGCGCCTTCTCGCTGGTGGCGATGACGGCAAAGAAGATGATCGGCTGCCGCGATCCGCTCGGCATCCGCCCGCTGGTGCTCGGCGATCTCGACGGCGCCTGGATCCTGGCTTCCGAAACCTGCGCGCTCGACATTATCGGCGCGCGTTTCGTGCGCGACCTGAAGCCCGGTGAGATGGTCGTCGTCACCAGCAAGGGCATTGAGAGCCTGTTTCCTTTCGAGCCGCAGAAGACCCGCTTCTGTATCTTCGAATATGTCTATTTCGCGCGTCCCGATTCCTCGGTCGAAGGCCGCAACGTCTACGAGGTGCGCAAGCGCATCGGCGCCGAGCTGGCGCTCGAAAGCCCGGTCGAGGCCGATATCGTCGTGCCGGTGCCGGACAGCGGCACTCCGGCGGCGATCGGCTTTTCGCAAGCAGCGGGCATCCCGTTCGAGCTCGGCATCATCCGCAATCACTATGTCGGCCGCACCTTCATCCAGCCCGGCGATTCGATCCGCCACATGGGCGTCAAGCTCAAGCATAACGCCAACCGCCGCATGATCGAAGGCAAGCGCGTGGTGCTGGTCGACGATTCGATCGTGCGCGGCACCACCAGCCAGAAGATCGTGCAGATGGTGCGCGATGCCGGTGCCAAGGAAGTGCACATGCGCATCGCCTCGCCGCCGACGCGCGCCTCCTGCTTCTACGGCGTCGATACGCCGGAGAAGTCGAAGCTCTTGGCATCGCGCATGTCGGTGGAAGAGATGGCCGAGTTCATCCGCGTCGATTCGCTCGGTTTCCTCAGTATCGACGGGCTGTACCGCGCCGTCGGCGAGGCTGGCCGCGATAGTGAGCAGCCGCAATTCTGCGACGCCTGCTTCACCGGGCAATATCCGACCCGGCTTGCCGACTTCGAGGGTTCGGACAATGTGCGCACGCTGTCGCTCTTGGCGGCGGGCGGGTCGTAAGATTTTCAACTCCGGAGCGAGGTAAGACATGAGCACTCGAAGGGGCTTGTGGAAGAACCTCAGTGATTCATTCTCTTTTGCGAAATCCTTGCTCAAAGATCGGATAGATGCCGAGGTCGATATTGATACGCCTCTTGGTAACGGGTTTCTTTTTTGCCAAGTCAGAGAGGCAAGGGAGACTCTAAACAGATACGTCGTCGTCAAAGCCATCGGCGGTGATTCAACGGTTTTTGTTCCTCTTGACGAGAATTCCGCCAAGCAGTTGATTTCCTTCCTTCAGCTGTCGTTCTTAGACCAGCAACCCAAGAATAACTCATGACCCCTGCCCTCGATCTTTCCGGCCGTGTCGCGGTCGTCACCGGCGCCTCGCGCGGCATCGGCTACTTCATCGCCCTGGAACTTGCCGCTGCCGGAGCGCATGTCATCGCGGTTGCCCGCACCGTCGGTGGGCTGGAGGAACTCGACGACCAGATCAAGGCGTCCGGCGGACAAGCCACACTTGTGCCGCTCGACCTCGCCGACATGGCCGGCATCGACCGGCTGGGCGGCGCCATCCACGAGCGCTGGGGCAAGCTCGACGTTCTCGTCGCCAATGCCGGGGTGCTCGGCGTCATCTCGCCGATCGGCCATGTCGAGGCCAAGACCTTCGAAAAGGTGATGACCATCAACGTCACCTCGACATGGCGGCTGATCCGCTCGGTCGACCCGCTGCTCAGGCTCTCCGATGCCGGCCGCGCCATCGTGCTTTCCTCCAACGCCGCCCATTCGGCGCGGGCCTTCTGGGCGCCCTATGCGGCATCGAAAGCGGCGGTCGAGACCATGATGCGTTCCTGGGCGCATGAGACAGAAAACTTGGCCCTCAGGGTCAATGCCGCCGATCCGGGCGCCACCCGCACCGCCATGCGGGCGCAGGCGGTGCCCGGCGAGGATCCGGAAACGCTGCCGCATCCCCAGGAGATCGCCAAACGCATCATGCCGCTGGCCAGCCCCGCGCTTAGGGAAACCGGGCTGATCTTCCAGGCCAAGCACAACCGCTTTGTCGCCTACCGGCAGCCGGAGTAGACGCATCGCGCATTTGGCGGAAGAATTGCGGCGCCACCGACGTTGTTGGAATGCAATATTCGCAAACGGAGGAACACCATGCGCAGACTGCTTCTCGTCACCGCCGCCGCATCGCTTGCAGCCGTTGGCGTCGCATCCTCACAGGATACGACAATGAGCTTCTTCGTCACCAGCGTCGGCTCGGGCAAGGGCGCCGATCTCGGCGGTTTGGCGGGCGCCGACGCGCATTGCGGGTCGCTGGCTGAAGCCGCCGGCGTTACCGGCAAGACATGGCGAGCCTATCTCTCGACCGGCGATACCGATGCGCGCGATCGCATCGGCAAGGGGCCGTGGTTCAACGCCAAGGGCGTCAAGATCGCCGACGATATCGCTTCGTTGCATAGCGATGCCAACGCCATCACCAAGCAGACGGCGCTCGACGAAAGGGGCGAAGTGATCAACGGCCGCGGCGACAAGCCCAACCGGCACGACGTGCTGACCGGCTCCAAGCCCGACGGCACGAAAATTGCCGACCAGACCTGCGGCGACTGGACGCTGAGCGGAGCAGAAGGCGCAGCGATGACGGGCCATCACGACCGTACCGGTCTCGACGATTCGGCTGCCGCCAAATCCTGGAATTCCTCGCACGCTTCACGCGGCGGCTGCAGTCAGGAAGCACTGAAGAGCACCGGTGGCGACGGCCTGTTCTACTGCTTTGCCGCGAACTGAGCTGTTCAAAACAAACGGAGGACTCACGCGGCGGCGCCGTGGCGAACCACCGCGCCCAACCGTGCTTTCGTCTACCGCCCGGAGTTGATAGGATCGCCCGAATCCCACAAGAAACGAGGAATTCCCATGGCGGCTTCGAGCGTAGCGTTGGTCTGGTATCTGGTGATTGCCGGACCGCAAGGCGGCATGGTGGTGCTGCCCAGCACGTTCGACACCCGCGAACAATGCACTTCCGCAGTCGCTGAATATCAGAAGCAACCAACCCCTGCCGGCTGGTCGGTGCAGTGTGTGCCTAGCGCCTCGCCCTTCGCTGACGAGGGCGAAAGCGAGTAACTGGCCGCGCGCTTCAGCGGCGCGCGCTCACCGTCAGTTCCGGCCTGGCGTTGATAGTCTGGAATACCACGCAGTAGCGTTCGGTCAATTTGACCAGCGTATCGATGCGTTCTTGGGGCTCATCGCTGTCGAGGTTGAAATTCAGCCGGATGGCGCGGAAGCCGACCGGCGCATCTCTTGCCACACCTAAAGTGCCGCGAAAATCGAGATCACCTTCGGCCTCCACCGTCGCAGTGCCGAGCTTGAATTCCAGCGCCGTTGCCACCGCCTTCAGCGTCACGCCGGCGCAAGCGACCAGCGCCTCCAGCAGCATGTCGCCCGAACATAGTTCGAGCCCCGAACCGCCGGTAGCCGGATGGAGACCGGCAACGGCCAGCGCCCGGCCGGTCTCCACCTTGCAGGCGATCGATTGGTCGTCGATCGAGCCTCTGGCCCTGAGCGTGACCAGCGCGCTCGACGCGTCGTCGCGATAGGCCTCCTTGAGCGGGGCCTGCATGGCCTTCAATCCGGTGGCGTCCATGTGCAACCCTTTTCGACAGTCATCTTCATCGCTCGTCACGATACTCGAATAGAACCGAGACAGCCCCACCTTGATTTCACGACATTTGGATCGGAGTGACAAGCGATCCCGGCGTTGCTGCGTCATCAGACCTGGTGCATCTCACGCGACCTCGGGTCGCCACGCGATGACGCCATCCGTTCGAGCCCGCACCTCGGGGGTGGCCAGGCAGGTGGCGACGGCCTCGTAGCCGGGAGTGCCGGGATATGGGGCGACATGGGTTGGCGGGCTGTGATTGGCGGGGCAGAGGATGATCGCTTCGTCGCTGCCGACAGCCGCCAGGTCCAGTATCGCGCAGGAGCGTGTGAGCAGAAAAAGCGATCGACCACCGGGCCCACGGCGGCGCAGATGGGCAATCAGGGCCTCTTGGGAGGCTTGGTCCAGTCCCCGCTCGACCATGTCGACGACCAGGATAGCAGGACCTTCGGCTTCCAATCCAGCGAGCAGAGCGATCAGTGCGTCCGACACGGTGGCGCCGTCCTCAATGAGCCAGCCCAGCGTCCGATCAACCCGCGACCTGAGAGCTGGGTCGGCATCGACGCGAGCCAGAGCCGCCGCACAGCCATTCGCCAGCCGCTCCAAGCCAAGGAAGGCGGCGTCGGGCAGGATCTCAGCCAGGCGCTGCGCCAGCCGGGTCTTTCCGCTGCCCAGCGGACCGACGATGTAGTTCAGCGGCCGGACATGTCGCAGCTCGAAGCGCTCGCCTCCCCAAGGCCAGGGAAGGTCGAAAGCGACGCTGAGCGTGGCGTCTGGCGCCATCAGGCGCGCCAGTTCCCCGGCTGTGGGCGCCTCGCCTCGAGCGAGGTCATCCCGTAGGCCGGCGATCTTCTCTATGATGCCGACAAGCTGACGTAGCCGGTCTTCGAGTACTGCCTGGTGCGCGGCCAAGGCCGGCTCCATGCCCTGAGGATCGCCTTTCAAGACCCGCGCTACCTGAGCCAGGCTGAAACCAAGCGCGCGCAGCGCCGCGATCTCGGCGGCTCGGCCCATCTCGACGGGACCGTAGGCTCGCCATCCGGCAGCGGTGCGGATCGGAGCGATCAGGCCATGCTGCTCATAGAGCCGCAGGGCTTTGGCCGAAACCCCGAGCCGGCCGCCGGCTTCGGAAGCGTTCAGGAACTGGGCGGAAGAGCTCATGAATCACCTTGTTGCTGTTGACCGCCTTTCTATCGGGCCTGCCCCAAGGGCCGAGTCAACAGGGATGTTTGCGGCAGCTCTTGTCATTGCCGAGCCCACTCGACCGACCGTATCGGCTTCCGCCAACCCTGCCCCAATGCAAGCCTGCCGCTGGCGCAGCGCCGCGCAGGATTTCGCCCGTATAGCGTGTACGGTGCCTGCCGCGCGGCAGGCGTCCACATTCTCGTTTTGCCGCGACAACCGCCGGACATAACCAATGGCCGACATCGCCATCCTGGAAACCCGTGAAAGGGTGCTCGCCGGCATCCTGTTCACCGGGGCTGCCTACCTGATGTTCTCGATGCAGGACGCGTCGATCAAACTCCTGGTCGTCGGCATGTCCGTCTGGCAGATCATGTTCTTCCGCAGCGTGACCATCCTGATCGCCTGCGCGGCAGTTGGTGGGCGCCGCCTGTTCGAGGACACCGCGCGCTCGCCCATCGTCAAGCCGATGTTCGTGCGCAGCGCCTTCACCCTGGCGGCGTGGCTCTGCTACTACAACGCCGCCCGACATCTGCAATTGGCCGAGCTCACCACCATCTATTACGCAGCGCCGATCATCGTCACCGTGCTTTCGGTGATCATGCTTGGCGAGAAAGTGCCACTGTTGCGCTGGCTGGCAGTTCTGATCGGCTTTGCCGGCGTCTTCGTCGCCTGCGACCCGGCCCGTCTCGGCCTGTCGATGCCGGTGCTGCTGGTGCTGGCCGCCGCTTTGCTGTGGGGCATCGCCATCGTGCTCATGCGCAAGACGGCGATGGCGGAGCGTACGATGATCCAGCTCATCCTCAACAACTTTTACTTCCTGGTCTTTTCGACGCTGCCGGCCCTGCTTTTGTGGCAGATGCCCGACTGGCGTCAGGTGCTGCTTCTGATCAGCGTCGGCGCGCTCGGCGGCGTCGCGCAATGCCTGCTCTTCGAAGGCATGAAACGTGCGCCGGTCTCCATTGTGGCGCCGTTCGAATACACTTCGCTGGTCTGGGCTTTCGCGCTCGGCTTCGCGATATGGGGCGACGTGCCGCGTCACGAAGTGTTCCTCGGCGCAGCGCTCATCTTTGCGGCCGGCCTGCTGATCATCGGCAACGAACATTTCCGCAAGCGGTTGTAGGATGTCCTGCTGACAGTACGGTGTCAGGACAAGGCAGCGTAATCTGGATGACATGACGGGATCTCTAAGCATGCCAGGCACCACCGACACTGCCGCCGAGCGTACCCTTGGCATCGTCCTGGTTTCGGCGTCGGCAGCTGTGTTCGGCCTCACCGGCGTGTTGACCAAGTCGATCCATGCAGACCCGCTGACCATCACCTGCTGGCGCGGCTTCGTCGGCTCGATCCTGATTGCCTTCTATGTGCTTTGGCGCCGCCGCCGCTCCGGCAGGCGTGAAAGCCTGCGCCTCGGCTGGCGCGGCTGGCTGCTGGCGGTGGAAGGAGCGCTGGCCAGCATCGCCTTCATCTCGGCGTTCAAATTCACCTTCGTCGCCAATGTCGCGATCATCTACGCTACCGCACCCTTCGTCACCGCGCTGCTGGCGTTCGTGCTGGTTCGTGAGCGCTTCCGACTGCAGACGCTTGCCGCCGCCGCCGTGTCGCTCAGCGGTGTGGCGATCATGGTATGGTCCGGCTTCGGCACCGGGAATCTGTTCGGCGACGGGCTGGCGCTGCTGATGACGGTCGGCGCCGCGCTCTACATGATCATGGTGCGCGCCTTCCGCAACACGCCTGTGGTGTGGGCCGGTGCGGTGTCGGCATTCCTCCTGTTCGTGCTCGGCTGGTTCGTCACCGACCCGCTAGCCGTCTCGACCAGAGATGCAGTGCTGCTCGTCGCCTTCGGTGCGTCTTTCGCGCTGGCCTCAATCTTGTGGACGGAGGGCGCGCGGCTCATTCCAGCGGCGGAATCCGGCCTGCTGGGTTCGGCTGAAGTGCCGTTCGCGATCCTGTTCGCCTTCCTGTTCCTGGCCGAGATCCCTCCGGCCGCCAGCATGATCGGCGGCGCCATCGTGCTCTGCGCGGTGTTTGCCCATGCCGGGCGCGACTGGCATGCGGCGAGGCAGCGCGCGGCGGCGCTCTGACCCTCCGAAATAAATTTGCAAAGTCGTGGAACCATTATCGAGTTCAGACATTGGTGGTTCGACGGGTCACCCCCAAGTCCCCCAAACCCCTCGGCCCGTCTAACCTACAGCCGACCGCAAGGTCGGCTTTTTCTTTGCGCGCTTCAGCTTGGTAGGCCCTCCAAGACAAGGTTATCGCTGAGAAGCGCAGCCAGATCCTGCGCTGGGGGCTCGGCATCCTGGCGCAGCCGGATCGCGAACTCGGCGATGGGAACCGGCGGCAGCCCAAGGTCGCGCGGTGCCTCGACGATGCCGGAATGGGCAAAGCGCGCCGTCCGCAGCGTCAGAGCAATGCCGGCGTTTACCGCCGTGCGCAGCCCGGCCAGGCTGGCACTGCCGGCGGCGATGCGGTAGCGACGGCCGGCCGTGTCGAGTGCCGCGATCGCCGCTTCACGAAAGCCGCAATATGGATCGAGCAGTGCCAGCGGCAGCTCGTCCTGGCGTGCGGCCAAACCCCTTTGCGAACAGAGCCACATCATCGGTTCGCGGAGCACGCCGACTTCGTCCGGCGCCGGAGCCTGTCGCATGGCGATCATCAGATCGAGGAAGCCGGTTTGCAGCGCCTGCGCCAATTCGGCGGAGCGGCCGACGCGCAGTTCGATCCTGACGCGCGGATGGCTCGTGGCAAAGGCCCTGAGCAGCTCCGGTAGGCCGCTGTCGGCGAAATCTTGCGTCGTGCCGATGGCGACGCGACCGTCGGCCCGCACGCCCTTGAGTGCCAGCCACGCCTCCCGATGCACTGCCAGGATACGCCTGGCATGGCCGACCAGATCCTCGCCGGCCGGCGTCAAGCCGCGACCTCGACCCTGCGGCACCAGAAGCGGTTCGCCGACAATATCCTCAAGCCGTTGCATCTGCGTGGTCACCGCCGACGCCGAGCGGCCGACAATTGACGCCGCCTGCGCCAACGAGCCGCCATCGACGAAGGCGAGAAAGGTTGTGAGGAGGTCGGGGTCGAGCGTTTGCATAATTCGATAGTATCAAAGTGTATGTCAAAAACAATTCGATTTTCATAATGGAAGAGCGATGGCAAAGATTTCTGACGGCGAAGAGATGCCGCGTAACCCGAGGAGAAAATTGTGCCGATCATCAATGTCAGCGTCACCGGCAACCCCGATGCCGCTTTGTCCGCCGCTATCGCCAAGCAGGTGACCGAACTGACCGCTACGCATCTGCGCAAGGATCCTACCATCACCGCGGTCGCAATATCCTATCTCGACCCGCATCACTGGTTCGCCGGTGGCAAGTCGCTAGCCGAGCATGGCACCAAGACCTTCTGGCTCGACATCAAGGTGGTCGACGGCACCAACACCAAGGTTGAGCTGGAAGCCTATCTCAAGGCGATCTTCGCAGTCTTTGGCAGACTGCTGGGCAAGGTGCACGAAGAAAGCTATGCCTTCGTGCATGAAGTGCCGGCCGCCGCCTACGGCTATGGCGGCAAGACGCAGGAATTCCGTTTCATCAGCGGGAGGTTGAAGGCGGCGTGAGCCGCTGCCTTCGCTTCTCCCGATGGAGAAGGCAGAAATGAAGCCGCATTGACCTTGAGCCTACTTCGTCTAGGTTCTCACCGAAGCGGTCGGAAGAGCCGCGACGTGATCGTTGGGAGAGATGCGGCATGATCCTGACACTGGCGTTGCTTGCGGGCCTCATTGCGGCCTGGCTGCTGATCGGCGTGGTGGAAAAATTCCGTCTCGGCCTGCGCTTCATGCAGGCGCTGCTTTACGTGCCATTCAAGCTCGCCTACCGGCTTGCCGACGACCGCATCAAGATTGCCCGCAACGCAGCCGCCCCGGTCATCTACGTCATTTCGCACCAGTCACGTCTTGAACCGGCGCTGATGCTGTCGCTGCTGCCGGAAGACACGCTGCACATCCTCGATGAGGTCTCGGCGCGGTCGCCCTGGTTCGAACCTTGGCGCGAGCTTGGCCGCACCATCGCTTTCAACGCCGAGCATGTCTTCGTCAGTCGCCGACTGGTGCGGGTGCTGAAGGGCAAGGGCCGGCTTGCCGTATATCTGCCGGATGAAGTCGAACCCGATATCAAGACATTTCGCCTGTTTCGCGCCGTCACCCGTATCGCCATGCAGGCCGATGCCCGCATCGTGCCGATCTTCGTCGCCGGCGCGCGCGCTCTGCCACTGTCACTGACGCCGGCCGACAAGGCGCCGCGGCGCTGGTTTCCGCGCCTGTCGATCAGCGTGCTGGAGCCGATGACCATCGCCGAGCTGGCGGCGCGAAATCCTGACCAGTCCTCGAACACCAATGCGCTGTTCGACCGTTTCGCCGAAGCCCGGATTTTCGGCAGCGATCTTAACCGCGGCCTGTTTCTCGCCATACGCGACGCCGCCGACCGTGTCGGTGCCTCGCACCCTATTATCGAAGACGTAATCAGCGGCGCGCTGAATTACAAAAAGCTGTTCATAGGCGCGCGGGTGCTGGGCCGCCGCTTCGAGGCTGTGACGGTGCCGGGTGAAGCGGTTGGATTGCTGCTGCCCAATGCCAACGGCGTTGTGCTGTCGCTCGTTGGCCTGTTGTCTGCGAGCCGGGTGGCGGCGATGATCAACTACACCGCAGGTCCGGCCAGCGTCACCGCCGCCGTGCGCACGGCGGAAATCCGCACCGTGATCTCGTCGCGGGCCTTTGTGGACAAGGCCAGCCTCGCCGACATCGTCGCAGCGGTGGAAGAAGGCGGCGCCAAGCTGCTGTGGCTGGAGGATGTGCGGACCAGCGTGACCGTGCTGGACAAGCTTGCCGCCGCCTTGCTGTGGCGCCGGCCGCTGCAGCCGCAGAATGCCGCCAAGCCGGCGGTGATCCTGTTCACCTCAGGCTCGGAAGGCACGCCCAAGGCAGTGGTGCTGTCGCATAGGAACCTTCTCGCCAACGCCATGCAGGCCGAGGCCCGCATCACCATCTCGCCGGCCGACATCCTGCTCAACGTGCTGCCGGTGTTCCACTCGTTCGGGTTGACGGGCGGCACCATCCTACCGCTGGTGACCGGGGTAAAGCTGTTCCTTTATCCTTCGCCTCTCCACTACAAACTGATCCCCGAGGTCGCACGCAAGGCGAGGCCGACCGTCATGTTCGGCACCGACACGTTCCTCGCCAATTATGCGCGCACCGCCAAGGACGGCGATTTTTCCAGCCTGCGCTTCATCGTCGCCGGCGCCGAGGCGGTGAAGCCGGAGACCCGCCGCGTTTACCGTGAGCGCTTCCAAGCCGAGATCGTCGAGGGTTTCGGACTGACCGAGGCGGCGCCCGTCGTTGCCGTCAACACGGCCATCCACGGTCGCGACGGCACCGTCGGGCGGCTGTTGCCGGCCATGCGCATGAAACTCGAACCGATCGAGAGCATTAGCGGCGCAGGACGGTTGTGGCTCGACGGGCCAAACCTGATGATGGGCTACATGACATCGGATCGGCCCGGCGAACTGCAACCGCTCGACAGCTGGCACGACACCGGCGACATCGTTTCCGTCGACCGCGAAGGCTTCATCACCATTCGCGGCCGGGCCAAACGCTTCGCCAAGATCGCCGGCGAGATGGTCTCGCTGGGCGCAGTCGAGATGCTGGTGCAGTCGCTATGGCCGGAAGAGCACCACGCGGTGGTGGCAGTGCCGGACAAGCGCCGCGGCGAACGCATCGTGCTGGTCACCACCGCTGTCGATGCCGACCCCGATGAATTGCGCAAATTCGGCAGACAAGCAGGTGCCGCCGATCTGATGGTGCCGAACGACATCGTCAAGGTCGGGGAAATCCCGGTGCTGGGTTCAGGCAAGACCGATTATGTTTCGACCCGCAAACTGGCGATCGACCAGCTGGGGCTCAGCGCGGCAGCTTGACGCCTTAGAGAACCATCACCGACAACAGCAGGATGACGCCGGCCGCCATCATCAGCAGGCCCGGCCAATTCTGCGACAGGCCGAGGAAAGCGAGCCCGCGCCGCTGCGGCTCGAGTGTCGGGCCTGGCGTTGCCAGCTTCGAGCGATCCGGCGCCGCGCGAACAGGCGCCGGATCGCTGAGCCGCCCGCGCCTTAGTGCTGCGCCGGCCATGTACACAACGCCAGCGACGAAGAGCAACGCACCGATGAGGACGACGGCCATTCTTTCTCGCTCTCCTCCTGGTATTGCGCCTGGCACAGCAGAGATCGGTCGCGAGGCGTTCGTGAGATCACTCGCCTCGCCACTGAGTCAGAACGGTCAAGATGCCTGCAGGTTCCCGGCCAGGTGTCCGTTAGCCGATGTCTGAAGGCGGCACCTTCTCGCCTTCGCGCTTCGCGCGCCTGGAATAGGCGCGGACACTGAACGGCAGGAAGAGCAGATATCCGGCAACCGACGCCGTCAGCGTGTACCAGGGATAGGTCATCAAAAGCAGGACGTAGAGGACGACGCCGAGGATGATCGGCAGCACCTTGTCGCCCGGGACCTTCAGGCTCTTGCCGGAATAGACCGGCAGGCGGCTGACCAGCAGGAAGGCAACCAGAATGGTGAAACCGGTGGCGATGAAGGCGGCTGGGCGGGATGGCTCCAGGCCAAGCCGCAGGAAGGACAGATAAAGCGGCAGCATCACCAATACGGCGCCCGCCGGCGCCGGCACGCCGACGAAATACTCGGTCTGCCACTGCGGGCGATCTGTTTCTTCGTCGAGCACGTTGAAGCGAGCGAGTCTCAGCCCGCAGGCGATGGTGAACAGGAGCGCGGCGATCCAGCCCGGCGAGCCGGCCTGGTCGAGCAGGAAGGCATAAAGCACCAGCGCGGGTGCCACGCCGAAATTGACGATGTCGGCCAGCGAATCCATCTGGGCGCCGAATTTGGACGTCGCCTTCAACATCCGCGCCAGGCGGCCGTCGATGCCATCGAGGAAGGCGGCGAGCAGCACCATCACCACTGCCGGCTCGAAACGGCCCTCGAAACCGAAGCGGATGCCGGAGAGGCCGGCGCAGATGGCGAGCACGGTGACGAGGTTGGGCAGCACCATGCGCATCGGGATTTCATGGATCCGCGGGCCGCCGCTGCCATGCGCCTCGAATTTCTTGAACGGCGCGCCCACGGCTCAGGACACCCGCACGAGCGGCGTTGCGGCAATGCCACCGAATTCGGCCAGTATGGTTTCACCGCCAACCGCGGTCTGGCCGACGGCGACGCGCGGCGTTGCAGTCGAGGGCAAGAAAACGTCGACGCGCGAGCCGAAGCGGATCAGCCCGAAGCGCTCGCCGATGCCGATCGTGCCTCCGGTCTCGGCCCAGCAGACGATGCGCCGCGCCACCAGCCCGGCGATCTGCACCGCAGCCACCGTGCCGTTGGGGCTATCTATGACCAAGCCGTTGCGCTCGTTGTCGGCGCTCGCCTTGTCGAGCGCGGCGTTGAGGAATTGGCCCGGCCGATGCTCGATCCTTGTGATGCGGCCGCGCACAGGGGAACGGTTCACATGGCAGGAGAAGACGTCCATGAACACCGAGATGCGGGTCATTTCGGTACCGCCGAGACCAAGTTCGCGCGGCGGCACGGCCGGACCGACCGCAGTGATGATACCATCGGCCGGGCTCACCACCAGCCGGTCGTCGACAGGCGTGACGCGCTCGGGATCGCGGAAGAAATAGACGCACCATGCCGTCAGGATGAGGCAGACCCAGAACAGGATTGAAGAGAAATAGCCGAGAAAAAGCGTCACCGCGGCGAACGCCGCGATGAACGGATAGCCTTCGCGATGGATCGGAACCAACGTTTTCTTGATCGTGTCGACGAGGTCCATGGGACGGGGGCAGCCCTTGTTTCAAGTTCGGCCTCAATAGCGGAAAGCCCCTGTGGCCGCAACGCGCAATGGGGAAGGCCGCCGCACTGCGGCTGCTGGGCGTCTGACGTCGATGGGACAGCGCCCCCTATGTCCTGCCGGCAGGACATAGGGGGTGCGAAGGATCGCAATGCGCAGCCACAGAACGAACCGGGTGCCGAATGGCCGTGAGGTTAGGCGCCAGGGATCCGATGATAGTTGGCGATGTCGGCCCTGACGCCGAGCCGGGCGATCGTCTCTTGCGGGTTGAAGGCAATATGCTCATGCGCGGCCTTGACGATCGGCACCACATTGTCGACAGCTGCCTGGCTTTCCCATTCGACAATGGTCACGAGGTTGAACTCGCCCGGCCCGGAGAATTGCTCGAGCAGAAAATCCCGTACGAAGCCTTTCTGCTGGCGCAGCAATTCGTGCGTCATCCTGACCTTGGCGATGATTTCTTCGCGGGCTTCGCTAGGGACGACGAACTTGTCGACCCTGAACACGCTATCATTGCCATGTTGTTGACTTAGCTGATCCATTTCCGCTCTCCGACCGCGAACAGGCGCACCGTGCACCTTCGATTGGCGGTCTACGATCTCAACTTAGGTTGAGGTCAAGCGGAAAAATCAACTCATTCTCGACACCTCAATTTACCTCCGAGGGGCGGCGGCGGACGACGACGCCGAGCTCGTCGCTTTCGTGCGCTATACGCAGCCGCTCCTCGGCCTCGGTTGCCTCGCGCTGGCGGTCCCACATCGAGGCGTAGAGGCCGGCCTTGCGCATCAAGGCGGCATGTGTGCCGCGCTCGGCGATCTGGCCGTCCTGCAGCACGATGATCTCGTCGGCCGAAATCACCGTCGACAGCCGGTGGGCGATGACGATGGTGGTGCGGCCCTGGCTGACGAGATCGAGCGCCGCCTGGATCTCCTGTTCGGTATGGCTGTCGAGCGCCGAGGTCGCCTCGTCGAGCATCAGGATCGGCGGCGCCTTCAGGATTGTGCGGGCGATCGCTACGCGCTGCTTCTCGCCACCGGACAGTTTCAGCCCACGCTCGCCGACCATCGAACGGTAGCCATCGGGCAGCCGCTCTATGAACGGCCCGATCTGGGCGAGTTCGGCTGCCTTGCGGACATCCTCCTCGCTGGCATCGACGCGGCCGTAGCGGATGTTGTAGGCGATGGTGTCGTTGAACAGCACAGTGTCCTGCGGCACCATGCCGATCGCCGCGCGCAGGCTCTCCTGCGTGACGTCGCGAATATCCTGGCCGTCGATCAATATCTTGCCGCCCTGGATGTCATAGAAGCGAAACAGAAGCCGCGAAATGGTCGACTTGCCGGCGCCCGACGGCCCGACAATGGCAACCGTCTTGCCGGCGGGCACTTCGAAGCTGATGCCTTTCAGTATCTTACGGTTGGGATCGTAGGAAAAGTGCACGTCGCGGAACTCGACTTTGCCGGCGTCAACGACCAACGGCTTGGCACCCGGTTTGTCGACGATCTCCTGCGGCACATCGAGCAGATCGAACATCTGCTCGATGTCGGTCAGCCCCTGGCGGATTTCGCGATAGATGAAGCCGATGAAGTTGAGCGGCACCGAAAGCTGCATCAGCATGGCGTTGATGAAGACGAAATCGCCAACCGTCTGCGTGCCAGCCTGCACCTCCAGCGCCGAAAGGCACATGACGACGACCGTGCCGAGACCGAAGATGATGCCCTGGCCGAAGTTCAGCCAGCCGAGCGAGGTCCAGATCCTGGTGGCGGCGGTCTCGTAGCGCGCCATCGACCGGTCGAAACGCTCGGCTTCCATGCTCTCGTTGTTGAAATATTTGACCGTCTCGAAATTGAGCAGCGAGTCGATCGCCTTGGTGCTTGCGTCGGTGTCGCTGTCGTTCATGTCGCGGCGAATGACGATGCGCCAGTCGCTCGCCCTGATCGTGAACCAGATATAGAGCCAGACCGTGACCGCTACGACGGCCACGTATTTCCAGCCATAGGTAACGGCGAAAATGCCCGCAGTCAGCGCGAATTCGAGGATGGTCGGCAAAGTGTTGAGGACGGTGAAGCGGACGATCGTCTCGATGCCCTTGGTGCCGCGTTCGATGATGCGCGACAGACCGCCGGTGCGCCGCTCGAGATGGAAGCGCAGCGACAGCTGATGCATGTGGACGAAAGTTCGGAAGGCGAGTTGGCGCACCGCATATTGCCCGACGCGGGCAAACAGCGCGTCGCGCAGCTGGTTGAAACCGAGCTGCACCAGCCGCACGACATTATAGGCGACGACCAGCATGACCGGCGCCAGCAGGAAAGCCGGCAGCGGCGGCACCGACTTGGCATCGCCGGCCAGCGCATCGGTCGCCCATTTGAAGAAATAGGGACCGGCAACCAGGGTCAGCTTGGCGACGACCAGAAGCACGGTCGCCCACACCACCCGCGCCCGGAGGTCGGCACGGTCGGCCGGCCACATGTAGGGCCAGAGGTTGCGTAATGTTCTGAAGGTCGAGCCGGAATCGGCAGAGACGGTTTTTTCGGCCATTTCATTGCCTTTTCGTATTCTTATTGTTTGACCACGATCTTTTCCGAAAACCGGCTTCCACTTTCGGGATCACGGCCTAGCGGCCAGAGCAGCAGGAATTGACGAGCGCGGCCAGCGACGCGGAAACATCGGCGAGCGCATCGCCGTCGACCTGATAGCGCGAGCGTTGCCGGTCCGGCTCGTAGCGGACGAGCCCGGCGTCGACCAATATCTTCAAATGCTGGGAGACGGTGGACTGTGCCAGGTCGAGATGGTCGACGATCTCCCGGCAGCAGCAGGAGCGGCTGGCCGAAAGATGCCTAAGGATCTCGATCCGCGCCGGGTGCGAAAGCGCGGCGAGCTTCGCAGCCACGGCCTGGCTATCGGCGAAGCCGCAGGTCGTCTCGATCAGGGGAGCATTCATCGTCCATCGCCGATAAACGATGAACAAAGTTTCCGCAAGACAGCAAAAGAAAGAAAAGATTTCTACTCAGTCTTGATCGGCGCCGCCGTGATCTGGTCGCCCATCGCCTTGAGGTCGGCGGGCTCGCCTTCTTTCGATTTTTCCGGGACCTTGAAGACCTGCCCCGGCCAGATGCGGTCGGGATTGCTGATCTGGTCCTGATTGGCGAGATAGATCGTCGAATAGCGAACACCCTGGCCGTAGACGCGCCGTGAAATCCGCCACAGCGTATCGTGGCGGCGAATGATGACGGCGCTGTCTGCGTGTTCGAGCTTCGGTGCCGCGATCTCGGGCACTTCAGACGGGGGCGTGGCAGCCGCCACATCGGCCGGAGCCTCGGTTGCAGGAGCCGCAGGCGTCGTCGCATCAGCGGCCGCAGGCGGCGTGGCAGGTTCGGTTGCTGGCGCGGCCGGCTTTGGCTCGGCAGGCGCCACGGCGGCGACCGTCTCTCCCGGCTCGCGCTCGAACGGCACGGCGGCACGGGCCACCACCTTGACCCCGCCGGCATCCAGCGCGTCGACATGGATAGTGTAGGTGCCGACCGGAATATCGCGCGTCGCCTCGACCAAGAAATGGCCGTCGGGCGAGGTTTTTGCGTCGCCGAGCAAGATGTCATTGGCATAGGCGCGCACTTTGCGGCCCGGCTCGGCCGAACCGGCGACGAAGATCTTGCTGCCGTCGATCTCGACGGCTTCGACGACGATTTTTGGCCCTGCGGCCGGTGTTGCGGGTGCGACCTGCACTTCCGGAGCCGCGGGGGCGGCTTCGACAGTGGCCGGCGCCGTAGCAGCCGGTGCGGCTGGGGGCGGCGCGGCGGCAGCGGGGTGCTCGGCAGCCGGAGCGGCCGCCTTGTCCCCGGCAGGCGGGGATTCAGGCTGGTTCTCGGGCGCAGGAACGGTGAGCAATTCGGAGGGCTTGCCGGGTTCTTCGACCATCGCCAGCACCTGGCCGGCCGAATTCTGCGGAATTGAGACGACGGCGGTCTGTGCCGAGGGGTTCACGACGTTGTCGGGCGTCGTCGAACGCAGTGTGATCGTGTAGTCGCCGGGCTTCAGCGGATCGTCGAGAACAATGGCAAAGGCGCCATCGGCACCGGCAACCGTCGCACCGAGGACCGTCGAGCCGTTGAGGATTTCGACCTTGGCGTTGGGCGCCGCATTACCGGCGACGACGATGGAGCCATTGCTTTCGACCCGCACAACATCGAAACTTGGAGCAGCCACCTCGGCTGATGCCGGCGTCTCAGCCGGCGTTGCCGGCGCCATCGCATCCATGGCCGGTGCGGAGGGAAGCCGCCCCGTGGTCCCCGGCTCGGCCGGCTTCTGCACCGGCGGCGACAGCGATACCACTTCCGCCGGTGGCGCGCGGTTGAGATACGGGTCTAGCGCGCCCGACACATAGGCTGTTCCCGCCGCAGCGACGGAACCGCCAGCGGCGAACAAAAACGCCTTTAATGGATTAATTGCCATATTTCCCTGCCCTTAGCCACCTAATGCCGGTCTAGCCTGTTTTGTCCAGACCGACAAGAAAAAGCCCGCGCCGGGCTTGACCACGAATAAAGACCCAATCACCAATCATCTCATGAACACGATTCGATCCATCTGCGTCTATTGCGGCTCATCGCCGGGCCGCGATGAAACCTATGCCAAGGCCGGACACCTGCTCGGGCGCTCGATTGCCAAGTCCGGCCTGCGTCTGATCTATGGCGGCGGCACCAAGGGCATCATGGGAGCCGTTGCCGAAGGCGCATTACGGGCTGGCGGCAAGGTGACAGGCATCATTCCGCGCTTCCTGATCAACAGGGAGGCAACCGAATCCGCGCTTGACCGGCTTGACGAGCTCGTCATCACCGAAAATATGCACGAGCGCAAACATACGATGTTCGAGAAATCCGACGCCTTTGTGGCCTTGCCGGGCGGCATCGGCACGGTGGAGGAAATCATTGAGATCATGACCTGGGCGCAGCTCGGCCATCATCGCAAGCCGATCGTCTTCGGCAATGTCGGGGGTTTCTGGGACCCGATGCTGGCGCTGCTCGACCATATGATGGCCGAAGGTTTCATCCACACCGCGCAGCGGGTCAAGCCGCTGGTGGTCGATGATCCGGAAGCGATCGTCGCCGCCATCATGGTCACTGGATCGTCAGTCGATGCGCCGACCGAAGGTGTGCAGTCGGTGATCGATAAAATGTAGGGGAGTACGGCAGTAAGACAGCAAGTGAATTACCGAGAACGACCCTCCCTACTGCCCTACTGCCCTACTGCCCTACTGCCCTACTGCCCTACTGCCCCACTGCCTGTGATCGGCTGTCAAGAAACCGTCACACGAAACCGGGTTCGCCCGTGCTAGGGATCATCGCCCGGCCGCCATCGCGCGGCGCGTATTCGATAACCTGGCGAAGCGACCATGAACATCGCTCTCAATCCGGAAGGCAGCGACCTGTCACCTTATCTGCCCGACGAGCACGGGCTGTTCTTCATCTATCATTTCACCGCCGAAGGCGCCCGAACCAAAGACCCGGCCGCAGCACACTGGACGTGGCGCAGCTATCAGCTTTCCGATATGCGCGCCCGCCATGAGATCGCCGCCGATCAGGCTTTGCCGCCACCGGTGCGCGATGCCTTCCTGTCGGCCGGCCATGGCTGCCACATCGACCTCGAAGGCGACTGGCTCCATGGCGATCTGCCGGACCTGCGACACGACTATTCGGCGGAGGCCCGCGGGCTTGGCCATTTCCGCTTCGCCTTCAACGATAGGATGCTGATCGGCGGCCGCAAGCAACCGCTCCGGTCAGTCGACATTATCCGCAAAACGATCGACAACGGGTCGCGTAAATTCCGCTCTCCCGCCGAACTGATCGAGGCTGTCATGGGCCAGTCGCTCGACGGGATGGCAACGGAACTCGGCAGCCTTGGCGACACGCTCGACGGCATCGAGGACCGCATCGTCTGCGATGCATGGCACAATGAGCGGCAGGCGCTGGTCGATGCGCGCCGGCAATTGGTGGTGATCCACCGGCAGATGGCGGCGTTGACCAGCCTGTTCCGCCATCTCGACCATTCGCATCGCAACGATTTGCCCGACCCAATCAACGACATGGCGGCCCGGCTTTCGCACCGCGCCCACACATTGCATCATGACGGCGAGCAATTGCAGGCGCGCGCCCGGCTCTTGCAGGACGAGCTGATGGCCAAGCTGACGACGCAGTCGAACCAGTTGCTCTACATGCTGTCGGTGATGACGGCGGTGCTGTTGCCGATGACGATCATCTCAAGCCTGTTCGGCATGAATGTCGGCGGCCTGCCGCTGGTCGACACGCCGATGGGGTTCTGGGTGGTGTCGTTGCTATCGCTGACCGTCGCGGCAGTCGTCTATCTGTTCGTCAGGCGGCTGGGGCGCGGGATGTAGCGCTGGCCTTGCGCGCCGAAGAAAACATCGACCAGGAGTAGATCGCCAGCGCCGTCCAGATCAGCCCGAAGGCGATGGCTTGGGTGCTGCCGAAGGGTTCGCCGAAAATCAGCACGGCGATCAGGAACACGATGGTCGGCGCGATATACTGCATGATGCCGATGGTGGAGAGGCGCAACAGCTTGGCTCCGAAGGCAAACAGCAGCAGCGGTATGGCGGTGACCGGGCCGCAGCCGATCAGCAGCGCTGTATCGCTCAGGGAGCTGGAGACGAAATGGTCTTGCCCGGTGACGACGAGGAAGACGATGTAGCCGAGCGCCGGCACCGACAGCAAAAGCACTTCAAGCAGAAAGCCTTGGCTCGGACCAATTGGCAGCGTCTTGCGGAAGAAGGCATAGGCGGCAAAGGAAAACGCCAGCACCAGCGATACCCAGGGCAGCTTGCCGGCGTCGATCGTCAGCACCGCGACCGCGATGGCTGCCAGCAACACCGCAGCGATTTGCAACCGGTCGAGCCGTTCGCCGAGCAGCACCGCGCCGACAACGACGCTGACAAGCGGGTTGATGTAGTAGCCGAGCGCGGTCTCGATGGTGCGGTCGACCGCGATCGCCCAGACATAGATGCCCCAGTTCACCGAAATCAGCGCCGCCGTCAGCGCCGCCATCGAAATGATGCGCGGCGAACGTACCGCGGCTTTGAAATCCGCCGTGCGGCCGGCCCAAATCAAAACGGCCGCTGCGATCGGTACCGACCAGACGATACGATGCGCGATGACTTCGGCCAGCGGCAGATGTGCGACCGCCTTCATGTAGAAGGGCAGCAGCCCCCACAGGAGATAAGCGCCAAGGGCCAGCAGGAAGCCACGCCGGGCCTTTGCGGCTGCCTCGATCTGAGTTGCGTCGGTGGCCATGGCCCAACGCTATGCGCCAGCCGCCGTGCCAAGACCATCGCAAAGTTCTGATGGATCAATGGACTTTCGCTGATGGTTCAATTTCACTCCGCTGCGACCAGCCCGGCCATCTCTCGGTTCTTCATCAGCTTGTAGACGATCGAATCCATCAGTGCCTGGAACGAAGCGTCGATGATGTTTTCTGAGACGCCGACCGTCCACCAGCGGGCGCCGGTGCCGTCATGCGATTCGACCAGCACGCGGGTGATCGCTTCGGTGCCGCCATTGAGGATACGCACCTTGAAGTCGGCAAGCTCGAGGTCGGCGATCTCGTTCTGGAATTTTCCGAGATCCTTGCGCAGCGCAATGTCGAGCGCATTGACCGGGCCGTGCCCTTCGGCCACCGACATCTTCTCCTCGCCGTCGACCAATACTTTGACGATCGCTTCGGAGACCGTCTTCAACTGGCCGTTGGCATCGAAGCGGCGCTCGACCATGCAGCGGAAAGAGGTGACGCTGAAGAATTCCGGCAGGCCGTGCAGCATCTTGCGCGCCAGCAACTCGAAGCTGGCGTCGGCGCCTTCATAGGCGTAGCCCTCGGCCTCGCGCTCCTTGACCACAGAGATCAGCGCGTCGAGCCGGTGGTCGTCCTTCGGCATATCGATGCCGCGCCGTTTCAACTCGGCGAGGAAATTGGCCTTGCCGCCCTGGTCCGAAACCATGACGCGGCGGCGGTTGCCGACTGCTTCCGGCGGCACATGCTCATAAGTGGCGGGCTCCTTGGCCAACGCCGAGGCATGGATGCCGGCCTTGGTGGCGAAGGCGGAAGCGCCGACATAGGGCGCCTGCGCTTCCGGTGCGCGGTTCAGCAATTCGTCGAAGGCGCGGGACAGGCGCGATATGCCGGTCAACGCTTCGGCCGAAATGCCTGTCTCGAAGCGGTTGGAAAAGGCCGGCTTCAGCGCCAGGGTCGGCACGATGGAGATCAGATTGGCGTTGCCGCAGCGCTCGCCGATGCCGTTCAGCGTACCCTGGATCTGGCGCACGCCAGCCTCGACGGCGGCCAGCGAATTCGCCACGGCCTGGCCGGTGTCGTCATGGGCATGGATGCCGAGATGGCTTCCGGGAATGCCTGAGGCGATGACCTTCTCGACGATGGCGTACACTTCCGAGGGCTGCGTGCCGCCATTGGTGTCACACAGCACCACCCAGCGCGCACCGGCATCGTAGGCGCTCCTGGCGCAGGCAAGCGCGTAGTCCGGATTGGCCTTGAAGCCGTCGAAGAAATGCTCGCAGTCGACCAGTGCTTCCTTGCCCGAGGCAACCGCCGCCTCGACCGAGGCCTTGATCGCCTCGAGGTTTTCCTCGTTGGTGCAGCCTAGCGCGACGCGGACATGATAGTCCCAGCTCTTGGCGACAAAGCAGATGGCATCCGCCTTCGACTGGACCAGTGCGGCAAGGCCGGGATCATTCGAAGCCGACACCCCTGGCCGCTTGGTCATGCCGAATGCGACGAACTTGGCACTGGCCGTGCGGTGCTCGGCAAAGAAGGCGGTGTCGGTCGGGTTGGCGCCGGGATAGCCGCCTTCGACATAGTCGATGCCGAACTCGTCGAGCAGCTTGGCGATGGCGATCTTGTCCTCAACGGAAAAATCGATGCCCGGCGTCTGCTGGCCATCGCGCAGTGTGGTGTCGAAGAGATAGAGGCGCTCGCGGCCCATGATCATTTCCCCGCAAACTTATCCGTCGCCCGGATCAGCCGGTCGAGGATGCCCGGCTCCGAATAGGCATGGCCGGCGCCCTCGATCAGGTGGAAATCCGCCTTCGGCCACGCCTTGTGTAGCGCCCAGGCGTAGCGCGCCGGGCACGGCATGTCGTAGCGGCCATGGATGATGGTGCCGGGGATGTCCTTCAGCTTCCACGCGTCGCGCAGCAGCTGCCCCTCCTCCAGCCAGCCGGCATGGACGAAATAGTGGTTCTCGATGCGAGCGAAAGCGACGGCATAGTCGTCCTCACCAAACGGGCCGCTGGTTTCCGGCTCGGGCAACAGCGTGATCGTCTCGCCTTCCCAAAGGCTCCAGGCGCGAGCGGCCTCAACCTGCACCTTACGGTCGCTGCCGACCAGCCGTTTGCGATAGGCCGCCATCATGTCGCCGCGCTCGGCCTCGGGGATCGGCGCCAGGAAGCGTTCCCATTTGTCGGGGAACATTTCCGAGACGCCGAACTGGTAATACCATTCGAGTTCCGCGCGCGTCAGCGTGTAGATGCCGCGCACGACGAGCTCGCTGACGCGCTCGGGGTGCGTCTCGGCATAGGCCAACGCCAGTGTCGAGCCCCACGAGCCGCCGAACACCAGCCATTTGTCGAAGCCGCACATCTCGCGCAGGCGCTCGATGTCGGCGACCAGGTGCCAGGTGGTGTTGGCCTCGAGCGAGGCATTGGGCGTCGACTTTCCGCAGCCGCGCTGGTCGAACAGGATGACATCATAAAGCTTCGGATCGAACAACCGCCGGTGCTTCGGCGAAATGGTGCCGCCCGGTCCGCCATGCAGGAACACAGCCGGTTTCGCGCCCCTGGTGCCGGAACGCTCCCAATAGACCTGATGGCCATCGCCAACATCCAGCATACCGGACTCGAAGGCCTCGATCTCCGGATAGAGGGTGCGGAGTTCGTTGCGCACAGATTCTGGGCTCATAATTTCAGACCCTGCTGCGGCCAATTGGCCGTCTCGTGATCCGGATGCTGGAAGGAGATGATCGATTCCTGCCGGTTGTAATAGTCAGGATCGTGATGGACCGGTGCCTCGAAGATCTTCTCCACCCAGGGCAGCCGGGCGGCGTAGTTGACCTGGATCTGCGGCGCCAGGTCGGAACGGTCGTCAAAAGCACCGATGGCGATCTCGAGCCCGCCGGGCTGCCGATAGGTCAGTGGCGTGCCGCAGCGGCTGCAAAAGCCACGATCGATGTTGACCGAAGACTGGAAGTAGCTCGGCTCCTCGCGCACCCATTCGACGCCGTCCTTCGGCACCGTCACCAGCGCGCCGAAGAAGGAACCGAACTGTTTCTGGCACATGCGGCAATGGCAGATGGAAGCGCGCCCGAGCGCCCCACGAATGCGGAAACGCACGGCGCCGCACTGGCAGCCGCCGGTTCGAACGGTTTCGGTCATGATCTTTCCTCCGGCGGCCATTGTTCGGTGTCGTGGTCGGGATGCTGGTAAGAGACGAGATCGGCAAGATAGGACGCCGACGAGACGTCGGCCATCGTGTCCTCGCCGGGCAATTCGTGGATGTGATCGACATAGGGGAGTTTTGCTTCGGTGCCCCACTGGATGGTCGGCGCGATCTCCTCCGGGTCGTCGAAGGCCGCGATGGCGAGTGCGATGCCGTCGGGCGCCTCGAAGGTCAGCGGCGTGCCGCAATCGGCACAAAAGCCGCGCAATGCAGCGTTGGAGGAGCGGAAGTGTTTGGGTTCGCCGCGCGTCCAGTCGAGTTTTGCGTCGCGCACGGACACCAGCGGCAGGTAGAAATTGCCGCTTGCCTTCTGGCACATGCGGCAATGACAGACGGAGGCGTCGCCCAGTGCGCCTTCGATACGGAATCGCACGGCGCCGCACTGGCAACCGCCTGTGTAGACTGGTCTGTTGTCCAGGCTCATCGCTTCACTCCGAAGCATGGCAGACGGCTTCGACATTGTTGCCGTCTGGGTCGAAGACAAAGGCGCCATAGTAGTTCGCATGATAGTGCGGACGCAGGCCCGGCCCGCCATTGTCCTTGCCGCCGGCGGCGATTGCCGCGGCGTGGAAGGCATCGACCTCGGCTCGGCTACGCGCAGTAAAGGCGACGTGCTGACGGTCCTTCGGCTTGTCCTTGCCTTGATGCAGCCAGAACACCGGCCGGTCACGGCCATAGCCGCCGACCTTGGCGCCACCGGTATATTCCTGCGGCACCATGTAGAGCAGTGAGGCACCGAGCGGCGCCATCGCCTTATCGTAGAAGGCTTTCGACACGCCGAAATCGGAAACGGTGATGCCGAGGTGGTCGATCATGGTACTGCCTCCTTTGCTGGCTCGTGTGCCGGCATCTCAGCGCCAGCTAGGCCGGCCTCGATGATCATGTGCTGGCAGACGTTGTCGATGTCGCGGGTGACGTCGTCGTTCCAGAAGCGCAGGATGGTCCAGCCGAGTGCTTCAAGCCTTGCGGTTCTTATGGAATCTAATGCCGAAGCTTCCGTCTGTGCATGCTGGGAGCCATCAAGTTCGACGATCAGCTTCTTGCTGGGGCAGGCAAAATCGACGATGTAGCCGGCGATAGGCATCTGCCGACGAAACGCTAGCCCCATGAGCCGGTGCGCCCTGATTTCATTCCAGAGTTTCAGTTCGGCGTCGGTCATTGCCTTGCGCATCTTGCGCGCGTTGCGGCGGTTGTTGGCGGGTACAGGAAAATGCGTCATCGCGGTTCGCCCCCCTCTGCCCTGCCGGGCATCTCCCCCTCAAGGGGGGAGATTGGCAGCTTCATCGGCAGCGCCTTTTCTGCAACCTCGGCGACTGGCGAAAACGACGGTGACATCCAATCTCCCCCCTTGAGGGGGAGATGCCCGGCAGGGCAGAGGGGGGTGCTTGGCGCCGCCCTCACCGCTTCACCTCCCAAGTCGTCACGCGTTCGCCGGTGACGGGGTCCTTACCGTCCTTCAACTGCACGCCTTGCGCCAGCAACTCGTCGCGGATGCGGTCGGCCTCGGCCCAGTTCTTGGCGGCGATCAATTCCAGACGCCTGGCGATCGCCTTGGCGATCCCGTCTTCATCGACCTTAGCCGCGCCAACATCGAAGCCGAGGAACGATAGCGACGCCTTCAGCGAAGCGGCGGCATCGTTGGCCTCTGCCGCTTCACCAGCAAGCCGGGTCATGACCTGAAACGCGGCATAAGTTGCCAGATCGTCCGACAGAGCATCCACGACTTCCACCGGCAATTGCGTCGCCGCCGCTGGCGCCAGATCCGCCGCCCGTTTCCATTTGCGCAGCGTATTTTCCGCCTCTTCCAGCTTGCGCACGGAAAAGTCGATCGGCTCGCGATAATGCGTCATCAGCATCGCCAGCCTGAGCACCTCCCCCGGCCATTTACGGCCGCCAAAGATCTCCGTCTCCAGCAATTCATTGATCGAGTAGAAATTGCCCAGGCTCTTGGACATCTTCTGTCCCTCGACCTGCAGAAAGCCGTTGTGCATCCATACCTTGGCCATCGTTTCAGTGCCGTGGGCGCAGCGCGACTGGGCGATCTCGTTCTCGTGGTGCGGGAAGATCAGGTCGAGCCCGCCGCCGTGGATGTCGAAGACCTCGCCGAGATAGGCCGCCGACATCGCCGAGCACTCGATGTGCCAGCCCGGCCGACCCCTGCCCCACGGGCTGTCCCAGCCCGGCTCTTCCGGCGAGGACAGCTTCCACAGCACGAAATCCCCAGGGTTCTTCTTGTGCTTATCGACGGCGACGCGGGCACCGGCCTGCTGTTCGTCGAGATTGCGCTTCGACAACTGGCCATAGTCCGGCATCGAGGCGGTGTCGAACAAAACTTCGCCTGCCGCAACATAGGCATGGCCGCGTTCGATCAAGCGTTGAATCAAGGAGATCATGTCGGTCTTGCCGTCTGGCCTAGGCTCGACGAACTCGGTGGCGCGCGGCTCGACCGTCGGCTCCAGGCAGCCGAGCGTCGCCACATCCCTATGGAACTGGTCGGCGGTCTTTTCCGTGACCCGACGGATCGCCTGGTTCAGCGACAGCTTTCCCGAGGCAATCTCGCCGCCGAAATCGCGCAGGGCGCGATCGTTAATCTTGTCATCGACATCCGTGATGTTGCGCACATACGTGACGTGCTTTTCGCCGTAGAGTTGGCGCAACAGACGGAAGAGCACATCGAAGACGATCACCGGCCGCGCATTGCCGATATGGGCAAAGTCGTAGACCGTCGGGCCGCAGACATACATGCGCACATTGCGTGGATCGATCGGAACAAATTCTTCCTTCGTCCGCGTCAGCGTGTTGTAGAGGCGCAAGCCCTTCGATGCGTCAGACATTCGTGCCTTCCCAGTCCGGTACTTTTGTTTGGGCTGGGAATCATTCTCGCGCCGAGACGCCAGTCAGATTCCAGCCTGCTGGCCGGGGCGTTTGTCCACTCTAGAAGGAAGATAGGCGAAAACGTCCAGACCAGCGCGAGGCTAGCCAATAATGCAAATGCCACAAATGGCGAAAGACGTTCTCATGAGCGGCTTTATCGCCTCACCCAGTGTTGCCGTCAAGTCGCAACTTTCGGCAAAAGAGTCGCTGGATCACAGGTAATGACGCAGTGAACCATTTTATTAAACATGTCGGCACAGTCATGAAACATTCGCCGGCTAGATCACCAAATGTCACGATTTGGTCGGATTCGACCAGCAAACCCGGACACGAAGACGTTACCCAGGGAAGAGAAAAATGCCCCGAACCAAGCAGGACTCCAGCGCTAAGCAACCGGCGCTTGCCAGCCAATACCGGGCGATCGGCCCGGCCGCGATCGTCGCCGCACTTCTCCATACCGCGAAGAAGAAAAAGCCTGCGCAAAAGATCACATCGCCGCGCGCTGCCTGATGTGACGTGCCGGCCGCCAGTAAATGGGCGCCGGCAATGAGCGCGTTGAAGCGGCCCAGCAAACAGCCGCTACCGCTAAAACAAAGTCATCTGCCCGTCGTCCGCGCCAGTCTTCTGGCGCCTGGGCTTCTCGGGCTCCGGCCCCACGACGCCCCTTTCCTGAATCTCCGGTCCGGTGTTGGCAACCTTGTTGACTAGGTCGGAAACCGGGACAGCCTCGAAGAAATCGAGCTGTGCCGGTCTGAGCAGGTCGGCCACGTCGCGCGGCTCGAGCGTGCGGCAATCCAGCCAGCGAGCGAAATCCTGCGGGTGGATCACCACCGGCATCCGGTCATGGATGTGTGCGATGTCGGCATTGGCATGGACGGTCAGGATGGCGCCGGTGTCCATTTCCGAGCCGCCCGGCTCGGCATAGGTCTCGATCAGCCCGGCAAAAGCAACCAGCCCGCCATGCCTGGGCCTGATCCAGTAGGGTTGCCCCCTCTTGCCACCGGTTTGCTGCCATTCGTAGAACCCCGAGGCCGGCACCAAAGCGCGGCGATGGCGCATGGCGGTGCGAAACGAGGCCTTTTCCGTCGCTCCTTCCGAACGCGCGTTGAGCAGCAGCGGAAACTCCCTGGTGTCTTTCACCCAAGTGGGGATCAGCCCCCAGCGCACCAGCATCGCCTGTCGGTCAGGCAGGTTCGAGCCCGGCGCAAGTGGTGGACCGGCGAGCGTCATCAGCACCGGCTGCGTCGGCGCGATGTTGTAGCGGGCCGGAAAGTCCTCCAATTCCGTCAGCCCGAGGAAGGTGGCGGTCTGGTCCGGGGTGGCGGTCAGGGCAAAGCGTCCGCACATGAAATCAACTTTCGAACTGATGACATGTGAAAGTGGCGATGGAACATGCCTTTCGCAACCGCTAAAGCTGTTCACCGACGGCCGGTCCACAATGGGCTATGTCTATCAAGCGGGAACTCATGGAAACACGCAGGATCATTCCGGCAGTCTCGGTCGCCGTCGTGCGTGGGAACACTGTGCTGCTGGTCAAGCGGGCAAGGCCGCCCTCGCAAGGCCTCTACGCTTTCCCAGGCGGCAAGGTCGAGGCCGGCGAGACGCTGGAGGAAGCAGCGGCCCGCGAACTGCTGGAGGAAACCGGCCTGCGCGCGGACGGCTATCGGCCGCTGCGCGAAATCCACATCGACGGAAGCAACGAGAACCATCCGGTCGATTACCGGTTGACGGTGTTCGGCGCGACCTATGCCGATGGCGAGGCGCTGGCCAGCGACGACGCCGAGACTGCCGCCTTCTATACGCTTAGCGAAATGACGACGATGCCGCTTGCCGGCTCGGTGTTTGCCGTTGCCGACGAATTGCTCAGGGATGCGAGGGCGTAAACCTTCAAAATCGCCTTGCAGACGGCCAAGTGTTTCGCCACAAAGCCTTATGATCCGTGCCTCGCTGTTCCTTGCCGCATGCCTCGCCGCCAGCACGGCGATGCGGCCGGCGCTGGCAGCCGAAGCCCCGTTCGAGCCGGGGCTGATGCGGCTGGCGGAGGTGCTTGGATCGTTGCATTTCCTGCGTAATCTGTGCGGCGAGAAGGGCGACCAGTGGCGGGTCGAGATGGAGAAGCTGATTGCTTCGGAAAACCCGGACCCGGAGCGGCGCGCCCGCTTCATTGCCAGCTTCAACCGCGGTTATCGCTCCTTCGGCGGCACCTACACGCAATGCACCACCTCGGCGACCGAAGCCATCAGCCGCTACATGAAGGAAGGCGAGACGCTGTCGCGCGACATCGCCTCACGCTACGGCAACTGACCTTGACATCTCCCTGCTTGTGTCCGGCGGCATCTTAGTGCAATCCTTGTGTTGCACTTCTGCAACGGTATTAACGAAACGTTACCGCGTGGATGTGGAATTAACTCAAACTGAAGGTTTTCGTCCCGCTCGCCGGCCTAATCGGCTAAGTTTTGAATCGGATCGAACGCAGGTTTACGAGACGCGACGAGACTTGTCAGAGGCGACCCTAGAAATGTCGTATTTACAAGTACTTACTTGACCTGCATGTAACAAAGGGACAGCCCAAGCCTGATCCGCATCTGTCGGATCGCCGCTTGAAAAGGGTGGACATCGCAAATGGAACATGGCGTCAACGACATCGACGCGCTGGTCAGGGAAGAAAAGCGCCTGACCGCCGTGGAAAGCCACAGCGAGGCCTGGGCGGAAGGGCTTTCGGCCGGAATCGAGCCGGAAATCATCGCGGAGGCCGCCCTTGAAACCGCGTTCGGTGAAATGCTGCGCGCCAATGGCGAGACCTCGGCCCTTGCCCTGCTCGACCGCATGCGTGAAAAGGTGATAGCCGGAGCTTTCGAACCAGAACGTCTGCGGCACTAAACCGGCATCAAGCTCTTTGACGACGACGTGCCGCTTAGGCATCATGCCCAGGGCACCTACGGGGGCTTGGCATCTGTAAAGGCCTGGGCCTGTAAGGTCCAGAAAGTCATGGAGAGGCAGGCGGTGAATTCTTTGATGTCAGGCCAGCCGCGTGGCTTGGTCCTCAGCATCTGGCTCGCCGCTTTTTTCGCCGCGGTTCCGCTGGCGCTCTGCCTCAACCCCGCTTACGCGCTGAGCGAGATCAAGCGCGAGGATCTTCCTTCACCGGTCGCGCCACCCGCCGACGACGAAACTACAGTGCCGATGCCCGATCCGCTCGGCACGACGCCGCCCGCAGCCAGTCAGCCGACGACACCCAATGAGCCGGAACAGGTCGAACCCAAGGGCCCAGCGGATGATGGCGGCCTGGCCAATCCGCATGTCGATCCGGATGAACCCTTGCCCGAAGTCCTCTACGATCTCGGCAAGCTGCCGGAGCCGGTCAGGCGCATGCACAATCTGATGATCGAGGCCTGCAAGAGCGGCGACATCGAAAGGCTCCGGCCGCTGATCGGCAAGGGCGATACGATGACCCAATTGTCGCTGAGCGAGATCGAAGGCGACCCGATCACCTTCCTGAAAGGTCTTTCGGGCGACACGGAAGGCCAGGAGATCCTCGCCATCCTGGAAGAGGTGCTCAGTGCCGGCTATGTCCATGTCGATGTCGGCACGCCGCAGGAGCTCTATGTCTGGCCCTATTTCTTCGCGCTGCCGCTGGACAAGCTCGACGCCAGACAGCGGGTTGAGCTGTTCAAAATCGTCACCGCCGGCGACTATGATAGCATGAAGCAGTTCGGCGCTTACATCTTCTATCGCGTCGGCATCACGCCCGCGGGACAGTGGACTTTCTTCGTCGCCGGGGATTGAGCTGCCGTTGTGGAAAACTCCACGCCCTGCCTCGACTCTGCTATTTATTGGCGTGATCGGTCCTTGCCGATGCCCGCACCTGGCCAGAGGCGAATGCCTTCGTTTCGAAGAGCCGAAATAGCAGTGTCGGCCGCGTTAGCGTCCATTTGCAAGGACTCGGCTGCGTTGCGCAGTTCGTCCCTGCCCTGAAGCTTGTTCACCACCCATGCGACCTTGTGCTGGATGTCCGACCCATAGGCGGTTTGCGCCTTGCCCAGCGCCTCGGCCGGGATTTCTCCATAGGCTTTGACCAACATCCCGAGATCGATAGCGTCGCGATATGCGATGGCGCGGTCCTGACATCGATCGGCATTCGCCAACAGCTTCTCGGCAAACATATCCGCCGCGATCAGGGCAGGTACATTCAAATCGTCGTCAAAATGGCCTTGCAGTTGGATGCGGCCTTCGCGGATGATTTCGAATTTGATCAATTGCCCGTTGAGCCGCATAACCGTTCTCAAACCATACTGGTCGATCTGGAAATCCCGAATGGCCTCAACGGGTTCGGGGAAGAACGCCCCAACGCCCCGTTCGGCCGCACGGGTTCGCAGTTCGCGATAGCCGTCGGCATCGGCACACAGGAAATCCACATCCAGTGACCGTCGATACTCGCCGAGTTTCATGACAATCGCCGTCCCGCCGCCGAACCAGCATTGGTTCACGGCCAGGAATTCGCGATCCATTAGTCCGAGGGCTTCGGCAATGATCCGGTGTTCCGGCCTTTTGAACTCCTTCATGACTTCCGTTCGCTGTGTGTACTGTCTGATAGCTGCGGGAAGAGAGATCAGGGAAGGAGACCGAACTTCAGGCAGTGGTCAAAAGGACGCCATGACCGAATTTGTTGGCCAGATTCCGTATAAGCCGTTTTTCACGCGCCGTAAGACGCTTTTGATCGACAAAACGCCAATTGCGCTCATACAGCGCAAATGCTTCTTCGGCGGGAATCGGACGCGCTACGTCACGGTTCCAGGCGAGAGCCTGGAGTTCCGGAAACTCCGCGGGGACAATCATGGGCGCGATATCTGCGTTCATAACCCCAACAACATAATGCGCAGTGCTTAAAAAATCCAACACCATGGAAACGGCTAGACCGACAGCGCCTCGGAAAATTCCACCGCCCTGCCCTGTCCTGACGTGACGATCTCGCCTTCCCACATCACGCGCCGGCCGCGCACGACGGTGCCGACTGGCCAGCCGGTCACCTTCCTTCCGTCATACGGCGTCCAGCCGGACTTCGAACCTGCCTGCGCGTTGGTGATGGTCTCGCGACGCTTCAGATCGACAATCGTGAAATCGGCGTCGTAGCCAGCGGCGATGCGGCCTTTCCTGGCCATGCCGAAGATGCGCTGCGGGCCGTGACTGGACAGATCGACGAAACGTTGCAACGTCAGCCGCCCGGCATTGACGTGATCCAGCATGATCGGCACCAGCGTCTGCACGCCAGTCATGCCCGACGGCGAGGCCGGATAGGGTTTTGCCTTCTCGGCCAGCGTGTGCGGGGCATGGTCGGAACCCAGCACATCGACGATACCTTGCTGAATGCCGTGCCAGATGCCGTCGCGATGGCGCGATGCGCGCACCGGCGGGTTCATCTGGATCAGCGTGCCAAGCCGCGCGTAATCATCCGCGCTCAGCGTCAGATGATGCGGCGTCGCCTCGCAGGTCGCGACATCCTTATGCTGCTCGAGGAAGGCGATTTCCTCGGCGGTCGAGATGTGCAGGACATGGATGCGCGCGCGGGCCTGTCGCGCGATGCGCACCAGTCGCTCGGTGCAGCGAAGTGCCGCGATCTCGTCGCGCCAGACCGGATGCGAGGACGGGTCGTCCTCGATACGTTCGCCAAGCCGCTCGCGCAGCCGGAATTCGTCCTCGGAATGGAAAGCGGCGCGGCGGCGCGTGTTCCTCAGGATCGAGGCGACGCCCTCATCGTCCTCGACCAAAAGGTCGCCGGTAGACGAGCCCATGAAAACTTTTATCCCAGCCGCTCCCGGCAGCCGTTCGAGGTCGCCAACATCCCTGGCATTTTCGCGGGTGCCGCCGACCCAGAAGGCGAAGTCGCAATGCATGCGGCCGGAAGCGCGCCGCACTTTGTCGGCAAGGGCTGCCTCGCTGGTGGTCAGCGGGTTGGTGTTGGGCATCTCGAAGACTGCGGTGACGCCGCCTAGCACCGCTGCCCGCGAGCCTGTCTCCAAATCTTCCTTGTGCTCCAGCCCCGGCTCGCGGAAATGCACCTGGCTGTCAACGACGCCCGGCAGGACGTGCAGGCCGCGGCAGTCGACCGTCTCGCCGGCGGAAGCCCGGCCGAGATCGCCAATGGCGGCGATGCGCCCGCCGTTGATGCCAATGTCGCGCCGGCCCTCGCCATCGTGGTTCACCACCGTTCCGCCTGTCAGGATGAGGTCGTAGGTCATGGCCATGCTGATCCGGTCTCTTGCGGGGGGAGTGCCAGCGGCTTACGTAATGGCCGACCGTTTTGCAAGATCAGGTTCTTTCCACCCATGCCCTTTGCCCAATTGAAAGACCGCGCACTCGTTTCCGTGTCAGGCCCGGATGCGGAGGGCTTTTTGCAGAACATTCTGACCACCGATCTCGACGCACTGGCTGCCGGCGAAGCAAAGCCCGGCGCCTTGCTGACGCCGCAAGGCAAGATTCTGTTCGACTTCCTGATCTCGCGGGCTGGCGAGAATTCCTTCCGGCTCGAATGCCGAGCCGATATATCAAGCGATTTCATGCGCCGGCTGATGCTCTACAAATTGCGCGCCAAAGTCGAGATTGCCGAGGCCGATCAGGGTCTTGTCACTGTTGCATGGGGAGATGATTCAGCGGCTTCACAATTTGATTCAAACGGGGTTGCCGATGCACGGTTCCTCGACGCAGCCGTCAGCCGCTTTTATGGCGCCACTACCGCGGGCGGCGACCCGGCGGCATGGGAGACCCTGCGCATCGCCCATGGCATTGCCGAAAGTGGCAGCGACTATCAGCTTGGTGAGGCCTTCCCGCATGATGTGCTGCTCGATGAGATTGCCGGCGTTGGCTTCAGGAAGGGCTGCTATGTCGGCCAGGAGGTGGTCTCGCGCATGCAGCATCGCGGTACTGCCAGACGGCGGGTGCTGATCGTTTCGGCCGAACGGCCCCTGCCGGCTCCCGGTACCGAACTGACAGTGGCCGGGCGACCGGTCGGCACGCTTGGCTCCACCGCCGGCGCGACAGGCCTGGCCATAGCCCGTATCGACCGCGTCAAGGCGGCGCTCGACGACGGCCAGCCGATCATGGCGGAAGACGTCACTGTCTCGCTCACCATCCCCGCCTGGGCGAAATTCACTTTTCCGCTGGAAACCGTTGGCCCGCAGGAATCCGTCGGCGCGGAGGAGGCCTAATGGCGGCCGACCGTGCCGGCGCGCCGCCGCGCGCCTGGCAGCGCATGCTGTCGGGCCGGCGGCTCGATCTGCTCGACCCCTCGCCGCTCGACATCGAGATTTCGGACATCGCGCATGGGCTTGCCCGCGTCGCCCGCTGGAACGGCCAGACCAGCGGCGACCACGCCTTTTCCGTCGCCCAGCATTCGCTGCTGGCCGAGGCGCTGTTTTCCGAATTGGTACCGGACGCCCCGGCCGACGCGCGGCTGGCCGCTTTGCTGCACGACGCGCCGGAATATGTGATCGGCGACATGATCTCACCGTTCAAATCGGTGATGGGCGGCAGCTACAAGGAGTGCGAGCTTCGACTCCAGCGTGCCATCCACCAGCGCTTTTCGCTGCCGGTCGAGCTCGGTGCTGGCCTGCGCAAAGAGATCAAGCGCGCCGACCAGATCGCGGCCTATTTCGAGGCGACGCTGCTGGCCGGCTTCTCCACAGCCGAGGCAACCGAGTTCTTCGGCCGGCCGCGCGGCTTCAACGCCGAGCGCTTCGATTTAACGCCGCGTTCGGTGACCTGGGCGCAAAACGCGTTCCTCAAACGCTATGCGGCGATCGAGAAATCGCGGCGCTAAACGGTGCAGCCCGCCGACCGAAAAACGTTAAATTAACCGGAAAGGGCAACAGTGCCGTGTTCGATCACGGTCTGCAGGCACGCCTCATGTCCGTCGCTCATGCCAAGGCTGGTTCGCCCGTCCGCGGACGGAGGGCCGAAGGCGTGGGCCTGCCGCGGATCGAGGACGAGCTGCGCAAACAGAATGATCGTTTCTCGGCCGCCGTCGAGAACATGTCGCATGGCCTGGGCATGTTCGATGCCGACGAGCGCATGATCATATGCAACGGCAATTATATCAGCATCTTCTGCCTCGACGCCGAGATCGTGCAGCCGGGCATCCGGTTTTTCGACATCCTCCAGCACAGCGTCGACATCGGTGTCGCCTCGCACAGCGCCGAAGAACTCTACGCTATCCGCAAGCCCTATATCGACCGGGCGAAACCCTCGACCTACGAGGAAACATTGTCGGATGGCCGCATCATCAACATCTCGCACCGGCCGCTGGCTTCGGGCGGCTGGGTATCGATCTATGAGGACATCACCGAGCAACGGCGTGCCGAGCAGGAGCTGAAGGAGCAGCACCGCCGCTTCGACGCGGCACTGGCCAACATGTCGCAAGGGCTTTTGATGTTCGATGCCGATGGCAGGCTGATCGTGCGCAACGGACGTTTTCTGGAACTATACCGCGTGACGCCGGCCGACTTTCCGCTTGGCATGAGCCACCGCGATCTGCTCGAGCAGCTCGTACGCCTGGCCATCTATACCGGGATCGATATCGACAATGAAATCTCGAACACCGTGGCCAGCCTTCAGGCCGGGGAAATGCGATCGACCGACCGCCATCTTGGCGACGGCAGAACGCTTCTGGTCGTACGGCGGCCGATGAGTGGCGGAGGCTGGGTGGCGACATTCGACGACGTCACCGAACGCAGGCGCGTCGAAGAGCGCATGACCCATCTTGCGCACCACGACACGCTGACCAACCTGCCCAATCGATCGATGTTCCGCGAACGGCTCGACCGGGCCTTGGGCGAGGCCACGGACCTGGCGATATTCTCGCTCGACCTCGACCGCTTCAAGGCCGTCAACGACACTTGGGGGCATCCGGCCGGCGACTGGCTGCTGAAATGCGTGGCCGAACGGCTGCAACGGTGTTTACGCAGCGAAACGGACGTAGTCGCTCGTTTCGGCGGCGACGAGTTCGTCATCATCCAGTTCAATACAAAACGCGCCGGCTCAAAAAGTGCCAGCCCAAAAGCTGCCAACGATGCGGAAAAGCTGGCAAAACGCATTGTCGACACCATAGGAAAACCGTTTCGCGACAAAAGCCGCGATATGCATGTCGGCATCAGCCTCGGCATCGCCCTTTTCCCCGACGACGGCAGGGATGCCGACACGCTGCTGAAAAATGCCGACATGGCCCTCTACAGGGCAAAAAGCGAAGGGCGCAATGTCTATCGCTTCTTCGAGCCGGGCATGGATGCGATGGTGCGGGCGCGCCGCGCACTTGAAACCGATCTGGAGACAGCGCTGCAGCAGCGGGAATTCGAGTTGGATTTTCAACCCATCATGAACATCGCTTCCAGCGAAATCGTCGGCGCCGAAGCCTTGATGCGGTGGCGTTCGCCGGCACGCGGCTTGGTGCCGCCAGACGACTTCATCCCGGTTGCCGAAGAAATCGGGCTGATCGTGCCGCTGGGAGAATGGGCGCTGAGGAAAGCCTGCACGGTTGCAGCGGGCTGGCCGCATGGGCTGCGTATCGCAGTCAACGTCTCGGCAGTGCAGATCAAAAGCGGCACCTTTGCCCGCAGCGTCATCTCGGCGCTGGCATTTTCCGGCGTGCCGGCCGATCGGCTTGAACTGGAAATCACCGAAACAGTGCTGATGGACGAGAGCGAGACAGTGCTCAGAACGCTCAGGCAGTTGCGCGACCTCGGCATCCGTATCGCACTGGACGATTTCGGCATCGGTTATTCGTCGCTCGGCTATCTCCACCGCTTTCCGGTCGACAAGATCAAGATCGACCGCTCCTTTATCCGCGACATCGACAACCGCGACACCGCCGCGATCGTGCGCACGGTCATCGGGCTCGGCGCGCAGCTCGGCATCACCGTCACCGCAGAAGGTGTCGAAACCGAAGCTCAGCTGGAGTTCCTGCGCAAGGAGGGCTGCGTCGAAGCCCAAGGCTATCTGATCGGCGTGCCGTCGAAGGCGGCGGACATCGCTCGCCTGCTGGAGACGCGCGCGGCCATCAGGCAATCAGGCTGAGCGCGCAGGGCCGAGCCAGCCATCGGCTCGGCCTCAGGCACCTGTCATCAGCGCAATGTCTCGATATATTTTTCGTGGAAGCGCACATAGCCGGCTTCGATCTCCTTGAGATGGCGCTCGATCAGTGCGTGAAACGCCGGCAGTTTATGGAACGGCACACCTGGATAGGCATGATGCTCGGCGTGGAAGGGCATGTTCCAGGCGAGCTTGCGGACAAACCAGTTGGTCAGCGTGGTCCGGGTGTTTTCCAGCATGTTGGCGACAAGCGGACAACGGCCGTGCTCGGCCAGCAGATAGAGGCGCAGGAACGGTTGTCCGAGAAGCGCCGGCACGATCCAGACATAGAGCAGCGTGGTTGCCCGGAACCAGACGGCCAGCACCAGCAGGACGGCATAGAAGGCAATCATGGCGCGGGCCTCGGCGCGCACCTTGGGCCGGCCCTTTGGCGGCACGTAACTGTCCCGGCATCGGCCGGTGGCATTGGTGTAGAGCGTCTTGAAGTGACCCCACCACACCGGAATGCCTGAGATGTGGATCAGATACTGACGCCAGGTTTCTGGCTTGGGAAAGGCCAGTTCCGGATCGTTTTCCGGATCCTGGGTGAAGCGGTGATGGGCGAAATGGAAATAGCGGAACCAGTCGGCCGGCAGCGCGATCGCCAGACTGCAGACGCGCGCCACGAGATCGTTCAGCCGCTGTGTTTCGAAAGCCGTGCGATGGACCGTCTCGTGCAGAAGCGTGAACAGGAAAACGATCAGGATGCCTTGCGGCAGCATCAGCAGCGGCCAGTACGGCGCCTTGGCGATGATCAGCGCACCAATGACGGTGATCGCGCCCCAATGACCGGCAAGCTGCAGCAGCCCGAGGCGATCCGACTTGGCGGTCAGCCGATCGCGCTGTTGCTGCGTCAGCGATGCGATCACGTCGCGATGGTCCATTGGTTTGATCCCGCACTGTCGATCAGATGAGCCTAATCGCCAAAACAGCTTTCGCAAAACGAGGATTTCTGCGATTTAGATAAGGTCAACTTATCTATTGGTCGTCATGGTCGCACTTCCATCCTTGCGGGGACTCCAGGCTTTCGAGGCCGCGGCGCGCCGCGGCAGCTTTGCCGCCGCAGCCGAAGAGCTATCGATTTCGGCGGCCGCGGTCAGCCA
Source organism: Mesorhizobium sp. WSM4823 (assembly GCF_055811195.1). Lineage (NCBI taxonomy): Bacteria > Pseudomonadati > Pseudomonadota > Alphaproteobacteria > Hyphomicrobiales > Phyllobacteriaceae > Mesorhizobium > Mesorhizobium sp. WSM4823. The sequence goes on from NZ_JBVVQL010000014.1 coordinate 134,575, forward strand.
GTTGATCCGGACGATCGAGGACCAGATGGGCCGCAAGTTGTTTCACCGGGTCAACCGTCGCGCCGTTCTGACCGATGCGGGCCGGGAGATGCTGCCTCGACTAACAACAGCCTTCGAGGAGATCGGCAGCGTGTCGCGCGAGCTCGGCGGCGCGGAGTTTCGATCGCGGCTCGTCGTCTCGGTACCGCCATCCATGGCGATGGGTTGGCTCTCGACGCGACTGAAGAGCTTTGTCGCCAGCCACGGCGCGGTCGACATATCGCTGAGAGGCGAAGACGATCCGGTGTCGTTCGACCGTGACCTGATCGATATACGTCTTTCCTATGGGCGCTCCCACTATCGCGACCAGTCAACGGAAGAGATCGTGAGCGATGCCGTCTATCCCGTTTGCGCACCTGGGATGGCAAGGGGGATCGGCGGCCTTGACGGCGCCGCCCTTGCCAGCCTGCCGTTGATCCACACGGATTGGGGACCGACAGGCGCCTCCTTTCCGTCCTGGCACAACTGGTTCGAGACGGCCGGCATCGAACCCGGCCGCGCCGGCCAGCACGGTCTGTCGGCGAACTCGTCGCGGGCGGCGCTCGATCTGGCCATATCAGGCCTTGGCGTGGCGCTGGCGCAGGGCGTCTTCTGCGCCGGGGCGGTGGAGGATGGCAGGCTGGTCAGGCCCGTCGCACAGGCGCTGGAGCTGCGCCAGCCCTATTGCCTGACGATCCCGCAACGAAGCTTGAGGCGCGACGTGGTGGCGGCGTTCAAGGCGTGGCTGATCGAGGAATGCCTTCACTCGGTGGGTTCGCCGGCGTTGATCGCTCGGCCATCTGAGAGCCGATGACGGCGGTTGTTCGCTCAGAGGTGGCCGCTCAATGCGTCTGCCATGTCCTTGTTAGTCGCCACGGGAACGATCTCGAATTCGACCAGATCCGCCCATTCGACGACCCAGCGCTCCAGGAGCGTGACGTCATCGGCCTCCACCAGCAGGAAACAGCGGCTCATATCCGCTGCGATCCAGCTGTGATGCACGATGAGCGCATCAGGCTTCAGGCGACCCTGGTCGCGGAAGCGACGGTAGATCTCCTTGCGGTCACAGCCGCGAAAATCCTCGGTCACGAAAAACAGCATCTCTGCGCCCTACTCTGATGATTATCGCCCCGGCCGGTCGAGCCGGTCTAGGAACCACTGCGTCAGCCGTACCCAGACCTCGTCCTTTTCGCCGGAATCCTCCCAGCCATGGTCGAGATTGGGATTGTCGTTGACCTCGATGACGAAGACGCCATCCTTGGTCTCCTTGAGATCGACGCCGTAAAGGCCGTCGCCAATGCAGCGCGCTGCCCTCACCGCCGTCTCGACGACATGGGCCGGCGCCTCCTTCAGGGTGAAGGTCTTGATGCCGCCCTGGTCGGGCTTGCCGTTCGCCTTGTGGTTGACGATCTGCCAGTGCTTCTTGGCCATCAGATAGTGCACGGCAAACAGAGGCTGGCCGCCGAGCACGCCGACACGCCAGTCATATTCGGTCGGAATGAATTTCTGCGCGATCAGAAGGTCGGAATCCTCAAGCCATTCGGTGGCAAGCGTCTTCAGCTCCTCGAAGGTGCCGCATTTCTTGACGCCGCGCGAAAACGACGAGTCCGGGATCTTCAGCACCAGCGGAAAACCCAGCGTCTGCGCCGCCACTTCAAGGTCCGAGATGCCGGCGATCATCACCGTCGGCGGCACCGGCACCTTGTTGTAGGTCATCAGCTCGTTGAGATAGACCTTGTTGGTGCAGCGGATCATCGACAGCGGGTCGTCGATGACCGGCATGCCTTCCTGCTGGGCGCGGCGGGCGAAACGGTAAGTATGGTTGGAGATCGAGGTGGTCTCGCGGATGAACAATGCGTCGTAATTGGCGAGCTTGGCCAAATCCTTTTTGGTGATCGGCTCGATTTCGACGCCCATCTTTTCGGCGATCTTGGCCCAGTAGCGCAGCGACGAGATCTCCGACGGCGGCAGTTCCTCATGCGGATCGACCAGCGTGGCGAAGGTGTAGCGTGACGGCGTGCGGCCCTTGGTGTCGCGCCATTCGCGGTTGGTGTAGGTCTCGAGGCACTGAAGGAAGCGCTTTTCTTCCTCCTCGGTCATCCTGGCCAGCGGATGGAAGCCGATCTTGCGGATCGACGCCCATTCGGCGCTGTCCGTAATGTGGACTTCCAGCGCCGGCGCTCGGAACCAGTCGAACAAAAGCTTGGCGAAGCGATCCCATATCTTCGACGGGCCGATGCCAAAGAAGATGCAGACTTTTTGCGGAAAGGCGCCGCCCAGATCCTTGCGGCATTTGTTCAGCGCCAACTCCAGCTCCGGCAGCGCATGCTCGTAAAGTTTGCGCTCGGACAGGTCGATCATCGTCTCGACCGTCGGGATGACCTTGTGGCCGCGCGAGCCGGCGAGCAGCGAAGCATAGTAGCCGCGGCTCTGGTAGCCATAATTGTTCGACAGGTTGATGACCTTCGGCCGCTGACCGCGAAACAGCGCCGGATGCGCAAGATAGTCGCGATTGGTGATGATCTTGTGCGGAGTCGCCACCTGATCGAGGTCGTTCTGCCTGCCGGTAAGGATGACCCAAGTCATTGGCTGTCGCGCTTTCCGAGGGTGATGGCGGCACGCAATCCGTCGCGGCCGAACTGCGCCATATTCATGAAGATGCCGTAAGGCACCGGAATGTTGGCGGCATCAAGGATGGTTTCCTGTCTCTCGTCTTCGACCCAGGGATCGTGGATCAGGATATGATCGCCATCGTCGCCGATGGCCAGCACCCAGTGCGGAACCTTCTTGCCGAACATCAGGAAGCCGCTGATCAGGACCAACACAAGTTTTCCTTCTGCGATCGCCGTGCGGATGTCGTCAATGGCGAATGGACGGTAATTCACCGGGATGCCGTAACGTTCCGCGCGCCGGCGAAAGTCGACCTGCGCCAGCTCCATCACCCGGCGCTTGTCATGGCTGCGCACCGACTGCAGGAACAGCGCGCCATGGAAGGATACATAGATCTCGGCAGAGAGCCCGCTTTCGTGGCCCGCAACGGCAAGACCAAACGGCTCGCAGCCCCCCGGCCCCGACATCATGAAAACGGTGGTCGCCTCGCGCCACAAGCGGATTTCCATGACCGGGTCGGGCACGAAGCCGCGATCGAAATTGGCCATTGCCATCATCAGGCAGCACGGGCCGCAGGTGAATTCGCAGGTCTGCTGGTAGAACGGCACCCTGGTGGCGACAGGAATATCGCCGCGCAAGGTCTTCTCGTAGCGCAGCGCCGTGGCGCCGTCCTCGTAATAGCCGGTTTCGCGGCCGATCTTGCGGTAGCCGCTCTGCTCATAGATGCGGATGGCCCTGCCGTTGTCCTCGCGCACCTCGAGACGCAGCATCATGCGGTTGTGCTCGAAGGCGACCTCCTCGGCTCGCCCCAGCAGCATGCGGCCAATGCCGAGCCCGCCGAAAGATGGATCGATGGCGATGGAATAGAGCCGCGCAACGCCGCTGCCCTTGCGAAACAGCACGACCGCATAGCCGGCGATGCGGCCCTCGCTTTCGGCGACCAGCATCTCGGCGGTCTCGCGTTCGATCAATTGGCGAAAGGAACGGCGAGAAATGCGGTCGCTTGAGAAAACAGCCTTCTCGATGGCCGCGAGGTCATCGACGTCGGACGCGCGGGCCGTGCGAATCTCGGCAGGCATGCGGGCTCAGAAAACCTCGATTGGGTGTGGAGAAGGCCCTGGTCTAAACGTCGATAACACCAGCCGAAGCGCCAGCATCCGTCAAGCGCTATCGCACCTCGATTCGGGCCGAATTGTGACAGTTTCGGCCCGTAGCATAAGGGTACGTGGCACTGCGGATCAGTGCAAGGACTTGAACAGGATCGCTGTTTCGCCCGTGGCGCCAGCTTCGCAAAACAGCCGCGGTTCAGCCGGCCAGTCCGGCCAGAAGCTGGCTGTAGGCGCTCTTCGCCACCGCAGTCAGCTGCGCGCGCGGCAGCGAGCCGACGACGGCGCAGCCATAGCCCTTGTCCAGCCAGTAGATCGCCTCCGGGCCGTTCTCTTCCGATCCATAGGTGCCCTTGGTCTTCTCTGCCGATTCAGCCGTGACGAACAGCGAGATGCGCTCGCCCTTGTCGTCTTCATAAAGCAGCATCGCGGCCTTGCTCTCACCCGCCGGCAGCAGCCGGCCGCCGACGAGATGGAACCCTTCCGCCGCAAGATCCGGTGCGACTAATTTCAGGCCGACCCGATTGGACAGCCAGGTCTGCAGATGATCCTTGTCGCTGGCGGGCACTTCCACCGCATGCCGCTGCTCGGCGGCATAGATGACATGGGCTGCGATCGCCTGCTCGGCGAGTTGGTCCTCGGCCGGTTCTTTCAGACCAAAATGGTCGAGGCCGGCGACATAACCGCCAACACCGCCGATGGCAAGCACGGCCGCTGCCGCAGCCGCCAGCCACCAGCGCGAGCGTGATGCCGCCGCCTTGACCGGCGCCTCGCCGAACACGATCTTCTGCAACCGCGCCGGCACCGGCTCATCGAGCACGCCAGCGAAGGCGGCACGAAGTGCTGCGCGGTCGGCGACATAACGAGCGCTCCTCGCCTTCATTTCAGGATTAGCATCGAGCCAAGCGTCATAAGCCACGCGCTCGTCGCGCGGCAACTCGTCATCGAGCTCCATGTGGATGTCACGTTCGGAAAAATCGCGCCGGGTCATTTCTCGACGATCCTTATCGCCCGGCGGCGCGCGGCGTCGTCCAGCAGCCCGCGCAACTCCTCACGCCCGCGGGCGATGCGCGACATCAGCGTGCCGGCCGGCACGCCCAGGATGCTCGCGGCCTCGGCATAGGAAAAGCCTTCGATGGCGACCATGACGAGTGCCGCGCGCCGGTCGGGGCTGATCGCCTGCAATGCGTCGATAATCTCGCGCGAGGCGATGCTCTCCACCTGCTCGGCGGGCGTTGCCTGCGCTTCGCTCGCTTCCAGCGGCAGCAGGGCTGCGTCGCCGCGCCGGTTCACCTTGCGCATCTGGTCGATGAACAAATGATGCATAATCGTAAACAGCCACCTCCTGGGGCTTTCTCCAGTCTGCCAATTGTCGAGCCGCACTAGCGCCCGTTCGAGACAATCCTGAACGAGGTCGTCGGCGGAATCGCGGTCGCGCAGCAGCGAGCGCGCATAACGGCGCAGGCGCGGTATTTCGCCAAGGATTGCTGCCTTCTTTTCTTCCATGACCGCTGGTTCTGAGGTCGCCTCTGTTCACCGATTGAACGCGCCTTCACGGCGCGGCGCAAGCGGCCAGCGCGAAGCGGTCCGCCGCCCCGGTCACCCAAGCAATGAAATAACGCGGCCGGCGGGCGATTTATTCCCGACCAGGACTGGACGGTACCTGTCAAGGCTCCGCGCGCCATGAATGAGAAGCCTGAGGTTGAAAACGCACCCTAAAGGATGTATATTCAAAGATATATATCTGGTATATTCTACTTGGAATATACGCCCGGGGAAATCGATATGTCTCTGTACATCCGCGATAACGAGGTCGACGCCCTGGCTCGTCAGTTACAGTCCGCAATTAAAGCCCCCACGAAGACTGAAGCCGTGCGGATCGCTCTCAAGCGCGAGCTTGAACGAGCGAACTCTGTCCTTCCGCTAAGCGAGCGTATCAAAAAATATCAGGATGCCGCGAGCGCACTTGGTCCCGATGACCCCACCTTCGATATGAAGAAATTCATGGACGAGGCCTGGGGGGAGCCCGATGTTTCTTGATGCTTCCGCTATTATTGCGGTGATTTTGAGAGAGGCAGATGCGGATCGTCTGCTGAGAAGAATTGAAACTGCCGAGACGCTCTATTTCTCGCCGAGTTCCGCTTTTGAAGCGATCCTGGGAATAGCCCGCAGGAAATCTGTAGCTGAAAGCGGCGATCAAGCTCCGACACCGCCTGCCCTGATAGATCAATGCCAAACGATTGTTATCGGCTTCTTGGCCGAACTCAAGGCCGTGGAAGTTCCGCTGGATGCCGCCATTCGCGAACTCGCAGTCAAGGCTGCGCGCGACTACGGTCGATACGTCGGCCATCCCGCCAAGCTGAATTTCGGCGACTGTTTCAGTTATGCATGTGCCAAGGCCTACCGGGTACCCCTGCTCTACAAGGGCAATGATTTCTTGCAGACCGATCTGGCCTGAATACTATTCGGGCTCGGATTTGGCCGCCCTTGTCAGCAGCCGCTGGTAGAACAGGCCGATGCCGATCAGCACCGCGCCGAGGCCGATGAAGGACAGCGCCCTCAGAACGCCTTCCAGTTCCGACATGTCGAAGAGGAAGACCTTCAGCACGGCGACCGAGATCAGCGTGGCCGACGCGATGCGCAGCACCTGTGACTTCAGCCAGACACCGGCGGTGAGCAGCGCCACGCCGATGATCAGCCACAGGGCTGAATAGGTGTAGGTCTCAAGCTGGCCGAGGCCGCTCCACAGGCCGATGAACTCGCCCTTGAACAGCCGCCGCACCGACAGCGTCGCATAGACGAAGGCAAGCAGTGCCGCCACCAGCGCCAGCATCGCGGCGTACCATTTCGGCCGCTTGTCTCTACTATAGAGCGCGAGCCCCCCGGCGGCGGCGGCCGGCAAGAGATAGGCAAGGAACAGCAGGTTGAACACCGGGATCCGGCCAGTCGATTCGTCCGTGAACATCGGGTTCAGTGCCAGGAAATGCTGGATGAGGATGAAGGCGACCGAGACCACGCCCGCGGCAAGCGAACCATAGCGCAACACCGAGCTTGGCGAGCGCATGTCGATGGCGACCAGGATGGCGCCGGCGCCGAGGGCGATCAGCGTGTAGATCGCCTGTTCGGCGAGCGTCGCAGCACCCGTGTCGATGACGCCGTCATGCATGGCGTGGCGCACCAATATGGCAATGGTGAGCAGCGCAAACAGCGCAGCGCCCGCCTCCATGGCGAGGCGCGGGCGGCCATTTGTGGTGCGGGCGAGTTGCCACGCTGCAAAGCCAAAGGCGAGCGCCGGCACGCCGTATCCCGGCAGCAGCCAGTTGAACACAGGCGTCCTCGACAGAAACTCGGCGCCGACGATTGTCGGATCGAAGGCAACACGGCCGAGCACCGCGACGACCGCGCCGACCGAAATCCAGCCGAGCACCGGATAGGAGCGCCAGCGGGTGGCCAGCGCCGGAACGATGGCCGCGGCACCCAAAAGGACGGTCGTCCAGCCGGATCCGAAGGTCATGTAGAGCATCAGCAAGGCGGCTACTGCTGCCCCGCCGAGCGCGAACGAGACGGCCGCCCCGCCCTGCAGCGGCGGCTCTTCACCGCGCGCGATCCACTCGCCGCCGGCGGTGAAGACCACGACCAGAAGGGCTGCCACCGCCGCGTAGACAAGATCGCGGTCGAGATTGCCGAAGGTGAACCAGAGCGTCAACAGAATGACCAGCGGCGCGACGACGCCCCACGCCGCCCATGAGGCGGCGCGGATTTGTGCCGATGCGGCAAATCTGCGCGCTGTCCAGAAGCCGGTGCCGATGAAGACAAGCCCGAGTGCGATGCCGGTCCTGAGCATCCGGGCATCGGATGCCACGGCGGGCAGTCCATCGACACTCAGGCCGCCACTGGCAAGGTCGGAAGCAATCGAGGTTGGCGGAATGATGCCGAGATAGACCAGCACCGTCGCCAGCCCTGCGGCGTGCAGAAGCGCCAGAGCCAGCGGCCGGTAGAGCGCTACCGCGACCAGGGCTGCGATAAGGGCTGCTCCCGACAGAGCATCGCTGGTGGCAGCGTATGCGGGGTCGACGAACAGCGCCATGACAGAAAGACCGACGAAAAAGCCAGGTGCGATCGACGGCCAGTCGAAGCCCTTGGCGGGTTCTGCTTCGCCACCGCGACGGCCGAGCCAGACGAAGGCAAGCACGGCCAGGGTCACCGCATTGATAAAGAGGATGACGGGCAGGTTGGCGCCTGGCGCATCGGTCATGTAAAGAACGGTCCAGAGACCGGTGCCGACGAATGCCGCCGCCATCAGCAATTTCCAGTCGCGCAGGCGGGCGATGACGGTAGTGGCGGCAAGCACGATCGCGAGATAGCCGAACAGCGCCCAAGGATTGGGCGCCTGCGCGGCGACCAGCATCGGCGTCACCACCGCGCCGAGCAGGCCGATGCCGGCCAGCGCCTGGCCGTGGACGAGCGCGGCCACGATCGTCGCCACACCGATGGCCCCTAGGAGCGTGAAGGCGAGCGCCGGCCCGATGAAGCCGTAAACGCCATGCGCAGCATAAACCGTGCCGAACAGGATGAAAGCACCGGCCGCCGTCAGGATCGCCGGAATATAGGCGCCCGCGACGCCCTGCACCGGCACCCTGAAGCCGGTACGGCGGATGAACTCGCCTACAGCGACCAGCACCAGCCCGAGCATTGCTGCCATGCTCAGCCGCACGCCGGGACCGAAAATGCCAGCCTCGATGGTGTAGCGGATCAAGAATAAGCCACCCAGCGCCAGCGCGATACCGCCGACCCAGACTGCCCAGCGGGTGCCGAGCGCCGTTTCAATATCGGGTTTTTGATCGGATTTTTGGGCCGCTTTCGCCGTCGCTGCGGCTGGTTGCGCAGGTGCAGATGCAGCCGGCGCTGCTTCGCCCGCAGCCCACGGTCCGGGCGCAACCTCCCCGGCTTCAGTCTCCGTGAGCAGTTCTTCCGCAGCCTCACCCGCCGATGACGGCGCAATGTCAGTCGCTGGCGCCGCATCGGCTGGCTTGCTGTCGTTTGCGGCCGGTTCTACCGGCTTGGCCTGCGGCGGCGCCACATCCACGCCTGAAAGCACGAGGCTGCGCAGTGCGCCAAGCTCGCGCTCGATCAAGCCGATGCGGCTCTGCTGACGTGAGATAATGACGAACAGCGCGATGATCGCGACCAGGCCGATCAGGCTTTCGAACATGGCGGTTCCCCCAAACCCGGCCAGCAGTTACCGACAAACACGGCGGCTAGACGGCCAGCCGAGTCAGCGCGCCGCCAGATTGGCGGCCGGAAAGATCGAGCATGTTTCGGTGCCGAACGCCAGCAGCTTGCCGTTGGCATCCTTCAGCGTTGCCTCCGAAACCGCCAATGTGCGGCCCTTGTGCACCACCCTGCCCTCGCACACCACCTCGCCGGTCTTCGGCGTGATCGGCCGCGTCAGGTTCACCTTGAACTCCGCCGTCGTATAGGCCTCGCCCTTGTCGAGCAGCGTCTGCACCGCGCAGGCAAGGGCCGAATCCAACAGCGTCGCGGCCCAGCCGCCATGCACACCGCCCAGCGGATTGAGATAACGCTCGTTCGGCATGCCGCGGAACACCGCGCGCCCTTCCGACACTTCGGTCAGGTCGAAACTGAGCTGGAACGAAATCGGCGGCGCCGGGTATTTGTTGTCGATGATGCGCTGGAGCAATTCCAGGCCGGTATATCTAAGGATGTCGCCATGCGGAATGGTGCCGAGGCCGAGCGGCGAGACCCGGCCGGGATAGAGCTCCACTTCGCTCATCTGGTGATTTCTCCGGCGGGTTCTTCGATCAGGGTCTTGCCGGGCGCGTGGTGCTTGCGCAAGGCGGCGAGGAAGCCGGCGCGGGCACCGGGCGCCTCGATGCCGCGCGGCTCGTAGACATGGCGGGTAAAAAAGAAGCCGGTCAGCCGGAACGCGTCCTCGATCGCCGGCGGATCGGCACGCAGGCCAGACCGCTGCAGGAAGGCTGGCAGCGGCAGCATCTTGTCGCGCCACGGTTCGCCAGCGGCGCGCGATACGGAGCGACCGGATTTCGGCGAGACATAGGCAAGGTCCTGCCTGGCGCCGGTCGCAGCACATTGGCTGAGATCGAGGCCGAAGCCGAGTTCGTCGAGAATCAGCAGCTCGAAGCGCGCCACCAGCTCGCCGGCAGCGTCCACATCGTCCAGGTGAGCGATCATTACGGCCAACGTCTCGTAGAGGCCGCCATGGGCGTCGCGCTCCGGCAGCAGGCGCAGATGTGCGGCCATGGTCTGCAGCCCATAGATGGCGACGGCGCTGTCCATTAGCCGCGCGGCGTTCATCTCGATCGCCTCGGCCTGGAAGGTGCCAAGATGTTCATCGAGCCGCGCCCGCCACAACAGGTCGACGCGATTGCCGGGCTGCAGAACCGGCTGCTGCTTGCGCGAACGGCCGCCGCGCACAAGACCGAGGTGGCGGCCATGCGCACGGGTCATGACCTCAAGAATGGCACTGGTTTCGCCATGCTTGCGGGTGCCGAGAATGATTCCCTCGTCGCGCCATTCCATGAATGGAACTTGTCACCGCTTCGGTGGCGAAATCAAGGTTGGGTAATCGGATGCCAAGGCTCCGACCTCGGGTCAGGAGAAGGCCCGTGGACAGCCACGCCGACGAATGGCGAAACCTGAAACAAAAAAACCACCTCGACGGCGGTCGCTGGCGCAAATCAGCACCATGCCCGAATTGATAGCATAACTGGGTGCACAAAGCAAGAACAAACTTGCCCGCCTTCCGCTTTGGCTCGTTCGAAGTCCGTCCAACGCCGGAACCAATATTCGGCGTCATCATGCCATGCGCTGAACCGGTTCTCACTTTTCGGGAACATGCTCTAATGCGGAAACTCCAGCCCCATCTCGCGGTAGCGCTCGGGGTCGTCGCCCCAGTTCTCGCGCACTTTGACGAACAGGAAAAGGTGCACCTTCTGTTCGAGAATACCTGATATCTCCATGCGTGCCGCCTGGCCGATGGCACGGATCGTCTCGCCCTTGTGGCCGAGCACGATCTTCTTCTGGCTGTCACGCTCGACATAGATGGTCTGGTCGATGCGCACCGAACCGTCCTTCTTCTCTTCCCATTTCTCGGTCTCGATGTGGGAGGAATAGGGCAGTTCCTGATGCAGCCTGAGATACAGCTTTTCGCGAGTGATCTCGGCCGCCAGCTGACGCATCGGCAGATCGGAAATCTGGTCTTCCGGGTAATACCAGGGGCCGGCAGGGAGGGTTTCCGAGAGATAGTCGAGCAGGTCCTTGCAGCCCGAGCCGGTTAGCGCCGAGACCATGAAGGTGCGCTTGAACGGCACTTTTTCGTTGGCTGCCGCGGACAGGGCCAGAAGCGCCTCGGGCTTGACCCGGTCGACCTTGTTGAGGATCAGCACCATCGGCTGCCGGACATCCTTCAGCCGTTCCAGGATGGCGTCGGCGTCGCCCCTGATGCCGCGCTCGGCGTCGATCAGCAACATCACGATATCGGCGTCCTTGGCGCCGCCCCAGGCGGTCGTCACCATCGCCGTGTCCAGCCGCCGCTTCGGCTTGAAAATACCCGGCGTGTCGACGAAGACGATCTGTGCATTGTTGTGGATGGCGATGCCGCGCACGATGGCGCGCGTCGTCTGCACCTTGTGGGTGACGATCGACACTTTGGCGCCGACCAGCTGGTTGACCAGTGTCGATTTCCCGGCATTGGGCGCGCCAATCAGCGCGACGAAGCCGGAGTGCGTGGCGGCAGCTTCGGTTGCCGGCGTGACGTCTTCGGTGGCGGTCATGCCGCGCTCCCCTTATTTAGCCAGATGCCTTCGCGCAGCAGCAGTGCAGTAGCGGCAGCTTGTTCGGCCTCGCGCTTGGAGCGCCCGCTGCCGGTCGCCGGCGAATAGGCGCCAACCCTGACGCTGACGGTGAACAGCGGATCGTGGTCCGGTCCTTCGCGGCTGTCGATCATGTAGACCGGCACGGCGGCTGCCGCCTGATGCGCCCATTCCTGCAGTTCGGTCTTGGCATCGCGGCGGGCCGCACCGATGGCCTGTGAGCGCGGCCGCCAGTATTTGTGGATAAAGGCGCGGGCCGCCTCCAGCCCGCCGTCGAGATAGAGCACGGCGATCAGCGATTCCAGCGCGTCGGCGCGCAGATTGACGCGCTTGCGCCCATCGAGGCCGCGTACGTCCGAGCCGGCGCGGATCAGCTCCGGCAGGCCGATTTCCTCGGCGATTTGCGACAGCGCCTCGGCATTGACCAGCGCGTTGAGCCTGAGCGAAAGCTCACCTTCGGCAGCATCCGGAAATGCCGCCAGCAGCATGTCGGCGACGACTAGGCCGAGGACGCGATCGCCCAGGAATTCGAAACGCTCATAGTCGATGCCAGCATGGCTGCTGCGGGCGCTGGCATGGGTCAGCGCGCGCTGCAGGCGCTGGCGGTCGGCAAAGGCGTGGCCCGTGCGCTCCATGAGCGCTTCCGCGAGCGCGTCGACGGTCAGCCGTTTTGTCGCCGCCATGACCCTAATTGACGAAATGGAGCAGGCGCGACGGGCGCATCAGCGACGGCCATTTCCAGATTTCGAGCGGGCTGGCGCTGCCGCCGATCGAGAAGAAGATGAGGTTGGCGCGACCGACCAGGTTCTCGTCGGGCACGAAACCGACGGTGAAGCGGCTGTCCGAGGAATTGTCTCTGTTATCCCCCATCATGAAATAGTGGCCGGGCGGCACGTCGAATTCGCGGGTGTTGTCGCCGATCGAGTTCGGCGTTAGGTCGAGCGTGTCATAGCTGACGCCGTTCGGCAAAGTCTCGCGATAGACGTCGACCGGCCCGTTCTCCTCGGTGATGTCGCGATTGTCGATCTGCCCGACCTTCTGGCGTGGCACGCCAACGCCATTGATGAAGAGCTGGCCGTCCCTGACCTGGATCTTGTCCCCCGGCAGGCCAATGACGCGCTTGATATAGTCGACGGATGGGTCCGGCGGGAACTTGAACACCGCCACGTCGCCGCGCTTCGGCTCGGCGCCCCATATGCGGCCCGAAAAGAGATCCGGCCCGAACGGCAGCGAATAGCGGGAGAAGCCATAGGACCATTTGGTGACGAAGAGGTAATCGCCTTCGAGCAAGGTCGGCCGCATCGACCCGGACGGGATAGAGAATGGCTGAAAAAGCAGCGTGCGGATGACCAGAGCGAGCAAAAGCGCCTGGACGATGACGCTGACGGTTTCGCCAAGCCCGCCGGATTTCTTCTGGGATTTTTCAGCCACGCTCATGTCGTCCTCGATTATGCGTTGGTTGGTATAGAGTCTCGGCGCGCGCTGGGCAACGTCATGCCGGTGGTCAGATGCAATCAATATGGCGCTTCTTCGACGGGCAACGCCTCGATGATCACAAAGGCTTGAGCAAGCGGAAAGTCGTCGGTGATGGTGAGGTGGATTGCCGCCCTGTGCCCTTCAGGCAGGATTGCGTCCAGCTGCGCCGCCGCCCCGCCGGTCAGTGCCATGGTCGGCTTGCCGCTGGCCAGGTTGACGACGCCCATGTCGCGCCAGAAAACACCTTGCGCCATGCCGGTGCCCAGCGCCTTGGCGCAGGCCTCCTTGGCGGCGAAGCGCTTGGCATAGGAGGCGGCGCGGGCGCCGCGATTTTCGGAGCGGGCCTGTTCGACTTCGGTGTAGATACGCTGGATGAAGCGCTGGCCGTGGCGCTCCAGCGATTTTTCGATGCGTCTGATATCGATCAGGTCGCTGCCGATACCGATGATCATTCGGCGGGAACTTCCCGTGCGGCCGTTCCAGCTCTGCCTGCCAGGCGCAAGCGTCTTTGTTCGCGGAAGGTGGCCATGCCCCAGCGCGTGATGCCGTAGAACAAAAGGCCGAAGATCAGGCCGAGCGGTACGGCGCCGATGGTCATCGGCTTTAAAACCGGTCCCCACAATTGCGAAAAGGAAAGGTTGTGCAGCATCTCGCCGAGATGCGCGGGCGGCCCATGCGCCGGCAGGTGCTCGTGCAGAACCAGCTTGCCGGTCTCCCACGACGCGCCCCACAGCAACGGGAAGGTCAGCGGGTTGCCGAATGCCGTGCCGAATGCGGCCGCGACCAGATTCCCCGCGATCAGCCAGGACACGGCAAAGGCGATGATGAAGTGAAAGCCGAGCGGAAAGAATGAAGCGAACACGCCAGCCGCGACACCGGCGGCCACAGCATGTGGAGTAGCCTTCAGCCGCAGGATGCGCTTGAAAAAATACCGCAGCGAGCGCGAGAAAGAGCGGCGTGGCCACAGATAGGTACGCACCCGCTCGAGAAAACCATCAGGCTTGCGGCGTCGAAAAAGCACTCTGTTCCAGTTCCCGGTTCACTTCGTCCAGCCATCTCTGGCCAGGGGCTCTGCGGCCACATCTTGCGCTTTGCGGTCACCGAAAGGCAACAACGACTTTGATATAGCGATACACCGGCCACGGAACAACGAAAACGCCGCCGCGGGTCTGCTGCAGGCCGAGATTGCCGACGTCGCAGGCGTCGGTACGTTTCACCACTATAGCCCAGGGCCGGCGTTGCCGGTCTCGAAAACCCAGCCGTCGGGGTAGTCTTGAGCAAAGCCAGCGTCGGGAATGAGCAGCGTGGCACGGTAGGGCACTGTGGGAGCCTCGTAGATGTACTCGGTCTCGCTCACACGATGGTAGGTCTGCGGCAGAACAACCAAACTCGAGGCGCCGGCAACCAGCCAAGCCACCGGAAAATCCGCCTTGTCGCCGACCTTCAGGTCCATTCTGCGGATTTGTTGCAGGTTCGTCGCCGGCGTGAAGCCGTAATCCAGGTCCACCATTGACTGAACCGCCGGCTGCCGCTGCCCATTAACAGTCCAGCCGACCTCGTTGCGGATGATTGTGAGATCAACTGACTGGGAACCGATGAACCCGCGAACGCTGCCGGATTTGGTTGTCCAATCTTCGGCCAGTTGCACAATGTAGTCCAAACGCGCCGGGCCGGCATCTGAGAGGTAGACAGCGGCTCCATTCAAGAGCCAGCCGGGCTCTGCCTGCGATAGCTGCGCGACATCGTGCCCTGGTTCGTCCGTCCTGCGCCAGATAGCGAGTAGACTCATACCCTCACCCCTGGATTTCGTTGTTCATCACTACGATCAACTTCCCGGCCGAGGTCGGAGACGAGTTGCTGAAGGCTTCTCCCCAATATGACCAAGCTCACTCCGAGCAAGGCTACATCCTTGATCAGAAAGGCGCCTAACCCGTTGAGGAAGGGAAACCCTCCAGATCCCGTTTCCCAGATCGGCAAGGTGAGCATTGTCGAGGATGTCAGCGCAAAGGTGATTGAACCGAGGGCGCCCCCCACGACGCCAGCCCAAACGCTGCGGACCGATGCTATCAGCAGAAGCGCTGTGGCCAGTTCGACCACGCCCAAGAAGTAGGAGGCTCCCGCAGATCCGAACGCGGGATAGAGCCATGCCAGCCAAGGCGTATTCTCGACGAACGGCCTAAGCGCCTCGATCTCGATCGCGGTGAATTTCAAGATGCCGATCGACAGCAGAGGGAGCACCACCCCCAAAAGGGTTACCGCGCGACCGACGGCGGTAACGTGATAGGCAGCTTGATTGATGCGCGTCGCGAACGGAGCGTTGGCGGTTGTAGAGGTAATCATGGCCTTCTTCCCTTCGATTTGTATGCTCCAAGCATATAATAATTCGACCTTGATGTATATGCTCCGAGCATATATTTTTTGTTGATGGCTGATTCCAGGATTGAAAATGTGATTGGCGCCTTAGCCCTCGCCTTCGCGGACACGTTGCAGCGGGATGCCCAGGCCAAAGCACCGGAGCCCGGCCCTGCGGCTTCCGCGATCACCCTCATTGGCCACGTACCGGGTCTGTCGATCGAGAGGCTGCGCCGCGCATTGTCGCTATCTCATTCGGGCACCGTTAGATTAGTCGATCGACTGGTGGCGGACGGATTGGCGGCTCGGTTCTCGGCGCCTGACGACCATCGCGCGGTAGCGCTGAGGCTCACTCCGTTGGGGGAGACGACCTGCAGTGCTATTCTTTCTGCTCGTCAGTCGGGGCTCGCGTCAGCGCTCGCCGTTCTGAGTTCGGAGGAGCTGCAGGAATTCGGCAAACTTGCCGCCAAGCTGTTGCGTGGGCTCGTCAGCACCGAGGACCATGCATACCGTATTTGCCGGCTCTGCAACTATACCGCTTGCCTAGACTGCCCTGTGGAAGCGGAACTGTCCTGAGCGGCGGCTTGGCAAAACTAAGCTTCGCCGCATCGGGACGATGGCCTAACCGGTGCGGCAGGCGTGAACACCGTTGGTCGCAGCTTTGCCGATGCACTTCGTTCTCGCCGAAAATATCAATTACCTGCTGTACTCACTGACCTCGACGAGGTTGCCGTCCGGGTCGCGGAAATAGACCGACATCATTGGGCCACGGGCGCCGGTCCGCTCGACCGGCCCGACGTCGATGGCAACGCCCTTGGCCTCGAGACTGGCGCATATTTCGGAGAGCGGGCGGGCGGCGATCAGGCAGAAATCCGCCGAGCCCGGAGTCGGCGCCTTGGCCTTCGGCTCGAAAGTGTGGCCTGCCTCATGCACATTGATCTTCTGCGTTCCGAAAAGCAGCGCCGTCGGCAGGTTCGGTGTGTCGACGCGCTTGAAACCGAGCACGCGCTGATAAAAGGCGCAGGTGTCATCGACGGAGCGAACCGTCAGCACGAAATGGTCGATACCGGCAATCACGGCAGCGCCCTCAGTTATATGTTGCGGCTGCCGGGCTTGATGGCGGGTATGGCGGCGAGCTCGGGCGGAAGCCTGTCGGCTGGGTAGGCCGGAACCTCGTATTCGGCGAGCGCGATCAGCGGCACGCCGACATCGGCCTTGCCGGCCGAGCGGTCGATGATGCAGGCAGCGGCAACGACATCGGCGCCAAGCGCGCGCAGGCAGTCGACGGTCTCGCGGATCGACAGGCCGGTGGTGACGATGTCCTCGACGATGACGACGCGCGAACCCTTGGCGATCTCGAAGCGGCGGAGCCTGAACTCGCCCCCTTCCCGCTCGACCCAGATCGCCGGTGCGCCAAGATGGCGCGAGGTCTCGTAGGCCGGGATCAGTCCGCCGATCGCCGGGCCGACGACATAGTCGATCTTTCCGGACACAGCGGCGCGGATCCTTTCGGCCAGCGCCTTGCACAGGCGCTCGGTCTTGTCGGCATGCATGAACACCCGCGCCTTCTGCAGGAAGACCGGGCTTCGCAAGCCCGACGTCAGGATGAAATGCCCTTCGAGAACGGCACCGGCTTCACGGAAAATGCCCAGCACTTCGTCGGTGTTCATTGCTCGCTCCATGTCCATGGTGAATGGTGAATGGTGAATGGGTGAGTAGTGAGTAGTGAGTAGTGAGTAGTAGTGAGAGCACCCTTCTTTCACTATTCACTATTCACTATTCACTATTCACTATTCACTATTCACTATTCACTATTCACCCATTCACGCGCCGCGCATCGCTGACGCTTGAATTGTCCTTGAGCTGCGACAGCAGCCGGTTCAGGTGCTTCAGATCCCAGACTTCGAGATCGATCAGCATTTCGGTGAAATCGGGTGCGGTGCGCACCATCGACAATGTATGGATGTTGGCATCGTTGGACGCAACGACCTGCGCGATGTCGGCCAGCGAGCCCGGCGCGTTGATGGCGGTGACCGAGACGCGCGCCGGAAAGCGCTCCTTGGTGCGCTCGTCTATGTCCCAGCGCACGTCGATCCAGCGCTCAGGCTGGTCGTCGAAAGCCTGCAGCGCCGGCGACTGGATCGGATAGATGGTGATGCCGGTTCCCGGCTGCACGATGCCGACGATACGGTCGCCGGGCACGGCACCTTCCGGCGCGAAACGCACCGGCAGGTCGCCGCGCACGCCGCGGATCGGCACGGCGCCGTCCTTTGGCTGGTCCTTGTCCTTGCGCGCTGCACGGCCCGGAATCTGGAACAGCATGCCGGCGGCATTGCGGATTTTCGACCAGCCCTCCTCGCGCTGCTTGGGCGCCGCCAGCGTGACGCGCTCGTCCTTGTAGTCGGGAAAGACCGCCTTCATGACATCGGTGGAGGCAAGTTCGCCGCGGCCGACCGAGGCCAGCACATCCTCGATGTCCTTGCGCGCCAGCCGGTGCAGCACCGACTTCAGGCTTTCCTTGGTGAAGGTCTTGCCTGACCGCTCGAAGGCGCGTTCCAGAATGCGGATGCCGAGACCCGAATACTGCTTGCGGATGGCATTCTTGGTGGCGCGGCGGATCGCCGAGCGCGCCTTACCGGTGACGACGACCGATTCCCACGCCGCCGGCGGCACCTGCGCCTTGGATCGGATGATCTCGACTTCATCGCCGTTCTTCAGCTCGGTCATCAGCGGCATGATGCGGCCGTTGACCTTGGCGCCAACGCAGGTGTCGCCGACATCGGTGTGCACGGCGTAGGCGAAATCGATCGGCGTGGCGCCGCGCGGCAGCGCGATCAGCATGCCCTTGGGCGTGAAGCAGAATACCTGGTCCTGGAACAGTTCCAGCTTGGTGTTTTCGAGGAAGTCTTCGGGATTGTCGCCCTCGGCAAGCTGCTCGATGGTGCGCCGCAACCAGGCATAGGCGTTGGTCTCCTTCGAGATCGCATGGGCAGTGCCGTTCACCTTGCCGCCGCTGTCCTTGTAGATCGAATGTGCGGCAACGCCATATTCGGCAATCTTGTTCATCTGGTAGGTGCGGATCTGCAGCTCGACCCGTTGGCGCGACGGTCCGACGATGGTGGTGTGGATCGAACGGTAGTCGTTCTGCTTCGGCGTCGAGATGTAGTCCTTGAAGCGGCCGGGCACCATCGACCATGTCGTGTGGATGGCGCCGAGCGCCCGGTAGCAGTCCTCGACGGTATCGACGACGACGCGAAAGCCGAAAATGTCAGACAACTGCTCGAAGGACAGCGCCTTGGCCTCCATCTTGCGGAACACCGACCACGGCTTCTTCTGGCGGCTCTTGACCTCGGCCTTGATCGCATATTTCTCGAACAGCGTGGACAGCGCCTTCTCAATCTCGGACAGCACGCCCTTGTTGCGCTCGAAGATTTCGGCGAGCCTGGCTGTGACGGCGCGGTAGGCTTCCGGATTGATGAAGCGGAAGGCGATCTCCTCGAGCTCCTCGCGCATGCCTTGCATGCCCATACGCCCGGCCAGCGGCGCATAGATGTCCATCGTTTCCTCAGCGATGCGCAGGCGCTTGGCCTCCGGCACATGGTCGAGGGTGCGCATGTTGTGCAAGCGGTCAGCGAGCTTGACCAGAAGCACGCGAACGTCTTCCGAGATCGCCAGCAAGAGCTTGCGCAGGTTTTCCGCCTGCTCAGCTTTCTTGGAGACGAGGTCGAGTTTCTTCAGCTTGGTCAGGCCTTCGACCAGCTTGCCCATTTCCGGACCGAACAGCTCGTCGATCTCGGCCCTGGTCGCCGTAGTGTCCTCGATCGTGTCGTGCAGCAGGGCAACCGCGATGGTCGCCTCGTCCATGTGCATTTCCGTGAGGATGGCGGCGACTTCGAGCGGATGCGAGAAATAGGGATCGCCGGAGGCGCGCTTCTGATGGCCATGCTTCTGCATGGCGTAGACATAGGCCTTGTTGAGCAGCGCCTCGTTGACGTCAGGCTTGTAGCGCTGGACGCGCTCGACAAGCTCATACTGACGCATCATGGGCGGAATCTCGCAAGGCTGAAATGAATCATGCGCCGCACTGGCGTACGGCGCATGTCATAGATAACCACGAAACCGCCGACGCGAAAGTGTCGGCAGTCGTTGCGAAGATTAATAATCGTCGCTTTTTTCCGGCGGTACCAGCCCTTCGATGCCGGCCAGGAGGTCTTCCTCGGTCATGCGGTCGAAGGTGATGTTGTCCTCGGTGTCGTCGGCATCGGTTGCCGCGACAGCGGTACCGGTCTGGTCGGCGATCGCTTCGCCGTCGGCTTCCGGCTCATCGACCTCGACATGCTTCTGCAGCGAGTGGATCAGGTCTTCCTTGAGATCGTCGGGCGACAGCGTCTCCTCGGCGATCTCGCGCAGCGCGATGACCGGATTCTTGTCGTTGTCGCGAGGGACGGTGATTTGCGCGCCCTGGCTGATCTGACGGGCACGATGGCCGGCCAGAAGCACGAGCTCGAAGCGGTTATCGACCTTGTCGATGCAATCTTCAACGGTTACGCGGGCCATGAGCTGCCCCTTTCATGCCTGGATTTAATGGAAAACAGGCGCGGTCCATAACCTGAACGCCGCCAAAATACAAGCTTTTTGGCGATACCGGTCCGCGGCCAGGGGCGCTGCCAGTTCGGGGGCAAGCCCCGGGCCGCCCGAGGCGGGGTCTGGGCGCGCGCCGCCTGCGACGATACGGCACCGATCACAATTGCTTGCTATGCAGCATCATACCCTTGGATTGCCGTAAAACCGGCGTTATCTCGAATGACTGAGGTCAGTGGGTTATTTCAAGCCGACCGATAGTCACGCGCATTTAGACGGCCGCTTATTTTCGAAAAGGAATATTTTCCATGTTCGACCCTCGTGAAAAAATCGCTCTTTTCATCGATGGTGCCAATCTTTACGCCACGTCGCGAGCGCTCGGTTTCGATATCGACTACCGCAGGCTTTTGTCGAGCTTCCAGAAACGCGGTTACCTGCTGCGCGCTTACTATTACACCGCGCTGGTCGAAGATCAGGAATACTCCTCGATCCGGCCGCTGATCGACTGGCTCGACTATAACGGCTTCAAGGTGGTGACCAAGCCGGCCAAGGAGTTCACCGACTCGACCGGCCGCCGCAAGATCAAGGGCAACATGGACATCGAGTTGACCGTCGATGCGTTGGAACTCGCCGACGTCGTCGACCACTATGTCATCTTTTCCGGCGACGGCGATTTCCGCACGCTGGTCGAAGCACTGCAGCGGCGCGGTCGCAAGGTTTCGATCGTCTCGACCATGGCTTCGCAGCCGCCGATGATCTCCGACGATCTGCGCCGCCAGGCCGATCATTTCATCGACTTGATGACGCTGAAGAGCGAGGTCGGCCGCGATCCGTCGGAGCGGCCGGTGCGTCGGCCCGAGCCTGCCGAAGCCGATGAGGACGACTATTGACGGCGGTCTTGACCGCGCCGTCGGTCGCCTCCCCCGAGCCCGATCGCGACTGCCCGCTCTGCCCGCGGCTGCATGATTTTATCGCGCAATGGCGGCAGCGAGAGCCGTCCTGGTTCAATGCACCGGTGCCGACCTTCCTGCCGCCCGAGGGCGAGGATGCGGTGGGGCTGCTGATCGTCGGACTGGCGCCGGGCCTGCGCGGCGCAAACCGCACCGGACGCCCCTTCACCGGCGACTATGCCGGCGACCTGCTCTACAACACGCTGATCGCACATGGCTTTGCCCGCGGCCAATTCAAGGCGCGGCCCGATGACGGGCTGGAGCTTGTCGGCACGGCGATAACCAATGCGGTTCGCTGCGTGCCGCCGGAGAACAAGCCGGTCGGCGCCGAGATTGCCACCTGCCGGACGTTCCTGGTGCCGACGATCGCGCGGTTTAAGAACCTGCGCGCCGTGCTGGCGCTGGGCTCGATCGCGCACCAGTCGACCGTGCGGGCGCTGGGTGGGCGTGTTGCCGCTTATCCTTTCCGCCACGGCGGACGGCAGCAAACCAACGGCATCACCCTGTTTTCCAGCTATCACTGCTCGCGCTACAACACCAACACCGGCGTGCTGACGGAAGCGATGTTCGTCAACGTGTTCAGTGAGATAGCAGCGTTTTTGCAGAAATAGAGCCGGACGGCCGTCGTCAGCCTGGCTAAAAGCCCTCCAGGACAATCTTGCCCTTGGCCTTGCCGCTTTCGATCAATGCATGGGCGCGCTTCAAGTTGGCGGCATTGATGCGGCCGCCAGTCTCGCCAAGCGTCGTGCGGATCGTACCAGTGTCGACGAGCCCGGCCAATTCGTTCAGATGTTCGCCTTGCGCCGCCATGTCCGCCGTCTCGAACATCGAGCGGGTAAACATGAACTCCCAGTGTACCGAGACGCTCTTGCGCTTGAATGGGTTGATGTCGACCGACTTCGGATCGTCGATAACCGCGAAACGTCCTTGCGGTGCGATCAACTCGGCGATCTCGGCCAGATGCTGATCCGTGTTCGTCGTCGAAAACACGAAGCTGGGGGCGCCGATGCCAAGTGCCGCGACTTCGGCGGCCAGCGGCCTGGAGTGATCGACGACGTGGTGGGCGCCGAGCCCGCGCGCCCAGTCCCGTGTTTCGGGCCTCGACGCGGTGGCAATCACCGTCAGCCCGGTCAGCTGTCTGGCAAGCTGCACTGCGATGGACCCGACGCCGCCAGCGCCGCCAATGATCAGGATGGCGGGTGCCGCTCCCGCGACAGGCTTTCTGACCTCGAGACGATCGAACAGGGTCTCCCAGGCGGTAATCGCCGTCAGCGGCAGCGCCGCCGCTTCAGCATAGCCGAGGGAGGTTGGCTTGCGGCCGACGAGCCGCTCGTCGACGAGATGGAATTCGGCGTTGGTGCCTTGCGGCGCAAAAGCGCCTGCATAAAAGACATCGTCGCCGGGCCTGAACAGGCTCGTATTCGCGCCGGTCGCGACGACGCGGCCGGCGGCATCCCAGCCGAGCACCCGCCATTGGCCGGTTTCGGGAGCGGAACTGCGCCGCACCTTGGTATCGACCGGGTTGACCGAGATCGCCTTCACCTCGACCAGTAGGTCGCGGCCTTTGGGCTCGGGCTTCGGCAGTTCGATATCGACGAGGGAGGCCTCATCGGTGATGGGGGCTGGGATTTGATAACCGATGGCGCGCATCTTCATCTCCATGATCGCTGTTGTGCATCTTTTTGTTTGACCATGACCTTTTCCGAAAACCGGGTTCCACTTTTCAGGATCATGGTCTAGACATGCTGTCTACGATCACTGTGCGCAAGAATGCACATATAAAGCACATAGTATCGAAAAGGATACCGTTATGCCGCGTATTCGCCACGAGCGATTTGATTGCAGCCCCGGCTGCACCGTGGAGGGGACGCTCCGCTACATCGACGGAAAGTGGAAAGGCGTCGTGCTCTACCATCTGTTCGAGGGCACGCTGCGCTTCAACGAGATTCGCCGGCGGATACCGAACTGCACGCAGCGTATGTTGACCAACCAGCTCCGCGAGCTGGAGGCTGATGAGCTGATTGCGCGCAAGGTCTACCCGCAGGTGCCGCCGAAGGTGGAATACAGCCTGACGCCGCGCGGCAGGAGCCTGGAACCGGTGATCACCGCCCTGAAGACCTGGGGCGATGCGAATGTTGCCCTCAGCCCGCAGACATCGCAGGCGGCGGCGTAAGAGAGACCGAGAAGCGCCTCGCCAGTGGCGATATTCCTGAGTCCGTTCAGGGTGTTCGCGGGTTTTCTGAAGGCATGGATTCAGGTGGCGCTGCGGACAGTGTCGTCAGCGTTTCCTGCCTGCCCTGAAGGACATTCAGATCGACATCGCCGGTGATGCCGTCGACGCGACCCTTGTCGTGGTATTGCCAATAGATCCAGTCGTCATGACCTGGCCACAGCGCCAGCGAACGAACCCAGTGCGGGCGGCCGGCGATCTGGCCGGCATAGACCCGCGCAGCCTCGTCGGTCACGTAGAGGATCGCCGTCTTGCCGAAGGCTGCCTCGACGGGGCGCAGGAAAGCCGAGAGTTCGGCATGCAATTCTTCGGGCGATGGCCGCCGCGGGCAATTGCCGACGAATTCGATATCCACCACCGGCGGCAGCAGCGATTGATCGCGCGGCACGACGGAGATGAAATTGCGCGCCTGATCGGCGCCAGGCCTGCAGAAGGTGAAGAAATGATAGGCACCGACCGCCAGGCCGGCCGCGCGGGCTTCCCGCAGATTGGTGGCAAAAGCATCATCGACATGATCGCCGCCCTCGGTCGCCTTGATGACGGCGAAGGCGACATCGTCGGCGGCGACACGGCGCCAGTCGATCTGCCGCTGGTGATGGGAAACGTCGATACCTCTGACCGGATATTTGCTGCGGTCCGGAGAAAACGGCTGGAAGTAGAAATAGCCGGCCGCGACGAGCAGGCATGCCAGGATCAGGCTGGCCGCCCCCCACAGCACGATCGGCTTCTTCAAAAGGGTGGTTCCCAGCCTACCCACGCTCCTTCAGCAGCCGGCCCTTCTCGCGCGACCAGTCGCGCTGCTTTTCGGTCTCGCGCTTGTCGTGCAATTTCTTGCCGCGGCCAACGGCGAGCAGCACCTTCGCCCGGCCCTGGTCGTTGAAATAGATTTTTAGCGGCACCAGCGTCATGCCTTCGCGATCGACGCTCTGCGACAGCTTGGCCATCTCGCGCTTGTTGAGCAGGAGTTTGCGGCGGCGGCGCGGCTCATGGTTGAAGCGGTTGGCCTGCAGATATTCCGGCAGATAGGAGTTGATCAGCCAGATCTCGCCGCCCTCGACCGAGGCGTAACTGTCCTGGATGTTGGCCTGGCCCTGACGCAGCGACTTCACCTCGGTGCCGGTCAGCACCAGGCCGGCCTCGATCGTGTCGAGCACCTCATAGGAAAACCGCGCCTTGCGGTTTTCCGCAACGGTCTTGTTGTTGGGATCGGCTTTTCTGACTTGATTCATGATGCGGAGAGGTGGCGCCTCATCCCTAATTAATCAAGCCGGCGTGCTTCATCGCCGCATCGATCTTTTCGGCGGTCGACTGCTCGACCGTCATCAGCGGCGAACGCAGCACGTTCTCGACCTTGCCGAGCTTCGACAGCGCATATTTGGCGCCGGACACGCCGGGTTCAATGAAAATCGCCTTGTGCAGCGGCAGCAGGCGGTCCTGCAACTCCAACGCTTTGGCGTTGTCGCCGGAAAGCGTCGCCTCCTGGAATTCGGCGCACAGCCGCGGCGCGACATTCGACGTCACCGAGATGCAGCCGACGCCGCCATGGGCGTTGAAGCCGAGCGCCGAGGCGTCTTCGCCGGAAAGCTGGATGAAATCCTTGCCGCAGGTGGCGCGTTGCTCGGACACGCGCTCAACCTTCCCAGTGGCATCCTTGACGCCGACGATGTTCTTGAAGTCGTGCGCCAGCTGGCCCATCGTCTCGGGCATCATGTCGATCACCGAGCGCGGCGGAATGTTGTAGATGATGATCGGCAGGCTAGTCGCCTTGGCAACCGCGGCGAAATGCGCATAGAGCCCGCGCTGCGTCGGCCTGTTATAGTAGGGCGTGACGACGAGTGCCGCGTCGGCGCCCGCCTTCTCGGCATATTGCACCAGGCCGACCGCCTCTTCGGTGTTGTTGGAGCCGGCGCCGGCGACGACCGGAGCACGGCCCTTGGCCACTTCGATGCAGATCTTGACGACGTGGCGGTGCTCGTCATGCGACAACGTTGGCGACTCGCCTGTCGTGCCGACCGGAACGAGGCCCGTCGTGCCTTCGGCGAGTTGCCAGGCAACAAGGGCGCGAAAGGCTTTCTCGTCGAAACGGCCGCTCTTTTCGAACGGTGTTACGAGCGCGGTAAGCGAGCCTCTCAGCATATCGTCCAACTCCTTGGGACTTCTCTGATTCTGGGTATTTCTTGTCGCGCGCCTTCTAGCCGAAAGCGAAGCGGCGCACCATAGTCTCGACACCGTTGCGCGGCAAGCATGGCAGTAGTGCCAGCAAGCGCAATTTAAACGACCTTGATTACCCTTTGTTTACCGGCTCTTCATAGCAGCCGACTAGGCTTCAGTTGATCCGTGCCTGTTGGTTATGTGCAAGACAGGAAATGATGACGATCATGCCGACCAGGCAGCCTCATTTTGTCGCGCTGTTCGGCGCAATCCTCCTGATGACGCCGAGCGTGGCGGCCACCGGCAACGTCGATGCGCAGGTCACGTCGGCCATTCCGATGCCAAGCCTGCAGGATACCGGCCTGCAGAATAAGGGCCTGCCGAATACGCGATCTCCATCCGCCAGCGTCGCCAGGCTGAAGAGCGGCCTCGATGCGCTGGCGGCAAACGACATTGCCGGTGCGCGAAAAGTGCGCGAGACCCTGCCGGTCAATTCGCTCGACCAGCATATCCTTGCCTGGGCGATTGCCCTCTATGGCGGCGACAAGGCGCCAAGCGGCGAGATCGCCGATGCTGCGAAAATGCTGCCGAACTGGCCGGGCACGATCGCCTTGCGCAAGAACAGCGAGCGCGCGCTATACCGCGAGAACCCCGCGCCTGAGATCGTGGTGCAGGCATTCGGCGGCAGCCAGCCGCAAACGGTCGAAGGCGTCGTGATCCTGGCCCGCTCCTATGTGTTGCGGGGCAACGTCAAGGCGGCGCGCTCGGTGCTGTCGCCGTTCTGGCGCACCGAAAAACTGGAAGCCAAGGACGAAGCCGACATCATCCAGGAATTCGGCAAGCTGATCCCCGTAGCCGACCACCGTTTCCGCATGGAGCGGATGTTCTATGCCAACCGGGTCAATTCCGCGCTGCGTGTCGCCGGCCTTGCCGGCGCCCAGCAACTGGCGGACGCCTGGGCGGCGGCGGACAGGGGCGACAAGAACGCGGCGAAACTGCTGAAGGCGGTGCCCGCCGCGCAGCGTTCGGCCGGCTTTGTCTTCGCGCAAGCCGAATATCTGCGTAAGCAGGAGAAGTTTTCCGCCGCCGCCGCAATGATGATGACGGCGCCAAGCGATCGCAATGCGCTGGTCGATCCGGATGCCTGGTGGGCCGAGCGCCGAGTATTGTCGCGCGAACTGGTCGACCAGGGCGACATGAAGACCGCCTACAGGATCGTCGCAGCACATGCCGCCGAAAGTGCTGCCAACGCGGCGGATGCAGAGTTCCATGCCGGCTGGTATGCGCTGCGCGGTCTCAACGACCCCAACATCGCTGCCAAGCATTTCGCGCGGATCGCCGATCTCACCCAGGGGCCGATATCGCTGTCGCGCGCCTATTACTGGCTCGGTCGTGCGGCCGAAGCCGGTGGTCCCGGCAATGCGAAGGATCATTTCACCCGTGCCGCCGCCTACGGCACGACCTTCTACGGCCAGCTTGCCGGTGAGCGCGTCGGACGGCAGGTGCTCAACATGACCTATCCCTCGCCTGATGCCGCCGACCGCCGGAATTTCGCCAACCGCGAGGCGGTCAGCGCCATCAAGCGACTGCAGGAGGCGGGCTATGACCGCTACGCCGACACGCTTTATCGCGACCTTGCCGGCCAATTGACCAGCCCTGGGGAACTGGCGCTGCTGGCCGTGATGGCCGAAAAGCAGGGCAATCATTTCATGGCGCTGAAAGTCGGCAAGATCGCCGGCGCACGCGGCATCGATGTCGGCGCGCTGTCGCATCCGCTCGGCGTCATTCCCGACACCGCCAACATTTCCGGCTCGGGCAAGGCGCTGGCTTACGCGATCGCCCGCCAGGAAAGCGAGTTCAACATCGGCGCCGTCTCCAGCGCCGGCGCGCGCGGCCTGCTGCAGCTGATGCCTGATACCGCCAGGCAATTGG
Organism: Mesorhizobium sp. WSM4823; assembly: GCF_055811195.1. Lineage (NCBI taxonomy): Bacteria > Pseudomonadati > Pseudomonadota > Alphaproteobacteria > Hyphomicrobiales > Phyllobacteriaceae > Mesorhizobium > Mesorhizobium sp. WSM4823. Next base: position 161,834 of record NZ_JBVVQL010000014.1, read on the forward strand.
CGAAGAAAGCCGGAATGACCTTCTCGCAGGCGCGGCTGACCACTGACGCCGGCTACAATGCGACGCTGGGCGCCGCCTTCCTTGGCGAGCAGCTCGGCCGCTTCGACGGCTCCTACGTGCTGACCTTCGCCGGCTACAATGCCGGCCCCAACCGCGCCACCCAGTGGGTGGCAAAATACGGCGACCCGCGCGGCAAGGACATCGACGCCGTCGTCGACTGGATCGAGCGGATTCCCTACACGGAAACAAGAAGTTACGTTCAGCGCGTGATGGAGAATTATGAGGTCTACAAGATGCGTATTTCGGGGAAGTACGACATTGCCGGAGATCTGGTGAACGGGCGGAGTTGAACCGAGGAAAGGCAGATTAGGCCAGAGGCTGGCGATCCTTCGCATCCTCCTCTGCCCTGCCGACGACGAAGTCGATTTGACCACCCCGCCCCTCGCCTGTAGCAGTCGGGAGGATCCGGCAACGGCGAGGAATCGAGTCCAAATGTCGAGCGGTTTTTCCGACTTTGTCTACGCCTCGCCGGACGGGCTGAAACTCCACGCCCGTATCTACGGCGAAGCGAACTCCGGCCACTGGCCGGTCGTCTGCCTGCCCGGCCTCACCCGCAATAGCCGCGACTTTCATGAGCTGGCACTGCACCTGTCGCGACGGGCGGAAAGACCGCGAAAAATCATCGCCTTCGACTATCGCGGGCGCGGGCAATCCGCCTACGACCCCGATATCACCCACTACACTGTCGGCGTCGAAACCGGTGATATCCTCGCCGGGCTGGCGGCGCTTGCCATCGAAGAGGCCGCGTTCATCGGCACGTCGCGCGGCGGGCTGATCATCCATGTGCTCGGCGCGATGCGGCCATCCGTGCTGAAAGCCATCGTTCTCAACGACATCGGCCCGGTGGTCGAGGCCGCCGGTCTCGCCCATATCCGCTCCTATCTCGAGCCCGCGCCAAAGCCGAAAACGCACGCTGAGACGATCAGTGCCCTGCGCGGCGCGCATGGCAGCGACTTTCCAGCCCTGACCGGGGCGGATTGGGAGCGGATGGTATCGGCCCTCTACCGGGAGACGGATGAAGGGCTGGTGCCGGATTTCGACCCGAGGCTGGTCGACACGCTGGCCGGACTCGATCTGACCCAGCCGTTGCCGGTACTGTGGCCGCAGTTCGAAGCGCTGACGGCTATACCCTTGCTCGCCATACGTGGCGCCAATTCGAAGCTGCTATCCATCGAGACGCTCGAACAGATGCGAAAGCGTCATCGCCATATCGAGACGATCACGGTCGAAGGCCAAGGCCATGCGCCTTTCCTCGAGACCGGCGCCCTGCCTGGTGCTATTGCCGCTTTTTTGAATCAGGCAGAGCTCAAGTCCTGATAAAGTAAACCCCAAGACCTGATCAGTCCCGGGGTAGTTATAATAGTATAGGAAATGGCCTTGGCTTATTTGGCTTTCGAGCTTTTCCGCGGTGCCTTTGCGGCTGCAGGCTCCGCCTTATGCTCGCTCGGCGATGCGGAAGGCGCCGTCAGTGGGGACGAAAACACAGAGCTTTCGGCGCTTCCAGCCGTCCCGCCGCGAGGCGTTTCCAGCACGGTGACGCAGCCGTCGAGGTCATTGGTGGCGAGATGCGCGTAACGCATGGTCATCGAAAGCGTCTGGTGACCGAGCCACATCTGCACGCGCCTGATATCTATGCCGCCCTGGACAAGCCGCGAGGCGCAGGTGTGGCGCAGAATGTGCGGCACAACCTGATCGTCGGCGGCAAGACCGATTTCGGCTTTCGCATCGTTCCAGATGGCGCGAAACTGCGCCTGGCTGAGCTTGGTGAACGGGCCCTTGGGCCGGCGGCCCTCGGTGGCCGGCAGCTTGATCACCTCTTTTACCCGCTCGGTCATCGGAATGGTGCGGCTGCGGCCGGATTTGGTGATCCAGAAGCTGACGCGATGCTCCTGGATATCATTCCAGATCAGGCCGAGCGCCTCGCCGAGGCGGCATCCGGTGTCGACTAGAAAAACGGAGAGCCGGTAGGCATCCTCGCTGCGGCTCTTGATGGCGGCGAACAGCCGTGCCTCCTCGTCCCTCTCCAGGAAACGAATCCGTCCCGCCCGCTCCTTCTGGCGGCGGAACTCGGGCAGGCTGTGGATATCCCCCATCTTATGAGCCTTGCGCAGCAGTTTGCTGAGAGCAGCCATCTTCCGATTGATGGTTGCGTTGCTGTTGCCGCGCTGGCGCAAGGTGCCGATAAGGTTATCCAGGGTACTCTGGTCAAAGGCGCTGAAACGCTCTCCGAGGAGAATCTCGTCTATTTCGCCGATGAAAGAGCTGACATTGTATTTATGCCGCCCATCATCCCAAAGTATATCCCGGTATGCTGAAAATAGTTCTCCGATCCTGAACGACTTTACTTCTCTTATCTTGTTGTAACTGTATTTTATCTTGGAAATCTGAGAAGAAAAAACCGAAAAATGATCAGAGAGGTCATCCTCTTGAATCGTTTCGTTCGTCATCATTCGCCACACCCCCAGGGTGGATAGGATCAGACCTATCCGCTTGGAAGCGCCCTTTCAAGAGTTTTGAATCACGCGATCGTGATTTCATCCGCCATCAACGGATCCCACGAAATCATCCCACGGACTCTATTCAGCTACCGATTTCCCCCTGTTCCTTCTGTTTGCCTTGATCCAGTCACGAAACAGAACAGCCCGGGCGTTGAAGCGCCCGGGCTGGATTTCACCTGTTAGAACCAGCCCTTAGAACGAGCGCTGGAAGCGGAGCTGGCCGCCAAAGTTGTCATCATCGTCGGCACCGGTCCAGTTGGAGACGGTATCATCACCAACGCCGAGGTAGGAGGCTTCCGCCGTGATCGTCAGGCCGGGGACGATGTCATAGGCGATGTTCGCCACGACGCCGAGGTTTTCGCCTTCGTCATACGAGATCTGGGCGTTGAACGAGGTCTTCTCGTTGATGGTGTAGGTACCACCGCCCCAGAGTGCCCAGTTGCCGCTCCACAGCTTGTACATGCCGCGACCGCCAGCCGGGAATGCCCAGGTGGGGTCCGTGTAGTTGTCGTCGGTGCCGTAGCCAGCCATGATGAACAGCGACAGGTTCTCCATCGGCGTGATGTCGAGGCGAACCTT
>NZ_JBVVQL010000015.1:0-104933 GCF_055811195.1 Mesorhizobium sp. WSM4823
AATCGCTGTCCGCGAATTACTGAAATCACTGTCCGGGATTTAGCGAAAAGGGTGTCCGGGAATTACCGAAACACGCAAGTGACGCGAGCGACAGTGGTCAACCAATAGGCTCAAATTCGCCCGATGGCGGTGGCATCATTGGGCTGGCAGCAGACGCTCCAACTCGAGGGAGTGGCGGTCAAAACTCTGGGCATCCCGCGGGTTCTGACTATAAGCAGCTGCTCAGACCCGCAGGGGCGATGGTCGCAGACGAACAGAAGCGTCAGGCGTTCGACTTTTAAGGTGCGTCTTACCCCTGTCGCCGGGCCAATCGATCAATTGACCAGCCGCTCGAATAGGGGCTGCCATCTTGGTTCGGTGTCCTTCGAACTCGAATGCAAGATCGGGAGGGTGTTATTGGGGACAGTAAGCGGCATTACTAGCAAGAGCCCCTGCCCGCCGTAACCTAGCGGGTTGTTCGGATAGATTTTGGCACCGATGTCCTCGACAAGCGCCTTTGCGCGGTCCCGATCCCCCACAGTGCCGAACACGCCGGTTTCCCCAGCAAAAGCGAAGGCGTCATCCGTGAGCATCTCGCCCGCGCGAAAGTCGATATCGTCGTAGGCCAGTGCAGAGATGGCGGTCCGTACGCGATCCATTCCCTGTTCGGTCGCGAATAGGGAGTAGACAAGAATCTTCGGCCGAGCCCCCGCCAGCAACCCGGCATGCTCTTCGACGAAGCGAGTAACGTTCCTGGCCAGCGACTTTCCAGTCGCAACGACGTCGTCGATGATCACAACGGCCTTAGGCGAATCCCCGTTACGATAAGTGAGGGTGAACTTGCGGAACGCTTCTTCAAACGAGGATGGCGCGAGGATGGCGTTTCTTGAGATCTTATTTTCCTCGGCGAAGTCGGACGCGTAGCGCTGCCCGCTCTTTCCCTCGCCGTCGACATAGGTGATGACGACGTCGTCTCGGCGATCACTCAGTTTCTTCCTCGTTGGTACCCCCAGCGTCTCCCGAATGACATTTCCAGCGCTCTTTAGACGCTGCAGATTCTCCTCCAAGCTGACGACACGCACAGACTTTAACAGAGTGAAGAGCAACCGCTGATCGCGGTTGCTCTCGCGCTGCGACAGCCACGCTCTGACCCGTTCCGGTCCGACAGGTGTGCCGCGGTATGGAGGCCACCCATTCGTAAGGCTTACTATCTCGTCGGCCGCGACACGCGCGTCTTCGTCGAGCTGCTGGTCGATGCTGGCCAGTTCCGCCGAGAGCCTATCATTGGCAAGGCGGCTTAGGCCTACACCCATGAGCCACAAGCGAAAGATAGGCAGTTTGAAGTCGTAGACGCCCTGCGTCTCCAGGAGCACGTCCCGCGCGACAAAGTTGCCCAGAAGCGATGTGAGTTCTCCTTCGGAAAGCTGTGTGGCTCCGGACTGGGCATAAATGTTCGCGAGGGTGGCAGGCTCCCCGGCCCGTAGACAGCGGGCTATTGCGGCCAGCGTGCGGCGACGCTTTAGGGCGACTGTCTCACGCTCTTCGATCGGGCTGTAAATCCCGTCCTGCCACATGTGCGCGAACTGATTGCTCTCAAGGCGGGCGATGGTGGATTGGACCACATGACTGACCTCCTCTGCTGTTATGTCAGCATCCCGCTCCCGGACAGCGCGGGCCATCACCTCCTTGCACACAATCTTCGCGAAGTAGGGGTTACCGCTGCTAAAATTGAACACTTCCGAAATCGCGTCGAGGTGCCATTCGAGGACGCCTTCGGACGGGTGCCGGACGAGCTGTTGAAAGTCTTCCCATTCATTCGCCCGGGAGAAGTAACTGAGATTGATCCTTGAGAAGCGGTTCAGCTTCTGGCCCTGCCGATCCATAATGTAAGGCATGTTCTCGCTGCCGACGAGCAGCAGGCAGATGTTCGGCGTTGCAGTGATTGCCCTTATGTTCGCGAAGAACGTCTCCGCGAGGTTACCCTGCAGATACAGCTCCTGCGCGATGTCGTCGAACTCGTCTATGATGACTACGAAACGCCGCTCGGGATCTATCGACGACGCGTGCTGAGAGAGCTTGAGGAGTGGCGCAAGCGTACCGTCGTAGTTTCCCCGCTCATAACCCCCGCTGTCCGGAAGGTGGCCGAAGACGAACTCCTCTATTTCTCTACCCAGGCTACGCAACGTGGCTCGCGAGTCCTCGGCCGCCAGATTGCCCCAAAGAATGTAAAGCTTGTGCAGCTTTCTATTCGGGTTGTGGCGAACAGCCTCATCGACGGCCGTCTGCGCTAGCGACGTCTTGCCGACCCGCTTCTGACCGTCGATGTACGTGGGCTCCATCGGCGTCTGCAAAATACGTGATACAAGCGTGTGCACCTGCTCCTGCCGGCCGATGAAGCGCCCGCCGCTCGCAGGCGCCTCCGCGTACGGGTTGATGTACTTGAACCTAGCCCAGTCGATGTCCGCTCGCTGCGCTAGCACCCGGACGTCGAAAAGGTCCTCACTGGGCTTGATGCTACCCAGTTCTCCCCAGGTGACGTGCACGTCAGCCGTGAACGAGTCGCATGGCTCGACAATGACAACCCGCATCGCGATCGAGAACTCACCGGGCGGAACCGTTCCAAGGCTTACCTCCGCGTTTTCGACCAGAACAAGATCGCTTGTGCTGGTGAATCGGAACGTAACGCCGGTCGCGTTCCCAGGCCCAAGATTGCGCATGGCCACGATCACCCGAAGTTCCCGTTCGGGCTCGTGTAGCGGATAGCGCTTCTGCAGCTCGGGCACCAAGTTAGACCGCTGGATCGTCGACCGGAACCTTGCCCGCACGCTTGAGAGCAAGCCATCCAGTGCCTCGCTCGCGTGGTTGAGGAAGGGCACAAGGTGATCGCTAGTCAGGAAAGACGGCCGCTGAGCCGCCATCGACCGTACCGACGCGATCTCCTTATGGAGGGCATCCACGTCGTCGGCCAAAGTGCCTTCTATGCGATGGACACGCGCGACTTTGCCGATCAGGGCGTCGACGGCTTCGGTTACCTCGCTGACGTGGTATGGGCGGCAATACTGCTTGACCAACGGATGCCGTAGACAACCCATGATCGCAGCCTTGGCAGCGATCAGCGAATCTACTGAACTATATGACGTGCGAAGCGGCTGCAGACGACCCAGTACCTGCTGATGAACGTTTTCGAGGGCTACAAACTTCTGGAAGTTCTGCATCTTTGGCCCGATGTTGGCCAAGCTTAGAAGGTCGGGCATGGCGCCCTCGATGAGTTGCACCACAAAGCGCGCCATGCTGTTGGACGCATTGGCAGGTACGACGCCGGGTGCCGACAATGCGCGCAACACCACTACGGCAGGTATTTCCTTGCCTGATGGATGCTGAGCCATAGACGCGATAGCGTCGGCCAGCGAACCCTCACACGGCAAATCCTGGACGGCGAAGAGGTATCGGCGGAGGGCCCGACGCGTAGCCTCCTCGTCGCCTGCGGCAACCGCGGTCTCGAAGCTGTCTAGCAGCTGTTGCGAATCGGGGTCGACCGACACTTCGCTGATCGACATTATGCAGGCCCTCACCTCTTGGAAACGAATATTCGCTTCGCACCTTAACGGCTAGCGAGTTGCCGGCATAGCAATCATCAACAGCACCTCTACAAAGCGGACGGACTTCTCACGGCCAACACCGGTCATTCAGAGCCGCTACTGTCACCCCTACGATGCCAAAGTCTGGCATACTCCAACTAAGGTTAGGGTGCCGGCGCGCAAAACGCTGGAATACGTTGGAAGTCGCTGTCTCGAAAATTGTTTCGGGGAGCCTACGGGGAGCGCCAGCCGAGATGATGCTTCTTGGGCCGCTTCTAAGGTCATCAATGGCAGCGACTTTGGCCAAAAAGAAGCCGTGATCTTGAAGCATGACCTAGCGTCAATGCCAGGGAGGATCAGCAAATGGGCAATGTCTCGCTCTTTGAGGATATAAGCGACCGATTAACCGACGACGCAATCAACGTGATGGTTGCGCGAAACAGGGTGGCTTCGATCAAGCATCTTCCTGATGGACCGGACGCTCGCGCGCCACGGCTTCGATCTGAAATCGCCTCGATGTGGCAGGATTTCGAGAATGCGATCCGCGCCGTCGATGCTTGCAATCATCGATCGATTTCGACGAATCGCAAGAAGCGACTGAACGCTATGATAGACAAGGCTGTGGAAAGTAGCTGGCTCGTTGAGCAGATGCGCCATTCGATGGCAAAGCTCGCGAAGGCGTACCCATCGAGGCACCCAGCGCGGAAGATTTTGGAAGGCGGCTTGCGTCAGTTAACCTGACGCGCACGATTTCCCTGGTTGCTGTAGCGCTCGAACTCCGCCGCCGGCCTGCATGTTGCGACGCCGGCGCCGCTGTCAGACGTTGAGGGACCCCTCCCCGGTCAAAAAAAAAAACGCTGGCACCGGTTTCTTCCGGGTCCCCCCTCGCGGCAACCGCGCAGCGATGGGGGCCAGTCCGCCAGCTCAGCTCAACAAGCGGCGACTTATCGCCAGCCTAGGAAGTGGCGCCGGCACGATTGCGGCTGCCCGCGCTAATCTTGCGCGTATGGATGGTGTGGGCGCCGCTGACGCGCAATCGATAGTCCAGCATTGGTTGGCTGACGCCATAGAGCTGCTTGGCAACCGATATCAGCCCTTGGCTGACGATATTGAGCGCTGCTTCATTTGAGATGAGTAGACAGCCGCCAAGGAAGTTGGCTTCTGCCTCGATTCCACCATCTCGGGAGCGCTCACCTTTTACTGTCAGCGGCGGCGTGCATTTATGTCCAAGGAAGCAATGCGCCAGTTCGTAGCAGATGTTACTGCGCTGTCGGAGCGGATGGTGCGAATCGTTGTGGACGATCGCAGTGGTCGCACCGCGCGGCACGGTCACGGCAGAAAATGTCGACTGATCCCTACCGAGAAATGCTCTGGCGTCGCAGTCGAGTTCGCTGAGCTTCACCAAGACAATATCGAACTCGGTGCAAATCCCGATGGGATCGATCGGGGCGATCGGGCCAAGGCCCATCTGCTCGCGCACTTTAAGCGCGATGCGGTTGGCGTCCGCCTTGAAGCCATGCCGAAATGCCAAGTCAGCTCTCCTTCAACCTGTTGTAGGTGCTGAGAACAATCTCTTCCATTAGCTTGGCGTTCGTCGGCGTAAGGTTGGGATCGGCGCGTAAGAGCGCGGTGATCTTAGCCAGTGGCGGTGCCTCGCCTGCTGTCGTTCCAGGAATAAACGATTCGGCCTTGAGCTTCGACCATTTCAGAAGGGCAGCCAGCCCGTTCACATCGGGTTTAGCACCCTGGCTCATCCGGGATAATGTCGAGGCGGCCACTCCGGTCGCCTCCGCGACATCTTTCCAAGTCATTTGTTGGCTCAAGCGAGCCGCATTGAGTGCTGCATAGAAAGATTCAGTATCAAAGTTATCGGCCACGTCACCTCCATTGCGAAAAAGGGATCGATTGCGATCTTGCAACTCTCCCGAATCTCCCCTACAGGTATCAAATCGATTGCGAGTTCGCAATTGATTGCTCAAACCGACACCAAGGAGAGAACCCATGATCGCCGCCGAAATCACCGAGAATGCTCCGCAGGGGAAGGAGAAGACCGTCACGATCATCGTGAACGGACGTGCGAAAACTTTGCCCAAGAACGAGGAAGTCACCTTCGAAGAGGTGGTGGAGATCGCCTTTCCCGGCCACCCCACCGGCGATGGTATCCAGTACACGGTCCAGTACACCCGCGGACAAGGAAACAAGCCGGCGGGCACGTTGGTCGAAGGCCAGTCGGTGAAAATCAAGGACGGGATGGAGTTCGATGTCACGTCGACCAATCGCTCTTAGTCCTGATCTGCTCCGCCTGCAGAATGAGGGCTATGACGTCGACATTCGGGACGGTTTCCTGCTTGTCAGGAACGTCCCCTTTGTCACTTCCACATGCAGCATAGAACGCGCGACACTGATCTCACCGCTGTCGCTGTCGGGAGATGTCACCGTGAAACCCGGCAAGCATGTTTGCTACTGGACCGGAGCACACCCGTGCCATGCAGACGGCGCCAAAATCAGGTCGATCGAAAATGGTGCCGGGCCGCAGGACCTGGCCCCTGGCCTGCATGCGGCCTTTACTTTCTCCGCCAAGGCCGACTACCGCGACTACCACCACAAGATGACGACATACATAGGGCGCATCGCCGGCGAGGCAGCAAAGCTCGATTCGACCGCCACAGCCCGGATTTTTGCAGCTATCGCAGCCGAGGCCGAGGAGTCAGTGTTCCAGTATGTCGACACGGCAACGAGCCGCGCGGGGATCGGTGCTATCAACGCCAAGGTTGCCGGCCAAAGGATCGGCATTGCCGGCCTCGGCGGCACCGGCACCTATATCCTTGATCTCGTCGCGAAGACCTCTGTCGCCGAAATCCACCTCTTCGATGGCGACGTGTTTTCCCAGCACAACGCATTCCGGGCACCCGGGGCTGCCAGCCTGGACGAGCTGAAAGAGGGCGCGCTGAAAGTCGACCGGTTTGCTGGCGTTTACTCGCGCTTGCACCGTGGAATCAAACCGCACGCATTCTTTCTCGACGAGACGAACGTGGGGGCGTTAGCTGGCCTCGATTTCGTTTTCGTCTGCATGGACGTTGGCCCGGCCAAGCGCACAGTCATTGACTATCTCGTTGCAAATGGCATTTCGTTCGTCGAGGTCGGCATGGGCGTGACGGTCGACGACGGGCGCCTTGGCGGCATAGTACGTGCCACCGTCAGCACGCCCAAGACACGCGATCTGGCCGTGCCGCATATTTCCTATGCTGACGACACCAGCGGCGCCAATGAATATGCCAGCAACATCCAGATTGCAGAACTGAACGCGCTGAACGCCGTCTTGGCGGTTATGCAGTGGAAGAAGCTCATGACGATCTACCGGGATAGCCGGCAGTCGGTGTACCTTGGGTACTCGATTGCGAGTGGCGAAATCATCACCGAGGGACCTGATGGCGCCGGTTGATCGTCTTCAGCCAAGGTTCGTCGAATACATCCCCGACGATGTCGAGGCGGGCGTCCTGTACGTCTCGCGACGTTTTTCGACGGCCACCCATCTTTGCTGTTGCGGCTGCGGTCTTGAAGTGGTGACGCCGCTGAACCCCGCCAAATGGGGCGTAGTCGAACGAAATGGCAGGGTCTCACTGACCCCTTCCGTTGGCAACTGGAGTTTTCCTTGCCGGTCGCATTACATCGTTTCGGACAACCGTGTTCTATGGGCAAGGTCGATGTCACCTGAGGCCATTGCCGCTGTGCAAAGGCGGGATGTCGAAGATGCTGTGCGTCTCGCACCACCGAGGCCCAGTTGGATTCGTCGACTGCTGGTTGGCGCTCAGGTTGCTTACACGTCGACGGTTGCGGCGATAAAGGGGTTATGGCGCTAATGTCCCACCTCTTTGAGCGGTCGGCCAGAGAGATCTGTCATTCAATACACGCGCGGCCGAGGCGAACCTGTAATGGCCATGATGGCGAATGCTCGGGCTCATCGCCAGGGCGCTCTGCGATCCATCGCGTGGCAACTACCGAATCCGTGGCCTCCACGTCGCGGCAGTCTTCGCCACTGACCCTGCCGGCATGTTGGCGCGGCCGGCGAGCTCGTACCCGAGGTGACGCATGACCTCCCCAACGATGGAGCCGGCGTCGACAGTTCCGAGGTCGTGCGGGTGGTAGAGAGCTCCAAGGTCGGCGACGATCAACGGTTCAACGCCTGCCAAGGCCGGTAGACCTGCCTCTGTCGCTTCCACCATGAGTCTCTTGCCCTGACTGGACCAAGCGATCTCCTCCATGCGGATATGAACCGGGTCGGAGAAGGTGATCCCGCCGGAACGAAGCGGCAGGCCGGACGTGTTGATTAGGTCTATGATTTCTTGACCGCCTTGTTCGTGGCGCTTCCTGGCATTTTCGTAGAGCGTTGCCCGCCGCTCAGGCGACATTGCCTTTAACTTTTCCATTGTGATTTGCATCGTCGTCCCCTCAAAGCTTGCCCCGGCTCAGTTGCGTGTAGGTCTGAATGGGCTGGCCGCGAACCTGGCAACGGACCGGCTGGCCGTTCGCGTCCAACTTGGGTTCGGCGCCGACCGCATTCTTGATGTACCAGCCGAGATACATGTTCAGCGGCGTTTTGCCTGGCAGCTTGACGGCATTGGCCTCGCCACCGATGGCGCGCTCGTAGAGCGCCTTGAGTGCCGGCGAGTCCATTGCTGCCTTGAACACCGTGAGCACGAAATCGTCGTCGAAGAGCCCTTCGTCGAAGAGCCGCTTCGCTAGCGTCACGAACGCGTCGATTGTGTCGTATTGGGCGGTCAGCATCCCCTTCGTGGCATCATCCATCCGTCCGGTATTGATCGCAAACTGATGAATGGCCCGCTGTATCAGCGCGCTCGCCTCGACGCCCTTGTCGTCAGCCTCGGCCCGGATCGCCGTCATGGCGTCCTTGTTCACGTTGACTGTGAATTTCTCGGTTTCCGTCGTCATCATCACCTCCTGCGTTAATGTATAGAGGGCATACATTGGGGCTGCTGCGCTGTCAATGAATGACGGGCATACATTGAAGTTCTGCCTGTGGGATGCAGGTTGCCGGCACCGGTGAGGTGTGACCCCTCCCCGGAAAAAAACTCAACAGATTGTCGGTAAATGGGTCCCCCGGCACGGCAACCGCGATGTCGTAGAGGCCAGTCCGCGCGCTTATCTACCTCAGGAGCGCCTTTCTGTTTGAAGGGGACGCTGCTAGGAGAAGACCCAAGCGAGTAGACGAGGAACTCGATTTGAAGGTCGAAAAGGCAACTCGGGCAGACCTCGACGTTATCCTTGGCTGGTTAGAGCGCGAGCATGACGAGAGGACACAGAGTTTTTGGCAGAACCGGGAGCTTATCCATCGGGCACTGGCGAACGGTGACCTGTGGGTGATCCGGAAGGCAGGCGAAGCAGTCGCCTTCCAAGTCGGTCACTATGCCGCCGAAATAATCTGCGTGCGAAAGGACAAGCAGCGGCAAGGGCTCGGAACAATGCTCGTCCAGGCCTCGCTGAGACGCGCTCGGGGCAACAACGTAAACGCGCTTTCAGGTGAATGCAGCCCGCCGGATTCGTTGGGGTTCTGGCAGAAGCTAGGGTTCGAACGGCAAGGTGATACGAGCGAGCATAGTAGTGTTTTCGTGCAGCTCTTGCTGCAGCGCGACTTCGATCTTCCCGCTGATCTCCCTGTTTCCGAAGTGACAATCACCTTCTATCCGGAAACGGCTATCTACCAGCCGGAGGTCGAGCCAATTGCCGTCTGGGAAGTTAAGGGCCGGCGGCACGGAGACGGTGCTGTATTGTTAGAGCGGCGGGTAGTCGCACTCATGACCGATGAACCCCAGCGCGGGGATCTAGTAGTCCGAATCGACGTCGACGGCATCAAGCAATACTTCGGCAAAGCCAAGCACGCCGAACAGACAGGACTTCACCGGGATGTGGTCGGCGGAACTTTCTATATTGATGCTGTGAAACCTTCGGGGACTGACGCGGGCAGATAACGGTAGGGTGCTCTGGCAGGCAGGTTTGGCGGCCGAAAAAATTCCTGTTCGTCCGGAGCAGACAGATCTGTCATCTTATCATTCGCAGCCGTGAGGTTTGGCGAAATCGCGAATGTCCCTTGCAGGCCATGAGGGCAACACGCCGTCTGCGCGGGAGTTGTTGTGGGGTTGCCGCCCCACAACTCCCGCGCGGCTGTTGTTACCCCATAGGTAAGGGACGATTAACAACCGCCGCGCGTTCCGCAGGAGTTGGCGCGGGAGTTGTGGCGGCTCAACTCCCGCGCTTCACCGGGTCGATCGCGTCGAAGCAGCGAGGCGAGCTTCGCGTTGCCTCGGGTCGCGGTCGAGCCCCGCCTTCGAAGAAACAAAGCCAGGTCGATCCGCAGCGACGGAGCGGGCTAACGCCCAGCGGGGCATCGCGTATGTCGCGGTGGGACTGACGCGCGCTTAGCTTTGGCGCCAGCGTTGCGGGTTTGAGCACCATCTTGGGCGTGATTTCTGGTCTGTCGGCGACATCGCCCCGGCCCGGCAGATGATGAGGTTTCCGGCGCGAACATCATCACCGACACCGTGACGGTCAGCAACGGCAACCTTTCAGCAGCCATGGGCAGCCTTCGGCAAGGCAACCGTTCGTCGTCAATGAAGGAGGCGGCCAGCTGGATCTCAACGATATAGACCTGACCATAACGTCGCTCGCTGGTACCAGCGGAAAGGTCACGCTGGGCGCGAACCCATTGCGGTCAACGGCACGACTAGCACGCTAGCAATATTCGGCGCCGCGGACCTTATCGGCACCGAGGATTTGCTGCACAAGTGCGCCGGTAGCCTAAGGCTTGTGGGGAGGTCGCCAGCGTTTGTCGATGGGCTCGTTGGCTTTGCGCCATCGGAACGGCGCAATACTCGGTGATCAGAACGGGAACTCCTCGGTCTGCAACGGAAGATCCTCGCCGGCCACGGTCCAGACGTCGGACTGCTTTCGATCAGGCCCCGTCCACCGTGCGGTCGCGATGAGTTTCGCTTTGGCGAAGGCATCGATGATCTCGGTCGCCTGTTTTGCGTCTAGTCGGAACCGCTCGCGAACTTCCGCGTCCAGTCGCGAGCCCTTCGGGCCCGAGGTCGCCGCCGACCACGGGCGCTTTCCGGTCCCGGACCGTACCAGCTCCAGGAACCTGTCTCGCTCGGGCCAGGTGTTCACATCGAAACCTTGCTCAGTAGTGCCGAACATCACCTTGCGAAACCCTGGCGACAGATCGCCGTTCGGCAGCTCGACGGGCTCGATTTCAAGCCAGCGGTCGCCGATGCGCCCGGCGTAGTTGGATTTGGCGCCGGTCACCCGGGCGTACGCTTCCTTGTCACTGGGGGGGTGGATCCTCTCGTGCTCCGTGTCGGTCATGCGTTCGATCGTGACGACGGTGCGGCAAGCGTTGACCAGGGCGGACCCGCCGCGGGCGCCATCCTGGTCGCCGCCGCTTGCGCCCTTCCGGCTGTGGTGGACGATCAAGATCGGTAGCCCCAGCTGCCTCGCCATCGCGCGAAGGCGAAGGACGAGTTCCTTCATGTCTACGTTGCTGTTCTCGTCGAGGTTGACGTGGGTCTCGATAAGGGGGTCGACGACCAGTAGGCCGATCTGCCGATCACGGATCGTTTGGATGAGCTGATTGTAAAGCGGCGTCGTCTTGATCTTGTTGCCGTCCTCCGGGTCTCGATGGACCAGGACGAGGCGTTCGGCCTTGATCGTGAATAGCCGGTCGGCAAGCGCGCTCGACTCGATGCCCATCACCTTGCAGGCCGCCGCCAACCGGCGGCGTTGCTCATCGATATTGTCCTCCGCGTTGAGGAGCAGGACGTTCCGCTGCATCCTCGCCGACCACCATGCGAATTCGGCGCCGGTAGCGACCATCACGCCGAGTTGCAGGGCCAGCAGCGATTTGCCTTCGCCACCGCGGCCAGTCAGCATGCTCACTTGGCCGTCCATCATGAGGCCCTCTACGAGCCACGGCCGCGCCGGCAAATCTTCAGGGATCGGAGCAAGGCTGACAATCTCAAGGGGCTCGACCTGGTCGGTGCTGGCCGACGGTTCTGACGAGGTGACACCGTCGGGCTCCACCTCACCGCGCGCTACAATGCCGTATTGCACGGCGCGCTGACGCGCCTGCTGCACCTGCCTGGTCGCTGCCTTGATACGTTGCGAGGCTGGGTATTTCTTCGTGTCGAGCAGGTGGGCGCTGATCGGCTGTAGCGCCGGCGAGAGGATAGCGTTTCGCACTGCCGACAAGGGTATGCCTGCCGTGACCGCCTTTATGGCGAAGCTGAACATGACCGCTGAACGATCGTTTACATTGATCGGATCGGGACCATCGTTAACCCAAGCTGGGTTCGTGGCGGACAGGATAAGGCGCTCCTTCGTGTGGTCCGGACATCTCAACTGCGCGACAACCGCGCGGAATTCCTCTTCGGTTTCGAACGGAACGACGTCGTCGCCGATGTCGACATCGGCCGATGGCTGCGGAGGCGTGCCCGGCCGCTCCGACGGCAAACGATCGAGCGCGGTCACTCCGGCCTCGTCCCGCAGCACGGTGGCGACTACGCCGGTCTTGGAATTCCTGGTGAACGGCAGCCGGGCGACGTGGTCGATGCTGTGGCACTTGTCGCCGCCGAGACGTTGGGCGAGGGCATAGTTGATCGCTTCGACATCCTCTGACGGCAGCCGAGATGGCAGTCGCCACCAGAGCCAGATGCCTCGGCCCGACAGCACGACCAATTGCGGTCGCGGCAGATCGACAGCATCAAGTTCGGACAGCACGCGCTCACGCCATTTGGCGAGCGCTAGCTCGTCCGTCATGTCCTTGGGCGGGTCGATGTCGATCCAGGCCCACCGCGAGCCGCGGCAATCGGACTTCTTCGGCTTTCCGACGAAGCCGCTGTCGCACAGATCGGCCGGGCAGAAATAGATGTCGGCGCCTTCGTGCTCCTCGATGAATGCCCTCGCCTGATCGGGCAGGGGCAGTTGCGGGCGCAGGCATCGACCGTCCTTGAATGTCATGATGTTGAAGGTGCTGAAGTGGGCTCGGAGGAATTCGACAGCGGCGGCCGCGTTGACCTCGGCCACGAGATCCAACGCCTCGGTCGATGCGAGTTCGGTGGGATCAGACCGAGCGTTCATTTGTCGCCATGCCTGGCCAGCGCGGAGGCGCGCTCGTGCCGTTCCACGGCGCCTTCGCCGGCCGCCCGTGCGCGCAGCCGCTCGGTCATCCACTGCTCGATCTCCTGCTCCAGGAAGCCTATCTTCTGCGGTCCCAGCGGCACAGGCTTTGGGAACGTGCCGGCCGCGATCTTCCGATAGATATGGGTTTTGGAAAACGAGACGCGGTCGAGGACCTCGTCCATGCTGATGAAGCGATCTGCCACATTTACCTCCGGTCACTGGTGACTCGGTGGCAGATGCCCCCATCGCATGTTCCGACGCAAAGGCGCTAAGGGCGACTATGCCAGAGGCTTAGCCCGGAGCCGCCTCATAGCGTATCGACACTGATCGAGGGTGTACTCCGCGTCGATTTTCTGGGCGACGGCATACACCAGCTGCAATGCAGGACCCCTAGCGAACTTTTTCCCGTCACTTTCCACGCGCTCGTCGATTTGGCCGGCAAAAGGTAGATCCGTTTCCTCCGCCCAGAATTCGCCCAGCACATCGACGGCGGCCGCGAGCCCGCTGGACTTCACTTTGCGCGAGTGTTTTCGAATTACCCGGGCGTCCGTTTTTTCGGGGAGATCGGCGTCGAGCCTGTCCAGACCCGTCAGCAGTCGGCGTATCTGGCCTCTCAGATCGTTCCTACTGTCAGGGTTCTCATAGGACTGATCCAATTCGGGGTCGATGGCTGCGATGTTTATCCGGGTGGTTTCTAGCGCATCAAACGCGGTGATCATTGCCGACCGCAAAGCCCTGATCTCTTCCGGCCCGTTGCCAGCAACGTCTTCGGTCGCCAACGCGCCATCGTGGGCCCATTTGGCATCAATCATCGCTCGGAGTACCTTCTCCTCCCTTCCAGCAAAAAGCGGCTGCCCATCCAAGTCTTGGACCTGGCCAACAACAGACTGCGCGTTTTCGATCGTGAAGGTCATCTGACGACGATAACAGAAGCTGGCCCACCCCGCCGCATCGAACGACCGACTTCTTATGCCGACCGCCCGACGCGGTGCTCGTCCTGCTGGAACGCATCATTCTGCCGCTATGAGCGTCGTTGCAGACGGGGCGGCGCCATTTCGCACAACTCCGATCAGATGCTCGCCGTAAGCCTGCAGCGCCCGCCGCTTTTCCTCCAGGTAGTCGTGCTTGTTGTAGGTTTTTTGCAGCCCCGGCTTCGCGTGTCCAAGCACCGCGTCGCGAACTTCCTGGTTAAAACCGAGATGGGCCAGTCGCGTTTCGCACGTCACCCGAAAATCGTGGACCCGGTAGTGCTGGAGGACAGCTTCCGGCTTGCCCAGCTCCTTCCGCAGATGATCCTGGGCCAGGTCGTCCAGCGCACGCTTACCCTGGGAGAAGCCGGCAACCGGAACGCGACCATGCCGCGACGAGAAAACAAAGTAGTCGTTGGCACCGGCCCAAACTGGCAGCCGCTCGAACAAAGCCCATAGCTGTGTCGATATCGGCACGATGTGTTCGCGGCGGCTCTTGAAGCGCTCCTTGCCGAGGTCCAACCACCGATTGTCTGTGTCTATTTCAGATCGCTTGCAAAACGCCCACTCGGCCCGACGCTGGCCGGTCAGCATTAGTGTTTGGTAAAGCGACCCAAATGGATAACGCAGATCCTCCGCGGCTTTCCAGATCGAGCGGATTTCGATGTCGCTGAGCGCGCGTCCGGCCTCCGTGTTTCGCGCCAGATCGTTTCGCTTCATACCGCTAAGTGGGTTGTTAGCGATGAGCTCGCGGTCGGCCGCCCAGTTGAAGATGCGTGACATCTGCTTGCGGACCTCACGCGCCGTTCCAATCCGGCCGCTTGCAACAATGTTGTCGATGATTTCGTGCACGTCGGATCGCCGGATATCCGCAATCGGTGTGTCACCCAAATGCGGCACAACGTGCAGGCGCAACACCCGCTCGACGTTTGGCCAGCTCGATATGGTCCTTGCTGCGTCCTGCCTTATATGTCGCTCCAATACCGCCGAGAATGTATTTGCCCGCCGCTCTCGCACGCTAGAGGCCAGCTCGGCTCTCGGGTCTGCGCCGGCGCCGGCCTTGCCTAAGATTGCCCGGGCACGCTCTCTGGCGTCTGCCAGACTGACCACCGGCCATCTTCCAAGCGTGATTCGATGCTGTTTGCCGGCTAAATGGCGGCCGGATTCGGTCTGGCCGCCCTCGCCGAGGACCCGGTAGATCACCGAGAAGGATTTCGCCCCTTGATCGGAGACCCGTAGGATTAAACCGGGGCACAAGTCGTCACCGACCTCTAGCCGACCGGTCTTAGGCGGTGTCATGCGTTCAAGGAACTGGTTCGTAAGGCGCTTCTTGCTGGTCGTGGCCATTTGCTCCCCCGGGTGTCCGGGTCCTCTTCGTTGATCGTTCGCCGGGTTTCCGAGGGGAGCCGCAGGGCGCGGTTTTCGACGGAACTCGACGGAACTGATCGTTCCGCTCCCCGCGCCCATAGACAATCGTTTTCTGGATGAAGGAGTTACTCGGCGTGACGAAAAGCGTCGTCGAATCAATGGGTTGCCAAGGTTGGGGTCGAGCGTTCGAATCGCTTCACCCGCTCCAGTTTCCCAAGGGAATCAAGCAATGCGAAGTAGGCCGGATCCCCTTCCGGTCTTTTTCGTTTTTGGGCGGCACCGGCACTTTGGACCTGCCGGCAAGGGATCCAAAATCCGGGTGATCGAGGCCAGGGTGCCGAATAGATCGCAGCCGCAGGAGTCTCGACACCGCAAACCGCGTATCGAAGGCAGCGCCCTTGCCATAGCGTTTTAAGGGTTCGGCGGTTTTTTTTGTGAAACGTGTGGAACACAGGGCATCGACGATGGTTCGGTCCCAGCAGCGTTATTCCAGTAGACAAATGCTGCGAGATCGGATGCTCCCTCCGATCAGCCCGCGTCCTTCCCCTCCTCGGGCGCGGGCTCTCATCCATTTGGCCGATGCGCTGGTCATGGAAGATACCCACATTAATCTGGATCAGCCTCTCTGATCCCAACAGACCTTTGCCCGCGACCTCTCCCGGAGGCGCGGGCATTCTTCATCTCATCGGCCGACGTGCCAGGCTGTTACGACATGCCGGGCCGTTACGACATGGGCGGTTATTTAGGTTCGACTGCGCTAGCTTCTCTCCCGCGCGGGAGAGGTGGAGCGAGCACCGAGATCGCCTTCGGCAGAACTTTGAAATGGGCCGGTGTCGAGGTGACGATCTCGCCATCCGTGTTGACCGGCATTGGCACTTTCGTCTCGACGTCGAACTCGATGCACCTGGCCGTGCGCACCTCCCGCCAGAGACCATGTGTTCCGGAGCGGAATGAGCGGAGCATCAGCGCCAGCTTCCAGAGATTCGTCATCTCCAAGCTATAGAGGTCGAGATGTCCGTCATCGATCTCGGCCGTCTCTTCCACCACGTTGCCGCCGCCGTAATGCACTCCGTTTCCAACCGCAATCTGGTAGGTCTCGGCCTCGATAGTCGTACCCTTTTCCGTAATCTTCGCGTGGAACCGCTCGGCCCTGGTCAACACCTTCATCGCCGCCAACGCATAGCCAAGCCTGCCGAAACGCTTCTTCAGAACGGGGTCGAGCCCCAGCGCCAGTTCGGTGCTCAGTCCAATGCTGGCGACGTTGAAAAAGGCATGCCCATTGACGGTGCCGACATCGATCCGTCGAGTTCTGCCTTGCACGATCACGTCTGCGGCCTGCAGCAGATTTGTCGGAATGTGAAGCGTTCGCGCGAGGTCGTTCGCCGTTCCCATCGGAATAATGCCCATTGGCAGGCCGCTTTCGACGACCGCCATCGCCGCCGACGACACCGAACCGTCGCCACCACACACGATCACAAGGTCGGCCAGATGGCGCAAGCGCACGATATCTCGTGCAAGCTCGGGCAATGCCTCGAACGTCTCGACGGTTACGGCAAGCCCGCCGACCTCCAGCCGCTCCACAATAGGCGCCATCGACTCATGGCCGCGCCGCGCTTTGGGATTGAGGAGCAGCAATGCGCGCCTGTTGGTTTTTTTGCTCATTCAGAGCCTGGCCGGACGGTTCATGGCCACGCACATAAGGTGGCTGGCGGCAAATTTCGACCCCAATCCTCGCTTCTTGACCTCCGGCGAGGTTTCCCCCGCGGCAAAACGGTGTCCGATGTCCAAGTACTGCTGCGCCGCGAGGAATAGGCTCTCCTCGATAGGACTTCAGGACTTTTGCGTTTCAACCTCGGACCAAGGTCCCTTGCGGGCGGTTGTATTTAAACGAAACTGGCTAAGTAGTGGACCTTCAGATTAGAGAGTCCTCACATACTTGGAACCATCCTGGCGGGAGGGCGGCTCGAAGGAGAAAACCTTGAAAACTCGAACCAGTCTGTTCGCAACGGCCGCCGTCCTCGCCCTTGTCGCTTCTCCAGCCCTAGCCGGACCCGGCGGCAATGGCGGCGGCAAGGGTAATGGCGGAAGCAACGGCAACGGCGGAAACTCGGCTGGAGCAGGCTCGCAAGGACACGGAGCCGCCACGTCTGCCGCGGCCAAGGATAAATCCACGAGGGGAATTGCTCATGCGATGGCTGTCGTTTCGACGACGCCCGCCTCACCGCAGGCCACCCTGTCGTTGCAGGCAGCCTTGGACAAGTTCCTGGCAAGAAAGGCCGGGGACGACCCGGCAGAGTCTTCTGACGACACCTCAGGCGAAATTCCAGAAGCAGCCGAATAAAATTGCAACTCGGGCGCTGCGCCGGCGCACTGCACTATCGAAAATTCTTGCCCGCCGGGGGGCTCCTTCATCTGTTCGGCCGATGCCCTGGGTCAAGGAAGAGCCGACATTGATCCCGATCCCCTCGGATCCCTGGACGGTCCTGCCCCTACAGACTGTCCAGAGAGCACCACCGGCTTCGGCCGGTGGTGCGTTTCTGTGTGAGAAAAGGCGCTGAGCGAGCCGAAGCCGGAGTCCATGGCGGCGCGCAGCACGTTGGCAGCTCACCCACGGCGCCTCCTCCGGTGCCCTGGGCCCGGGGCAACCCACACTACACCTCAGGCCGCCGGTGCTTCCACGGCATCTCCCGCTCCAGCTGCGCGGAGACGGCGAGCACGCTCGCTTCATCGCCATAGCGGCCGACCAGCTGCACGCCGATCGGCACGCCGCCGGCGGACCAGCCGAGCGGCAGTGAGATCGCCGGCTGTCCGGAGATGTTGAAGGGGAAAGCGAAGACGGCGTCCGTCCACTTCGCATTGTAGCGATCAATGTCCGGTTCCGACATGTCGTAGTATCCCAAAGGCCTCGGCAGTTGCGTCAAGGTCGGGGTGATGAAGAGATCGTAGGGCGAGAGATCGCCGACGATGTCGCGGCCGACCTGACGGATCGTCTCGACATCGGAGATGTGGCGGATGCCGCTCGTCGCGCGGCCGCGCTCGATGATCGCCCAGGTTACCGGCTCGACGTCGGCCTGCGTCACCGGGCGGCCGATGACCGTTTCATGGTAGCCGAAGGTTGCCGCCGTCTGCACGCAGGTCATATTGGTGTAGGTTTTCCACACCGCATCGGCGTCGAGCGGCATGTCGTACTCCTCGACATCATGGCCGAGGCGCTCGAGCGCAGCCACCGTCGCCAGCACCGTGGCCTTGACCTCGGGGTCTACAGCCGTGCCGTTGGGCGGCGTGACGGTAAAGCCGATGCGCAGCCTTTCCGGCGCACGCGACGAGAGGCTGAGCCAGCTGCCGTCCGGAACCGGCGGCGTATACGGATCGCCCGGCAGCGCTCCGGCCACGGCATCGAGATAGGCGGCGGTGTCGCGCACCGTCCTGGAGCAGCACAGGAAATAGGCGCCGCCATACCAATAGTCGCCGAAGGGTGCGAGGCTGACGCGTCCGCGCGACGGTTTCAGGCCGATAATGCCGCAACAGGAGGCCGGAATACGGATCGAGCCGGCGCCATCGCTGGCCTCGGCGATCGGCACCATGCGCGCGGCGATCGCCGCCGCCGCGCCGCCGCTCGAACCGCCCGGCGTGATGCCGTCCTTCCAGGGGTTTTTCGTCGCGCCGTAAAGCTTGGGTTCCGTGCTGATCGACCAGCCATTCTCGGGTGCATTGGATTTGCCGACAAGCACCAGGCCGGCCGCCTTCATGCGGCGCACGACCTCGGTATCGAAATCGGCGACGACATTTTTCAGGAAAGAACAGGAGTTGGTGTTGGGCGCTCCGGTCCAGGACGAGGCCAGTTCCTTCAGCAGAAATGGTACGCCGGCAAAGGGTGCGCTTCTATCGACCGTCTCAGCCGAAGCCCGCGCCATGTCGTAGAGCCGGTGAATCACCGCGTTCAGCGCCGGGTTGAGCCGCTCGATCGTCGTAATGGCCGCCTCGACAAGCTCGGCCGGCGAGACTTCCCCACGCTTAACCAGCCCGGCTAGGTCCAGCGCGTCGGACTCGGCGTAGGTTTCCAGGAAACTGTCGGTGATTTCGGCCATGTCTCCCTCCCTCGTTCTGCCGAGCACAAACGGCGCCCCTTTTTCCTTCTCCCCTTGTGGGAGAAGGTGGATTGGCGCGCAGCGCCGAGACGGTTGAGGGGTGCTGGACGGAGTGCCGTCGGTGCCAAGCTGGAACACCCTCATCCGGCCGCGGAGCCTGTCCTCGGGCTTGCCGGAGGCAAGACCCGTGGGTGGCCACCTTCTCCACAAGGGGAGAAGGCGGAGCTAGGCCTCAGGCCAACTCGACAGTCCGCCCTTCCGCGATGCTCTGCTCGGCGGCAAGCACGATGCGCAGGCTGTTGACTGCGGCATCCATTTGCTCGGTCAGATCGAGATCTTCGCGGATGGCGCGCAGGAAGAATGCCTGCTCGCGGTCACAAAGCTCCTGGTGGCCGGGTTCATCCTCCATGCTGACAATCTCGT
Organism: Mesorhizobium sp. WSM4823; assembly: GCF_055811195.1. Taxonomy (NCBI): domain Bacteria; kingdom Pseudomonadati; phylum Pseudomonadota; class Alphaproteobacteria; order Hyphomicrobiales; family Phyllobacteriaceae; genus Mesorhizobium; species Mesorhizobium sp. WSM4823. The sequence continues at coordinate 19,597 of NZ_JBVVQL010000015.1, forward strand.
CCGGCTTACTGAAATTCTTGTCGCCGTCCACCTGTGCATAGTGAATCTTCAGCGCATCGGTCTTGGTGTGGCGATCGATGTCGGCGGAGTTCGACACCTCGGCCGCCTCAGCCGCACTGGCTGCCGTCTGGCCGGCGACGATCGAGACCGCGCCCTTCGGGCCGACCACGTCCTTCACGAAATAGGCCGTCTCGCTCATCATCGGGCCCCAGCCCGCCTCGTACCAGCCGACCGAACCGTCATCGAAAGTGACGTGCAGGTGGCCGTAGTTCTGCTTGTCGGCCTCCGCCCACAATTTGGCGCCGATGCCGTGGACGCGGACCGGCTTGGCGCCGGTCAACTGGCACATCACGTCGACATAGTGGACGCCGCAATCGACGATCGGGATCAGCGAATCGATCAGGTTCTTGTGCCAGTGCCAGGCGCTGCCGCTGCTCTGCTGGTTGAGGTTGAGTCGCATGACCAGCGGCTTGCCAAGCGTCTTGCCGACCTCGATGAACTTGATCCACGAGGGGTGGACACGCAGGATGTAGCCGAGCACCAGCTTGCGGTTCCTGGCACGCGCCGCGGCAACAACCTTTTCGGCATCCTCGATATTGGTGGCGAGCGGCTTTTCCATGAACACATGGCAGCCCGTGGCAATCGCCTTCAGCGCATATTCGGCATGGGTGTTGGGCCAGCTGTTGATGGAAACGGCATCCGGCCTGGTCTCCTTCAGTGCCTGGTCGAAATCCTCGTAGAGCGGATAGCCGGCTAATTCCGCCGGGATTTTCTTGTTGCTTTTGATCGAGCGGCTCATGATGCCGACGATCTCGAAGCCGTCCAGCCGGTGATAGGCGTTGGCATGCGACGCGCCCATATTGCCGAGCCCAACCACCAGCACTTTTACCTTGTCGGCCAAAGCCATCTCCCTTTTCTTGATTCGCTTGGGGCGGCGATCCCAGTCGCCGCCCATATGGCCCTACCGGAGCGCTACTTGACCGCCGAGTCGAACAGATGCGCCTTGATGTTATCGACGTCGAGCGCCGCAAAGCCCTCGGACAGCTTGTAGCCGTCGGCATCGGCTTTGACCTTTGCCTTGTCGAAATCATTGGCGGGGCCGATCAGCTCGTTGGTGCAGACGTCCTCGGCCTTCACCGGGCTGGTGATCTGGCCGATCTTGTGGATCTCGTCGAAGAAGCCCTGCCAGCTCGCCATGTCGTGCGAGCCCCAGCCTTCGCGTTTGTCCATGTCGCCGCGGAAGACGTTGATCTGCTGCAGGATCGAAGTGGTGCCGAGCTCGGGCCCGAGATTCTTGGCCAGCGTCGGGAACTGCTCGAACACCGCTTCCACGGCGGCGCGCGGATTCTGATAGCCGAATTCGAGGCCCATCGCCCAGCCGCGCAGGTACTTTTCCAGGAACGCCTTGCGGTCGGGATCCTCGAGATCTGCTGCGCGCACGACGAAAGTGTTGGCCGGCAGCTTCGAATTCTGCACGCCGAGCCAGTATTCGAAGTCCAGGTTCTTGGCGATCCATTCGGCCCGCAGCCCTTCCCACGACAGGGCGGCGTCGCCCTGACCTCCGGCAAGTGCGGTGCCCCAGGTCGGCCAGCCCGCCTCGACATATTTCACCTTCTTGATGTCGACGCCTTGCGCCGCCAGCAGCGGGTCGGTGATCGACTGCCAAGCGGCGGAGCCGAGCAGAATGGTCTTGCCCTCGAGCTGCTTGAGGTCGTTCGATCCCTCTCCCTTGCGGAAGGCGAAGCTGAACGTGTCGCGCGCGCCCATGTGGAACACGGATTTGAGCTTCATGCCGTTCTGGATGGCGAAGGAGAAGACGCCGGGCGAAGGGAAGCCCATGTCGGCCTGGCCGACATCGACGAACTTCACTGTCGCGGTGCCGTCCGACGGCCCCGGCTGCATGTCGGTTTCGAGATCGCCGAAATAGCCTGCCTTCTTGGCGGCCCAATAGGGATAGTCGTCCAGCACTTCGAGCGTGCCGCGCGGCGAGATCCAGGTGAATTTTTCATAGGCCTCGGCCTGCGCCCTCAAACCCGAGGCGCCGAGCGCCGTGGCCGTCACCAGACCGGCGCCGGTGACTTGCAGGAAGTAGCGGCGGCTGATCCCTGCGCTATCGCTGATTGAACTTTCTTTGGTCATGGCATTCCCCTTTTTGTTGATTGCTTTGCCCTGGCGCCCGCCTCCCGGGCGCCACTGTCACCTTTTGCGCCTATGCCTCCCAGCTCGCCCACTTCTTGCCGATCAGGAAGAACAGCACGTAGATCAGGATGCCGAGGATCGAGAGGATCAGAACCACCGCGAAGAATTGCGGCATCTGGATCATCGACGAATAGGTGGTCAGCCGGTTGCCGAGGCCGAAGCCGCCGCCGACCATCTCGGCGCCGACCGCGGTCAAAAGCCCGAAGATCGCGCCGATCATCAGCCCGACCAGGATCATCGGCAGCGCCATCGGCGCCCGGATCTTCCAGAATATCTGCAAGGTGCTGGCGCCATAGGAACGGGCCAGCGCGATCTTGGCGCTGTCGACGCGGCGAAAGCCGGTCGCCGCATCGATCATCACCATCGGACCGGCGGCCAACGCCACCGCGATGATGCGCGGCGTGTAGCCAAAGCCGAAGCGCAGGATCAGAAGCGGCACCAGCGCCAGCATCGGCGTGGTAACCAGGAGCAGGATGTAGGGCGCGACGATCTTCTCGGCGAAAGGAAATTGCGTGATCACCGCGGCCATTACCAGGCCGATAACGGCGCCGATCGAAAAGCCGGAAACAAGCTCGACCAGGGTGTAGCCGAGATGCGGCGCAATCAGCGGGAACTCGTCGAACAGCGCGTAGGCGATCGCGCTTGGCGCCGGCATGATGTAGTGGGGCACATTGAACAGCCGCAGCGCCAGCTCGATGCCGCCGATGATGATCACCGCAACGGCGATGATGGCAGCGAGCTCGGCGCCCGACCTGATGCCGGGGCCGCTGGCGAAGGCCGAAAGATTGGTCAGGCTAACCTCGTGCCCTTCACCGGCCTTGGCGCCCGACTTGGTCTTGGAGAATTCCGGGATAGTGTCGCCTCCGCTCATGGCCTGATCCTCACAATTTCGGCGGTGCCGCGCTCCCGCGCCTTCGGCCGTACGCGTTCGCCGACAATGTCCATCTTGATCGTGTTGGTGAGGTCGAAGACCTCCTTTGTCGCCATGATCTCCAGTGAGCGCGGGCGCGGGAATGGCACGCGATATTCCTTGGCGACACGGCCCGGCCGCGCACTCAGCACCACCACCCTGTCGGAGAGGAAGATCGCTTCCTCGATGCTGTGGGTGATGAAGACGATGGTGGTCTTCGTATCGAGCCAGATCTCCTCGACGAGACGGTTCATCTCCTCGCGGGTAAAACTGTCGAGCGCGCCGAACGGCTCATCCATGAGCAGGACCGAGGGCTTCAGCGCCAGTGCCCGCACGATCGCCGCGCGCTGCTGCATGCCGCCCGAAAGCTCGCGCGGAAACTTGCCGCCGAAGCCGTCTAGTCCGACGCGATTGACGAGGTGGGCGATCCAGGCGCGATCCGGTTTCTCGCCTTTGATCTCGAAGGGAAAATGGATGTTGGCGTCGAGATTGCGCCAGGGCAAAAGATTTGCCTCCTGGAAGACGATGCCGATATCCGGGTGCGGCCCGGTGATCTCCTTGCCGTCGAGCCGGATCGCCCCGCTGGACAGGCGATGCAGCCCGGACATCGACCACAAAAGCGTGGTCTTGCCACAGCCGGAGGGGCCGACGATCGAGACGATCTCATTGGCGTGAACGTCGAGGCTGCAGCGATCCAGCGCCAAAAGGTCGCCGGAAGCCGTATGATAGATCTTGGTCGCGCCCTGCACGCTAAGCTTCGGGGTTTTTGCACTGCCCGTATTCATGCGCCCCTCGGAGATTGCGCGATGATCCAGTGGGTCATCTGTCCGCAAAATCAGTCTGTAACTATCCTACTTTACTGTCAAGCGGCGACCGCGTCTGCCGTCAACAAGGTCGCTCTAGAGGCGTCTATAGTGTTGTTTAAATTAGTTTTTCTATTTCTTGAAAAGCTTGTTGCTTTCCTACATACTTCGGTAGCCGACCGCAGGAATGGCCATTCCAACAGACGTTGCGGATCGCATGAGGCGGAGCAGGCAAGCGATGCGCAGACATGGTAGAGGTCCAGCTCAACCAACGGCAGAGGAGGGCTCAGTTCATGACCGAAGCTGACGGCCAGGCACGGCGGACCTCCGGCGATGAGGCCGAGGGGCACGACCATGTCAGGCGGATCCCCGACATCATCTCGCTGGTCAAGGACTCTTACGCTGAATTACGCCCGGCGGAGCGGCGCGTCGCCGATGTCGTGCTCGACGATGTCAGATTCGCGGTCGACGCTTCCAATGCCGTGCTCGCCCAGCGCGCCGGGGTGAGCGAACCGACAGTGACCCGGTTCTGCCGCGCCATCGGCTGCGAGGGAGTGCGCGATTTCAAGCTGAAGCTGGCGCAGAGCCTCGTCGTCGGCGCGCTCTATCTGAGCAAGCCGCCGCCCACCAGCAACGACAATGGCATGCCGTTCTGGAACGCCGTGTTCGGCGAGGCACGCCGGGCGCTGCAGGAAGCCGAACGGCAGCTCGATCCGGCGCAGCTGGTGAAGGCGGCCGAGCTCATCGCCAAGGCGCGCCAGGTCACGGTGTTCGGCCTCGGCGGCAGCTCTTCTGCGCTGGCGCAGGAAACCCAGTACCGGCTGTTTCGCTATGGCATCACGGTCAGCGCCCAGTGCGACCCCTATCTGATGCGCATGACCGCCTCGACCTTGAAGCCGAGCGATCTGGTGGTCGCCATCTCGGCGACCGGACGCACGCGCGAAGTGATTGAAGCGGTGGAACTTGCCAAGCACTACCGCGCCAATACGATTGGTGTGACCGCGCCCGACACCGACCTCGCCCGCGCCTGCGACGTCAGGCTGACGGTGGCGGTGCCAGAATATCCCGACACGCTGAAGCCGACCGCCTCCCGCTTCGCCTTCCTGGCCGCGATCGACCTGATGGCGGTGGCGGCGGCCTATAAGCTCGACGGCTCGGCCCGCGAAACGGTCCGCCGCATCAAATACAATGCCCAGATCCACAGGACGGGCAAGGAGATGGAGCCGCTGGGCGATTGAGTTTTAGTTGCGCAGCCGCCGTCGTTACCTGGCGTTGCGCTATCGCATATGGGGCTCCCCCTCATCCGGCCACTTCGCGGCCACCTTCTCCCGTCGGGGAGAAGAGGTTGGCGTCGGCGTCGACAGGCTCCTCTCCCCTCGGGAGAGGTCAGCCGAGCGAAGCGGAGGCTGGGTGAGGGGGCGGCGCCGACTTGAAAAGGTAGAAGGACCACAGATGCTCGACATGGCACCATCGAAACAGGCGGCGACCTGGCTTTCCTCCCTCGCCCGGGCGCTCGAAGCGGGCGACGCCGAGGCCGCGACCAGCCTGTTTGTCGAGGACTGCTACTGGCGCGACCTGCTGACCTTCACCTGGAACATCAAGACCATGGAAGGGCGGGCAGCCATCCGCGATATGCTGGATGCCACGCTGGCGAGGGCAAGACCGACTGCTTGGCAGCTCAGTGGCGAAGCAAACTCGGACGAAGGCATCGTCGAAGCCTGGTTCACCTTCGAGACATCATCGGCATGGGGCCACGGCATCATGCGCCTGCAGGACGGCCGGTGCCGGACGCTGTTCACGGCGATGACCGACCTCAAGGGCTTTGAGGAGCGCAAGGGTCCGGCGCGGCCGCTCGGTGTCCGCCACAAGGCCGATCCCGACCGCGAGACCTGGTCGGAGGCTCGAGCGCGCGAGACGCGTGACCTCGGCGCCGGCCAGCAGCCCTACGGCCTGGTCATCGGCGGCGGCCAGGGCGGCATCATGCTGGGCGCGAGGCTCAGGCAACTCGGCGTGCCGGCCATCGTCATCGAGAAAAATGCACAGGCCGGCGATTCCTGGCGCAACCGCTATCGCTCGCTCGTGCTGCACGACCCGGTCTGGTACGACCATCTGCCCTATATCCCATTTCCGGAAAACTGGCCGGTGTTCACGCCCAAGGACAAGATGGGCGACTGGCTGGAAATGTACACGCGCGTCATGGAGCTCAATTACTGGACCTCTACGCGATGCGTCAGCGCCAGCTATGACGAGGCCGAAAAAATCTGGACGGTCGAGGTCGAACGCGCCGGCGAGCGCATCACGCTGAAGCCAAAGCACATCGTCTTCGCGACTGGCGCCTATGGCCCGCCGAGGCAGATCGACCTGCCCGGCGCCGAGGCGTTCCAGGGCGAGATCCTGCATTCCAGCCAGTATTCCAGCGGCGAGAAATTCCGCGGCAAACGCGTTGCGGTCATCGGCGCGGCGAGTTCTGGCCATGACGTCAGCGTCGACCTCTGGGAGAGCGGCGCCGAGGTGACCATGATCCAGCGCTCACCGACGACGGTGGTCAAGTCCGACACGCTGATGAAGGTCGGCTTCGAGATCTTTTCGGAAGATGCGCTGGCCCGCGGCATCACCACCGAGAAGGCCGACATGATCGTCGCCTCGACGCCGTTTGCGCTGCTGCCGCAAAGCCAGCGCGCGCTCTACGACATCATCAAGGCGCGCGACGCCGCTTTCTATGATCGTCTGCGCGGCGCCGGCTTCGCCATCGATTTCGGCGACGACGAGACCGGACTGCTGATGAAGGCCTACCGCACCGGCTCGGGCTATTACATCGACGTCGGCGCTTCGGATCTGATCATCGACGGCGAGATCGGCGTCCGCAGCGGCGTCGGGATCAAGTCGCTGACGCCGACCGGGATCCTCTTCGACGACGGCACCGAACTGGCGGCCGATGCGATCATCTCCTGCACCGGCTATCAGTCGATGAACGAAACTGTGGCGGCGATCGTCTCGCGCGAGGTCGCCGACAAGGTCGGCCCGTGCTGGGGGATTGGCTCAGGCGTGAAAGGCGACCCGGGGCCATGGCAAGGCGAATTGCGCAACATGTGGAAGCCGACCGCGCAGGAAGCGCTATGGTTCCACGGCGGCAATCTGGCGCTGTCGCGTTTTTACTCCAAATATGTGGCGCTGCAGATCAAGGCGAGGATGGAAGGGGTTGCGACGCCGGTCTATGGGGCGCCTAGCAACTCCGGCTGCTAACCTGTGCCTTCGTCATCCTAGGGCGAAGCAAGGAGCGCAGCGACGCGGCGCAGACCCTAGGATCCATGCCGTTCCATCGATGACATGCGAAGCGGACCAGAACCGGGCGCCTTGTCTCCGCAGGCATGCGTTCGGTTCCGTCGAATGTCGGACCGCTGCATTCTTCGGCAACGGTTACGGCATGGATCCCAGGGTCTGCGCTCCGCTTCGCGTCGCTCCGCCCTGGGATGACGAATGCGTGGCGGCAAGCCCAGCTCTCAATCGTGCCTTCACCCGAAATGCCTGGCCACCACATCGACATGCGTGTCATGCGCATGCGCCTCGAAACGCTCGGTATCGCCGAGATCGTTAGCCGCCTCGTTCGGCCACCAGGTGCCGCCAATCACGATGCCGTCCGAGACCAGCCTCTGCTCGGCGACCAGCGACGCGCCGACGGCATCGACAAAGGTGAAACGCCCCGAGCGCAGCCGCAGCACCGCGATGTCGCCGACGGCGCCGACCGTAAGCGCGCCAAGATCGAGCCTAGCGATCGCCTCGGCCGGCCGCTGTGTCGCCGCGCGCAGCACCTCGACCAGCGGCATGCCGAGCGCCAGCAGTTTCGACATGCAGACCAGAATGTCGAAGGCCGGCCCGTCGACGCAGTAGAGATGCACGTCGCTGCTGATCACATCAGGCGCCAGCCCTTCGCCGAGCATCGCCCTGGCGACCTCGAAATCGAACGAGCCCATGCCGTGGCCGATGTCGAAGATGACGCCGCGCTCGCGCGCCAGCCGCATGTCGGGCCGCACCGACCCCGATGCGAAGATCGGCGCATTGGGAAACGGCCGGAAGCAGTGGGTGAGAATGTCGCCCTTGCGCAGCCGCGGCAGCACTTCCGAGCGGCCCGGCGGCGGCTCGTCGATATGCGCCATCAGCGGCAGGCCGACCTGATCGGCGGCTTCCAGCGCCAGGTCGACCGGCGCAATGCCGCTGGTGCCGCCGGCATGGCGGCCCGAGCGGACTTTGACGCCGACAACCACATCGGCGTGCTCGCGCACCGCCGCCACCGTCTCGCGCGGCTCGCAGAGCCTGAGGTCGCTGCACTCGCCGACCGAAACGGTCTGCGAGAAGCCGAAAATGCCGGCAAACGAAATGTTGACATAGGCCAGGATGCGGACCTTCGAGCGCTCGATGACATGGCGGCGAAAGCCGAGGAAGTTGCCGGCGCCGGCGCTTCCCGCGTCGATGAACGTGGTGGTGCCGCTTTTGGCGGCGAGGCGGTCGGCATCGACGCCGAGCGAGGTGCCGCCCCAATAGACGTGGCTGTGCAGGTCGATGAGGCCGGGCGCGACGATGGAGCCGGTGGCATCGATGACGCGCGCGGCACGCTCAAACGGGATGTCGGCATCGATCGCGGCGATGCGGCCATCGGCGATGGCCAGATCCCGTTGCGCGTCGAGGCCGGACGCCGGATCGATAAGGCGGCCGCCCTTCAGGAGGAGATCAAATTGCATCGGCGTCGCCTCCGTTCCGTCTAGAGCAGTTCCGGTTCCTGGGAACCGTAACTCGCTCTAGCTATTCGTTTACCGCATTTATGCGGACGCCAAATGACTCCATTTGGCTGCAAAATGTTCTCACACCGGTCTGTAGGCGACAGCCTCGACCTCGATCTTGATGTCGATCATCAGCCGCGATTCGACGGTGGTGCGCGCCGGCGGATCTTTTGGAAAATGCCTGGCATAGACGGCATTGAAAGCGCCGAAATCGCGCGCATCCTCGAGCCACACGGTCGTCTTGACCACGTCGTCCATGGTGCAGCCGGCCAGCGCCAGGGCTGCTTTAATGTTCAAAAGCACCTGTTCGGTCTGCTCGGCGATGCCGCCCTTGACCACCACGCCGTCGCTGCCGACTGGCACCTGGCCCGAGACATAGACCATATCGCCGGCCCGGACCGCCGGCGACAGCGGCACATGGGATGTTCCAAAACACTGCTTGGGCACGGAAAAATCTCCTGTTCAAGGGCATCAGCGAGCCCGCGGTTCGGGCTCTTCCGCTGCGCCGGTTTGCCCGTTTTCCGCCAAAAGGTCTATGCCTGTCCGGGCGATCCTCATACAGGCCGTGTTGGAAAGCAACATTCTTTGGTATTCATGTTGCTTTATTACAAGAGCATCAGCATTCTGCTCGATGAGCGATTGCGTCAAGTCATCCGGCAGGCGAGGATTGGCAGGGGAGAACGAGGAAGCCGCATGATCGATTTTGGTGGCCGCAGCGTGGTCGTGACGGGCGCGGCCGGCGGCGTCGGCGGCGCGCTGGTCGCCGTTCTCTCCGCCTGCGCGGCCAGGGTGATCGCCTGCGATCGCGAGGGCACCGACCTGGCCGGCGCGGCGATAGAAGAGGCGCATCATTTCGACCTGCTCGATGACGAGGCCGTGGCGGCGTTTGCCAAGCGCATCGGTGAAGGGGCTCCACCGGCGGCAGTCATCTCCAATGCCGGCTGGACGCGGGCGGAAACGCTCGCCGATGTCTCGACGGCCGCCCTCGATCACGAAATGGATCTGAATTTTCGCAGCGCCGCACTGCTGTCGCAGGCATTGCTCCCCGTCATGCGCAACCAGCCGCAGGGCGCCGCCTTCGTGTTCATCTCCTCGGTCAACGCGCAAGCCCATTTCGGCAATCCCGCCTATGCCGCCGCCAAGGCAGCACTCAACGCCTGGATGCGCGCCATCGCCACCGAGGAAGGCCGCAACGGCATCCGCGCCAACGCCGTCATTCCCGGCTCGATCCGGACCGGCGCCTGGGAACACCGCCTTGCGAACAAGCCGGAGATCCTCGCCGCCGTCGGCAAGCTCTATCCGCTGGGAAGGCTGGTCGAACCGATCGAGGTGGCCCGCGCCGCGATATTCCTGGCGTCGCCCTTTGCCAGCGGCATCACCGGCACGACGTTGAATGTCGACGCCGGCCTGATGGCCGGCAATCTGCCGTTTCTGGACCAGATCGGCGGTTGAGCGCATCAAGTCGAGCCTTCACCGGCCGAGACATCGCAACACCGAAACACCACAAGACAGGGGAGCAAAAGTGACCTTCGACAAGAACCCGTTTCCGCCCGGCGACGCCGACCGCCATGCGCTCTGGGAGATGCTGGTGCGGCGCGACATCGACGCTTTCCTCGGCCAGGACTGGGCGATGGTCGAGGACGATTTCGTCGCTTCGAGCTTCTTCGGCATGCACGCCCATTTCCTCAGCGACGCAGACGCCTGGCGGCTGCAATTCCCGACGCTTCGCAGCTATCGCGACGAGTGGCTGCGCCAGGCCAAGGACACCGCGGCGACGGCATTCGCCGAATCGCTGCGCGAGGCGCTGTTTCGCATCACCAACATGCGCGATATCGACGTCGACGGCGACCGCGCCGTGCTGCACAAGAAGTTCAACGGCTCGATCGCCAAGGCCGACGGCAGCGTCGAGAGGCTGAAATGGCAGACCCTCTATTTCTGCACCAAGGTCGAGGGAAGCTGGAAAATATCAGGCTTCGTCGGCTACATGCCGCACCCGCTCGGCAGTTAGCCACGATGCCTTCGTCATCTCAGGGTGAAGCGGAGCGCAGACCCTGGGAATGACGAAGCGGTCGCTCGCTGGCATACAAATTTGTCACAATCGGTAGCGGGTGCCGAATCCGCGTCTATGATAAGAACCGATCCTAGCCCCTACGGACAGAATCATGACCGGCTTCACACCCATCATCTCGACCATTACAGCCGCTTTTCTCGCGTCCTTCGTCGAGGTCGTCGAAGCATTTACGATCGTGCTCGCTGTCGGCGTAACGCGCAGCTGGCGACCGGCGCTGATCGGCGCGGCACTGGCGCTGGCGCTGCTCGCCGCGCTGGTCCTTGCGTTCGGACCGCTGCTGGCGCTCGTTCCCATTACCATCATGCAGTTCGTGGTCGGTGTGCTGCTGATTCTGTTCGGCATGCGCTGGCTGCGCAAGGCCATCCTGCGCAGCGCCAGTGTCATCGCCCTGCGTGACGAGGATGCGGCCTTTTCCAGGGAAACCGCGGTTCTGCATCGGCAGGCCAATGATCGGCGGGCCGACTATCTGGCCGGGGTGGCGGCGTTCAAGGCGGTGCTGCTCGAAGGTGTCGAGGTGGTGTTCATCGTCATCGCGGTCGGCGCAGCACACGGCCAGACGCTCTATGCGAGCCTCGGCGCCCTGGCAGCGTTCATCCTGGTGATGCTCGTCGGCCTCGCTTTGCATCGGCCGCTGGCGCGCGTTCCTGAAAATGCGCTCAAATTCGTCGTCGGATTGATGCTGACCAGCTTCGGCATCTTCTGGACCGGCGAAGGCATCGATGCGCACTGGCCCGGCGACGATCTGGCCCTGCTCGCGATCTTCGCTATCGTCGCGCTGGCGTCCTTTGCCATCGTCCGCTGGCTGCGCAGCGCCTATCCCGCACCCATCGGAGGGTTGGTCCGATGAACATCGTTCGTCTTGCGGTGAGGGAATTCATCGGCATGTTCGTCGACGACGGCAATCTGGCGCTGCTCGCTTTGCTGCTGATCGCGGCGATCACGGCGTCGGTGAAGTTCCTGGCGCTGCCGCCGCTCTTTGGCGGTGTCCTGCTGCTGATCGGCTGCCTCGCGATCCTGGTGCAGAGCGTGCGGCGCGCCGCGCGGCACCAGTGATCAGGGCAGCGCTCAGCGGTCGATCCGCGTCGACAGGATGATCGAGGACGACGTCCGCTCGACCCCGTCCATCGCGCCGATCTGATCGAGGAGTGTGTCGAGATCCTTGATCGACGGCGCGTCGACGATGACGATCATGTCGAAATTGCCGCTTACAGAATGCAGCGTCCGCACCGGCGGTAGCGCCTGCAGGCTGCGCACCACCTTGTCGGCAAGCTTGGGCGTGACGGTAAGCAGGACATGCGCCCGCACCAGTCCCTGTTCGTAATCAGGCGAAAGCCTGACGCCATAGCCGGAGATGATGCCGCGCTGTTCCAGTCGCTCGATCCGGCTCTGCACCGTCGTCCGCGACACGCCGAGCCGCCGCGCCAGCTCGGCCGTCGAGGCGCGCGCATTCGTGCGCAGCAGGGAAAGCAGGGCCTGTTCGGCGTTGCTAAGCACTTTCGACGAACCTCATCGGCATTTTGATTAACAAGAGGCTTCGTTTCGCACAATTCCACGCTTCCTTTCGACAGGCAAGCTGCGAATCTGTCCTTCGCAATTAACGTTCGGGTGAGGGAATCGGTCATGAAGAAAATCATCGTTGTCGGCGCGGGGAAGATCGGCTCGACCATTGCCGAGATGCTGGCGTCCACCGGCGATTATCACGTCACCCTCGTCGACCGCTCGGCCGCACAGCTCGGCGCAGCCGAACTGCCTGATACGGTCGAGACGCTGGAACTCGATATCGAAGCATCAGGCACGCTCGAAGCAGCCCTGGCCGGCAAGTTCGCGGTGCTGAGTGCTGCACCCTTCCACCTGACCACGCGCATCGCCGAAGCGGCGGCCAGTGCCGGCGTGCACTATCTCGACCTGACCGAGGACGTTGTCAGCACCAGACGCGTCAAGGAGCTGGCGCGCTCCGCCAACAGCGCCTTCATTCCGCAATGCGGGCTGGCGCCGGGCTTCATCTCGATCGTCGCCAATGATCTCGCCAGCCGCTTCGACACGCTGGAGAGCGTGCGCATGCGGGTCGGTGCGCTGCCGCAATACCCGTCGAATGCGCTGAATTACAATCTGACCTGGAGCACGGACGGCGTCATCAACGAATATTGCGAGCCTTGCGAAGCGATCGTCGAAGGCGAGTTAATCGAGGTGCCGCCGCTAGAGGAGCGCGAGGAATTCTCGCTCGACGGCGTCACCTACGAGGCGTTCAACACCTCCGGAGGGCTCGGCACGCTGGCCGAAACGCTGAAGGGCAAGGTTCGCACGCTGAACTACCGCACCATCCGCTATCCCGGCCATGCCGCGATCATGAAGGCGCTGCTCAATGATCTCGGCCTGCGCCACCGCCGCGACGTGCTGAAGGACATTTTTGAAAGCGCCCTGCCGGCGACCCTGCAGGACGTAGTCATCGTCTTCGTCACCGTCAGCGGCCGCAAGAACGGCCGCCTGCTGCAGGAGACCTACGCCAACAAGATCTACGCCAAACGCGTCGGCGACATTGTGCGCAGCGCCATCCAGATCACCACGGCGTCCGCCATTTGCGCGGTGCTCGACATGCTGGCCGACGGAACCTTGCCGGCGAAGGGTTTCATCAAACAGGAGGACATCGCGCTCGACGCCTTCCTCGCCAACCGCTTTGGCCACGCCTACGCACAGCACGAGATGGTTAGCCGACTGGCGGGGTGAGCTGTGTAATCTCCCCCCTCGAGGGGGAGATGTCGCCGAAGGCGACAGAGGGGGTCGCCCCGCGTAGAGCGCCCACCTTCCATCTGTCACGAGCGAGGTCGCATCCAGTCGAACCGACCCCCTCTGGCCTGCCGGCCATCTCCCCCTCAAGGGGGAGATCACCTGCCCTCAAACATGCAACGCATGCCCGAGCGCCTTCAGCGCGGCTTCCTGAAAACCCTCGCCTTGCGTCGGATGGGCATGGATAGTGCCGGCGATGTCCTCCAGCCTTGCGCCCATTTCCAGCGCCAGGCCGAAGGCCGTCGACAGTTCCGACACGCCCTGGCCGACGGCCTGGATGCCGAGCACCAGATGATTGTCCGCGCGGGCAACGACCCGGACAAAGCCCTCCTCACCAAGCTTGGTCATGGCGCGGCCGTTGGCGGCGAAGGGAAATAGCCCGACCTTGATCTCGCCGCCGAGCCCCTTGGCCTCCTCAGGCGACAGGCCTGCGGTAATGAGCTCCGGATCTGTGAAGCAGACGGCGGGAATGCAGCGCTTGTCCCAGCTGCGCTTGTGACCAGCGGCGATCTCGGCAACCATTTCGCCTTGCGCCATCGCCCGGTGCGCCAGCATCGGCTCGCCGGTGACGTCGCCAATGGCAAAGATGCCGCGCATCGAGGTGCGGCACTGGTCGTCTATGCGGATGAATTTCCCCGCCATATCGAGGTCGATCTGGTCGAGCCCCCAGTCTTCGATCACTGGCTTGCGCCCGACGGTGACCAGGATCCTGTCGGCAGCGATCTTGGCATTCTTGCCGTCCTTCGTCTCGACCAGCAGCGCATCGCCCTTGGTCGACAGCCCCTTGGCCCTGGCGCCCACAAGCACCTCGATACCGAGCTCGGCGAGCCGCTTCACGACCGGCCGGGTCAGCTCGGCATCATACTGCGCCAGCACGCGCGGCAAAGCCTCGACCACGGTCACCCTGGCGCCCATCTTGGCGAAGGCGATGCCGAGCTCAAGCCCGATATAGCCGCCACCGACGACGGCAAGCCTTTCCGGCACTTCGCTCAGCGTCAGTGCTTCGGTGGATGAGATCACCGGCCCACCGAACGGCAGCGACGGCAGCTCGACCGGCGCCGAACCGGTCGCGATCACCACCGTCTCGGCGCGGACCACCTGCATCCCGGTCTCGGTTTGGACCTCGACGGTCTTGCCGTCGCGGAATTTCGCCCAGCCATGCACGGTCTTGACTCCAGCCTTCTTGAGCAGACCGGCAACGCCACTATTCAGCCGGCTAACAATACCGTCCTTCCAGGCGATGGTGGCTTCGAGATCGATGGATGGCGTTGCGATCGAAATGCCGAGCGGGCTCTTGCCGCCGGCCATGTGGGAGATTTTCTCGAACTCCTCGGCCGCATGGATCAGCGCCTTGGACGGAATGCAGCCGACATTGAGACAAGTGCCGCCCGGTTTGCCGAACTCGACGATCACCGTGTCAATGCCGAGCTGGCCGGCGCGGATGGCGCAGACATAACCACCGGGGCCAGCGCCGATGACGAGCAGCTTGCAGGAGATTTCTTTCATGTCGCGCTAGCTCCTCTTATTGAAGCCGGAGGGACAGCACCCCCCTCTGCCCGGCAGGGCAGAGGGGGGTGGGAAGGATCGCTACTGCTCTCATTCTGGGCCGCTGCAGTCTCATGTCCACAGCCTCAATCCACGAAAATCAGCGCCGGCGTTTCCAGCAGCGTCTTGATCCGTTGAATAAACACCGCGGCATCCCAGCCGTCGATCACCCGGTGGTCGAAGCTAGAGGACAGGTTCATCATCTTGCGCGGGATGAACTGGGTACCGTCCCATACCGGCCGCACCACCATCTTGTTGACGCCGAGGATCGCCACTTCCGGGTGATTGATCACAGGCGTTGTCGCGACGCCGCCCATGGCGCCGAGC
The DNA here is from genome assembly GCF_055811195.1 of Mesorhizobium sp. WSM4823. Taxonomy (NCBI): domain Bacteria; kingdom Pseudomonadati; phylum Pseudomonadota; class Alphaproteobacteria; order Hyphomicrobiales; family Phyllobacteriaceae; genus Mesorhizobium; species Mesorhizobium sp. WSM4823. Next base: position 35,011 of record NZ_JBVVQL010000015.1, read on the forward strand.
GAGGTGATGGTGATGGTCGATCCCGAGAGCTCGTCGCGCGTCGCCGTGCCTGATTTGGCCGCCTCGGCGAGCCTGACGACCTCGGCGCCGCAGTCCCAGATGTCGCGCGCCTCGGCGTGCTTGAGCACCGGCACCACCAACCCCGAAGGCGTCTGCGCAGCGATGCCGATATGGACCCCGCCATGCTGGTGGATGATGCCTGCCTCGTCGTCGAACAATGCGTTAAGGTTGGGCTGGTCGGCAATCGCCTTGACCATCGCCCGCATCAGGAACGGCAGCAGCGTCAGCTTTGGCCGTTCCGCGCCGCTGCGTTTCTCCTTATTGAGCGCGGCGCGCAAATCCTCGAGCGCGGTGACGTCGATCTCCTCGACATAGGTGATGTGCGGGATGCGCGACTTTGCCAGCGTCATCTTCTCGGCGATCTTGCGCCTGAGCCCGACAATTTTGATGTCCTCGATCGTCTCGTTGCGGGGGAGGCCGGAGACCTTCGCCACCTGCGGTCCGTGCGCCAGGAACGCATCGATGTCCTCGTGCTGGATGCGGCCGGTCGGGCCGCTTCCCGCAACTTGCCGAAGATCGATGCCGGCCTCTTTCGCTCTCAGGCGAATGGCGGGCGACGCCAGAGGCTTTTCACCTTCGAGGCGTGGCGCGCCGGAGACGGAGAGCTGCGATCTGCTTTTCGGTACGGCCGGAAACGGCTCTGGTTTCGCTTGTGCCTCGGCCAGCTTGGGCGACGGCCTCGGCACCGCTGCAGCGGCCTCGGGCTTGGAGGCGGCTGCCTTTGTCGGCGCTTCGGCTTTCGCGATCTTTTCCGGCTTGCCGGTCTCCGGCTTTACATTACCGTCGCCGGCCACTTTCAGGCGCACGATGGGCGAGCCGATCGCCACCGTGTCGCCGATCTCGGCCCCGAGCCAGAGGATCTCGCCGTCTACGGGTGACGGAATCTCGACCGTCGCCTTGTCGGTCATGACAGCAGCGAGCACCGCGTCCTCGCGCACGAGATCGCCGACCTTGACCTGCCATTCGACGAGCTCGGCTTCGGCGACGCCTTCGCCGACATCGGGCAACTTGATCACATATTCGCCCATCGTCAGCCCCTCTCAAGCTTCCATCGTTTCAAGCAAGGCCCGGCCGAGCCGGGCGGGACCGGGAAAATAGTCCCACTCCTGCGCGTGCGGATAGGGCGTATCCCAGCCGGCGACCCGCGCCACCGGCGCTTCCAGATGATAGAAGCAGTTCTCCTGCACCAGCGCCGACAGCTCAGCGCCGAACCCCGATGTCAGCGTCGCCTCGTGCACGATCACGCAACGGCCGGTCTTGTTGACCGAGGCAACAATCGTCTCGAGATCGAGCGGCAGCAATGTCCGGAGATCGATGATCTCGGCATCGATGCCAGTCTCCTCGGCCGCCGCCTGCGCGACATAGACCATGGTGCCATAGGCGAGCACGGTGACAGCGGCCCCCGGCCGCCGGATCACTGCCTTGCCGAGCGGGACTGTGTAGTGACCGTCGGCGACCTCGCCGAGCTCATGTTTCGACCACGGCGTCACCGGGCGGTCGTGATGGCCGTCGAAAGGCCCGTTGTAGAGCCGCTTCGGTTCCAGGAAGATCACTGGATCGGGGTCCTCGATCGCCGCGATCAGCAGACCTTTGGCGTCATGCGGGTTGGACGGCACCACGACCTTCAGGCCGGAAACGTGGGTGAACAGAGCCTCCGGGCTCTGGCTGTGGGTCTGGCCACCGAAAATACCGCCGCCGGTCGGCATCCTGACCACGATCGGGCAGGTGAAATCGCCGTTCGAGCGATAGCGCAGCCGCGCCGCCTCCGAGACGATCTGGTCGTAAGCGGGATAGACATAGTCGGCAAACTGAACCTCGACGCAAGGTTTTAGGCCGTAGGCGGCCATGCCGATGGCCGAGCCGACGATACCGGCTTCGCTGATCGGCGCATCGAAGCAGCGGCTCTTGCCGTACTTCGCCTGCAGCCCTTGCGTGCAGCGGAAGACGCCGCCGAAAAAGCCGACATCCTCGCCATACACGATGACGCGCTCGTCGCGCGCCATCGACACGTCCATGGCATCGCGGATCGCCTCGATCATCGTCCGTCTTGGCATGATCAGACCCCTGCCTGCTGGCGCTGGCGCTTGAGATGCGGCGGCATCTCGGCATAGACGCCTTCGAACATGTCGCGCGCCGATGGCTTGCCGCCGGCATGCAGCGTGCCGTGGCGCTCGGCCTTCCTTTGCGCCGCGATCACCGTTTCGAGGATTTCCGCTTCGGCCTGGGTGTGGCGTTCGGCCGACCAGACGCCGCGCTGGATGAGATGGTTTTTCAGCCTGACGATCGGGTCGCCGAGCGGCCACGCGTCGGACTCGGCCTTCGGCCGGTAGGCCGATGGATCGTCGGAGCTCGAATGCGCGCCGACGCGGTAGGTGACGTATTCGACCAGCGTCGGCCCGAGATTTTTCCGCGCCCGCTCGGCGGCCCATTTCGCCACCGCATGGACGGCGAGATAATCGTTGCCGTCGACCCGCAGCGACGGAATGCCGAAGCCGAGACCGCGGGCGGCGAAGGTGCCGGAGCCGCCGCGGGCGATGCCCTGGAAGGTCGAGATCGCCCACTGGTTGTTGACGACGTTGAGCACGACCGGCGCCTTGTAGGTCGAGGCGAAGACCAGCGCCGAATGGAAGTCGGACTCGGCCGTCGAACCGTCGCCGATCCAGGCGGCGGCGATCTTCGAATCATTGCTGATCGCCGAAGCCATCGCCCAGCCGACCGCCTGGATATATTGCGTCGCCAGATTGCCGGAGATCGAGAAGAAGCCATGCTCCTTCGACGAATACATGATCGGCAACTGCCGGCCCTTCAGCGGATCGGCTTCGTTCGAATAGATCTGGTTCATCATCGTGACCATCGGATAGCCGTCGGCGATGAGCAGCCCGGCCTGGCGATAGGTCGGAAAGTTCATGTCGCCCGGCGCCAGCGCTTTGCGGAAGGCGCAGCTCACCGCCTCTTCGCCGAGATGCTGCATGTAAAAGGAGGTCTTGCCCTGGCGCTGCGCCATCTGCATGCGAGCGTCAAAGCTGCGCAGCGTCATCATGTGGCGCAGCCCTTCCAGCAATTCGTCATCGGAAAGCAGCCCGGCCCACGGCCCGACGGCTTCGCCGGCGCGGTTAAGCACCCGAATGATCGAAAACGCCAGATCGCGGATGGTGCGCGGATCGACATCGATCTCGGGAGGCGGCACTGAGCCGGCCTTGGGAATGGTCACGTCAGAGAAGTCAGGCGTCCCGCCCGGCCGCACTTCCGGTTCCGGCACATGGAAACGCAACATTCCTGCATCGGCCATGACCACGATCCTCCAATGTTGCCCGGCGCGATATTTGCACACTGCCCGACCAGTGCCAATTCGTTGGGCAAGTCTTCGGGCCAACAACCGCGCCAGCCAGCACTCGCCAAGATGAAGATATGTCGGCGAAATTTCTTGTCGATCTTCCGCGCCGGCGCGCAATTTGGCATATGATTGCGCCGGGTTTCCCGCCAGATAAGCAATTCGCGGATCAGAACGTTGCGATTCAGATCAGGGCGCGCCGAGCGGGGCACGCGAGCGAGCACTGGATCGCCGCACTCCTCGGCTGGTGTAACGGCATGGATCCTAGGGTCCGCGCGACGTCGCTCCGCTCCTGCTCCGCCCTAGGATGACGAAGGCGTAGTAGCATTAACGCCAATCGCGGCTGTCGGAGATGGGCGGTCGCATTGCCATGTAACAGGTAGCACCTGATGGCTGCTGGGCGGGGGTGGGTGACAGCAATCGCAAGCCTTCGCGACTAGCCGACGCCTCCCCTCCCTTTCGTCATCCTAGGGCGGAGCAAGGAGCGGAGCGACGCGGCGCAGACCCTAGGATCCATGCCGTAACCTTCGAGCGCTGCCGCGTTGCAGGCGACACTTAACTTGGCCCTCGACCAAACCCGCTGGCTGCCCTGCGCCTAAGTCAAGCCGCACCGGCAGTTTTGCCCCCAATCTCGTTTCACCCCGCGCCCGCATCATGCTAACCATCCCCCATGGCACAGAAGAAAGGTTACGAGGTCGATTCGTGGTTGGCGCGGCCGGATCCGCGCATCTCGATCGTCCTGCTTTACGGGCCCGACCGCGGGCTCGTCGCCGAGCGCGCCAGGGCCTTTGCCGGCAAAACTGGCCTGCCCCTCGACGATCCGTTCTCGGTGGTCAGGCTGGATGGTTCGGAAGTCGATCGCGACGAGGGCCGCCTGCTCGATGAAGCGCGGACCGTACCGATGTTTTCAGACAGGCGCCTGCTCTGGGTGCGCAACGCCAGCGGCCAGAAGGCGCTTGCCGACGACGTCAAGGCGCTGACATCAGAGCCCGCGCAGGATGCGATCATACTCATTGAAGCCGGCGACTTAAAGAAAGGCGTCGGCCTGCGCGCCATCGTCGAGGCGGCCGACATTGCCATGGCGCTGCCGTGCTACGCCGACGAGGCCCGCGACATCGACACGGTCATCGACGACGAATTGCGCAAGGCCGGCATGTCGATGACGCTGGAGGCCAGGCAGGCGCTGCGCCGCAACCTCGGTGGCGACCGGCTGGCCTCGCGCGGCGAGATCGAGAAGCTGGTGCTTTACGCCCATGGCCAGACCGAGATCGGCCTCGACGACGTCAGGGCGACATCGGGCGACGTTTCCGGTCTCTCCTTCGATGACACCGTCAACGCTTTGCTAGAAGGCAAAGTCGGCGACTTCGACATGGCCTTCACCCGCCACTGCCAGTCCGGCGGCCATGCCTTTCTGGTGCTTTCGTCGGCGATGCGGCAGCTGCAGGCGATCCAGGCGATGCGCGGGCAGATGGACACCGGCGGCCGCAATGCCGCTTCGGTCGTCGCCGCGGCGCGCCCGCCGGTGTTTTTCACGCGGCGCAAACTGGTGGAGAGAGCGCTCGAACGCTGGAATAGCGAGGGGTTGGGCCGCGCGCTCAACCGCCTGCAGACCGCCGTGCTGCAAACCCGCCGACGGCCGGATCTGTCGGTCGCGCTGGCGCGACAGGCGCTACTTGGCATCGCGGTGGAGAGCGCAAGGTTGGCGCAGCGCGGATGATCTCCCCCCTCGAGGGGGAGATGTCGCCGAAGGCGACAGAGGGGTCGCAGCGCGTGGAACGCCGACATCTTCTTCGCTTCCGCAAGGTGCCGGCGCTTAATGTGAGACGACCCCTTCTGGCCTGCCGGCCATCTCTCCCTCGAGGGGGGAGATCAGCAACCTCGGCGATTTCGCCAATCACCAACGCTGAACAAGGAAGGGCTGGCAATCGCCAGCCCTGGTGTCTTGCCCAGATGAAGATGTCCGCCTCGGCCGTGCTTAATCCTAAGCCAGAAGATTATTTGCCGGCTAAAACATACGCACCGCAAGCACCTACCGCTCTTGCTTCAGCCTCCGGCACAATTCATCGAGCTGATCCAATGTCCGGTAGGCGACGCGCAGCACGCCGCCGCGCTCCTTGTGCTCGACCGTGACGATCATGCCGATCGTGTCGGTCATCAGTTTTTCCAGCGCCAGCGTGTCGGCATCCTTTTGCGTCGGTTCCGCAGCCTGTCGCTTTACGGTTGGAGCGCCCGCCGGCATCTGCGCCAGCGCTTCGGCCTGGCGCACCGAAAGCCCCTCCTCGACGATCCGTTTGGCCAGGCCAGCCGGATCCTCTGCCGTCACCAATGTGCGGGCGTGGCCGGCCGACAGCGCGCCATCGACCAGCATGTCGCGGATCACGTCAGGCAGCTTCAGCAGCCGCAGCGTGTTGGCGACATGGCTGCGGCTCTTGCCGATCACCTGGCCGAGATCGGCCTGGGTGTAGCCGTGATCGTCGATCAGCTGCTGGTAACCGAGTGCCTCCTCGACCGGATTGAGGTCGGTGCGCTGGACGTTTTCGATGATCGCCAGCTCAAGTGCGGTGCGATCGTTGACGTCGCGCACGATGATCGGGATCTCGCTCAGCCCGGCGCGCTGCGCAGCCCGCCAGCGCCGCTCGCCGGCGATGATCTCATAGCGGCCAGCTTGCGTCGGCGACGGCCGCGCCACCACCGGCTGCACCACGCCATGTTCGCGGATCGACTGGGCAAGATCGGTCAGGTCGGCGTCGCCAAAATGCCGGCGCGGATTTTTAGGGTTCGGGCTCAGGAACTCGATCGGCACCCTGCCGTCGGCATTCATGCCCTGCTTTTCCACCGCTGCCGGACGGTCGATTTCGCCGATCAGCGCGGCGAGTCCCCGCCCGAGTCTTTTTCTTGAAAGGTCTTCGCTCATCGTCTGTCCAGATCGTTTCGGTATCGAATCAGCTTCTGCAAGTCGTTACCCCTAGGCGGCGCGCAATTTGCGCTCGCGGCGGATCACCTCGGAAGCAAGCTGCAGATAGGCCTGACTGCCCGAGCATTTGAGGTCGTAGAGGATCGCCGGCTTGCCATAAGATGGCGCTTCGGAGACACGCACATTGCGCGGAATGACGGTTTCATAGACCTTGTCGCCCATATGCGCCCGCACATCCTGCACCACCTGGTTGGCGAGGTTGTTGCGACCGTCATACATAGTCAACACGATGCCCTGGATGATCAGATCCGGATTGATCGTGCGGCGCACCTGCTCGACCGTCTCCAGCAACTGGCTCAAGCCTTCAAGCGCGAAGAATTCGCACTGGAGCGGAACAAGAACAGAATCGGCCGCCGCCATTGAATTCAAAGTCAGAAGGTTGAGCGACGGCGGGCAGTCTATCAGCACATAGCCGAAGGGCGCACCGCGCTCGCTCGCGGCACGTAGCGCATTGCGCAGCTTGAGCACCCGGTCCGGTGCGGAAGCGATCTCCATTTCGATGCCGAGCAAATCGAGCGTCGAGGGCACGATCGACAGCCCGGGCACCGCAGTCGGAATCGCCGCTGCTTCCAGTTCCAGCTCACCGGTCAGCACGTCATAGGACGAGACGGTACGGTCCTTGCGGTCGATGCCAAGGCCCGTCGAGGCGTTGCCTTGCGGATCGAGGTCAACGATCAGCACCTTTTCGCCGATCGCCGCCAGCGCCGTGGCCAGATTGATGGCCGTCGTTGTCTTGCCGACGCCGCCCTTCTGGTTGGCTACGGTGATGATTCGGGGGCCATTCTTCATCATGGGTCTATGCCAGAAATTCATTCCGAGGTCGCCGATCTAGATCAGTTGGCGCAAATCAGACAGTTCGAGGATGACGCCATGAGCGTCCGTCGCGCTGGCATGTTCTACCAGATCGAATGACCATCGTTGAGCGCTTTCTGCCACCTCAGTGCGGTAATCCCGGCCTTTGTGGAACAGGCCGCACGCGCCCGCCGTCAGCCACGGCGCCGACAGGTCGAGCAGGGTCGAAAGCGGTGCGAGCGCCCTGGCGGTGACGATTTGAGGTGTCGAAACAAGCGGATAGGCATCATCGATCCGCCGCGCGACGACTCTTGCTGGGAGGTTGAATTGCCCGACGACCGCTTGCAGGAACGACGCTTTTTTCCGGTTGCTTTCAACCAGATCGATGCTGGCGCCGTCACGCTCGGCAAGCAGAAAGGCAAGAACAAGACCAGGAAAACCGCCGCCCGAGCCGAGATCGACCCAGCGCTTCGCCTCCGGTTTGATTCGCGCAAGCTGCGCGCTGTCAAGGATGTGGCGGCGCCAGACATCGTCCTGCGTCGATTGCGCGGCGAGGTTTATCCGGCGGTTCCATTTCTGGAAGATCGTTTCGAACGCGACCAGGCGTTCGAATGTTTCACGTGAAACCGGGCCGGCAGCCTGCTGCAGGCTCGCCCATGAGGCAGCGCTCACGCAACGTTCCTTCGCGCGGCAGCTTCGGCATTGCGGACATGGGCGACGATGATCGCCAGCGCCGCCGGCGTCATGCCTTCCATACGCTGTGCATCGGCGATGGAACGCGGCTGGCGTGCCAGCATCTTCTGCTTTAGCTCGTTGGACAGGCCCGGAACCGTCGCAAAATCGAGCGAAGCGGGGATCAGCCGGCTTTCCTCATGCCTGATCTGCGTGACATCCGCCTGCTGGCGATCGAGATAGACCGAATATTTCGCCTCCGTTTCAAGGCGTTCGGCCGTTTTGGTGTCGATTGTGCCAAACTCCGGGGCTATCCGGGCCAACCAGGCGACATCCATACCGGGATAAGCCAGCAACTCATAGGCGGAGCGGCGCACACCGTCCCTGTTAATCTCGAGCCCATGGCGCGCGGCTTCGTTGGGGGTCATGGTCGCGCCAAGCGCAAGGTCCCTCGCCTTTTCAAGCTCCTGCACGACGTTGCTAAACCGTTGCGTTCGCTCTGGCGAAGCGATGCCGAGCTTCATGGCCAGCGGCGTCAGCCGCTCATCGGCATTGTCGGCTCGCAGCGACAGCCGGAACTCGGCCCGCGAAGTGAACATGCGGTAGGGTTCGGCGATGCCGCGGCTGGTCAAATCGTCGACCATCACCCCCATATAAGCTTCGGTGCGACTGAGCACGATCTGATCGCTCGCCGATGCTTGCCGCGCGGCGTTGAGGCCAGCGAGCAGCCCTTGCGCGCCAGCCTCCTCGTAGCCTGTGGTGCCGTTGATCTGTCCGGCCAGGAAAAGGCCAGCGATTCGCTTGGTTTCCAGCGTCGGCTTGAGCTCGCGCGGGTCGACATGATCATACTCAATGGCATAGCCGGGCTGCAGCATGGTTGCGCGTTCGAGGCCCGGGATGGTCTTCAGGATATCGAGCTGCACATCCTCCGGCAGCGAGGTCGAAATGCCGTTCGGGTAAACGGTATCGTCGTCCAGCCCTTCCGGCTCCAGAAAAATCTGATGGCCTTCGCGGTCGCCGAACTTGACGATCTTATCCTCGATCGACGGACAGTAGCGCGGCCCCACCCCTTCGATCGAGCCGGAATACATGGCGGAGCGGCTCAGATTGGCGCGGATCAGCTCATGCGTCGCCGGCGTCGTGCGCGTGATGCCGCAATGGATCTGCGGGTTGGCGATGCGGTCGGTTAACAGCGAGAACGGCACCGGGTCGTCATCCGCAGCCTGGCTCTCCAGCGACGCCCAATCGATCGTCCGCCCGTCCAGCCGCGGCGGCGTGCCGGTCTTGAGCCGTCCCAGCTTGAAGCCGGCGCGGCTCATCGTCGCCGACAGGCCGAGGCTGGCCTGCTCGTTCATGCGGCCGGCGACGATCTTCTTCTCGCCGATATGGATCAGCCCGCGCAGGAAAGTGCCGGTGGTCAGCACCACGGCGCCGCAGGCGAGCCGGCGGCCGTCCGCCAGCAGCACAGCCGCTATGCGCTCATTGTCGATTTCGAAATCCAGAACCTCGCCCTCAACCACGTCGAGACCGGCCTGCTCGCGAATCGCCGCCTGCATGGTGAGCCGATAGAGCTTTCTGTCCGCCTGCGTCCGCGGCCCGCGAACTGCCGGTCCCTTGCGGCGGTTGAGCAGGCGGAACTGGATGCCGGCCGCATCGGCGACGCGCCCCATCAGCCCGTCCATGGCGTCGATCTCGCGAACCAGGTGGCCCTTGCCGAGCCCGCCGATCGCCGGATTGCAGGACATAACGCCGATCGTCTCGAAACGCAGCGTCACCAGAGCCGTTTTGGCACCGGCGCGCGCGGCAGCGCTGGCCGCCTCGCAACCGGCATGGCCGCCGCCCACTACAACCACATCATAGTGATCGCTCATTTACAGAATCCCGAATTCAAGTCGACCGACACATGTCGCCGAGAGCCGGCTCTGTCAAGGACGCTCGACGAATCGTTTCACGTGAAACAATGCAAGCGACGCGACAACCCTTAACTTCGTCATCCTAGCGCGAAGCAAGGAGCGAAGCGACGCCGCGCAGACCCTAGGATCCATGCCGTGACATCTAAGCATCGCGGCGTGCAGGACTTTTGAAGCCGAAGCACGCGAAGGACCGGCAACTACCTCTGCACCACGGCATCCTCCGGCTAATGTCACGGCATGGATCCTAGGGTCTGCGCTCCGCTTTGCGTTCACTCCGCCCTAGGATGACGAAACGACAGGGGCGATCACCCCGGTGTTTCACGTGAATCACCTACCACGCCGAAGTCGCAATGTTTCACGTGAGTCATTTTCCAATACAGAACTGCGAGAAGACAACGTCCAGCATGTCCTCGACATCGACCGCGCCGACAATCCGGCCAAGCCGATCTGCTGCGAGCCGCAGTTCCTCCGCCCGCAGCTCCTGCCCGCGCCCATCCTCTCGGGTTGCCGCAAGCAAGAAGCGTTTCGTCTCGTTGAGCAGTTCGACGTGCCGCAGCCGCGATGGCAGGATATCGCCGGCCCCACCGATCTGCGCCGCGGCGCGATGGCCGATTTCCGCCAGCAGTTCTGCCAGCCCGGTGCTGTCCCTGGTCGAGATTGCCGTGTCGTAGCGCGTCGCAAACCCCAGCGATTCATCTTGCAACAGATCGACCTTCGTCCCGATCCTCAATGTCGGGACCCCGGCTGGTATCGCGCCGATCGGGGCAGGGTCCACCATATCCTCCAGCACGAGCAACAAATCAGCGGTTCCGGCCTTGCTCCTTGCCCTTTCGATGCCGATGGCCTCGATCCTGCCGGGCGTCTCGCGCAGGCCGGCGGTATCCGTCACTCTGACCCGCATCCCCTCCAGATCCAGCACGACTTCGAGCAGGTCGCGGGTCGTGCCTGGCTCTTCCGTGACGATCGCCGCCTCGCGCCGCGCCAGCGCGTTGAACAGGCTCGATTTGCCGGCATTCGGTGCCCCGAGGATGACGACCTCGAACCCGTCTCGGATGATTTCGGCGGCCCGGAACCCTTCGACATGACGCTCGATCTCGTCGATCATGGCGCGGACATCCGACCAGACCGTCTCGGCGACGGAACCCGGCACATCGTCTTCGTCGGCAAAATCGATCTCGGCTTCGATCATCGCCCGTGCATGGATGAGCCGGCGCCGCCAACTGAGATAGAGCTCGCTCTGAGCACCTTCGGCATTCTGCACGGCAAAGCGCCGCTGCGCCTCGGTCTCGGCATTGACGAGATCGGCCAGCGCCTCGGTCTCGACCAGATCGACCTTGCCGTTGAGAAAGGCGCGGCGGGTGAATCCACCCGGCTCGGCATGCCTGACGCCATCGAAGCCGGCGATCGTCTCCAGCATCCTCGCTACGACGGCGCGGCCGCCATGGACATGGAACTCGGCGATGTCCTCACCAGTAAAGCTGTTGGGACCAGCAAAGAAGATAACCAGGCCGTGGTCGAGCACCGATCCGTCGGGCGCCCTGAACTTGCGATAGGCCGCAACACGGTCCTTAACCATCGAACCGGCAATCGTTTCGACGACGAATCGACTTTGCGGACCGGAAATGCGGATCACGGCAACGCCGGCGGGCAGGCGGCCGCTCGACAGGGCAACGATGGAATCACCTGAAATCATTTGCCGACCCAGCACAACCGCCCTAGCTTCGCTTACTCATTGACAATTCGCCGAGTGCCCGACCGTGACATTACCCGCGCAAAATCTGCCCGCGCAAAATCTACTTGCCGAAGAGGCCAGCCCCTATCTGCAGCAGCATAGCGGCAACCCGGTGCATTGGCGGGCATGGTCGCCGGCCTCGCTCGCCGAAGCAAAGGCGCTGCAGCGGCCAATCCTGCTGTCGGTCGGCTACGCCGCCTGCCACTGGTGCCATGTCATGGCCCACGAAAGCTTCGAGAACGAGGACGTCGCCGCCGTCATGAACCGTCTCTTCGTCAATATCAAGGTCGATCGCGAGGAGCGGCCTGATATCGACCAGATCTATATGGCCGCGCTGTCCTCGATGGGTGAGCAAGGCGGATGGCCGCTGACCATGTTCCTGACGCCTGACGGAAAGCCTTTCTGGGGCGGCACCTATTTTCCGCGCGAAGCCCGTTACGGCCGGCCGGGCTTCGTCCAGGTGCTGGAGGCGGTCGACAAAGCGTGGCGGGAGAAGAAAGAAAGCGTTAACCAAAGCGCCGACGGACTGACCACGCATGTCGAGGCGCGGCTGGCGGGCACGCATGCCAAGGCCGCGCTCGACCGCGACACGCTCGCGAACCTTGCCCAAGGCATCGACGGCATGATCGACAGGGATCTCGGCGGCCTACGCGGCGCGCCCAAATTCCCCAACGCGCCTTTCATGCAGACGCTTTGGCTGTCGTGGCTGCGCGACGACAGCACATCGCACCGCGACGCCGTCCTCCTTAGCCTTGAGCAGATGCTGCGCGGCGGCATCTACGACCATATTGGCGGCGGGCTGAGCCGCTACTCGACCGATGCCGAATGGCTGGTACCGCATTTCGAAAAGATGCTCTACGACAATGCGCAGCTCATCCGGTTTTGCAATTGGGCCTATGCGGCATCGGGCAATGATTTGTTCCGGATACGAATCGAAGAGACGATCGACTGGCTTCTGCGCGAGATGCGCGTCGACGGCAGCGCTTTTGCCGCCAGCCTCGACGCCGACAGCGAGGGCGAGGAGGGGCTGTTCTACACCTGGAGCAGGGAAGAGATAGAAACTGCTCTCGGTGACGAATCGCCCTTGTTTTTCAAACACTTCACGCTTTCCAGCCCGCATGGCTGGGAAGGCAAGCCAATCATCCACCAGACCGAAGACCAGCAAACGCAAAGCGTAGCCGATCACGATCGGCTCATTCCATTAAGAGAAAAATTGCTGGCAGTCCGGGAGCAGCGCGTCAGACCCGGGCGAGACGGAAAAATCCTGACCGACTGGAACGGCTTCGTCATCGCGGCTCTCGCCGAAGCCGGGCGCGCCCTGAAACGGATCGACTGGATCGAGGCGGCAGAACAGGCTTTCGCCGCCATTGCCAGCGCTGCTCGAGACGGCCGTTTGCCGCATTCGATGCTCGGCGCAAAGAAGCTGTTCCCTGCGCTGTCGAGCGATTACGCCGCCATGGCCAACGCCGCGATCTCATTGTTCGAGGCTACCGGCACATCGAGCTATGCCGAGCTGGCCGGCCAATTCATAGCACAGCTCGATCAATGGCACCGCGACGATGACGACACCGGCTATTATCTGACCGCTTCGGACAGCGCCGACGTGCCGATCCGCATCAGGGGCGATGTCGACGAAGCCATTCCTTCTGCCACCGGCCAGATCATCGAGGCCATGGTCCGATTGTCCTCGCTCTCCGGCGATCTCGAATTGCAGGAAAAGACCTGGAAAATCGCCGAACACGCGGCCGGCCGCGCGGCGCATCAGGCCTATGGCCAAGCGGGCGTCGTCAACGCTTGCGCCCTGGCGGTCGAGCCGTTGAAACTGGTGCTGGTGGATGACCGGGACAGTCCCGGGCTTGTTCCGGTTGCGAATCGAAATCCGGACCCGCGCCGGATCGACATTATCGTGCCGGTCGGATCGGCAGGGAACCTGCCGGTGCTGCCAGGCGGCGTCCTGCCGCCAACGACCGAGCCCGGCGCGTGGCTGTGCACGGGGCAGGTCTGCCTGCCGGTGGTGACGAGCGCCGAGGAACTCGAGCGGCTGTTACTGCGACGATAAGAAGAAGCACCTGCGATTAGCCGCCTGGCTCATCATGCCTCGTCGTCCCAGGGCGGAGCAGGAGCGAAGACCCTGGGATCCATGCCGTGAAATCAACGACACGCAATCGCGGCCCAGAATCGAGAGCATCTTCGCAGCTGCAAATAGAGGCTATTTCTAACCGCCGCATTCTTCGGCCGAAGTCACGGCATGGATCCCAGGGTCTTCGCTCCGCTTCGCGTCGCTACGCCCTGGGATGACGAAGGTAAGACGGCGCCATTGCCCTCCTACGTATTCATCGAATCGAAGAAATCCGCATTCGTCTTGGTTTGCTTGAGCTTGTCGATGAGGAACTCGATGGCGTCGGTCGTGCCCATCGGCGCCAGGATGCGGCGCAGCACGAAGATCTTCTGCAGGTCCTGGCGGGCGACCAGCAGGTCTTCCTTGCGGGTGCCGGATTTGAGAATGTCCATGGCCGGGTAGATGCGCTTGTCCGCCACTTTGCGGTCGAGCACGATTTCCGAGTTGCCGGTGCCCTTGAACTCTTCGAAGATGACTTCGTCCATGCGGCTGCCGGTATCGATCAGCGCAGTCGCGATGATAGTCAGCGAACCGCCCTCCTCGATGTTGCGGGCGGCGCCGAAGAAGCGCTTCGGCCGCTGCAGCGCATTGGCGTCGACACCGCCGGTCAGCACCTTGCCGGATGACGGGACCACGGTGTTGTAGGCGCGACCGAGGCGGGTGATCGAATCCAGCAGGATGACGACGTCACGCCCGTGCTCGACCAGGCGCTTGGCCTTCTCTATCACCATTTCGGCGACCTGGACGTGGCGCACCGCCGGCTCGTCGAAGGTCGAGGAGACTACCTCGCCCTTCACCGAGCGCTGCATGTCGGTGACTTCTTCGGGCCGCTCGTCGATCAAGAGCACGATCAGATAGCATTCGGGATGGTTGGTGGTGATCGAGTGGGCGATGTTCTGCAACAGCACCGTCTTGCCGGTGCGCGGCTGCGCCACGATCAGGGCGCGCTGGCCTTTGCCGAGCGGCGCCACCAGGTCGATGACCCGGGCCGAGATGTCCTTCGAGGTCGGAACGTCCATTTCCATCTTCAGCCGCGAGGTCGGGTAAAGCGGCGTCAGATTGTCGAAATGGATCTTGTGACGGATCTTTTCCGGGTCGTCGAAATTGATCGTATTGACCTTGAGCAGGGCGAAATAGCGCTCGCCCTCCTTCGGGCTGCGAATCGGGCCTTCGACCGTATCGCCTGTTTTCAGCGAGAACCGGCGGATCTGCGACGGCGAAATATAGATGTCGTCCGGACCCGGCAGGTAATTGGCATTGGCCGAGCGCAGGAAGCCAAAACCGTCCTGCAGTACTTCGACCACGCCGTCACCGATGATCTCGATATCCTGCGTCGCCAGCCTCTTCAGGATGGCGAACATCAGCTCCTGCTTGCGCATGACGCTGGCGTTCTCGACCTCGAGCGATTCGGCGTAAGCGATCAGCTCTGGCGGTTTCTTGTTCTTGAACTCTGTGAGTTTCATTTCTTGCATCATTAGACGGACTCTGAGTGAGTAAGTATGGGGAAAATATCGGCGGGATGCGACAAATGCCGGGCGCGGCCGAAGCGATGGATGGGGCGGCGCATGACGGGAAGGAAGACCCGTCTTTTATCGTCGGTCGATTGAAAGAGCAAGCCGCCTTTTGCAGGTCGTCGAAGCCTCAGAAGGGCTTTACGATAACCAGCACGACGATGACGATCATCAGCAATGTGGGGATCTCGTTGACGATCCGCCAGTGCTTCGCTGGCTTTTCGTTGCGGTCCTCGGCGAATTTACGAACCGCGCCGGCCAAATAGCCATGAACGGCTGAGAGGCCGAGCACCGCAGCGATCTTGGCATGCAGCCAGCCGCCCTGAAAACCGAAGCCTATCCAGGCAAGCCACAGGCCGAACGCCCAAGTGATGACCATGGCCGGATTGATGATGCCGCGCAGCAGCCGGCGCTCCATCACCTTGAAGGTATCCGACTGGACGGAGCCTTTCTCGGCATCGGCATGATAGACCAGCAGCCGGGGCAGATAGAGCATGCCCGCCATCCAGGAAATGACTGCGATGACGTGGATCGCCTTTGCCCAGGGATAGAAATCGTCGGGCCCAAACAAGAACAGCAGCCCAGCCAGGACGAGGAAAATGGCAATCGCGATCGCTGCGCGCCGCATCGCGTCAACACCACCTTCTGCAGTGCCTTTTCCCATCATCGTCATGATGCGCTCCGCACCATTTTCAGCATCGCCTCGACATGGGCGATCGGCGTCTCCGGCGTGATGCCGTGGCCGAGATTGAAGATCAGCGGCCCATCGCCCAGTGTTTTCAGGATTGCGTCGACGCCGTCGGCTAGAGCCTTGCCGCCGGCCACCAGCCGCAACGGATCGAGATTGCCCTGCACGGCGCCGCCGTGCTGCAATTCCCTCGCTGTCGTCAGCGGCACGGTCCAGTCGAGCCCCAGCCCCGTCACGCCGGTCTTCTGGCGATAGCTCAAGTAATGGGTGCCGGCGCCCTTGGGAAAGCCGATGATCGGAACGTCGGGGTGAACGGCTCGCACCTGCCTGACGATCTCGGCCACCGGCCTGACGCAAAAGGCCTCAAAAGAAACGTCGTCGAGCACGCCCGACCACGAGTCAAAGATCTGCACCACATCGGCGCCGGCCTCGATCTGGCGGATCAGGTAGGCGGCCGAGTGGTCGGCAAGCAATTTCAGCAGCTGCAAGAAAGCCGCCGGCTCTCGATAGGCGAACAGCCGCGCCGGCGCCTGGTCAGGTGTGCCATGGCCGGCGATCATATAGGTCGCCACCGTCCACGGCGCGCCGCAGAAGCCAATCAGCGTCGTCTCGTCAGGCAGTTTTGCCCGTAATCGCCTGACCGTCTCATAGACCGGTTCGAGATTCACGTGAAACGTTTCGCCGTCGAGAGCCGCAATCTCGGTGGCCAAGATCGGCGTCAACAGTGGCCCACGCCCTTCCTCGAAGCGCACATCGCGGCCCAGCGCATGCGGCACGACAAGGATATCGGAAAACAGGATCGAGGCATCTAAGCCGAAGCGTTCGATCGGCTGCAGCGTCACCTCTACCGCAAGATCGGGACTATAGCAGAGATCGAGGAACGACCCGGCCCGCCTGCGCGTCTCCCGATATTCCGGCAGATAGCGGCCGGCCTGGCGCATCATCCAGAGAGGCGGCGGAAACACCGCTTCGCCCTTCAACACGTCCAGCATGATCCGGCTTTCAGGCATTCAGCGCTCGCCTCTCCAGGCTTCTCTATAAATAAATATTCTATTTCTAGGAATCTTATGATTCTAAGAGTCTGTTGGTATCGGTGGTTGTCTCCTGTCCCGCTTTGCCCCGGAAAAGGCCAGCCAGCATATTGTCGCGTGCTTCTTCTGCCGGATAGGAGGGGATTGGGGACAGTTTGAAATTTCCAACTGGAGTCAATGCCTTGCCGCCCGCGCAAAGAAAATCGGCCTGTGGATAGGGCGGAGTCGAAAAAGCCCGTCCCCGGATTTGTCCCCAGCCGCCCGACGAAGCCGACAGCGCATCGAATTGTGGACAAACCGGCATCTGATACAGTCGCCCCGAACCGGCCGATCTTTCCGGCCGACCTTATCCACATCGGCCCACAGCTTGGAACGAACCCCTGTGAACAAACCCCAGAGCTTCTTTCACCTCCACCTGATTTCCGATGCCACCGGTGAAACGCTGCTGGCGGCCGGCCGCGCGGCTTCCGCGCAATACAAGGATGCGCGCGCCATCGAGCATATCTATCCGCTCATCCGCACCGAGAAGCAGGTGACGAAAGTGTTCGAGGACATCGAGGAGGAACCGGGCATCATCCTTTATACGGTCGTCGACCAGAACCTCGCCCGCGGCATCGACGAACGCTGCGCGGCCATGGGCCTGCCTTGCGTCTCCGTGCTGGAACCGGTGCTGACCGTCTTCCAGTCCTATCTCGGCACGCCGGCCGGCCGCCGCGTCGGCGCCCAGCATGTTCTCGACGCCGAATATTTTCGCCGCATCGACGCGCTCAACTTCACCATGGAGCATGATGACGGCCAGCTGCCGGCCAATATGGATGACGCCGACATCGTGCTCGTCGGCATTTCGCGCACCTCGAAGACACCGACCAGCATCTACCTCGCCAATCGCGGCATCAAGACCGCCAACATCCCGATCGTGCTCGGCGTGCCGGTGCCGGAAAGCCTGGTCAACGCTAGGACGCCGCTGATCGTTGGGCTGATTGCCACCGCGGAACGCATCTCGCAGGTCCGCCAGAACCGCATCCTCGGCAATACCAGCGCCTACGAGCCGACGGACTATGTCGACCGGGCTGCGATTACCGAGGAACTCGCCTACGCCCGCCAGATCTGCACCCGGCATGGCTGGCCGATGATCGACGTCAGCCGCCGCTCGATCGAGGAGACGGCGGCGGCCATCGTTGCCCTGCGCGGAAAGAACAGATAATTGGAGCCGTGCGATGCGTTGATAACACCCACCGCCGCGTAGCTCGAAAGGTCACGGCATGGATCCTAGGGTCTGCGCCGCGTCGCTTCGCTCCTTGCTTCGCCCTAGGATGACGAAGGGACGATCCTCTCAGCCAATCTCGAAAGTTTGCGACTTGCCAGCATCGTCACTTCTTATGCGGCGACACAACTGCCAATCTCCGACGGTTGAGATTAGCCGTAGATTATTATGCATTCGTCATCCTAGGGCGGAGCAGGAGCGAAGCGACGTGGCGGACACCCTAGGATCCATGCCGTTACAGTGGCTAAGGGGTGCGGCGGCTGCTAGCGCCCCACTCTGCCAGCATCTCAACGACGGGTAATCGGGCGCGAAAAAAAATGACCGAAAAAATCATCCTCGCTTCGGGCAGTCCGTTCCGCAAGGCGATGCTCGTCAATGCCGGCGTCGCCATCGAGGCGGTCCCGCCGGAAGTCGATGAGCGCGCGCTCGAGGCGCCGCTAAAAGGCAGCGGTATCTCGCCGGAGGACGTCGCCCTGGTCCTCGCCGAGGCCAAGGCCACGGAGGTAAGCGAGCGAAAGCCCGGCGCCCTGGTGCTCGGCTGCGACCAGACGCTGTCACTCGGCGACGAACTGTTCCACAAGCCGGCCGACATGGAAGCCGCGCGCCGACATCTCTTGGCGTTGTCGGGCAAGACCCATCAGCTCAACAGCGCCGTAGTGCTGGCCCGCGACGGCGCGGTTCTGTGGCGGCATGTCGGCATTGCCAGCCTGACCATGCGCAAGCTCGATCCGGCCTTCATTGGCCGTCATCTGGCGCGCGTCGGCGCCAAGGCGCTGTCCAGCGTCGGCGCCTACCAGATCGAAGGCGAGGGCATCCAGCTGTTCGAAAGAATAGAGGGCGACTATTTCACCATCGTCGGCCTGCCGCTTCTGCCGGTTCTAGCCAAGCTGCGTGACCTCGGGGCCATCGATGGCTGAGGCCGTAAAGAAGGCCTTCGTCACCGGCCACCCGGTCGCGCATTCGCGGTCGCCCAAGATCCACTCCTATTGGCTGGCGACATACGGCATCGACGGCAGCTACCGGGCCATCGACGTCGCGCCGGACGATTTTGCCGAATTCGTCAAAACGCTCGAGGCGAATGGCTATCGTGGCGGCAACGTCACCATCCCGCACAAGGAGGCCGCCTTCGCGTTGGCGACGTGCCGCGACGAGGCGGCCGAACAGATCGGCGCGGTCAACACACTGTGGTTCGAGGGCGGAACTTTGTGGGGCGGCAACACCGACGGCCATGGCTTTGCCGCCAATCTGGACGAGCATGCGCCGGGCTGGGCGGGCAATGGCCCGGCCGTGGTGCTCGGCGCCGGCGGCGCCTCCCGCGCGGTCATCCAGGCGCTGATTGAGCGCGGCATTAGTGACATCCGGATCGTCAACCGGACGCTTGCGAGGGCGCAGGAGCTGCGCGACCGTTTCGGCGCCGGGGTCTCGGCCCATGGCATGGCTGCGACAGGCGAGCTGCTTGCCGATGCCGGCCTGCTGGTCAACACGTCAGCGGTCGGCATGCATGGCAATGAAGGCCTGTCCGCCGATCCGGCCAGGCTGCCGGACCATGCCATCGTCACCGACATTGTCTATGTGCCTTTGGAAACGCCGTTGCTGGCCGCAGCCAAAGCGCGGGGCCTGAAGACCGTCGACGGGCTCGGCATGCTGCTGCACCAGGCGGTGCCCGGCTTCGAGCGCTGGTTCGGCATTAGGCCGGAGGTCACCGCCGAATTGCGTCGGATGATCGTCGCCGATCTCGCTGCCAAGGAGTGAAAACCATGATCGTGCTCGGCCTCACCGGATCGATCGGCATGGGCAAGTCGACCACGGCAAAGATGTTTGCCGAGGCCGGCGTGCCCGTCCACGATTCGGATGAGACAGTGCATCGCCTCTACGCCGGCAAGGCCGCGCCGCTGGTGGAGGCGGCCTTTCCCGGAACCACCAGATCCGGCTCGGTCGATCGCACAAAGCTGGCCGAGCGGGTGCTCGGCGATGCGGCGGCGCTGAAACGGCTGGAGGCGATCATCCACCCGCTGGTCCGCGCCGACGCCGACGCCTTCCTAGCCAGGAACCGTGCCGCCGGCGCACCGCTTGTCGTTCTCGATATCCCGCTTTTGTTCGAAACCGGCGGCCGCGACCGCGTCGACAAGGTCGTGGTCGTCACCGCCTCGGCCGAAATCCAGCGTGCCCGCGTGCTGGCGCGGCCGGGCATGAGCGAGGAGAAACTGGCATCGATCCTGGCAAGGCAGGTTCCCGACGCCGAAAAGCGCAGCCAAGCCGATTTCGTCATCGACACCGGACAGGGTTTTGATGCGGCACGCGCGGCGGTCAATGCGATCGTTGCCGAACTAGCCGGGGATAAGGCAGCTAGGCCCGATTAAGAGGCTTGCAGCCGACATTACCTGTTGCCATTTTGTTCCCATCATGATTCGGCTAGAATGATGCCGGAACCAACGGACTGATTCGATGCGTGAGATCATCTTCGATACGGAAACCACCGGACTCGATTTCCGCGACGACCGCGTCATCGAGCTTGGCTGCATCGAACTGGTCAATCGGTTCCCGACCGGCCGCACCTTCCACCACTACATCAATCCGCAAGGACGGCCGATTCATGCGGAGGCGCAGGCGGTTCATGGCATCAGCGCCGCCGATCTCATGGGCAAGCCGACCTTCAGCGACATCGCCGAGGAATTCCTTGCCTTCATCAACGGCGCCAAGCTTGTCGCCCACAATGCCACTTTCGACATCGCCTTCCTCAATGTCGAGTTTGGGCGGCTGGGCCATCCTGTCGTTGACCCCGGGCTTGTCGTCGACACGCTGGCGCTGGCGCGCCGCAAGCATCCGATGGGACCGAATTCGCTGGACGCGCTCTGCCGGCGTTACGGCATCGACAATGCCCGTCGCACCAAGCACGGCGCGCTGCTCGATTCGGAATTGCTGGCCGAGGTCTATATCGAGCTCATCGGCGGTAAGCAGGCAGCGCTGATCCTCGACAGTGCCACGGCGCCGGCCGGCGGCAGGAGAAATGTCGACGATATCGACATCAGCATCGGCGTGCGGCCGATAGCGCTGCCGTCTCGTCTGACTGATGCAGACCGCACCGCGCACGCCAGCATGGTCGCCACGCTGGGCGAAAAGGCGCTCTGGTTGAGCGTCGCCCCGGAAGCAAGTTCCGCCGCATAGTGTTTTTGCCGGGTTGGATGCCGATTGGCAGCGAACGTCGATAGTTCCCGCCAGCGGCGAATCACCAACGTTGGAGATTGGTAGAAACATCTCTCCCTTCGTCATCCCAGGGCGGAGCAGGAGCGGAGCGACGTCGCGGAGACCCTGGGATCCATGCCGTTACGCTAGTGCTTGCTCCGACGGATCAGAACCGAGCGCTACCACCCGGTCCCGCGAAAAAGCTCAAACCACTCTGGATTGGTCTTCTCGATCAGGTCGATCTTCCATTGACGTGGCCAGCGCTTCAGCGATTTCTCGCGCTGGATTGCGTCGGTGATGTCGAAATATTCCTCGTACCAGACCAGCCGCTGAACGCCGTAGCGGCTGGTGAAGCGCGAGCCTTCGCCAGATTTGTGCTCCGGCATTCGGCGGCCGAGATCATTGGTGACCCCGATGTAGATCGTGCCGCGCTTCTGGCTCGCGGTCATGTAGGCATAGCCGGTTATGGTTGAAGGGTAGCTGGCGCCGTTGCGGACGCAAGCGCCGTTCTGAGCCGCTGCATTCCGCGGCTGATGTAACGGCATGGATCCTAGGGTCTGCGCCGCGTCGCTTCGCTCCTTGCTCCGCCCTAGGATGACGAAGGTGTGGAGGCTTACGGCCATGTGGAGGTTTTACGGCCAATCGCAGATGTCAGAGATTGGCGACTGCACCCGGCGCGAGGCCGGGCTTCTTAACGCTACCGAGCAAGCCTTCTCAGCTGGCCTGCACCTTGCCGGCGGCTTGGTCCTCGGCCAGCTTCTGCTGGAACATCTGCGCGAAATCGATCGGGTCGAGCATCAGGGGCGGGAAGCCGCCATTGCGCGTCGATTCGGCAATGATCTGCCTCGCGAACGGGAACAAGAGCCGCGGGCATTCGATGAACAGCAGCGGCAGCATATGCTCCTGCGGGAAACCGCTGATGGCGAACACGCCGCCATAGACCAGCTCGACGTTGAACAGCACTTCCTGATCGAAGGACGCCTTGGCGTTCAGCGTCAAATTGACGTCGAACTGCTTGTCCGAAAGCGGGTTGGCGTTGACATTGACGTTGATGGCAATGCCGGGGGCCTTGTCGCGGCCGCGCAGCGAGTTCGGCGCGCCGGGGCTTTCGAAGGAAAGATCCTTCACATATTGGGCGAGCACGTTGAGGGAAGGCTGCGCCGCGTTGCCGTTGCCATTGGCCGCGCCGGTCGGCGCGTCGTCTTTGCTGGCCATAAGCCTTGTCCTTTTGCCTGGGCAGCGTTGCTGACCGGATTGAAATCGGGCGTTCGCTACCATGGTCGGCATGACAAGACAAGGTTTGCCGACCCCTTCGCCGCTCCTGGTGCATGTCGCCCAAAAGCATGCCCTCGGGCGTGACCCGAGGGTGCGCAGCGGTTTTGTGACAACGACATGCATAAAAACGAAGGCTTAAAGCGCTTCGATTTGAATCCGCTTCAACGCGACGCGCTTCAGTCGTCCTTGAGGCGGCGCCAGGGAGAACTGTGATCCGGCCCACGCCCGTGATCGTCGCCGCGCGAATAGTCGCCGTCGTCGAGATCGATGGTCTTGTCGGGTTGCCGGGCGTGGAAACCGCCGGTGCCGAAATTGGTCGCCAGCACGATGCGGCCTTTCAGCAGGCGCCAGGCAAGGTCGCGGACCGGCGGCAGGAACAGCAGAATGCCGAAAATGTCTGTTATGAAGCCGGGAATGATGAGCAGGATCGCCGCCAGCACGACCATGGCGCCGTGCGCGAGCTGGCGGCTTGGATCACGTCCGGCGTCCATTTCGGCACGGACCCGGCTCATCACCCCAAAACCCTGGTATCGCAACAACAGCGCGCCGGCGATGCTTGAAGCCAGCACCAGGCCGACCGTCGCCAATGCGCCGACCTGGCGGCCGACAACGACGAAACCGGCGATCTCCAGCAGCGGAAGCGCGAGAATGAACAGGGGAAGCAGCGAAATACGCAAATCTTGACCGATCGTTTCCATGTTTTGCCGGCCGGCGAGCAATCGCCGCTGGCACTGGACCTTTTAGATAGGTATGCCTGCCTTTGATTTGAATGATTGCACCTTGCGTTCTATATGCTTTGAATGTTGAACGCTATGCGATCGCGGCCATTGTTAGGCCGGTGGTCCGGCCGGAGTAGGGATTGATTGGCGGAAGATATGGGATTCTTCGACTTCGGCACGATTTTCTTTCTGATTGCGGCGGTTGTGATCTTTTTCCAGCTGCGCAATGTGCTCGGCCGTCGCACCGGCAGCGAGCGCCCGCCCTTCGACCCCTATGCGGCGAACCGAACGCGCGAGGACGCAGCCCAGAAATCAGAGAATGTGGTCTCGCTGCCGCGCAAGCGGGCGCCGGGAGAGCCGCCAGTCGACGCCTATGCGGCGATCGACGCCTTCGCCAAGCCGGACACCGATCTCAACAAGGGCTTGCGCACGATCAAGGACAATGATCCGTCATTCGACCCCAAGACCTTCGTCGACGGCGCCAAGATGGCCTATGAGATGATCGTCATGGCCTATGCCGATGGCGACCGCAAGACGCTCAAGAACCTGTTGTCGCGCGAGGTCTATGACGGCTTTGTCGCGGCCATCGGCGACCGCGAGGCGAAATCGGAAAAGATCCAGTCTTCCTTCGTCGGCATCGACAAGGCCGATATCGTTTCCGCCGAGATGAAGGGCGGCGAGGCGCATATCACGCTGCGCATCGTCAGCGAGCTGATTTCGGCGACGCGCGACAAGGCCGGCGCCGTCATCGATGGCGATCCCGAGACCGTCGCCGAAGTCAAGGATGTCTGGACCTTCGCCCGCGATACGCGCTCGCGCGATCCGAACTGGAAGCTCGTCGCCACCGAAGAAGAAGACTGAACTGCGGCGGCGGGGCCTGTCGTGTCGCTTTCTCAGGCTTTCAGCGAAAAATCCTTTGACGATCTGCCCGGCTGGGACGAGGACGACCATCTGGCTGCGTTCGCTGCTTTCCGGCGTTCGGCCTTTCATGTCCTGACAAAACCCTATCGTTCCGGCGGGCTCGGCGTCGACTTCGATGCCTTCACCGAAGCCTACGCTGTAGCCCGCACGGTTGCGCCAGCGGACCGAGCGCAAGCCCGCGCTTTCTTCGAGTATCATTTCGTTCCGGCTCTCATAGAGGCGGAAAGCGGTGGCGCCGGCCTGGTAACCGGCTTCTATGAACCCGTGGTCGACGCCTCACCGGTGCGAACCGAACGATTTACGGTGCCGCTGCTGTCGCGCCCGGCCGATCTCGTCGGCATAGACGACGCCAACCGGCCGCCCGGCATGGACCCTTATCTCGCCTTCGGCCGCGACACGCCTGACGGACCGGTCGAATATTTCGACCGTGGCGAGATCGAGCGCGGCGCGCTGGCGGACAGGAGCCTGGAAATCGCCTGGCTCGCCAACAAGGTCGACGCCTTCTTCATCCATGTGCAGGGTTCTGCGCGGCTCACCATGACCGACGGCCGGCTTTGCCGCGTCACCTATGCCGCCAAGTCCGGCCAGCGCTTTACCGGACCGGGCAAGATCCTGAGTGAGCTAGGCGAAATCCCGCTGCAAGCGGTGACCATGGAGTCGATCCGCGCCTGGTTCAAGGCGCATCCGGATCGCATCGACGAGATCCTGTGGCGCAACCGCTCATATATTTTTTTCCGCGAGATTTCCTTTAGCGAGCCGGGGGTCGACGACCCGGAACTCGGGCCGATCGCCGCCGCCAAGGTGCCGCTGACGCCGGGTCGCTCCGTCGCTGTCGACCGGCTGCTCCATACATTCGGCACGCCGTTCTACATCGACGCGCCGTCGCTGAACGCCTTCGACGGAAAGCCGTTCCGGCGTTTGATGATCGCGCAGGACACCGGCTCGGCCATCACCGGACCGGCCCGCGGCGATTTGTTCGCCGGATCGGGCGATGCAGCCGGCGAGATCGCCGGCGTCGTCCGCAATCCTGCCGACTTCTATGCGCTGCTGCCGCGTCGGCTCGTTCCGGGAGCGGGGCGATGACCCGGCGCATCGACAGACTGAGCGAGGACGACCGGGTCCTGTGGAACCTGGTGGCGCGAACGGCCAAGCCGCTGAAGGGCAGGACCGCCGTCACCAGTCCCGACATTGGCCCTGAAATCGGCCCTGAAATCGACGACGACATGAAGCCGCCGCCGCGTGCCCAGGCCATGGCTCCGGCTGCGGCGGCGAAAGCAAAGACGCAGCACGTTTCGCATGCGCTCGACGAACCGACGCTGGAAAAGCTGTCGAAGGGGCGGTTGCCGATCGAAGGCCGCGTCGACCTGCACGGCCTGACCCAGGACGAAGCCTATTCGTTATTGTTCTCCTTCCTGCACCGGGCGCATGCCGGCGGCATCCGCTATGTGCTGGTCATCACCGGCAAGGGTTCCTCGTCGGGCGGCGACGGTGTGTTGCGCCGCGCCGTGCCCGCCTGGCTGGCGACCCCGGCATTCAGGCCGCTCGTCTCCAGCCACGACCATGCCGCCCGCAACCATGGCGGCTCGGGCGCGCTCTATGTCCGCCTGCGAAGGACGCGCGCATGAGGACGAACTTGTGACGCCGTTCGGCGAAAAGCTTCGCGCGCTGCGAAGTGAACGTGGCGTCAGCCAAAAGGCCATGGCCGAGGCGATCGGTGTCAGTGCCGCCTATCTGTCGGCGCTGGAGCATGGCCGCCGCGGCGCGCCGACCTGGACGCTGATCCAGAAGATCATCGGCTATTTCAATGTCATATGGGACGATGCGGAGGAACTCGCGCGGCTGGCCGAGACCTCGCACCCGCGGGTGAAGCTCGACACGTCGGGCCTTACTCCCGCCGCCACCGAGCTTGCCAATCTCCTGGCCGAAAACATCGAAAAACTCGACGAAGCCGAGCTTCGCCGCATCACAGCATCGATCCGTGCCGCGCTGAAGCGGCCAAAGTGATAACCCCTACTGGACCGCGCCGACCAGAACCTGCTGGCCATCACGGATCGAGACCCAGCGGCCGGTATTGTCGATCGCCTGCCGCTTGAGGAAGCGGTAGCCGGTCCGGTCCCACAAGCGGACCTTTTCGTCCAGATTGTCGAGGATGTAGTCGCCCTTGCTCGTGCGCACCGTCAGCACTGCATGGCCTTCGCCGTCGGGCTTGCGCACCACGGTCATCAGAAGATCGGCGTAAGACACGCCCAAGCGGTTCAATTCGCGACGCTTCTCCAGGACATAGTCCTCACAGTCGCCAACACCCTTGACCGGATAGGCCCAGACCTCGTCCTTGCCGTAGATGTCGAAGTCGCTTATCGGCTTGACCGAGGCGTTGACCTTGGCGTTGACGCTGAGCATCTTGCGCCAGAGCGAGCCGGTCATGGTGGCGGGAGAGAGATCACCCGGGCGGATTGAGCACTCGGCCGGATTGGTCTTGCAGAAATCGTAATGGCCGATCGGCTGCGACGTCGGGCCGCCGGTTGCCATTGGTCCGGCCGCCGAAGCCGCCGTCGACCAGCCTGCCGCAAGTGCCAGCCCTGCGAGTGCGCACACGCGCACCTTTCTCGCCATTGGTGAGGAAATCATTGTCCCCCTCGTCCCTTGTTGTTAACGAAACGTTAAGGGCGATTAACAGTCCCGTCAATTATACGAACGGCCAGATTTGCGACATGGTTACCGGCGCGGCCGAAAGCGCGGCTATTGTGCAACAGGTCGATTTGAGCGGCCGCTACCATCCGGGCCTCATCTTACTTTTTGGCGGTGCGGACCAGCTTCGGCTTCACTGCAACGCGGGTCTGGCGGCCATAGCTGGTGATGAAGTCGACGATGCGTGGCACGATTTCGGAGCGGAAGCGCGAGCCGTTGAAGACGCCGTAATGGCCGACCGCCGGCTGCATGTAGTGGGCGTGCCTGTCGGCGGGGATGTTGACGCACAGATCGTGCGCGGCCTGGGTCTGGCCGAGGCCGGAAATGTCGTCGTTCTCGCCCTCGACCGTGAACAGGGCGACATTGCGGATCGCTGAGGGATCGACGGCCACGCCGCGATGCGTCATTTCGCCCTTGGGCAAGGCATGGCGGACAAACACGGTGTCGACCGTCTGCAGGTAGAATTCCGCCGTCAGATCCATCACCGCCATATATTCGTCGTAGAAGTCGCGGTGCTTCTCGGCATTGTCGCCATCATGCTTCACCAGATGCATGAAGAAGTCCTTGTGGGCGATGATGTGGCGGTCGAGGTTCATGCTCATGAAGCCTGAAAGCTGCAAGAAGCCGGGATAGACTTCGCGGCCGAAGCCCGGCACCGGCCACGGCGCCTGCATGATGACGTTGTCGCGGAACCAGTCGATGCCCTTTTCCTCGGCCAGAAGGTTGACCGCGGTCGGATTGCGGCGCGTATCGATCGGCCCGCCCATCAGCGTCATCGTAGAGGGAACGAACGGATCGCCGCGCGTTTCCATCAGCGCCACCGCCGCCAGCACCGGCACCGAGGGCTGGCACACCGCCATGACATGGGTGTCGGGTCCCAGCGCGTGCAGCATGTCGATGATGTAGTCGATGTAGTCGTCGAGGTCGAAGCTGCCGTCGCTGAGCGGCACCATGCGGGCGTCGACCCAGTCGGTAATGTGCACGTCGGCATGGGGCAGCATCGCCTCGACCGTGCCGCGCAGCAGCGTCGCATAATGGCCCGACATCGGCGCCACGATCAGCAGCTTCGGATCGGGCCGGCGGCCGGCGGGAACCGCCCGCTCGAAACGGAGCAGATTGCAGAAGGGCCGCGACCACACCGTCTTTTCGGTGACGTCGACGCTTTTCCAGTCGACCACGGTCTTCGCCAGGCCGAATTGCGGCTTGCTGTAGCGGCGCGTCGTGCGCTCGAACAATTCGGCCGTTGCCGCGACCGAGCGGCCCCAGGACGTGTGCGAAAGCGGATTGAGCGGATTAGTGTAGAGCATCCGCACCGCATCGGCATAGAGGCGGGCCGGCTGCAGGGCGGCGTGGTTCAATTCGTAAAGCTGGTAGAACATCGAGAACCCCGCTGCTGCGACCAAAGGGACGACGGCAGCGCCGAGCCTTAGATGTCTCGCGCGGACGTTAACAACAAATTGCTGCGATGCAATACGTCAAGTGACGTGATTTATGCTTATCCTTTCGTCCAAGGCGTTGAAAATCGGCTTTGAACGGTGCGAGCCGGCTTATTGTGCGACTGCGAAGGCGCCGGGGAGACACGGGCAATCGCCTCAGGTTTGCGGCCATCCGGCCGTGAAGCCGGACGGCATGTCTCAGCCTGGCATCACACCCGGGCCGTGCACACCGAGGTATGGCCCGAGCTGATGAAGCCGAGCCGCCTGGCGGCGCCCTTCGACAGGTCGATCACGCGGCCCTTGATGAACGGGCCGCGGTCGTTGATGCGCACGACGACGCTGCGGCCATTGTTGCGGTTGGTCACCTTCAGCTTGGTGCCGAAAGGCAAGGTGCGGTGAGCGGCGGTCAGTGCCGACGGGTTCATCCGCTCGCCGGAAGCTGTCTTCGAATGCAACGCGTACCAGGAGGCGCGGCCGCATTGAGCGGCGGCAGGAGAGGTGGATGCGCCGACCATTAGGCCAGCCGCGATCGTCGCCGCGACAAGCGCGGTCTGGTTGGATTTCTTCATCGGTGGGGAATGGGCTCCATTGACAGACCCAAAGCCGTTGGGGCGGAATGAGGCGGCAAATGCGGCAGCGATCTGGCGGTTCCATGGCAACGTTACACGTTTGGAGTCGGTGCGAAACAATCTGTCAGAGGTTTTCTGTGAGACTAGTGCGGAACTTTGATGATGTTCGCGCTGATGTTCGAGATGTCTTCGGTAAGATCGGGCGTCGAGGTACAAGATCAGGTGAGCGCGATAGGATCTCTTCCTATCACTCTTGCATCGCGATCATGGCGCAATCGAGGATCGACTTGGAAAGGAAGTTCCGGTGACGAGATTGATCAAAAATCTGCTGGCGCTGATTGTGATCGCCATCGGTGCGCTCTGGTCGCTGCAAGGCATCGGCCTCGTCGGCGGCAGCTTCATGACCGGCCAGTCGCAATGGCTCTATATCGGCATCATCACCGCGCTGGTCGGGCTGGTCGGATTGGTGTGGGCGAACCCGCGCGGCTGAGCCAACGCGTGCTGAATGTCTAGTGGCAGGGATCAGATGAGATAGCGCGGCGCCGTTCACTGTGACCAATACTGCCAGGCCCAGTAGAAGCCTTCGTCTCGCGGCGGCAGGCGGCTGCGCTCGGCGTCCAATTGGACAGGGACTGGCGATCTCGGCTTGTCCTCGGCCGGCTGTTTGTCCCTGGCCTGGATCAGGCGAAGCCGGCTGTCAAGAAAGGCAAACAGCGTTGCGGTGGAATGGTCCATCACTGTCTCTCCTTTGTTCACTCCCGTCCTGCCCATGGAACGAGCGCGCGCTCGAGCCTGCGGATGATGAATTCGAGCACGAAGGCGATGGCCGCGATCACCAGGATGCCCATCACCACCACGTCGGTGACGAGGAACTGGGCGGCCGACTGGATCATGAAGCCAAGCCCGCGCGTCGCCGCCACCAGTTCGGCGGCGACCAGCGTCGACCAGCCGGCGCCAAGTGCGATGCGCAGGCCGGTCAGGATCGAGGGCAGGGCGCTGGGCAGGATCACATGCCGTATGACCTGCGCCCGCGTCGCGCCAAGCGAACGGGCCGCGTTGACGCGCTCCTGCGAGACGCCGCGAACGCTAGATGCCGTCGACAGCGCGACCGGTGCCAGCATGGCGATGGCGATTATCAGGATCTTCGACGGCTCGCCGATGCCGAACCAGATGATGACCAGCGGCAGATAGGCGAGCGGCGGGATCGGCCGCAGGAATTCCAGCAGCGGATCGAAGATGCCGCGACCTATCACGCTGGTGCCGATGGCCAACCCGACAGGAACGCCGACGATGACGGCCGCGACCAGCGCCGCGAACACGCGGCCCAGGCTCGCGACGATATGCTGGGCAAGCGTCGCGTCCACAAAACCATCGCCGACGACGGCAATGAACTTGGTCCAGACGGCAGCAGGCGACGGAAGAAAGACCGGCGACACCAGTTGCAGGCGAGCCGACAGCGCCCATGCCGCCAGCGTGGCCAGAATGGTGACAGTGCTGACCACGCGTGCCGAAACCCGGCCCCGTTTTGGCCGCGACCACGGCACCGTCAAGGCGTCGGTCTCGTCGGCCTCGTCGGCCTTGGCGCCGGTGTTGGCAATTGGCCGTTCCGTGTAGGAGGAGACGGTCATGCCGCCTCTCCCTCGAAGATCGCGTCGGTCAGCTCGCCGCGGGCCGCCGCGAAGGCCGGATCGGCCTTGATGCCGCGGATGGGCTCGCCGGCCGCATAGCGCCGGCTGAAGCCGGTTTCGAAAGTCCGCACCACCCGGCCCGGCCCGGGTGCCAGCACCACGATGCGGGTGGCGAGCACCAGCGCTTCCTCGATGCCATGCGTGACCATCAGCACGCCGACATGGCTTGCGGTCCACAGATCGAGCAGCGTCGTCTGCATGCGCTCGCGCGTCAGCGCGTCGAGCGCGCCCAGCGGCTCGTCGAGCAGCAGGAATTGCGGTTCGGCGGCGAGAGCGCGGGCCAGCCCGACGCGCTGGCGCATGCCGCCGGAAAGCTCCCAGATATGCTTGTCGCCGGCGCCCTCGAGCTTCACCAGCCTGAGCAGCTCGTCGGCGCGCCGCGTCCGCTCGTCCGGCCGGACGCCGCGCAGCCTGAGGGCAAAGGCGACATTTTCCCGTGCGGTCAGCCACGGAAACAGCGCATCGTTCTGAAACACGACGGCCCGGTCCGAGCCGGGCGCGGTGATCGGCCTACCACCGATCGTGGCGCTGCCGCGCGCCGGTTCGACCAGACCGGCGGCAACATTGAGCAGTGAGGTCTTGCCGCAGCCGGAGCGGCCGACCAGAACGACGAAGTCGTGCTTGGCGACATCGATCGACACGCGCTCGACGGCTGACGCCGGCTGGCCGTCATAATGGACAGAGACTTTGTCGAGCACGAGATGCGTCATGTGGCCTCGCTGATAGTCCGAATCTCCCTGTCCCGAAGCCGCTCCTCGTCTGCGGCTCCGGGACAGGCAGCACGCGGCGTTAGGGAGGAGAACCGCGCGCGTCTTTCCGGAACCAACAGTTCCGGACTCCTGCACTCAGTTCGAGGCAAGCGCCTCGCTGACATATTTCGACGACACATATTTCGAATAGTCGGGCAGCACGGCGTCGACCTTGCCCTGCTCCTTGAGGAAGGCGGATGTCGCCTCGACCGCCTTGACCGTGCCGCCACCGAGGAATTTGTCCGAGGCCTGCTCTCCGAGCGTCGGGAAGACATAGCCCCTGAGCAGCTGCGGCACGTCGTCCAGCTTGGCGCCGGTGAGCTTGGCGATCTTTGCCGCTTGTGGCGACGACACCGACCAGGCGTCCGGCTTGGCCAGGAACTCGGCGTAGGCCGCACCAGTCACCTTGACGAAGTCGCGCACCGCTTCCGGGTTCTTCTCGGCAAAATCGGTGCGCACGATCCAGGCGTCGAAGGTCGGCGCGCCCCACGCGGCGACCTGCGAGGAGTCCAGTACGACCTTGCCGGACGTCTTGATCTGGCCGAGCGCCGGATCCCAGACATAGGCCGCGTCTATGTCGCCGCGCGCCCAGGCCGCTGCGATCTCCGGCGGCCTGAGATTGAGGATCTCGACCGATTTCGGATCGACGCCCTCATGCTTCAGCGCGGCAAGCAGGCTGTAATGCGTCGTCGAGACGAAGGGCACAGCCACTTTCTTGCCGGCGAGGTCGGCGACCTTTTCGATGCCGGCGCCGTTGCGGGCGACAAGGGCTTCGGATTCACCGATCAGGCCGACGATGAAAATGGTCTGGATCGGAAGCTCGCGGCTGGCGGCCGCCGCCAGCGGGCTCGATCCGACATAGCCGATGTCGACCGAACCGGAAGCGACGGCGGCGATCACGTCGGCGCCGGAATCGAACTTCCGCCAGTCGATGGCCGCCTTGGTCGTGCTCTCATAAACGCCGTCTGCCTGCGGCACTTTCGAAGGTTCGACCACCGTCTGGTAGCCGATGGTGATCTTGAGGTCTTGCGCCTCGGCCGGGCCGAGGAAGGCGGCGCCTGCCAGGGCTGCTGACGACAGGAGAACGATGCGCCGTGAAATGATGGACATGAAAGGGCTCCTTCAAAAGAGAAAACCGGATTGCCCCGCATAGTCGTCTAATTCTATCGTTCTTGTAGAGTTAAATCCTTCCAACAGCGGCAGGTTTGGTGGAAAAAAGCTGTCGGCTAGTGGCTGGCGAGCGGATCGAGCGGCTGCGGCGGGTCGTTGCAGCAGGTGGCGTCAAAAACCTTGCAGATCAGGCTTCGACGCTGACCGGGTTGCGACCGGCCACAGTCGGCCCGCACTGGAATTCCCCATCAGCCCACTGGCTTAAAAATCCATGCCTCAAACAGCCGACGAATTGGAACCTGATTCCCTGTCTCAGCGGGTAACTACAGTATTCTTATGGACATAGGGAGTTGACGAGATGAGCGACGATACCCCCCGTACTCCGGCGATCGCTCGTGGCGTCGGGCCACATGCTCCGATGCGTGCGAGCCGTGTTTCTGTGTCCTCGGCGTCACAAGCCTGGCCCAAAATCGCTGCCACGGCTTGAAAACCAAGCAAAATCAACAGCAACTGGCTTGTATATCATGTCACTAGAAATTATGTGTCATGCAGGCTTGGACGCGGCGGGGACGCACGCCAGGCGTTTGGCAACCGATGGTCTTGCGCCATCGCATGACAGAGAAACAGTCGGTCTATGCTCACGAAAAAGGGCAAGTACGGCCTTAAGGCGCTCGTACATCTTGCGCAGCTGCCGGTTGGACAGCTCGCCTTCGTTGGCGACATCGCCACCGGGAACAACATCCCGAAGAAGTTTCTCGACGCCATCCTCGGCGAATTGCGCAATGCCGGTTTCGTCCAGAGCCGCAAGGGCAAGGAGGGCGGCTATCGCCTGGCGCGGCCGGCGGATGAAATCAAGATCGGCCATGTCGTGCGCGTGCTCGACGGACCGCTCGCCCCCATTCCTTGCGCCAGCCGCACCCAGTATCAGCGCTGTGAAGACTGCAACGAGGCGACATGCCAAGTCCGACACCTGATGCTGGAGGTCCGGCAGGCGATCGCCGAGGTCCTGGACCAGCGCAGCCTCGCCGAGATGCGCGATTTCGCCAGCGACGAAGACCTTTCGGCTGCGTTGAAAATCCAGGCCTGAACCAACGACGCCGGAACCAATGGCGCCTGAGGCAATTGGTGCGCGAATGACCAGTCGCGCAAATTCGATCGCCCCAAGTTCAATCATCATTGTCGGTGGCGGCGCCAGCGGCGTCATCCTTGCCGCACATCTGTTGAAATCGCCCAATCCCGATCTCCGCATAACCCTGATCGAAAAGCGCCCGCATTTCGGTCAAGGCATCGCCTACTCCACGCTGCTGTCGGCGCATGTGCTGAATGTCAGCGCGGCCGGCATGAGCGCCTATGCCGACGACCCCGGCAATTTCTGGCGCTGGCTGCTCGAACGCGGCCTGGCAACCCCAGAGCAGGCGCCGGTCTATGCGCCGCGCAGCGTCTATGCCCGCTACCTGAAGGAACTGCTGGACGAGCTCGAGGCCCGCGAGACGGGTCGTCTTCGCCTGATCCGCGAGGAGAGCCTGTCGATCTCACCAACCGCCTCCGGGGTCGAGGTGACGCTGGCCAACGGCACCAGCGTCGTCGCCCACCTTGCCGTGCTGGCGACTGGACATGACGAGGAGCCGGGCGCTGGCCAGGGCCACGCGATCAGGATAGGATCGGAAGCCGACACCACGCTCGACCCCGAAGCCCGAGTCCTGGTGCTGGGCACCGGCTTGAGCATGGTCGATGCCTTCCTGTCGCTCCAACAGCGCGGCCATCGCGGCGATATCGTCGCGTTGTCCAGGCGCGGCCTGCTGCCTTCGCCGCACCGCAAGGGCAATCCGATCAAGCTCGACGTTGCCGACATTCCGCTCGGCACCCAGCTTTCCTATTTCGTCGGCTGGTTCCGCGACCTGATCCGGGAAAACCAGCAAGCCGGCATCGACTGGCGCGACGTCGTCGATGGTCTGAGGCCCTTCAACCAGAAGATCTGGCAAAACTGGCCGTCTTCCGCCAAGCGCCGTTTCGTCGAGCACACCAAGGCATGGTGGGACATCCACCGCCATCGCATGGCGCCGGAAGTCTACGCCCGCGTTACAGAGGCGGTCCACTCGGGCCGCATCCGGCTTGTCGCCGGGCGCGTCGTCAACATCGCCGCCGGCGATGGGTTCACCGTGCAGATCCAGTCGCGCCATACGCAGCGTCTCGAAACGATCGATGTCGCCCGCATCTACGATTGCAGCGGCATCGCCAGGGATATCTCGACCACCTCGAACAGCGTGGTGCGGTCACTGGTCGAGCGCGGGCTGGCCCGGCCGGATCCGCTGCGCCTTGGCCTCGACGTATCTGACAATTGCGAGGTCATTGCCAGCGACGGAACGGTATCGGCCAAGATCCTCGCCGTCGGCCCGCTGACGCGCGGCACTTTCTTCGAGATCGACGCCATTCCCGATATCCGCGTGCAGTGTGCGCGGCTGGGAAAACGGCTGCTGGGTTAGGATATGACTGGTGAGGTCGGCGCTCTACGGCGCCCCCCTCTGGCCTGCCGGCCATCTCCCCCTCAAGGGGGGAGATTGGACTTCGCATCTGCCTTCGCCAATCTCCAGCGTTGAAGAAAAGGTGAGACGTTGAAACTGCCGATCTCCCCCCTTGAGGGGGAGATGTCCGGCAGGACAGAGGGGGGCGCTGTCCCGCCGCCATGCAGCGATTAGCTTGACGGTGCGGTTGTGGCCACAAACTGGATTCCCATTCCTCGTCTGGCCAATGGATTAGCACGATCTATCTTCTTTCCGACTGCAAACGGCTGGAAAAGACGATAGGCTGGCAGCCTGCCCAAGGCGGTCGCTTGACCATGGAGCATCTGATATGAGCAAGCACAAGATCGTGGCACGGGACGATGACCTGTCTCGCCTGCGTCCGCCCTATGCATCGGTTCTCGACCTGATCGGGCAGACGCCTGTCGTCGAGCTGACCAAATTCGATATCGGCAAATGCCGGCTGTTCATCAAGCTCGAAAGCCAGAATCCCGGCGGTTCGATCAAGGACCGCATTGCGCTGTCGATGATCGCCGCCGCCGAAAAACAGGGCAGACTGAAGCGCGGCGGCACCATCGTCGAGGCCACCGCCGGCAACACCGGTCTCGGCCTCGCCCAGGTCGGCATCCCCAAGGGCTACCGCATCATCCTCGTCGTGCCCGACAAGATGTCGCGCGAAAAAATCCAGCATCTGCGCGCGCTCGGCGCCGAAGTGCGCATGACCCGTTCCGATGTCGGCAAGGGTCACGCGGAATACTATCAGGATATGGCGGAGAAGATCGCCGCCGAGCTGCCCGGCGCCTTCTATGCCAACCAGTTCGCCAACCCGGCCAATCCGCTGGCCCACGAAACCACGACCGGCCCGGAAATCTTTCAACAGCTCGATGGCGATGTTGACGCGGTGGTCGTCGGCGTCGGCTCGGGCGGCACGCTGACCGGGCTTGGCCGCTATTTCGCTCAAGTCTCGCCGAAGACCGAAATGATTCTCGCCGATCCTGTCGGCTCGGTGCTGGCGCCGCTGATCAAGACCGGCAAGATGGAAGAGGCCGGAAGCTGGACCGTGGAGGGCATCGGCGAGGATTTCGTCCCGCCCAATGCCGATCTGTCGCTGGTCAAGAAGGCCTATTCCATCACCGACAAGCAGAGCATGCTGGCCGTCCGCGACCTGTTGTCAAAAGAAGGCATCCTCGCCGGCTCGTCCTCGGGAACGCTGCTTTCGACGGCGCTTCGCTATTGCCGCGAGCAGACCGTGCCGAAACGGGTGGTCACCTTCGTCTGCGACAGCGGCAACAAATATCTGTCGAAGGTGTTCGACGATTTCTGGCTGGCCGAGCAGGGCCTTGCCGAGCAGGAGCAGCATGGCGACCTGCGCGACCTGGTGATGCGCTCGCACCGTACCGGCGACACCGTCTATGTCGGCCCGGACGAAAGCCTGCTCAACGCCTATGGCCGCATGCGCCGCTCTGACGTTTCGCAACTGCCGGTGCTCGACGATGGCAAACTGGTCGGCATCATCGACGAAAGCGATATCCTCGCCCAGGTCGAAGGCCCCTATGACAGCCGCTGGGACCGTTTCAAGGCCCCGGTGCGCACGGCGATGACCTCCACCCTGCACACGCTGCAGGCCAGCCAGACGCTGGACGCGCTGCTGCCGGTGTTCGACCGCAACGAAGTCGCCATCGTCTTCGACGGCGACGAATTCATCGGCCTGATAACCCGCATCGACCTGATCAACCATCTGAGGCGCGCCCGATGACCATCAAAGCAACCGTATCGGGCAGGAACCGTCTGGCCTTCTCGACGCGCACGATCCATGGCGGCCAGAGCCACGACCCGACGACCGGCGCGGTGATGGTGCCGATCTATGCGACCTCGACCTATGGCCAGCAGAGCCCGGGCGTGCACAAGGGTTTTGAATATGCGCGCAGCCAGAACCCGACCCGCTTCGCCTTCGAGCGCGCGGTGGCCGACCTAGAAAGCGGCACAGCCGCCTTCGCCTTCGCTTCGGGGCTGGCGGCGATCGCCACCATTTTCGAGCTGCTCGATTCGGGCGCGCATGTCGTCGCCACCGACGACATCTATGGCGGCACCTTCCGGCTGCTGGAGCGGGTGCGCAAACGCTCGGCCAACCTGCAGGTCGACTTCGTCGATTTCACCGATCTTGCCGCAGTCGAAGCGGCGATCCGCCCGGAAACCAAAATGCTCTGGGTCGAGACGCCGACCAATCCGCTGCTGCGTGTCGTCGATCTCGAAGCGGTGGCCGCGCTGGCAAAGCGCAAAGGCGTGCTCTCGGTTGCAGACAACACCTTTTGCAGTCCCTATCTGCAGCGGCCGCTGGAGCTCGGCATCGACATATCAGTCCATTCGACGACCAAATACCTCAATGGCCATTCCGACATGGTCGGCGGCGTCGCCGTGGTCGGCGACAACAAGGACCTGGCCGACCGGCTGAAATTCCTGCAGAACGCCATCGGCGCCATATCAGGGCCGTTCGACAGTTTTCTGGCGCTGCGCGGCCTCAAGACCTTGGCGCTCAGGATGGAGCGCCATTCGTCGAACGGCCAGAAGATCGCGCATT
Source organism: Mesorhizobium sp. WSM4823 (assembly GCF_055811195.1). NCBI lineage: Bacteria > Pseudomonadati > Pseudomonadota > Alphaproteobacteria > Hyphomicrobiales > Phyllobacteriaceae > Mesorhizobium > Mesorhizobium sp. WSM4823. The sequence continues at coordinate 72,533 of NZ_JBVVQL010000015.1, forward strand.
GGCTGGAAAGCCGCCCCGACATCCGCCGCGTCATCTATCCCGGTCTCCCGAGCCACCCGCAGCACGCCATCGCCAGGCGGCAGATGCACGCCTTCGGCGGCATGATCACGGTCGAGCTCGACCGCGACCTTGCGGGGACAAAACGCTTCCTCGAACACACGCAACTGTTCACGCTGGCCGAAAGCCTCGGCGGCGTCGAAAGCCTGATCGAACACCCGGCGCTGATGACGCATGGCTCGATCCCGGCGAAAAAGCGCGCGGAGATTGGCATTTCCGATTCGCTAGTGCGGCTGTCGGCCGGGATTGAGGATGGTGATGATCTGATTGCGGATCTGGATCAGGCGCTGGCGAGTTGAGGGGAGTCCATGCTTGGCCGGTGATTAGAAGTTGTCGAGACCTCCGGCAGGACAGGGGGGCGTAAAGGATTGCCGACAAGCGGCGATTGTTCTGCATCGCACTCCTCCCCAACAAGATTTAGACCACTGGCACGCCCCCAGTAGTCGGGACAATGAAGCGAGAACGAGGTGAATTAAGCTCTATTGCGCTGCACCGCCAAAGCAAAACTGAACAGGGCCTGGAATATCAAGAACATGATAGTAATAATGATTAAGTTGTCTAACAAATTTGGTCCAAAAATCGAGATCTTTGTTCTGACGTCGAACAAAGAAAAAATTACGGCCGTATAAACAAACATAACAAAAGACGAGATGATCGTGGTGAGGTACGATGAGCTAGTTCCAGCCAAATTGCGAACGTAAGCATCGTTTATGGATGTCATGGCGAACAAAAAGGAGATCAGAACAATTGTTCTCGGCTCCCTGATCAAAGCAGGTATATTTACGTCATTGTACCTATATAATGAGTAAAGTGATATGAATATAATAACAAATACCCAAACCAGCGCGAGGGTTGTGCTTTTGTAAACTACAACACGCAAAAGAGTCAAAATATTACTCATTCGCTCCCCTCCATCGTCATTGTGTCCACTGTTATTTGAGCCGTTTCCGTCGTCTCCATTCTGTTACCCGCTCTTTCTGATAGCCTCTTGCGTAGCCTTGTTCATAGACTTCTTCGACATTTCTTGCACTATCTTGTTAATTCCGGGTGCCGCGGCTGTCGGAGCGACAGAGTTAATATGTCGGAAAGCAGCGCCAAAAAAGCCACCAGTGATACCGCCCGGGAGCCCGCCCCCGCCATGCTTTCCGCTGAAGGCGCGACTCCGTCAAATGCACTCTCGGTAGCGTTCTGCGTCGCCGACCCCAGCGCTCCTCCAACTACGCCCGATACTAGGCCTTTGCTGGTCTGAGAAACGGCACCACCAACCACTCCAACGGCAAGCCGCCCGTCGCGGCTGCGACTGCACCTCCGACTGCGCCAGCTACTCAAAGCCTCTGCTGGCGAATCGCGGCCTTGGCAAAGAGAAGGGACGTACCGGCGAAAAAGGCGTCATACCGCGATCTATGAAAAGCCGCTGCCGGTCTATTTTCGAAAGAGTTTTCAGAATCTGAAAGACCAGATCACCAAAGAGGTCAATCGCTCACCAGTACGTTCGTCGTGGACGTTCATGTCCAATACGTCGAGGACGTACCGAAGGGATAAGTCGTCACGGAAATTCACCAAGCCATTCCCGGCGATGACGCCGAATAGGCTTGGTGCTTTTGGGCCGCGGCTCTCGCCAACCACCAGCGCCGGAATGCAAACCTGAGGCGATAGCGCTGGGACCTGTGTGTTAGCCGTTGACCTGAGTGGCATCACGGCGGAATTGTGGCCCTCCCTGCAATTGCCCACAGGCACGGTTGAAGTCATGACCACTCGAGAGCGAGACCAGCCGATGGCAAACAAGGCCCCGCTCACCTTCGCGGTCCTGGTCTTCCCCGGCTTTCCGATGATGGCGTTCAGTTCGGTCATCGAGCCGCTGCGCGCTGCCAATGTGCTGGCGAAGAAAGACTGCTACCGCTGGATCATCGTCGGTGCGGCCGAAGGGTCGGTCGAAGCCTCGAATGGCGTCGTCATCCAGCCCGGCTTTTTCGCCGGCGATGCGCCGAAGGTCGACCGCATCGTCGTCTGCTCGGGCGGCGATGCCGATCATCTCGTCGCCGACGATGCCGTGAGCTGGATCCGCAGGAGCCTGCGCGCCGGTGCCCATATCGGTGCGGTGGCGGATGCGGCGTTCTTCCTCGCCCGCGCGGGCCTGCTCGACGGTCATGCCTGCACCTTGCACTGGACCAGCCAGGCGGCCTTCACCGAAGCGTTTCCGGATATTGAGCTGAGGCGCGATCTCTACGTCATCGACCGCAAGCGCTTCACCTCGGCCGGCGGCGTCGGCAGCCTCGACATGATGCTGGAGATCATCACATCAGACTATGGCGCCGAGCTTGCGGCAGGCGTCGCCGAATGGTTCGTGCACAGCCCGCTGCGCTCCAGCGTCGACCGCAAGCTGATGCCGCTGCGCTTACGCACCGGCGTCCAGAACGAGCTGGTGCTGTCGGCCATAGCCATCATGGAGGATGCGGTGGAGGAGCGGCTCGGCATGGCGGAACTGGCTGTGAAGCTGGGTGTCTCCTCCGACAAGCTCGAACGAAACTTCCGCTCCGAGCTCAGCATCTCGCCCAACGGCTATTACCGTCGCCTCAGGCTGAAGCGCGCCGCCGATCTCCTGGCGCATTCGACGCTGATGGTGCGCGACGTGGCGCTCGCCTGCGGCTTCGCCTCGATGTCGAGTTTTGCGCGGGCGTTTCGGGAGGAGCATGGGCACGCGCCGAAGGTCGCGCGCAGGCATTAGGTTCTCGGCAAATCGCAAACCTCGGAGGTTAGCCGAAACACCCCTCCCTTTCGTCATCCCAGGGCGGAGCAAGGAGCGAAGCGACGCGGCGCAGACCCTGGGATCCATGCTGTTACCTCGCGGCAGCGCTCCTGCGGACCAGAACCGAGTTCTTCTTCGCACCGATGGGCCGAGCCGCGCACTGGCTCTGAACCGCTGCATTCCTCGGTTGATGTCACGGCATGGATCCTAGGGTCTTCGCGACGTCGCTTCGCTCCTGCTCCGCCCTAGGATGACGAAGGTGTGGGGGCTTTCGGCTAATCGCGAAATTGAAAGGCGTAAGCGCCTGCGGCATCCGGCACAACACCTGCGGGATTCCGCACAGCCTCTTCGCGGCGCGCGGCTATGTTCAGGCCTTTCAGGAGGCACCCCATGAGCATCGTCGTTTTTGACCCCGACAGCACCGAGGATGTCGATTTCAAGGACCGCATGCGCCACCCCGCGGCGTCCGATTCGGCCGGCGGCATGTGGCTGTCCGACACCGAGCCGTCCTTTATCGATGCCGACGCGCTGCGCAAGGGCCGGCTCGCCAAGCTGCGCGCCTGGATGCGCGAGGCCGGCTATGGCGGCGTGGTGCTGTTCGATCCCTACAACCAGCGCTACGCCACCGGCTCGCGCAACATGTTCGGCTACTTCCTGCGAAATTCGACGCGCTACTTCTTCATCCCGACCGAAGGGCCGATCGTGCTATTCGAGTACCCGCAGAGCTACCATGTCTCGATGGTGCTCGATACGATCGACGAGGCGCGTCCGTCCAAGCTGGTGTGGTCTTCGGTGTCGGGCCGCGACGACGAAACCGCCGGCCCCTTTGCCGACGAGATCGCCGAATTGCTCAAGGCCCATGGCGGCGGCTCGATGAAGCTCGGCCTCGACCGCTGCGGCTATCTGCAGGCGCTGGCGCTGGAAAAGCGCGGCTGCGAGGTCCGCGATTGCCAGGGCGAGATCCTTGCCGTGCGGGCCGTGAAGACGCCGGAGGAAGTAAAATGCCTGCAGGTATCGATGGCCGGCGCCGAGGCCGCCGTCTACGCGGTGCGCGAGGCGATCAAGCCCGGCGTGTCCGAAAACGACCTGTTCGCCATCATGTATCACGAGGTGATCCGCCAGGGCGGCGAGTTCATCGAAACGCGGCTGCTGACCTCGGGCCAGCGCACCAACCCGTGGTTCAACGAGGCAAGTGGCCGCAAGATCAGGCCGGGCGAACTTTTGGCGCTGGATACCGATACGATCGGCTGCTACGGCTATTATTCCGACTTCTCGCGCACCTTCCGCTGCGGGCCGGGCAAGCCGACGGACTATCAGAAATCGCTCTACCACATGGCGCACGACCAGGTTCAGCACAACATCTCGATCGTCAAGCCGGGCATGGCGTTCCGCGAGATCGCCGAAAAGGCCTGGAAGATCCCGGACCGCTTCGTCGACCAGCGCTATACCTCTGTCATGCACGGCGTCGGCATGCATGGCGAGACGCCGTTCATCGCGCACGCCATGGACTACGAGACCTATGGTCGCGACGGAAACATCGTGCCCGGCATGGTGGTCAGCGTCGAGAGCTATATCGGCGAGAAAGGCGGACGCGAGGGTGTCAAGCTCGAGGACGAGATCCTGGTCACCGAGACCGGCACCGAGCTTCTGTCACGCTTTCCCTATGAGGACGATTTTCTGGAGAAACAGGTTTGACGCTCGTTTCCTCGCGCAGAAGTTTTGATAGTCGGACGCGTTTGACCGGTCGCATGCTTTGGCGACTGTCGCAAACACCCTTCGCTTCGTCATCCTGGGGCGGAGCAAGGAGCGCAGCGACGCGGCGCAGACCCCAGGATCCATGCCGTGACTTCAGAGCGCGGTTGCGGTGCGGAATTCTGTTCTGCCGCACTCCTCGGCAGCCGTCACGGCATGGATCCCAGGGTCTCCGCGACGGAGCTGCGCTCCTGCTTCGCCCTGGGATGACGAAGTTGGGGAGGCTTCGGTCAATCCCCAACGTTTGCGGTAGCCCACCCAAAGGAACAGCGTTGGCCGGGAAGCCAGGTGCGGTCGCATGAAAAGCCCGATCTCCATCGAGCGCGGCACGGCGGCCGCGGTCTTCGTCGACCTCCAGGAGGAGCATCGGCAGGACAAGCGCTATCTGGTCGAGGGTTTTGCAGGCATTCTCGCTAACGTCCAGCGCCTGCAGGCAACGGCGCGGGCCAACCATGTGCTGCTCTACCATTCGGCCTATGTCGTCGATCTCACCAGGGAGGCGCGGCGGTTCCATCCGGTCGATGCCAATGGCAGGTCGGCTTTCTCCGACAAAGACGATCCGCTGACGGCGATCTGTCCGGAAGTGGCCCCCGTCGTCGGCGAGATGATGCTGGTCAAGACTGAGGCCAGCGCCTTCGGTGCGGGTCCTGCCGCCGCCCGGCTCAAGGCCAGAGGGATCGAGTGGCTGATCGTTGCCGGCGTGTGGACCGAGGCCTGCATCGACGCCACCGTCAGGGATGCGGTAGCGCTCGGCTTTCGCGTGCTTTTGGTCAAGGATGCCTGCGGCAGCGGCAGCACGGCGATGCACCAGACCGCCATCCTCAACCTTGCCAACCGGCTCTATGGCGGCGCCGTGACCACGACCGAAGGCGCTTGCCGATTGATGGCAGGCGAGACGGTCGATGCATGGCAGGTCGTGGGCTCGGTGCCTTTGCGCTTCACCTATGAAAACGCGGCCCAGCTCTACGACGAGCTCTGACGCTTCCAGCGGATTTGGTGGGACGCGATGGCGATGGTCAGCGATGCCGCAAAGCCCGAGACAGCAAAGCGCGGAAAATATGCGACGCTGCTCGACCCGGCGCTGTGGACCTATATCGACCGGGTCAACGCATGGTATCCGCCCGGTATGGACCTGCCGGTCGACAAGCAGCGGTCGGTCTATGACGCGATGTGCCGGGCGTTCCACGCAGGCATTCCCGCAGGTGTCGGAGCCAACGACGGTACGGTTGCCGCCGGCAGCCATGCGATCCCGATCCGGCGCTACCAGCTGGCGAGCAAGGCGCCGCAAGCGATGGTCGTCTATTATCACGGCGGCGGCTTCGTACTCGGCGGGCTCGACAGCCATGACGACATCTGCGCCGAGATCTGCGCCGGCACCGGCTTTGCCGTGCTGTCAGCCGACTACCGGCTGGCGCCCGAACATCTGCATCCGGCCGCCTTCGACGACGCGCTGGCGGTGTTCGAATGGGCGGCTGACACAGCCGGCCTGCCGATCGTGCTGTGCGGCGAAAGCGCGGGCGGCAATCTTGCCGCCGCAGTCGCGCATGCGGCGCGCCGCCACCCTCGCCCTGCAATCGGCCAGGTGCTGATCTATCCCGAGTTGGGCGGAGACGAAAGCGCCGGCTCCTATGTCGGGCACGCCGAAGCGCCGCTGCTGACGCTCAGCGACATCGAATTCTATCGCCAAGTCCGCTCCGGCAAGGCACAGTCACCGGACGACCCGACCTTCTCACCGCTGCGCGACACCGACTTCTCCGGCCTGCCGCCGACGGTCGTCGTCACAGCGCAATGCGATCCGCTGTCGTCGGATGGCGAAGCCTATCGCGACCGCATCCTCGCCGCCGGCGGCCGCGCCTGGTGGCACGAGGAACCGCGCCTCGTGCACAGTTTCCTGCGCGCCCGCAAGACCGTGCCGCGGGCCGGCGAAGCCTTTTCGCGCATCGTCGCCGCCATCGCCACGCTCGGCAAGGGCGAGTGGTTGTAGTGACGCTGTTCCGCCTCGCATTCAGCTCTTGTTGGCGGCCATCACCAGCACCGGCTTCTCGCTATAGAGATCCGGAAAGAGCTTCTTCAGATTCTCGACCTTGGGCAGGTCGTTGTAGACGATGTAGGGATAGGTCGGGTTCAGCGTCAAAAAGTCCTGGTGATAGTCTTCGGCCGGATAGAACGGTTTGCCGCTCTCCAGCGTGGTCACGATCGGCTCTGGAAACACCTTGGCCTTGTCGAGCTGGGCGATGTAGCTCTCGGCGATCTTTTTCTGGGCGTCGCTTTCGGCAAAGATCGTCGAGCGGTATTGAGGGCCGCGGTCCGGACCCTGGTAGTTCAGCTGCGTCGGGTTGTGCGCCACCGAAAAATACACCTGCAGCAGCTGGCCGTAGGTCACCTCTGATGGCTCGTAAGTGATCTCGACGGCTTCGGCATGGCCGGTCCGGCCGGTGCCGACCGTCTCGTAGACGGCGTTATCCTCGGTCCCGCCGGCATAGCCGGAGACGGCGCTGGTTACGCCTTTGACGTGCTGGAACACGCCTTGCACGCCCCAGAAGCAGCCGCCGGCGAAGACCGCTTTTTCGGTGCCGGCGGCCGGTTTCTCGTCCATCGCCGGCGGCGGGATCACCACCGCCGCCTCGGCCGAGATTGCCGGCGTCTGCCACAAGGCTGCGCCCGCCACCGCGAACATCAGCGCCGCAAGCGCACTCCTGGCGAAGCGCGTCGACCGTCTCGCAAACGGTTTTCGAATACCGGTCATGTCTGATCTCCCATGATGGTGTTGTGACTATAGAACATTTGGGTCCGCCGGCGTCTCACATTGCCGTGCGTATTGGGCCGTGCATATAGACCGTGCGTGCTGCGCCGGCGCAGGGTTGCCCGCGCCGGGCCGCCAGGACTGGACGGGGATTGCCGAGGCTGAGAGATTTACTTGGCCGTGCCCATCGCGTCGCAGGCCTTCGTTGCCTCGTCCTTCTTCATTGCGTCGGTTTCCATGGCGGCCTTGTCCATGCAGTCCTTCATCTTTTCGGCGGCCATCGGATCGGCCGGCTTCATCGCGTCGGTGGCCATGGCATCGGCGGGCTTCATGGCGTCCGTGGCCATCGGGTCGGCGGGCTTCATCGCATCCTCGGCGCGGGCGATGCCGCCGGCGAAAAGTGCCGTCGAGCAAAGTGCGAAGGCAAGCGCCGGCAGCGTCAGGCGGGTGAAGTCGGTCATGGTGGTCTCCTCTGGGTTGGTGGCGCGCCGGAAATGGCGATCCCATCAGCTCTTCGCCGTGACCGGAGACTTCGTTACAGGCTTCACCGCTTCGTGATCGTTCTTCTTCCCAGGACGGGGAATGCAAGTGCCGCCGCATTCGCATGTCTTGAAACGCGTCACCGTTGCCACAAGCAAAAACACCGCTCGGCGGAAGCGGAGCGGTGTTGTCGGTCGGCACGAAACCTGCCGGTGGCCTATTGCGTAAGCATTGTTTCCGAAGGCCGCTGATTGAACCCGCACTTGCCGGTCACGGTATAGAAGAAGTCGGCTTGGGTATCTTTAAGGGCGGCGGCCGTCGGCACGGGCGATCCGCCGTCTTCCCAAGCCTGTGAACTGGGTTGCCCGCACGGCACCGCGGTGAAGATGTCCACCGGTTGGCCGCTCGCGACTTCGACGCCGTCGAGATACAACCGGTTCGATGTCACCGTATCGTCCGACTTCAGTTTGGTGGGATTGCCCGAGGGGACATCCATCTGCAGATAGAGCCGGTCCATCTGACTGACGTTGATCACCGCGCCGGTGCCGGTGGCGGGGAAGTTGGTGGTCGCGCACGTGATCTTGAAGTAGATAGTTCTGTTGTTGTCGTTTTTGTTGGTGGTGGTGCTGGAGAAAGAACCGGCCGGCAGGGTTCCGAAGCTGGTCGTGGAACCGACCGTCGTGCAGACCTGCTGCTGAACCTTCGTCTCTGTACTTCCGTTTACCGTATACACAGTCGACGTTCCGTACCCCTTTGGCTCAGCTGCCGAATAGTTTTTATTTCCAATCTTGTAGCTATAAGTATAACTTTGGAACGTGTAAGCGATCTTCATCAGGCTCTGCGCGTTCGTCTCGCTGAATTTCGTGCCGTAAAGCCTCATCGTCTTGTTCCAATAGCCCGACACCTTGTCGACCTTGAACGTGGCCTCTATCAGCGCCGGCCTCTTGCGCACCGCCGAGGCAACCCCGACCTGCACCGTTGGGATATGGGCGATCTGCATGAAATTGGTCGGCATGGCAAAACGGGCCGAAGCGTTGATGGTGGCGGTGCCGTCGGCGGCGACGGCGAAGCCGTCGAGCTTGGCGGCGCCATGCCCGCTATTGGCGGCGAATGACTCCTGCAGCTTCACCTGACGGTCCGCCAATGACGTGGTTGTCGGCAGGGTCGTGATCGACAGGGTCGCGGCATCGAGCGCGTTCTGCATCGATGCCTTGGTCCTAACGGCCGAGTTGTAGTCGAGCGAAAAGCCTAGCGTGGCAATCATCGGGATAAGTGCGATGGCGAGTATCGGCGCGAAGGAGCCGCTCCCGGAATCGAGAAAATGGCGTCCGGCTTGCAACATGTTCTGGTTCCCCCAAACGGTGACGGGGTGTTCCCTATCACGCAGGGCGCGAACTATGCTCTAATGGGATGGATCAAAGTTTAACGACTTTGCTCCCGCGGCCGGCAGGACAAGCGCTTCAGGCCAATGCTGGCGTCCAACGCATGCGCAGCGACTGGCCGCACGTCCCGCCGCTTGCCCGGGCAAGCCGCCCCTGCTAAAGCGCGCGACATGACCACGCCGATCAAGAACATCCGCAATTTCTCCATCGTCGCCCATATCGACCATGGCAAATCCACGCTTGCCGACCGGCTGATCCAGCTGACCGGCGGGCTGGAGCTGCGCGACATGAAGGAGCAGGTGCTGGACTCGATGGATATCGAGCGCGAGCGCGGCATCACCATCAAGGCGCAGACCGTCAGGTTGAAATACCACGCCAACAATGGCGAGGATTATATCCTCAACCTCATCGACACGCCCGGCCATGTCGACTTCGCCTACGAAGTGTCGCGGTCGCTCGCCGCCTGCGAGGGCTCGCTGCTGGTCGTCGACGCCTCGCAAGGGGTCGAGGCGCAGACGCTGGCCAATGTCTACCAGGCCATCGACAACAACCACGAGATCGTCGTGGTGCTGAACAAGGTCGACCTGCCCGCCGCCGAGCCCGAGCGCATCCGCGAGCAGGTCGAGGAGGTGATCGGCATAGACGCCTCCAACGCCGTGCTGATCTCGGCCAAGACCGGTCTCGGCATTCCCGACGTGCTCGAAGCCATCGTCAACGACCTGCCGCCGCCGCGCGAGGGCGACATCGCCGCCCCGCTGAAGGCGATGCTGGTCGACAGCTGGTACGACGCCTATCTCGGCGTCATAGTGTTGGTCCGCATCATCGACGGCGTGCTGAAGAAGGGCCAAACCATCCGCATGATGGGCACCGGCGCCAAGTATCTGGTCGAGCGCACCGGCGTCTTCACGCCGGCCCGCATCAATGTCGACGAACTCGGCCCCGGCGAGTTCGGCTTCTTCACCGGCTCGATCAAGGAAGTCGCCGACACCCGCGTCGGCGACACCATCACCGAGGACAAGCGCCAGACGGCGCAGGCCCTGCCCGGCTTCAAGCCGGCGCAGCCGGTGGTGTTCTGCGGCCTGTTCCCGGTCGACGCCGCCGATTTCGAGGATCTGCGCGCCGCAGTCGGCAAGCTGCGCCTCAACGACGCGTCTTTCTCCTACGAAATGGAAACCAGTGCGGCGCTCGGCTTCGGCTATCGCTGCGGCTTCCTTGGCTTGCTGCATCTCGAAATCATCCAGGAGCGGCTGGAGCGCGAGTTCAATCTAGACCTCATCGCCACCGCGCCCTCGGTCGTCTACCGGCTGCTGCTGAACGACGGCACGACCAAGGAATTGCATAACCCGGCCGACATGCCCGACGTGGTCAAGATCCAGGCCATCGAGGAGCCATGGATCCGCGCCACCATCCTGACACCGGACGAGTATCTCGGCGGCATCCTAAAACTCTGCCAGGACCGGCGCGGCATCCAGGCCGATCTGTCCTATGTCGGCAAGCGCGCCATGCTGACCTACGATCTGCCGCTCAACGAAGTCGTCTTCGATTTTTACGATCGCCTAAAATCGATCTCCAAGGGCTACGCCTCCTTCGACTATCATTTGACCGACTATCGCGAGGGCGACTTGGTAAAAATGTCGATCCTGGTCAATGAGGAGCCGGTCGACGCGCTGTCGATGCTGGTCCACCGCACGGCGGCGGAAAAGCGCGGCCGGCTGATGTGCGAGAAGCTGAAGGAGCTGATCCCGAACCATCTGTTCAAGATCCCGATCCAGGCCGCCATCGGCGGCAAGGTCATCGCCCGCGAAACCATCTCGGCGCTGCGCAAGGACGTCACCGCCAAATGCTACGGCGGCGACGTCTCGCGCAAACGCAAGCTGCTCGACAAGCAGAAAGAGGGCAAGAAGCGGATGCGCCAGTTCGGCAAGGTGGATATTCCCCAGGAGGCATTTATCCAGGCGCTGAAGATGGGGGATTGAGGTACGGCCCTTGGCCGGGCGCATCGACCCGGTGGGAACTGCACCGCCTCGCAGAAACAAGGAAGGGCAGAAAGTCTATCAAAAGCTATGCTGACGCTTCAGCAATTTTCGCTGGGTCAAGCGTGATGCCGACAGCCTGCAATCTCCCAACTAGCTTTGGAACGGCCTCTCTTACGTGATCCTTGAATGCGATATAGATGATCCCTGCGACGTCTGACGGATGCTCCATATAGCCTTTTTGTAAGATTGCCACGCGCTCTCTGGTGAGAGACGCAAGCAACATTCCCATTTCCAAAATTACATTTTGCCGGGCGCGCGGCTTTGCCTGCGCATCGCCGTCAGACTTAGAGTATCCGACATCGTCCGGGGTCAAGAGTACGATCCCGAACGAACTAGTGGCGTTCTTTCCAATCATCTGCTCCAACTTTTCGATGATAGTGAGCCCACCACCGTCGGTGTTTTGCAAAACAAATGGCCGAAGACCGAGGCGATGCAGAACCAACTCCAATTGCTCACGAGCTTCTGAATCATGTCCGTGCACAACAAAAATTATGCTAGGCGACTCGGTCTTGGCCACGCCCGACCCCAACACAGCCTCCACCGCCGCCACCAGGGTTTTCTTGGAATCGTTTGGACCGTCAAACCACATGGTGCCTTTTGTAGAGGACCAGTTTAAACCGGCCCGATCTCGCCCAGTGAACTTCCAACATTGATTAGGTTTCTCTTCCCAATTGCCGTCGGCTCCGGTGGCCTCAACGACAGACATAAGTTCATTGATAGATCCATTGAATATTGCCATCTTCAGTTCTAGCTCCCAGCAAATTGGTATTTCCAGCGTGCTTCATCTTCCTAGGCCGATTGCGCTAGGGAACTGGAGGAGGCACAGGGGGTTGATCGCCTGCCGCCGGAGACTCCCCGACTTCTCTTTCGATGTCTCGGAAGATACCATCGATATTAGCTGCGATTAGTTGCCCCAACGGTGCAACTTCCGCGACGTTTCCAAGGCGAATTAGGCGCATTGTTTGCAAACAGAAAACGGCCAAATCGCCTGGCGGGTACCGCGTATCGCGGTAGACGCTAGCGAACAGCGAAAGCACCCCTCGAACCAAATGCGGCTCTAAACGCGGCGAAGCTGTATTCCACACATGGATTGCAACAGACTGACCGCCAATTTCAAGGCCGAAGTTTGGAGTGAATGTCACACCGTATATGCCTGTAGGGCTCCGGACGGTTGCTGGTTCAAACGTCAGAATCGATCCTGGGTTTTGGGTTCGCCAAGCCTCCAAGCGTCTAAGTCCGACTTGCGCAGATCGCCTTTCCGGCTCATTGGTTATTGTGGCGGTAGCAGCCAATAGGCTTTGCAGGGATTCTCCGCCTACAATCAACTTATTTGCCAAGCGCCTAAGGCTGCTATGAAAGTCATAGCCGCCTTCTCTTGGCGTATACCTCCGGCGCAACTCGGTCCGCTGCGGCCGTACGTTCATATGGACTATTCTCAAAAAGGCGGAAATTCCGAAAGATGGCATCGACGTTTCCTTCTCCGGCGTGCTCGTGAATCTGCATGAAAAGGCCCGTCAAAATTGACGGGCCTTCCAGACAACTTCATGCGGCGTTCTCAAGATTCGCCGGGTACCAGACCAGGCTGTTTGTCGAAGCCTTCATGATGTCGATACCGCGCTGGGCATCAACACGGCGCTTATAGCCTTCGCTGCTTACGGAGATAGTCTCTCCGTTCGCAGCTTCGTATGTCCAACGCCATTCACCACGATTGTCCTTGTACAACCAGTACGAGGGGTAAGTACGCTGCGCCATTGGAGTCGCTCCTTGATTTGGCGTGAGCGAACGTCAGGCTTGACCATGGCGCATTATTCTGATTCAAGATCAGCGTACTAAATACACACATACCCCGCGCCTGACGTCCATCTTGTGCGGGTTAGAACTTCTGAAACCGTCGCGGCTCCCCAGCTTTGCGGCGGTTTCTTCATTCTGGGCAACTTCCTGAATGGGGCAAGCAAATGCCGGAGTCAAGACAAGCCTAATAGACCGTTAACGCGAGTAAACGGTTTCAAAATTTTCCTCATTAAATCAGACGCTTACTCAACTCCTCCCAACGGGGACAACCTAGCGTCCGTGGTCACCCGCCTCAGAAACAATAATAATATTTTTCTGCCAAAAAGCAAATATATGGTCCATGCTGATTCTGGTGCACTGCAAAATAAGTCTGTATTACTGACATTATTGCCAGTTTTACATATGCGCATCTCTTTATAGGGCTTAGACGCTTCGTCGTTCTCGCACCGTGATGCTGCCGCAATGGCCCGCGATCGGCCGCCCACACGGGGAAGGGAAAAGGCGCACAGCTTGACGCCGTACTGACCTCCGCCATAGCGTAGTTCGACAGGAGACCCCACCCATGGCAGGCACGGTCGAAGGCGAAAAAATCGATGTCGGCTTTTCCGGCCGGCGCTGCATCCATTCGCGCAACTGCGTGCTTGGCGATCCGCATGCGTTCGTGCCCAACGCGAAGGGCCAGTGGATCCATCCCGAGGCGGCCAGCGTCGAGAAGATCGTGGCGATTGCCGAAAGCTGCCCGTCGGGCGCCATCACCTATGTCAGGAAGGATGGCGGCCCGCAGGAAAAGCCACCGGTGGTCAACATCGTGCGCATCCGAGAAAACGGCCCGCTGGCGCTGCATGCCGAAATCGTGCTTGGCGGCGAGACGTTCTACCGCGCCACGCTCTGCCGCTGCGGCGCTTCGGAGAACAAGCCGTTCTGCGACGGCAGCCACAACAAATCAGGCTTTGCCGCCACCGGCGAGCCGGCGCTGAAGGACACGCCGGCGCTGGAGGCTCGGAACGGCCCGCTGACGGTGACGCCGACCACCAACGGCCCGCTCAAGCTCGAAGGCAATCTCGAAATCGTCACCGGCACCGGCCACACGGTCGACCGCACGACGCGCACCTTCCTCTGCCGCTGCGGCCATTCGGCCAACAAGCCGTTCTGCGACGGCAGCCACAAGCGCGAGGGATTTGTGGAGTAGGCGACGCTGGAATCTCCCCCCTCGAGGGGGGAGATTAGGCGCCGTGGCCCCAGCTTCCCGCTAATTTCGGCCTTCGACAACCGCACCGGTTGGTGCTAGATCTTTGCTACCGCTGCGTGCATGTGCGGAACGGCGGTTCGTCAGGCTTGGGGGATTTCAAATTGCGCAAATATGTCTTGCGGTTTCTCAGCCTCTGTATCGATTATCTCTGGGTGAATGCGGCCATCGTCCTGGCCGACCGGGTATTTCCCAGCGTTGCCGAAACCGTTCTTGGCCAGCCGGCGTCATGGGAGGCCCGGCAGGTCCTGTCGCTGATCCTGCTTAGCCTTGTACGGGTGGCAAACGTCTCGGTGGCCGAATGGATGCTGTCCTATGCGCAGACGGAACAGCCAGCCGGCCAGCGTCAATGGGCCAATCTGTTGCTTGGCACGCTCGGTGTCCTGTCCGGGATCTGGTACCTGCTGCACCTCACCGAGCCGGACGACGGCATGCCGTTCCTGTTCATGGTGGAGGACACGCCGCTGAAGACCGCGGTCATTGCGCTCTACAGCGCCCTCTACAGTTGGTGTGGCGTGATGCTGTTGCGATTCGAGCCCAGGGCGAAGCTCCGCAATGCCCTGCTGTTCGCTTCGGTCCTGCCAATGACCGCGATAAACGTCATCTTTTCCCACGACGCGCTGATTGCCTCGATGGTGGCGCGCGCCGCCCGCCAGGGCCGCTCGTTCCCGGTGGAAAAGGCGGAGGTCTATGCCCGCGTGTCGGTCTACTACGCCATCCTGCTCGTCGCGGTGATGCTGGCGATCCTGTATTTCTGCCGCGAACGGCCTGCCGCGTCTGTCGGCAGGCCGCTCGACGGCTCTCCGGGCAGCCGGGCGTAGCCCTATTCGGCCAACAAGCCCTTTTTGGGGGTAGGCGGCCAAGCCGCCAATCTCCCCCCTCGTGGGGGAGATGTCCGGCAGGACAGAGGGGGCGCCGTAGAGCGCTAATTTCAGCAGCACAATGCCTCACACGCCATTGTCTCCAAAACATCGCGCAAACGCCAGATCGATGCGCAAGGTCATGACACCAGCCGAGTTGAAGCTCTGGAACGAGCTTCGCGCGCACCGATTGATGGGGCTTGGCTTCCGCCGACAAGTTCCGATCGCCGGTTATATCGTCGACTTCGCTTGCCCGGAAAAGAAACAAATCGTCGAGGTCGACGGCTCCCAGCATGCGCAAGGCGATGCTGTTGCGGGCGACGCGGCAAGGACACTACGTCTGGAGCAGGATGGCTGGACCGTCCTGCGCTTCTGGAATGACGACATCATCCGCGACATCGACAATGTCTGCCAGCATATTGTGATTGCGGCTGGGCTTGGAAGCGCGTCCTGAACCATGGCAAGGTTGGCGGGACAGCGCCCCCCTCTGTCCTGCCGGACATCTCCCCCACGAGGGGGGAGATTGGCCGCCACCACGATCATCGCCTGTTGGCCCAGCGCTCGTGGCTTTATCCGCCGTTCCGTATCGGCTAAGGGGCGGAGACGAAAATCCTCGGACCTGCCAAAATATGACCACCAAGCCCAAATCCACCCCGCTGTTCCTCGGCATAGACACCGGCGGCACCTATACCGACGCCGTGCTGTGGTCGGAAGCCGGCGGGCCAAGCGGCAAGGTGCTCGCCAAGGCCAAGGCGCTGACCACCCGCCACGACCTTGCGGTCGGCATATCGGGCGCGGTCGATGCGGTCCTGGAAAAATCTGCCACCGATCCGGCTGCCATCAAACTGGTGTCGATGTCTACGACGCTGGCCACCAACGCGCTGGTCGAGGGCCAGGGCGGGCGCGTGGCGCTGGTCATGATCGGCTTTTCCGAAGGCGACCTCGCCCGCGACGGGCTGAAGGCGGCGCTCGGCACCGACCCGGTGGTGTTCTGCCCCGGCGGCCATGATGTCCACGGCAATGCGGCAAAGCTCGATTTGTCCGGGCTGGAGGCAGCGTTGCCGGAGCTCGGCGCCTCGGTGTCCGGCTTTGCCGTCTGTGCCTATTTCGCCACCCGCAACCCGGCGCATGAGCTCGCCGCTCGCGACCTCATCCGCGAGAAGACCGGCCTGCCGGTCACCGCCAGCCACGAGCTTTCTGCCAAGCTCGGCGGTCCGCGCCGCGCGCTGACGACGCTGCTCAACGCCCGGCTGATCTCGATGATCGACCGGCTGGTGGCGGCGACCGAGGGTTTTCTTGGCCAGCGCGGCATCGCCGCACCGCTGATGGTGGTGCGCGGCGACGGCGCCCTGGTTTCGGCGGCCTTTGCCCGCCAGCGGCCGATCGAGACGATCCTGTCCGGCCCGGCCGCCAGCCTTGTCGGCGCCCGCCACATGACCGGGCTCGACAATGCTGTCGTCTCCGACATTGGCGGCACCACCACCGACGTCGCCGTGCTCGACCAGGGCCGACCCAGGCTCGATCCGGAAGGCGCCACCGTCGGCGGTTTCCGCACCATGGTCGAGGCGGTGGCCATGCGCACTTTTGGGCTCGGCGGCGATTCCGAAGTGGCGCTGGAGGATGGCGCGCTTAACCCGAGAATCCTGCTCGGGCCGCGCCGCCTGGTGCCGCTGGCGCTGGCCGGCATGGTGCATGGCGATGCGGTCACATCAGAGCTCGAACGTCAGCTGCGCGCGCCGAACCCCGGCCGCATGGATGGCCGCCTGGCTGTCAGGACCGGCGTGCCGGAGCGGCTGGCTGCCGGCCTGACCGGCGCCGAAGCCAAGCTTTATGAGCTGATCGGCGCTGTGCCGCTCGCCGTCGACCGGCTTTTGACCTCGAACGCGCAGAACGCCACATTGAACCGGCTGGTGTCGCGCGGGCTGGTGCATGTCGCCGGCTTCACGCCGTCGGACGCCGCCCATGTGCTGGGCAAGCAGGCGAATTGGGATGCCGCCGCGGCCCGTCTTGGTGCCGAACTGTTCGCCCGCAGGCGCGACGGGCGGGGACAATCAATAGCCGCCTCGCCGGAGGCGATATCGGAACGGGTGCTGACCACGCTGACCCGGCTGTCGGCGGAAGTCATCCTCGAAACCGCCTTTGCCGAGGATGGGCTTGATGGCGCCGCCACCGTGGCGCACGCGCTGGTGCAGCGCGCCGTCGATTCCCATCCCGGCATTGCCCGCCTTAGCGTTGCGCTCGACCGGCCGGTCATCGGCCTCGGCGCCTCGGCGCCGCTGCATTATGCCGGGCTGGCCGAGCTGGTCGGCAATGGCTGCGTCGTGCCTGACGATACCGATGTCGCCAATGCGCTCGGCGCCGTCGTCGGCCAGGTCAGGGTCTCGGCGGAGGCGCGGGTCAGCCAGCCCAAGGAAGGGCTGTTCCGCGTCGCTTCGGGCGAAACCGTGCGCGATTTTCGCGACGAGGCGGCGGCGATGGCCGCGGCGGAAACCGACGTGCGCGCCATTGCCGCCGGGCGGGCAAAGGACGCCGGCACCGACAGCGCCGAGATCGAGGTCGCCAGCGAATTCCGCGTCTCCACTGTCGAGGGCCAGCGCATGTTCATCGAGGCGCATGTCGTGGCGGTGGCCTCGGGCCGGCCAAGGATTGCGGTGTGATTCCCTGCGCTTTCGTCATCCTAGGGCGGAGCAGGAGCGTAAGCGACGTCGCGGAGACCCTAGGATCCATGCCGTGACCTTCGAGCTTCGCCACGCCTGTAGAACTAAATCTCGGGAGACACTGATGGTCATCTCATTCTGGATCGCAGCGACTCTCACCCGCGTCACGGCATGGATCCTAGGGTCTGCGCTCCGCTTCGCGTTCGCTCCGCCCTAGGATGACGAAATGATCCCTTCACCCTAAGCTGAATTGACCGTGCTACCCTGACATGCCAAAGGCCCGGCCAAAGCCTTTCATCTTGGAGGACCTCCGATGACCGATCGCGTCGAAATCGCCGGATTGCGGATTGCCCGCGAGCTTTATGATTTCGTCGTGAACGAGGCGCTGCGGGGCACCGGCATTGCCGCCAACGCCTTCTGGACCGGCTTCTCGGCCATCGTGCACGACCTTTCGCCGAAGAACAGGGCGCTGCTGGAAAAGCGCGATGCCCTGCAGGATCAGATCGACCGCTGGTATCGCGACAATGGCGCGCCAAGCGACATGGAAGCTTACAAGGCCTTCCTCAAGGAGATCGGCTATCTCGTGCCCGAAGGGCCGGCCTTCGCGGTCGCGACCGAAAATGTCGACCCGGAGATCTCGGTGGTTGCCGGGCCGCAGCTGGTGGTGCCGGTGATGAACGCGCGCTATGCGCTGAACGCCGCCAATGCGCGCTGGGGCTCGCTCTATGACGCGCTCTACGGCACCGACGCCATTCCCGAGACCGACGGCGCCGAGAAGGGCGGGAGGTTCAATCCCGTGCGCGGCGCCAAGGTCATTGCCTGGGCGAAGGGTTTTCTCGACGAGTCGGTGCCGGTCACCTCGGGCAAATGGGCAGGGGTGAACGGGCTTTCGCTTGCCAACGGCATGTTGCGACTGGGCGAGGGTGCCGGCGCCACCACGCTTGCCGACCCAAAACAGTTTGCCGGCTATCGCGGCGATCCCGCCAATCCCGAAGCCGTCCTGCTTACCAGGAACGGTCTGCATATCGAAATCGTCATCGACCGCAGCAATCAGATCGGCAAGACCGATCCGGCGGGCATTGCCGATGTTGTGCTGGAATCGGCGCTGACCACCATTCAGGACTGCGAGGATTCGGTCGCGGCTGTCGATGCGCCGGACAAGGTCGTGGTCTATCGCAACTGGCTCGGCCTGATGAAGGGCGACCTTGCCGAAGAGATCACCAAGGGCGGCAAGACGTTTACGCGGAAACTCAACCCCGACCGGTCGTACACCGCGCCCGATGGCAGCACGCTGACGTTGCCGGGCCGCTCGCTGATGCTGGTCAGGAATGTCGGTCACCTCATGACCAATCCGGCGATATTGGACCGCGACGGCAACGAGGTGCCGGAAGGTATTCTGGATGCGGCGATGACGGCGCTGATCGCGCTGCATGATGTCGGGCCGAACGGACGCCGGCAAAACTCCCGCGCCGGCTCGATGTATGTCGTAAAACCCAAGATGCACGGGCCGGAGGAAGTCGCCTTCGCCGTCGAGATCTTCGGCCGCGTCGAAGCGCTGCTCGGGATGCCGGCGAATACCATCAAGATGGGCATCATGGACGAGGAGCGGCGCACCACCGTCAACCTCAAGGAGGCGATCCGCGCCGCCAAAGACCGCGTCGTCTTCATCAACACCGGCTTCCTCGACCGTACCGGCGACGAGATCCACACCTCGATGGAAGCCGGTCCGATGATCCGCAAGGGCGACATGAAGCAGGCCGCCTGGATTGCCGCCTACGAAGCCTGGAACGTCGACACCGGGCTCGAATGCGGGCTGGCCGGCCACGCCCAGATCGGCAAGGGCATGTGGGCGATGCCCGATCTGATGGCGGCGATGCTGGCGGAGAAGATCGCTCACCCCAAGGCCGGCGCCAACACCGCCTGGGTGCCATCGCCGACCGCGGCGACGCTGCATGCCACCCACTACCACAAGGTCGATGTGCATGCCGTCCAGGCGGCGCTGAAGAGCCGGCCCAAGGCGAAGCTCGACGACATCTTGTCGGTGCCGGTCGCGGTGCGGCCTAACTGGTCTCAAGAAGAAATCCAGAAGGAGCTCGACAACAATGCGCAAGGCATTCTGGGCTATGTCGTGCGCTGGATCGACCAGGGCGTCGGCTGCTCGAAAGTGCCTGACATCAACGATGTCGGCCTGATGGAGGACCGCGCCACGCTGCGCATCTCCTCGCAGCACATCGCCAACTGGCTGCACCATGGCGTCTGCACCTCGGACCAGGTGATGGAGACGATGAAGCGCATGGCAGCGATCGTCGACCGCCAGAACGAAGGCGACCCGCTCTACCAGCCGATGGCGCCCGACTTCGACAAGTCCATCGCCTTCCTTGCCGCCTGCGACCTCGTCTTCAAGGGCCGGGTTCAGCCCAATGGCTATACCGAGCCGGTGTTGCATGCCCGGCGGCTGGAGCTGAAGGCGAAGGAAATGGCGGGATAACAAGCCGCCGCTGCAAAGCGCTGACCTCACTTCGCACGTTCCAGAGAAGCCTATCCATGCTCAGGCGCGTCGCAGCTCGCTTCGGAGCATCTGCGGCAGCATGTTCGGCGCAGACAAATACGCGGGATTGATGGAGCAAAACTTCAGCATGAATCACCCCAATACATTAGGCATAGCTAAAACATTATTGTCTCGGCGCATGCGATCTGCTAGGATTTACTCACCGACAAACGGCTTGAGAGGGCCGTGCGTCCGACATCATGCACAAGATCAACTCAAAAAACCGGAGAACGGCCATGAAACGGCTTCTGACGGTCGCTGCCCTTGTGGCGGCGGGCAGTTTGCTTGCCATGCAAGGCGCAGCCGCCGATGACGCTGCGATGATCAAGAGCGCTGAATCCGCCGCACCCCCCGCTGTAGCAAGCGGCGCTGCGATCCACGCTATGGATGAGAAGGGAGCAATGCGCACACTGCGCGAGGGCACAAACGGCTTCTGGTGCATGCCGGACAACCCGTCCACGCCCGGCCCGGATCCAATGTGTGGCGATGCCAACGCGATGGAATGGGCGATGGCGTGGATCGGAAAAAAGGAACCGCCCAAGGGCAAGGTCGGCTTCATGTATATGCTGGCCGGCGGCACCGACGGCAGCAACACCGATCCCTACGCGACGAAGCCCGAGGAAGGCAACAACTGGGTGGAGACCGGCCCGCACGTGATGATCGTCAACGCAACTGACATGATGCAGGGCTATCCCAAAGACGCCAAGCCTGACACCTCCAGGCCATATGTGATGTGGGCGGCACTCCCTACGCACATCTCATGATCCCGGTTAAGTAGCTGCCGCGGAAACGATTGGCGATAGCTGCGTAGCTCGCCGGCCGGCCGCTTCGGGCCCGCCGGCAAGGCGGATCCGGCCCGCGGCATTGGCCGCCGGCGACGGCTCGGGCTTTGACGGGAAAATAACGAAGGAGGTCTCCTTGAAACATACCGTATATTTGGTATGTTAGTGAAAGTCTGACTCGCCCGGAAAGCTCCCGCCATGACTCCTCTCTTTGTTTCCTATGGCGCACTCGCGCTCGCCATCGTCGCAGAGGTGATCGGCACGGCCTTTCTGCAGAAATCCGAGCAGTTCACCAGGCTCGCACCGACGCTGGTCATGGCGGTCTTCTACGCCGGATCGTTCTTCTTCCTGTCCCAAGCGCTCAAGATGGTGCCGCTCGGCGTCGCCTACGCCATCTGGGGCGGCCTCGGCATCGTGCTGACAGCCTTCGTCAGCGTGCTCGTGTTTCGTCAGACGCTCGACCTGCCGGCGATGATCGGGATCGGCATGATCGTCGGCGGCGTCATCGTCGTGAACGCCTTTTCGAACTCGGCGGCGCATTGACCGTGGAGAACGCCCACAGACGCAAGAAGCAGCCCGAGATCGTTCGGCGCGCTTTGCTCGACCACGCCGCCAGGCTCGCCGCGGAACAGGGCCTTGCCGCGGTCACGGTCCAGGCTGTGGCCGACGCCGCCGGCGTCACCAAGGGCGGCTTCATTCATCATTTCCCCAGCAAGCAGGCGCTCATCGACGCCGTGTTCCAGGAACTGCTGGATGCGATCGACCGCGAGCTGGACGAGCGCATTGCCGCCGACCCCGAGCCGTATGGCTCGTTTACGCGCGCCTATGTCGAAGCCGTCTTTCGAGTGGGGGTGGAGGCCGGTGGCGGTCCATGGGCTCCGTTGTCCATCCTGATGCTGACCGACGCCGATCTGCGCGCATTGTGGGTCGATTGGTTCCAGGCCCGCTTCGAGCGGCATCGCGCCACCGACAGCGACATGCGCCACGCAGTCGCCAGGCTGGCAGCCGACGGCATCTGGTTGGCCGATCTGGCGACGATGGCTCTTCCCGACAGGCAGCAACTGCGCGCCGAACTCCTCGAGATGACCCGGCGGCCCAGCTGAACCGGTGCATAGACTTGCCGACTGGCTTGGCGGTTAAGCTTTCCGGCCGCGAAAAAGCGATACTCTACGCCGCCTGCGCCATTCGCTCCGAGCTCATGCGGTAGGAAATCGCCTCGGCCAGATGGATGCGGCCGACCGTCTCGCTGGCCTCGAGATCGGCCAGCGTGCGCGCCACTTTCAGCACCCGGTGGTAGGCCCGCGCCGAAAAGCCGAGTTTTTCGCTGGCATCCCTGAGCAGCGACAGGCCTGATGCATCCGGCATGGCGATCTCCTCGATGACAGAGGGCGAGCAATGCGCGTTGGTGGTGGCGGAGGTCGCGCCGAGCCGCTCGAAACGTTCGCGTTGGATCGTGCGGGCGCGGGCCACGCGCAGCGCAACATCGGCACTTTTCTCAGCCCGGTCCGGCCGGATCAGATCACTGGCCGAGACCGCCGGCACCTCGATCCGGAGATCGATGCGATCGAGCAGCGGGCCGGAAATGCGCGCCTGATAGTCGGTGCGGCAACGGTCGCCGCGCAGGCAACGATAGCCCGGCTCGCCGGCCATGCCGCAGCGGCACGGGTTCATCGCCGCGACCAGCTGGATGCGCGCCGGATAGGTGACGCGATGGTTGGCGCGGGCGATCATGCAGTCGCCGGTTTCCAGCGGCTGGCGCAGCGCATCGAGCGCCTGCGGCGAGAATTCGGGAAACTCGTCGAGGAACAGCACGCCGTGATGGGCAAGCGACGCCTCGCCCGGCCGCACCCGCAGGCCGCCGCCGACCATCGCCGCCATTGAGGCCGAATGATGCGGCGCGCGAAACGGCCGCCGGTCGGTCAGCTTTCCTTCGCCCAGTTCGCCAGCCACCGACGCGATCATCGAGACTTCGAGCAATTCCCTGGGCGCCAGCGGCGGCAGGATCGAGGGCAGCCGCTGCGCCAGCATCGATTTTCCCGACCCTGGCGGTCCGACCATCAGCAGATTGTGGCCGCCTGCGGCCGCCACTTCCAGGGCTCGCTTGGCGGTTTCCTGGCCCTTGATGTCGGCAAGATCAGGCAGGTCGCGCGCCGAGGCGTGGATGCCGGCCTCCGGTCGCGACAGGACCTGCGTGCCGCGAAAATGATTGGCGATGGCGATCAGGCTGCGCGGCGCCAATATGTCGAAATCCTTGCCGGCCCAGGCCGCTTCCGGCCCGCAGGCGAAAGGACAGATCAGCCCCTTGCCCTCGGCATTGGCGCCGATCGCCGCCGGCAGCGCGCCAGCCACCGCGGCAATGGTGCCGTCGAGCGACAACTCGCCAAGCACGACATAGCCGGCCAGCATGTCGCCCGGAATGGCGCCAAGAGCTGCCATCAGCCCAAGCGCGATCGGCAGGTCGTAATGGCTGCCTTCCTTGGGCAGGTCGGCCGGGGCCAGATTGACAGTAACCTTCTTCGACGGCATCGACAGGCCCGACGCATGCAGGGCCGCCTGCACCCGCTCGCGGCTTTCGGCCACCGCCTTGTCGGCAAGGCCGACGATGTGCATGTTGACCTTGCCCGGCGCGATCATCACCTGCACGTCGACCGGTACGGCCTCGATGCCCTGGAAAGCCACCGTGCGGACCCGCGCAACCATTTTTCACCCCTGATACGGGCTCGCCCGAAGCCCATGCGATCATGCCGCGAACGGCGTTACCGAAGACAACCACAGATTTTCGACTGAGGCAAGAACATTACGGGAACAATTGAGCGAGCCCCAGGAAGTTCGCTTGGATTCCGGGCTACGCTCTGCCACGATTAGCTCCGACTTACCGCCCGCTGCAAAATCCGCCATCATGCACGCCTTCGTCCCGGTTCGGCCCGACCTGAAGCCCCAATGGATATCATCTTGCTCTGAATCCTGGCCGCCTCATTTCGAAAAGCGATTTCCCTTTCCCGGGTCATGCGCTAGTCAACGAACGAACGGCGGAACGTCATTGTGAACCGGGACGAACAAAGGCATGCCAGGCGACGACGATACAGCGCTGCGGTTTCCGATCCTGATCGGCGATATTGGCGGCACCAATGCGCGCTTTTCGATCGTGCTCGACGCGAACTCGGAACCGACCGAACCGCAGATCGTCCAGACGGCCAATTTCAATACGATCGACGACGCCATCCAGGCAGCCGTGCTCGACCGCTCGTCGGTCCGGCCCAACTCGTCTGTACTGGCGGTAGCCGGTCCGGTCGATAGCGACGAGATCCCGCTCACCAACTGTCCGTGGATCGTCAAGCCGAGAAAGATGTTTGCCAGCCTCGGCCTCAGCGACGTCGTGGTGCTCAATGATTTCGAGGCGCAGGCGCTGGCCGTCGTGGCGCTTGGCGAAGAGCATATGGAAAAGATCGGCGGCGATGCGCCGGAGCCAAATGCGGGACGGGTGGTGCTCGGTCCCGGCACCGGACTTGGCGTCGCCGGCCTGGTTCATGCGCTAAACCACTGGATACCGGTGCCCGGCGAAGGCGGGCATATGGACATCGGGCCGCGCTCGCCGCGCGATTTCCAAGTCTTTCCGCATATCGAGAAGCTCGAGGGCAGAATTTCCGGCGAACAGATCCTGTCCGGACGCGGCCTGGTCAATGCCTACCGGGCAGTGGCCAAGGCGGACGGCAAGCCGGCACCCTTCGCCACGCCGGCCGAGGTCACCGCGGCGGCACTGGCGAAGTCGGATCCGGTGGCCGTGGAAGCGCTATCGATATTCGTCACCTGCCTGGGGCGCACCGCCGGCGACCTTGCGCTGGTGTTCATGAGTCGCGGCGGCGTCTTCCTGACCGGCGGCATCGCCCAGAAAATCCTGCCGGCGTTGAAGACGGGCGAGTTCCGCGCCGCCTTCGAGGACAAGGCACCGCATAGCGAGTTGATGCGGACCATGCCCGTCTATGTGATCACCCACCCGCTGGCTGCGCTCTCCGGCCTTGCCGCCTATGCCAGAAATCCCTCGCTGTTCGGCGTCCAGACCGCGGGGCGGCGCTGGCGGGCTTAGGTGACGACCTGGGGCGCCGGCGAAGTTTTGCCGCCTCGGCCATAGGCAAGCCGCCACCGGAGCGCTAAGAGGATTGCCGAATTAGCCCGGCTGCGAAGCCGAACCGACATCACGGATCCCGACTTGAACCAATCGCCCAAACATCAAGCGAAAGCCCGGCATCAAGCGAAAGCCCGGCCCGGCGAGATCGTGGCGGTGGTGCACCGTATCCTGACCGAGAACGGATACGAGTACCGGTGGTCCTACGTCTTCACCATAGTCTGCCTGTTGACCGTGTCCGGAACGACAGCGGTCACGGCCTTGATCATGAGCCCCGTGGTCAATCAGATCTTCTACGAACGGCGCGGCGATCTGATCGCCTGGATCTGCGCTGCGATCCTGGGTGCCTTCATCCTGCGCGGACTGGCCGGCTACGGCCAGGCGGTGACGTTGGCCAGGATCGGCAACAATCTGGTGGCGCGCTACCAAAAGCGCATCTTCGACCATCTGATGAAGCTCGGCGTCGGCTTCTTCAACGACACGCGCTCGGGGCGCCTGGCCGCGCAGGTCAACGAGAACGTCAACGGCATCCGCGACCTTCTGTCGATGACGCTGACGTCGATCGCGCGGGACGGTGTGACGCTGATCGGACTGATCGGCGTCATGATCTATCAGGATCCGGTGCTATCCCTAAGCTCACTGCTGATCGGGCCGCCGCTGATCTACACCGTCACCTATCTGATGCGGCGGGTGCGGCGCATCACCCGTGAATCGGTGCAGATCAACTCACGGCTGATCGGCGCCATGCAGGAAGCCACGCAAGGCATCGCCATCGTCAAAGCCTTTACCATGGAGGGCGAGCTGTCGCGCCGCCTCGGCAAGCTCGCCGACGATGCCGAGCAGCGGACAAACAAGATCGCCCGCGTTTCGGAGCGACTGACGCCGATCTCCGAAATACTGGCCGGCTTCACCGTTGCCGGCGTCATCGCCTATTCCGGCTACCGGGCGACCGTGCTCGGACAGCCGCCCGGCGCAGTCTTCTCCTTCATCACCGCGCTGCTGCTCGCCTACGATCCGGCCCGGCGGCTGGCGCGCATGCAGGTCGGCATGGAACGGGCGCTGGTCAATGCGCGCATGATCTACGAGTTGCTCGACCTCGAGCCGCAGCAAGGCGACGCCCCCGGAGCGGCCGAAGGGAAGATCACCAGTGGCGAGGTGCGCTTCAACAACGTCTCGTTCGGCTATGTCGCCGACGCGCCGGTGCTGCAGGATCTCAGCTTCGTCGCCGCCGCCGGCAAGATGACCGCCATCATCGGCGCTTCGGGCGCCGGCAAGTCGACGCTGGTGGCGCTATTGCAGCGCTTTTACGATGTCGAGGCAGGTAGCATCGAGGTCGACGGCCAGGACATTTCGAAGATCACCAAACAGTCGCTGCGCAGTTCCATAGCCTATGTCTCGCAGCAGCCCTATCTGTTCGAAGGCACCATTCGCGACAACATCCGCTACGGGCGGCTGAGCGCCAGCGACGCCGAAATCGAACTGGCCGCGCAACAGGCCGAGGCCGACGGCTTCATCCGGCAACAGCCGCAAGGCTATGACACCCCTGTCGGCGAAGGCGGCGTGACGCTGTCGGGCGGCCAGCGCCAGCGCGTGTCGATCGCCCGAGCCATCGTGCGGCAGGCGCCGATCCTGCTGCTCGACGAGGCGACCTCGGCGCTCGACAACGAGGCGGAAGCCCGTGTCCAGCAAGCGCTCACCAAGGTTATGCACGGGCGCACGACCATCGTCATCGCGCACCGGCTGTCGACGGTGGTCAACGCCGACCACATCGTCGTGCTGGAACAGGGGCGACTGGTCGAGCAAGGCACGCACGCCTCGCTGATGGCCGACCCGCACAGCGTCTATGCCCGCTTCCACCGGGTCCAGGGCAACAAGGGGCTGGGGCTTGTCGACGACGGTAAGCCAATCCAAACTCCGGTGCGCCGCGCGAAAAAGGCGGTTGGGAGAACCTTATGAACGACACGCCCACGAGCGATATGGGCCTGGTGGTGGTGGGCGCGGCCGGCCGCATGGGCCAGGCGCTGATCCGTGCCATCCATACGATACCGGGCGCGCGCGTCGCCGGCGCGATCGAGCGGGCCGGTTCGCCACATCTCGGCAAGGATGCCGGCGAGCTTGCCGGCATCGGCAGTATCGACGTGGCGATCGGCGACGATCCGCTGCCGGCCTTCGCCAAGGCCGACGGCGTGCTCGATTTCACGAGCCCGGCAGCGACAGTCGAATTCGCTGGATACGCGGCGCAGGCACGCATCACCCATGTCATCGGCACCACCGGCTGCTCGGCCGACGACGATGCCAAGATCGCGGCGGCGGCGCGCCACGCGACGATCGTCAAATCAGGCAATATGAGCCTCGGCGTCAATCTGCTGGCGGTGCTGGTCGAACAGGCGGCGCGCGCGCTCGATGCCGACGATTTCGACATCGAGATCCTGGAAATGCATCACCGGCACAAGGTCGACGCGCCGTCGGGCACGGCGCTGTTGCTCGGCGAGGCGGCCGCCGCCGGGCGCGGCATCGATCTTGACGGGAACAGCGTGCGGTCGCGCGACGGTCACACCGGCGTGCGAAAGACGGGCTCGATAGGTTTCGCCACGCTGCGCGGCGGCTCGGTGGTCGGCGACCACTCCGTGGTGCTGGCCGGCACCGGCGAGCGCATCACGCTCGCCCATCATGCTGAGGACCGGGCGATCTTCGCCCGCGGCGCGGTCAAGGCCGCACTGTGGGCGCGCGGCAGGAAGCCGGGACTGTATTCGATGCGGGACGTGCTCGGCCTCGCCTGAGGCGATCTGATCCACAAACTGAAGGAGCAAAAATGTCGGGAACTCTCGTGCTCGTGCGCCACGGCCAGAGCGAATGGAACCTGAAGAACCTGTTCACTGGCTGGCGCGACGTCGACCTGACCGAGTTGGGCCATGCCGAGGCCAAGGAGGCAGGCGCAAAGCTGAAGGCGCGCGGCCTGAAATTCGACATCGCCTTCACGTCGTCGCTGATCAGGGCGCAGAAGACTTGCCAGCACATTCTCGACGCGGTTGGCCAGAGCGATCTCGAGACCATTCGCGACCAGGCGCTGAACGAGCGCGACTATGGCGACCTCTCCGGCCTCAACAAGGATGACGCGCGCAAGAAATGGGGCGAGGAGCAGGTGCATGTCTGGCGCCGCTCCTACGACGTGCCGCCGCCGGGCGGCGAAAGCCTGAAGGACACCGGCGCGCGCGTCTGGCCGTACTACCTGCACGACCTGCAGCCGCATGTGCTGCGCGGCGGTACCGTGCTGGTCGCGGCGCACGGCAATTCGCTGCGTGCGCTGATCATGGCGCTGGACGGCAAGTCGGGCGAGGAGATCGTCAAGCTGGAGCTCGGCACCGGCGTGCCGGTCATCTACAAGCTCAACGCCGATTCGACCGTGGCATCCAAGGAAGTGCTGGACGGCGTATGACCCCGAACCGCAGGTTCGGAAAGGATCATGCGCAAATTCAAAACTACACTAGCCGGCGCGCGGGGCGCGTTTCTTGATTGCGCAAAAAAGCGCGTTGACACTCACCCCTTGCCCGCCTAAAGAGCCCGCACCAGCCCAGATGGCGGAATTGGTAGACGCGCACGGTTCAGGTCCGTGTTCCGCAAGGAGTGGAGGTTCGAGTCCTCTTCTGGGCACCAAATTCCCGTTTCGGACCGTTCGATAGCGTCCAGAAACTTCTAAGAAGGCCCGGTTTTCCGGGCTTTTTTGTTGCCTTGTGATCCGAGAGCGTCCAGCGCGGTTTGTTGGCATCCGGTTAATTTGTTGGTATCTTCGTTGGCATGCGATCGAAATGCCAACGTCTAGCCAAGCCGGATACCAGCAAATGCCGCTAACCGACACGGAGATCAAGGCTTTGAAGCCAGCGAAAACACCGACGAAGCATAGCGACGGCGCTATCGGATGGCCGAGTTGCTGGCGAGCAGGTCCCGTGACTGTGCATCGAGGCGACCCGGCTAACGGACCGCTACGGTTGCACGCTGGCAATGATCTAGGTCAATGGCCGCGACGTCGGTAAGATTATGATAGCTAAAGGTTTGACGCGGCCTTGGACCCGGCAGCGGTCGTGGACGAACTTGAAGGCTCGGCAACACAGGCTCTCGCGTGACGTCGCCTTCATTGCCGGACGATGGTCCAGCGCGTTCCGTTCATCGTCCCCAAACTTGGCGCCGATGCCAACTCATCAAAACCTTGAAGCCGGGCGACATCGTCGTGCTCGGGCTCCACAAGAGCGCTGCCGTGCGCGGCATCGTCAGGGCCGCCGGCGCGCGGCTGTTCTTCTTGCCGCCCTACAGCCCGATCTCGATCAGATCGAGCAGCTGTTCCGCCAAGCTCAAGCACTTCATGCGTCGCGCCGCCTGGCGAAGCGTCGAGGCCGTTCACCAACGCCATCGCGGCAACCCTGAATGCCGGACATGTGGATCGCTTCCAGTTTCAGGCGAAACGGCAAAATCGCGTACCTGTTCCGGAATTCAGCAGCGTGGGTGGTCCAGAGACGCAGCTACTCTTCCCTGAATGCCCGTTGGATTTGGTCCGCCAAAGGTTTCACGAGATAGGAAAGCATGGTGCGGCTGCCGGTCGAAAAGAACACCTCGACAGGCATGCCTGGCGCCAGGGCCACGCCCTTGAGCCTGGTAAGCTCTGTGCGCGGTAAAGCAACATGCACGGTGTAAAAGCCGGTGCCTGTTTTCTCATCGACATTGAGGTCGGCGGAAATCTTGCTGACCGCACCATTCAGTTCCGGCGTCGTTTGCTGATTGAATGCCGATAGCCGCAGCGTCGCGACTTGCCCTGGCGTCAACTGATCGATGTCTTGCGGAGCCACACGCGCCTCGACGGTCAGGTCGTCCGTCACCGGGACAATCAGCATGATGAGCTCGCCTGGAGCTATAACGCCACCGACCGTGTGCACGCCGAGCTGATGAACGACACCGTTCTGCGGACTGCGTATGTCGATGCGTTTGAGCTGATCTTCGGCCGAAACCTTGCGCTCGACGAACTCGGAGATCTTTGCCTGGACGTCACGCAGTTCGCTTGCCACTTCGCTGCGCAAATCCTGATCGATCTGGATGATCTGCAAACGGATTTCGGAGGTACGACCCTTCGATTGCGCTATCGCCGCAGTCAGTTGCCCGTGCTCGCCTTTGAGCCGCACGGCATCGCGTTCAAGCGCCGTTATGCGATCGATCGAAACCAGCTTGCGTTGCCAAAGTCTGCGCATGCCTTCGAGCTCAAAGCCGATCAACTTGATTTCCTGGCTCTTGGCATCTCTTTGCTCGCTCAAGCCGGAAACCTCTTCGGCAAGCTGCGCAATGCGCTCCTGCAACTGGGCCGTTTGACCGGCGCGTGCCTGTCGGCGAAATTCGAACAGAGATTGCTCGCCGGCCATCGCCCGACCAATCTCGGGGGCATCCTGGCGTGACACAAGCGAAGCTGGAAAGACGATGCTTGCCTTGCCGTCGCGCTCGGCCTCAAGGCGAGCCAGCCGCGCCTCGAATTCGTCCAGGCTCTTCGAGACGATCGCCAAATTAGCCCGGGTGATGGTCTCATCGAGGCGAAGCAAGATCTGGCCCGCCTTCACAGCATCGCCTTCCCGGACGAAGATTTGACCGACAACGCCACCGGTTGGATGCTGCACTTTCTTGACGCTGGAATCGACAACCAGCTTTCCCGAAGCGATGACGGCTCCGGAAATCTCGGTCACGGCGGCGAGGCTTCCCGCGCCACCGACCAGAAAAATGCAGGCTGCGACACCGCCGAGCAAGTAGCGCCGAATGGTTCGGTCAATCGCGGATGCAGTGCCTTCCGCCATCAGGATGCAGCCTCTTCAGGGCTAGAGACGACCTTCAGAGGAACGCCTGCCGGACGGGTTACCTTGCTCAAGATCTCATTCTTCGGGCCAAACGCCTGGATACGGCCGTTCGCCATGACGAGAACCTGATCCAGGCTTGCCAGCGCACTTGGGCGATGTGCCACCACGACAGCAATGCCGCCTCGCGCCCGCACACCTTGGATTGCGGCCGACAAGGCGACTTCACCCTCGGAATCGAGATTGGAGTTAGGCTCATCGAGGATGAGCAGAAACGGGTCACCGTAGAGGGCCCGCGCAAGCGCGACCCTTTGCCTTTGGCCGGCGGACAGCGCCGACCCGGCCTCGCCGATCTGCGTTTCGTAGCCTTCCTCCAAATGGACGACCAGATCGTGAACGCCGGCCGCACGCGCAGCCGCCAGTATCTTGTCCGATGGGGCTTGAGGTTCGAAGCGCGCAATGTTCTCGGCAATGGTGCCGTCGAACAGTTGGACATCCTGCGGGAGATAGCCGACATGGTTGCCCAGCTCTTCCGGCGACCACTGGTCGAGCGTTGCGCCATCCAGCCTGACGGTTCCGCGGACCGGAATCCATATGCCGGCAATCGCGCGCACGAGCGATGACTTGCCGGACGCACTCGGTCCGACGATTCCAAGGCCGGCGCCATTCTCAAGTGCGAAGCTGGCATCCTGCACGACCACACGGCGCTCGCCCGGCGGCGTGACGCTGATGTTTTCGACCGCAAGAGCAGATATCGGTGCCGGCAGCGAGACACTTGTGGCAGTGTCGGGGAGCAGGGCCAAAAGCTGGGTCAGCCTGGCCCACGCCTGGCGGGCGGTGACGAAGCCCTTCCAGTGGGCGATGGCCAGTTCGATTGGTGCGAGCGCCCGGCTCATCATGATCGAACTGGCGATCATGATGCCGCCTGTTGCCTCCTGGTGAATGACAAGATAGGCGCCGATCGCCAGGATGCCCGATTGCAGCATCATGCGCAGGATCTTCGCGATCGTTGCGAGCGTCCCGGCAAGGTCGCTGGCCGTTGCATTGGTGTCGAGATAGCCGGCATTGATCCCTGACCAGCGCTCGGCGACGCGCGTGCCAAAGCCCATGGCCTGCAGCACCTCGACATTGCGGCGCGTCGCCTCCGCAAGCGTGTTGCGCGCTGCAGCCTGGCTGTTGGCCCTTTTCGCGGGCTCTCTCGTGCGAGCCTCGGCAAACAACGTCAGACTGAAGAGTATGACGGCGCCAGCCAACGCCGCCATCCCGATCCAGAAATGGAACAGGAAGCAGATTGCGAGATAAAGCGGCACCCACGGCAGGTCGAAAAGCGCGATCGGACCAGCGCTCGACAGAAACGACCGCACCTGGTCCAGATC
>NZ_JBVVQL010000016.1:0-8577 GCF_055811195.1 Mesorhizobium sp. WSM4823
TCGTAAGGACGACCTTAAGAGCGCAGCCTCGCTACCGTGCCATCCTCCCGCAAGGCGGCCTTCGCCGGAGGCGTACCACGGAGGCGACAAATGATGCAGCTAATCACACCTGAGCTCTACGACGAGTTTTCAAGCGAGCTCAAGGAAATGTACGGACTGAGGCATCGGGTTTTCAAGGAAAGGCTGGAATGGGATGTTCAGACCGCAGAGGAAATGGAGACAGACGCATATGACGGCCTCAACCCCGTCTATCTCCTTCTCAAAGGATCCGACTGGCGCATTTGCGGTTGCGTCCGTTTTTTGCCGACAACGGGGCCGACAATGTTGCGCGACACCTTTCCGATGCTGCTGGGTGAGACCGCAGCGCCAGCGAGTACCCGCGTTTGGGAGAGCAGTCGTTTCGCACTGGATCTGCCTGCATCAACACCCAAGGCTGGCGGGTTAGCCCAAGCAACCTACGAGCTCTTCGCAGGCATGATCGAATTCGGCTTGGCCAACGAACTCGATCGGATTGTGACAGTGACGGATACGCGCATGGAGCGGATCCTGCGTCTCGCAACCTGGCCGTTGGCGCGCATCGGGCAGCCGAAGGCGGTCGGCAACACGGAGGCGGTCGCCGGTTCTCTCGAGGTTTCCCACGCTAGCCTCATGCGCGTCCGCTGGAGGGGGCGTTTGAACGGACCTGTATTGTGGCAGCCGGTTCTCGGCCTGTCGGCATAGTGCTTGAGGATGCTCGACCTGACCACTCCTCTGCCCGCGGGCGGCGATGGTGACTGCCGCGAACCAACGCCGTGGTCGCCCCCCTGAAACCGGCAGGGAAGGCATCGCAAATTCCAACCTGCTGGCGGAAGCGGTGGGACTGGACATGCGCTCTAGTGGACACCAGAGGGAGCCTTCCTCGCACGCCTGTCGAAAGCCCACATCGCCGACGTCATGCGGGATGCCGAAGCTGTAGAACACGCTCCGGAACCTGAAGGCGCTTGCACGCCGAGACGGAACTGGACGGCAAGGCTGGCTTCCCTCAGTGCTGCGAAAGTCGCAAAAGGTTGAAAGCGAAAGCTTGGCAATCGTCGCCGAGTTAGTACGGATCCGCCACTAAGATCAGGGCTGCGATGCAGCGACCTTAGGCTGGCTAGTGACCTAATCGACAAGCGGCCGATGCCGCGCGACGAGGTTGCCTGCTTGTATTCGTGGCCGCCGAACCGCAGCCCTGAACCATACAAGTCGGTAATCGGGTCAGGCCTTGCCAGTTGTGGTCGCGGCTGGCTGTGGATCCGTTCTTGAGGACGACGCGATCAAAAGGGTAACCTTCACCGCCACCTCTTCGAGGGTGGCGGTGAGCCGGTTGATCTGGGAGGCGGTTGCGGCCAGTTCCGGGCCGTAGCGGATGATCAGATATTCCCGGTTCTGGCTGAGGGACTGAAGATGATTGGCGGTTTTTGCGCGAAGACGCAGTCCTGCTTCGACAGTGTGCTTCGCCCGAGCCGCCAAGTCGTGATGCATCTTGCGGATTTGATTGGGTTCGTGCCCACGATGGAGCAAAAGCGCGGTCAGATAGAGTTCGATCGCGTGGATGGCTGACAGTCTAAACGGCGCTCGGCTAAGCGGCTTACCTGATCGGCCAAGCGGGGCGAGCAGGGCTGCCGCTTTGCGATACTCTTCCGCCAGTTCATACATCTGCTGCGGGGAGGCGAGCTCTCCCGGATATTTGCCCTCAGTCATCACCATTCGTGCAATTGCCCATTTGCGGTAATATGCTCGTAGTCCGCCGCTTGCGGGCTAAGCCCACCCGACGTGATCCCATTTTGAAAGTTTCAGAAACAGATTAAACCAGAATCGGTATTCGAGACCTTTGTCATTGCCAGACGCTTCGAAGGCGCAATAGGCCACCGAGGTTGTAGGATCCTTACCATGCCTCTTGGTCGCGGCTTCTATCGCCTCGTCCTCAGCTAGTACCTGCCATCCTTCAACAACGCTGCCGTGATTTCCCACACCGAAGTCCTCACGCCGTTCGGCAAACATATACCTGATTTGGCTCGGCACAACCCACGGGCTTCCCGGCAGCTCGGCCTTCGGGCTTACGGTGCCGCGGCGTCGAATTCGATCGCAAATCCCGCGTCGATTGCACTTCGCGCAATGAGATCGTCAAGTTCCCAATCCGTGAGGTCGCAAGGCGGAAACATTCGTCTCACGGCGTGACGAACCTCGGACATCGAAATGCACGGGCTGCCGACGTTGTCGATTAGATGGCGGACGATCGCTTGGCGACGTCCGATAAGCTGTGGGACTGCGCAGGCGCCTGCATCGTCGCTACGAATGGAGCCGCGGTTCTGCGGCTTCCGCCGTTCTTGCGTCGAAGGCGACGCGGACACCGTGAATGATCGATGCCGCCGCCAGCAACTCCTCCAGTTCGCGGTCGGTCGCCTTGCATGCGGGCATGAGTGTTCGGATGGCGCGGATTGCCTGTGCGATGGAGAGGAACCGGGCCTTGCCCCTGGAAAGGACATAGGCTTCGGCTGCTCGTTCAACTGTGACCGAGTGAAAAGCGTTGGTCATCGAGAATTTCCTCCCTGAAACCCTGACCAAGGGGATTTAGGGCCGGAATTCCGGACCTTGCAAGGCTTTGTCTGATTCCAGACAATCACGCGGAAGCCAAGCCGAAATGGCGTTGCTCCTCCTCGCCATAAGCGCCATGCGTGAGCCTTATCATTCCGGCGCGATCGACAATCGTGATTTCACCCCGCGTGGCGCGGACCAGTCCCCTGTATTCGAGCATTTGGAGGGCGGTCGTGACGCCGGGGCGACGAGCGCCAAGCATGGTCGCCAGAAATTCATGCGTCAGGTAAATCTTGTCTCCGTCACCGCGATCGTGGACCATGAGCAACCAGCGGGCCAGCTGTTCCTCGATTTTCGAGTGGCCGTTAACCAGTGCCGTCCGGGACGACTGGACAAGGAACGCATGGGCATAGCGCAGCAGTGACTCGCGAAGGGTCAGGCTTGTCGCGATCGCGGCGCGAAGGCTATTGACCGACAGGATCCAGCCTTGGCCGGCGACTTGGATATAGGTCTCATTGGGAGACCTGTCCTGGCCGAGTATAACCGCAATGCCGGTCATGCCGCCGTAGCCGACGAGGCCGACCTCACTTTTGCGCCCGCCAGTCATTGTGGCGACCACCGAAGCGATACCCGTCTCCGGAAAATACACACTCGCGATCGGCTGATATGCGACCTCCAACTGGCTTTTGATGGCCAGTTCAACCTGATGCAGCGATGGCTGCAAAAGTGCGAAATCCTCCGAGGATAGCGCTTTCAAAAGCTGGTTGCGAAGAAGGGATTGGGGCATGGCGCTCTCCCGTACGGGCAAGAGCGAGTACCCTCTTACAGTCGGCCGTGTCCGATGCAAATCGCTGCCGATAAGGCAAGCATAGTCTTCAAATGTGCGGGTGGCAAAGGCTCTGCTTCAAAGCTGGCTTTTCGAGGCTTTGCGATGTTGCGGCGTTGGGCTAATTGATTTTGGCTCAATTGGCGAATAGTCGAATGGCAACAGGAGGCAGTCATGGCAAAACTTCCGAAATTTGAGCTCATCCACGACAAGAAGAAGGACGACTGGGTCTTGCGCCAAGAAGGTGCGGACAGAGCAACCCGCAGATTTGACACCAAGGAAGAGGCCACCAAAGGTGGTGTGCTGGAA
The DNA here is from genome assembly GCF_055811195.1 of Mesorhizobium sp. WSM4823. Lineage (NCBI taxonomy): Bacteria > Pseudomonadati > Pseudomonadota > Alphaproteobacteria > Hyphomicrobiales > Phyllobacteriaceae > Mesorhizobium > Mesorhizobium sp. WSM4823. Next base: position 3,692 of record NZ_JBVVQL010000016.1, read on the forward strand.
TCAGCTGTTGGGAGAGGCGGCGGCTCCGTCCGTATCAAAAAACTTGACGGCACTGTTCAAGAGGAACGAACTTTCCCACGAAGTGCCGACCCCAAGGAGTCAGCCGGCTAATATGGGTCGGGTGCTGCCCTTTGCGATAATGGCTATCCCAGGCGAATCGGATATCGGCGACTGACCATTCCCCCGGTCGGAGGCACAACAGGGGTATCGCGATCGGATCGCGAAATCGCCGTCCCTACCCAGCGGAATTCTTGAGGCGGAGCCGGACATATTGGATGCTGCCTGATCAGCGGAAGATTCGTTTGCCCGTCGGCTGCCGGGGAGCAGGTCTCCTTGCAATTAACTGATCGGGCGTTGCGTGTCCCAGCATGTTGGAATCCGGCGTTTGCGCCACGGACCCGAGCGCCAGGATATCACGAGACGAGCAGCAAATGGTCGCGTCGTGATACATCCGCGCCTGGAGAGCCTCGGTAGACGGCCGCTGGCAGGCCGCGGTCGGGCGGAATGCAAAATCACACATCCGGACATGCTAACCGCCAAGCATACCGGCATTTCGTAAGGCGCCGAGGAAGAGACTGGCATGGACGGTAACATCGATCTTGGCCTGCATTGCCAGGGGCATGCTGGTCCAGTTCTCCAACGGCGCCATCAGATCTGAGAACGTGCTGTTCACCATGCAATAGTGGGTAACAAGGCCTTGTCTGTCCAACGCCAGCACGCCAGTCCGTTCGCCTTGATACCGGATGGCTGCGACCCTCTGCACCTGCGCGTCACCGTACACCCGCACGTCGAAAACCAAGGTACCCTGGCTCCTCGCCGCTATCTCCGCGGCTCTTTCGTTGAAGCTCAGCGAGAGGGAGCGGACGCTTTCGACTGCCATCTGGAAAATCGCCCAATCCAGTTCATCCGAGGCCATGGCGGCAATAGCGCGCAACGGAGGGGTGATTGCAACGACGCAGACGGCTTGTTCACAGATGTCGGCTGACAACCAATCTTTGGCGGGTTCTGCCGCCCAACCAACGGCCGACCGCGATGCCCGGTTCGGATTTGATGCTGAAGCGAGGGCAAGCCCACCGTCGCTAAACCTGGACCTGTGCACTCGCGTCCACTCCCTTTCCGCTTCGCCTTGCAAAGCACAGCACGTGGCCTCTGCAGCCATGAAGTCGGCGGCTTCTTGCCCAGCCATGTCGCGAGGACGCGTCGCATTTGGGCTCCTGAGCATGTGCCCGGGGGTGAACATCCACCAACGAGGCTCAGTCCGCCTTTCGCGACCCTGCCGCATCCCGGTGCGCCAGCGCATCAGACTCCCGCAGGGTTCACAAAGTTGGCTGGCTGGGGTAGGGGGAGCGCAGAGAAATCTCCGGTCGCAGCCTTACCCGGTCAAAACAAGGATACCATGATGAAGACTCTCGTCATCTGCTCCGGCGGATTGGACTCTGTTTCCCTTGCCCACAAAGTGGCGTCGGAGCACGAACTCACCGGGCTCCTGTCCTTCGACTACGGCCAGCGGCACAGGAAAGAATTGAGATTCGCCGCTCTGTGCGCGGAGCGACTGAACGTTGCGCATCAGATCATCGACATCCGCCAAATCGGCCGCGGCCTTCGCGGCTCGGCGCTGACCGACAGTGTCGACGTGCCCGACGGCCACTACGCAGAAGACACCATGAAGATCACGGTGGTGCCGAACAGGAACGCCATCATGCTGGCAATCGCGTTTGGTCTTGCCGCCGCGCATAAGGCGGAAGCGGTGGCGATGGCCGCTCATGGCGGGGACCATTTCATCTATCCAGACTGCCGTCCCGCCTTCATCGAAGCTTTCCAGACGATGCAGGACCGAGCGCTCGACGGCGACGCGCAGATCCGCCTTTACACGCCCTATGTGAACCTAACAAAGGCGGACATCGTCGGCGATGGAGCAGGATACGGAACCCCATTTGCGCAGACCTGGTCCTGCTACAAGGGCGGCGAGCGTCACTGCGGACGGTGCGGGACCTGCGTCGAGCGACGCGAGGCGTTTCATCTCGCGCAGCACGCCGATCCGACCGAGTATGAGGACACCGATTTCTGGCTTGAGGCGCTGCGGAGGCGGAGCGCCTGATGTTCCGCATCACCAAGGAATTCCACTTCTCGGCCTCGCATCAGCTCACCTCCTTGCCACCCGAACATCAGTGCGCGCGCCTGCACGGGCATAACTACATCGTCGAAGTGGAGCTCTCCGCCGAGGAGCTGAACGCGCACGGCTTCGTGCGCGACTATCACGATCTGGCGCCGCTCAAACGCTATATCGACGAGAGCTTGGACCACCGGCACCTCAACGACGCGTTGGCACATGAGCAGGTCACGGCGGAATACTTGGCCAGGCATTTCTATGAATGGTGCAAGGCACGGCTGCCGGAAACCGCGGCCGTGAGGGTGAGCGAAACCCCGAAAACCTGGGCGGAGTACCGACCGTGACGGACACGCGCCCCGCAATCCGGGTGAGCGAGATATTTGGGCCGACGATACAGGGCGAGGGCGTGCTCATCGGTTTGCCGACCGTCTTCATCAGAACCGGCGGCTGTGACTATCGCTGTTCCTGGTGCGACAGCCTCCATGCGGTGGACAACCAGTTCCGCCATGAATGGCAGATGATGCCAGTGGATGCGGTGTGGCAAAGCGTGGTTGCGCTTTCCGGCGGCCGGCCGGTGATGGTGTCGCTGTCGGGCGGCAATCCGGCCATTCAGCCCTTCGGTGGCCTGATCGAGCGAGGCCATGGTGAAGGCTACCGCTTTGCGCTGGAAACCCAAGCTTCGGTGGTCAAGGACTGGTTTGCCGAGCTTGATGTGCTGGTCCTCAGCCCAAAGCCTCCGTCGAGCGAAATGCGGCCCGACTGGGCCGCCTTGGAGGCGTGCATCGAAGCGGCGCGGGAGAAGCCCCAAGTCGTGCTCAAGCTCGTCGTTTTCGACGAGAGTGACTATGCCTTCGCCAAAGACGCCGCCGCGCGATTTCCACGTCTCCCGGTCTATCTGCAACCTGGCAATCACACGCCACCGCGCCTTGGCGATGAAGACGCACCTGTCGACCTTGACGGAATCATGAGACGCATGGAGTGGCTCATCGAAAAGGTGACGCGAGACGGGTGGTTCGAAGCTCGCGTGTTGCCGCAGCTGCACGTTCTGCTCTGGGGCAACAGGAGAGCCGTCTAGCTCCTACTTGCCCGTGGGTGCAGCACCCGTCGGATCTTCGGCTGACGAACGCGCCCGATGTGACAGCGCTGCCGGGGGTGACCGCGGGGTGCTCAAGGCGGAGATCAACGAGGCATCGGCGCTTGCAATGCGAGCGGATATCGGAGGGGCTCCGCGACCGCCTGGGCTTTGTGGCTGCGCGGTTTGAGACTGTACAGAACCATTTTCTACAAAGTGCCCAAAACAGGGATCGCCAACAAATCCCCTCGCAAATGGCTTGAATGGTTCCCGACCCTATGTCGCACAACGGCCACGGATTCCCCCGTTTTATGGTGCGCCGGACATAGTTGTCGCGCGTGGCCACGCGGTGTTCGTGTCCGCTGCGTAAGCCAAACGGCGATCGCGCCAATGTCCTAGCCGGCCTTTTCGCAGCGCAGCGCTCACCTGCGTTCCTGCCCCCACTGGCACGCTATTTGCGGCACCGGGGTGCGGCGCTTGACCGGAGCGCGGCGACGGGAGAAGCGCGGCCACACGGCGGGAGCCGGCGCTGCGGGCGTCCTGTCCTGCCGTTTATGTTTGATGGAGCCACCCATGTCCCGATTAAAAGCCGCGCTTGTCGCGGCGATCGCTCTCTTGGTGTTCGCGCTGGGAGTGTTGAAACATCGTCAGGATGCGGCCGAGTACCTGCAGCGTCTGGAAGACCAGCGCCAGATAGCGGCTGACTTGCGCATACGCATTCCGCAGCGGCGCGACGCCCTCCTCAACGACCCAGCCTCGCCAATCGCGGGCAATCCCTTGGGCGATATCGCTGTTGTCTCGTTCTTCGACTACAACTGCGGCTATTGCCGGGCGGCAGCCCTCCACCTCATTCAAGCCCTCAGGGATGATCCCAATGTGAAGCTTGTGTTCAAGGACTTCCCAATCCTGGGGCCAGGTTCCAGATTCGCAGCGCGCGCAGCGCTCGCCTCGCACAAACAGGGGAAGTACGAGGCGTTCCACCTCGCCCTCATGGCTTTCCCCGGCTCCATCAACGAGCGCAGCACCTTGACCGTTGCAGAGCGTGTGGGCCTCGATCTCGAGCAACTAAAGCGGGACATGCAAGACCAGGCCATCACAGATGCCATCACACGCAATTTCGCACTCGCCAAAGATTTGTATATCGACGGCACACCTGCGTTGGTGATCGGCGACGAAGTGATCCCAGGGGAAATCGGGATGGCCAGACTGCAACGCTCCATCGCTGAAGCGCGCGCGAAGGCAAAGGTACAATCTTCGACAGCTGCAAAATCGGCATTTTGACATACTGTCGGCAATGCTTGGTCGCAGGATCGTTTGTCGGAGTGGTTTTGATGTGCTCCTGAGCGCCTTTTTCGTGGTTGGCTTCTTGACCGCATCGTGACGCGGCGGGCGCGACGCCGAACATGGCACCGTCTCCCGGTGTGCGGCTACATCAAACGAACATTCGCGGCGGCTGCGACCTCGCTTCCTGGACGCTGTGATCCAGCAAGGGGCGCCGAGGCGTGGAAATTCGCGGCCCTGCGACATCGGCTCAAGGATCCGATGGTTATGACCATCAGCGGGGTCCGACCACCAGTCCTGAATCCCGGGCGCCGGGGGGGGCGCGCCCGGGGGGGGGGGCCCCCCCCCCCGGTTTTGGAGGGGCGGGGGGGGGGGGGGGGGCCGCCCGCGGGGCCCCCCCGGGGGGGGGCGGCGGAGGGAGGG
>NZ_JBVVQL010000016.1:8587-94639 GCF_055811195.1 Mesorhizobium sp. WSM4823
CGCGGCCCCCCCCCCCCGCCCCCCCCCCCCCCCCCCCCCCCCCCCGCCCCCCCCCCCCCCCCGGGGGCCCCCCCCCCCCCCCCCCCCCCCCCCCCCCCCCCCCCCCCCCCCCCCCGGGTGCTCGTGCACCGAGCCCGCTTTTTCCTCGGCAGGCTCGGGCGGTCTCGGCCATCCGGCTTCGCCCCCTGGTTCGGGCAGCCTTTCGGCTGCTGACGGCCGCCGGCCGATTGGCCGGCGTGGTTTTCATGGTGGCCTTCCCCGGTGGCGCGCGGTGGGCGGCTCTCCCTTCTAGGCCCGCCGCGGCGTCCCGCAACCCTTCGCTGCGCTTCGGGTCCTCCTCTCCGTTCCGGTCCTTCGGATGCGGTCCGCCTTTCACGGCGGGCCTTTCCGGTCGTTTTCGCCGCCCACCCCGCTTCCGGGGGAGGGCGCGATTTGGCGAGCGGAGGACCAGGGCATGCGTTCAAACAACAAGCGTTCCGGCAGCCGAAAGGCTGGCGCAAGCAGGGGCGGGCGCGCAGGCGCCAACCTTTATCAAGAGATCACGGACCGCATCATTGCCGAGCTCGAGCGCGGCATCGTGCCATGGGTCAAGCCCTGGGGAAGCGCAAAGGCAGGCCTCGGCCTGCCCAGGAATGCGGCCACCGAGCGCCGCTATTCCGGCATCAATATCCTGATCCTCTGGGGCGCGGTCATCGAGCGCAGCTATGCCAGCCAGAACTGGCTGACCTTCCGGCAGGCGCTTGCCCTTGGCGGCAATGTCAGGAAAGGCGAGCGCGGCACGACCATCGTTCACGCCGACCGCTTTGTTCCGAAAAACGAAAAGCAACGCGCCAAGGTCGATGGCGACGAACCGCAGGCGGTGCCTTACCTGAAGCGCTTCACCGTCTTCAATGTCGCGCAGTGCGAAAACCTGCCCGAACATCTCCATGCCGCCGCCGATCCGCTGCCGCAGCGCCAGATCATCCCGCAGGCCGAGGCGCTCATTCGCGCAACCGGCGCGGATGTCCGCATCGGCGGCGATCGCGCTTTCTACATGCCGGGCAGCGACTTCATTCAGGTGCCGCCGCAACCGGCCTTCTTTCAGCAGGTCAACTATTACCGCACCTGCTTTCACGAGCTTGGCCACTGGACCGGTCACCCGACGCGCCTTGCGCGCGACCTCTCCGGCTCGTTCGGCTGCAAGGCCTATGCGCGCGAGGAACTGGTCGCTGAAATCTGCGCAGCCTTCGTCTGCAGCACTATCGGCCTCGAGCCGACCGTGCGCCATGTCGATTATATCGGCTCATGGCTGACGGTCCTGCGCGAGGACAATCGCGCCATCTTCCGCGCCGCCAGCCATGCCTCGAAAGCCGCCGATCTCCTGCTCGGCTTTAATGCCGACGTCGAAGGCGAGGCGCATGCCGAGATCGCCGCATGAGCGCGCCGCCCGATCGCCATGCCGACAGGCTTGCGCTTCTGATGGCGCGCGATGCGCGCCGCGCACAAGCCGCTCGATATCGGCGGGTTTGTCTCAGCCGCTCTGATCAGCACCAACCGTTTTGAAGGAACGCCGCAATGATCCTGATCACCGACGAACTGCGCCTTCTTCTGCTCGCCAATGGCGCTGCCGAGCCCGAAACCGACCATGTTCCGGTCGTGAAACTGTTCAATCCGGTCGGCTCCGCCACCTGGCTTCTGAGCGAGCTCGACGCCGACGGCGATACACTCTTCGGCCTTTGTGATCTCGGTTTCGGCTTCCCCGAACTCGGCAGCGTCAGCCTTGCCGAGCTCCAAGCCGTCAAGGGACCGCTTGGCCTGGGCATCGAGCGCGACCTGTACTTCAAGGCACGGTTTCCGCTCTCTGTCTATGCCGAAGCCGCTCGCCTATGCGGCCACATCACCGAGGCCGAACGGCTCTTGCGGCAGGCCGCCGCCGCCCTCTCGCTTTCCCTTCCCGAGCTTCCGCCCGACCGGGCGGAACAATAGCGCCATCCGGCGCAAAACCGTCGCGCCGCTCGGCCTGCGGCCTCGCGGTCAGGCACTTTCAGGCCACAGCAAAGGAGAAAGACCATGCAGCTTGCCCACGTTTCCATCGACCAATTGAGCGTCGCCGCCGCCAACATGCGACATTCCAAACGCGCGCCCGACATCTCCGACATCCTGCCGTCGGTGCGTGCGCGCGGCGTCCTCGTTCCGCTACTGGTGCGGCCCAACGGCTCGCCCGAAACGTTCGAGATCGTCGCCGGACGGCGACGCTATTTCGCCGCCAAGACCGTCGCCGACGAACGCGGCGAGGCCGAGCCGCTGCCATGCGCCATCATGGAGGATGGCGACGACGCCGACGCGCTCGAAGCCTCCCTGATCGAAAACATCGCCCGCCTCGCTCCCGACGAGGTCTCGCAATGGGAAACCTTTACCCGCCTCATCAGGGAAGGTCGCACCATTGCCGATATCGCGGCCACTTTCGGCCTCACCGAGCATCAGGTGAAGCGCATTCTGGCGCTCGGCGAGCTTCTGCCCAAGATCCGCGAAGCCTATCGCCGCGAGGAAATCGACGCCGAGACGGTGCGCCATCTCACCATGGCCTCGAAGGCGCAGCAGAAGGACTGGCTCGCGCTCTTTGCAGACCCCGACAGCCGCGCGCCGCGCGGCTGGCAATTGAAGCAATGGCTGTTCGGCGGCCAGTCGATCTCGACCAAGGTGGCGCTGTTTGCCATCGAGGATTATCCCGGCCTGATCGTCTCCGATCTGTTCGGCGAGGACAGCTATTTTGCCGACGCCGACCTGTTCTGGCTCAAGCAGAACGAGGCCATCGCCGCCAGACGCGATGCCTATCGTGAGGCCGGATGGAGCGACGTGATCGTGCTCGAGCCGGGTCAGCATTTCCACGCATGGGACTACGAAAAGACGCCGAAGAAGAAGGGCGGCAAGGTCTTCATGTCAGTCTCGCATCGCGGCGAGGTCGGGTGTCACGAGGGCTGGCTATCGCGCAAGGAAGCCCGCCGCGCCCGCGCCACTGGCGAGGCCGCAGAGGCCGGGACCCCGGACAAACCGTCGCGGCCCGAACTCACCGGACCGATGCAGAACTATGTCGATCTGCACCGTCATGCCGCCGTGCGCTTGGCGCTCCTCGACCATCCGGCAGCAGCACTTCGCCTGATGGTGGCGCATGCGATTGCCGGCTCAAGCCTGTGGCAGGTGCGCACCGAGCCGCAGCGCGCCGCCAACCAGATCGTGGCTGCGAGCCTCGCAGCCTGCAAGGCCGAGGCCGCCTTCGCGAATAAGCGGCGTGCGGTCCTGGCGCTGCTTGGACGATCCGACGAGGATGGCACAATCGCTGGCGGCAATGGCGGCGACATCGGCACGGCAACCCTGTTTGCGCATCTGCTGACGCTGTCCGACGACGATGTCCTGCGCCTCCTTGGCACCGTCATGGCCGAGACGCTTGAAGCCGGCAGCGCCGTCGTCGAGGCCCTCGGCAATCATCTGAATGTCGACCTCGCCGCTTGCTGGCAACCGGACGACGCCTTCTTCGAGCTGTTGCGCGACAAGGAAATTGCCAATTCCATGCTAGCCGAACTCGGCGGCAAGCATGTCGCGGACGGCAATGTCGCCGAGAAGGTGAAGACGCAAAAGACGATCATCCGCGACTTTCTTTCCGGCGAGAACGGCCGCGACAAGGTGGGAAGCTGGCTGCCGCGCTGGATGAAATTCCCGGTCGAAAGCTACACGCAGCGAGGCGGCTTGCGCACCGCCGATCAATGGGCGCGGGTGCGGTCCCTGTTCGGCTGCCAATAGGCGTCACGCTGGGCGGCGGCTTCCAGAATGGCCGCCGCCCGGCATCGTACCCGGCGCACTGGCCGCATGTTCGAGACCTTTGGCCCCCGCGTCCCCGCGGCACAATCCAGACCGGCAAGCCGCCTTGATCCCGCGCATCGATCAGACCGTCGGATGCCTGTTCTGGCGCCCGACCCGTAGGCACGATCTCTTGTCGGCATGCCACGGCATCAGCCCGCAGTCCCGCAAATCCCGGCTCTCCTGCCTGGCTGCAGCGACCGCGCTTGCCACGATCTCCATGCTCCCTGCCAGGACCATCCCCTGCGGCTGGCTTGTTGACCTATGGACGGGTCCGGCCGCCCGAAACCCTCGCCAGCAGCTTTTTTCCCCGCCGCCTGCGGCGGCTTCCTCGCGCCGCTCCGCTTCAAAAAAGCCGTCGGCTCGGGTCCTCCGCTGGCGCTGCGGCCCTGTCGGGTTCAGGCGCTCCGGACGCGTCCATCACGGTCAGCCATCGCAGGGGATGGTCCCCGGCGACAGCAAAAGGAGACTTCGAAATGACCGCGATCGGTTACGTCAACAAGCAGGAAAACGGCGCCTACAAGGGCCAGCTCAAGACGCTCAGCGTCCGCGCCGACATCGACATCGTCCCCAACCAGGCCAAGAGCGCCGACAACCATCCCGACTACCGGGTGCTGACGCAAGGGGTCGAAGTTGGCGCCGGCTGGATCCGCACCGGCGAGACGTCCGGCAAGGATTATGTGAGCCTGTCGATTGCAGCGCCCGAGTTCGGACCCCGCAAGCTATACGCCAATCTGGGCCGCGCCGCCGGCCAGGACGATGACGACACCTACGCCATCATTTGGAACCCGGCCGACTGATCGGGCCGACCCGAGCCCCGCGCCGCAGCCGGCGCGGGGCTCTTCCCACCGGAGCGGCGAAAACTCGCCCCCCACTCTTCGCCCGTCCCCGGGGCGACCTCGTTCGCCCATCCTCGCCGTCGCTTCTCCTTAAGCGACACGAGGACAATTATGGATGACGAAAACGAACGCGCCGCCCGCGCCAAGAAGGGCAGTCCGTTTCTCAACACAGCCCAAGCCGCCTTCTACATAGGGCTCTCCCAGCGCACGCTGGAAAAGATGCGGCTCAACGGCGGCGGCCCGAAATTCCGCAAGCATGGCCGTTATGTGCGCTACCACATCGACGAGCTCGACGAGTGGTCGAAAGGCCAGAAGGTAACCGGTTCCGGCGATGGAGGCCGCCCATGAGCCGGCGTCCCTCCATCCATCTGACCGGCAGCCGCCTGCGTCGCGTACGCGCGACAAAGGCGATCGCCGCGACCGCGATTGCCGTGGGCCTGATTGCCTTTGACCCCCTTGCAAACCCATCGCCCTGGCTGATCTGGAACGCCTCGGCGAGCGCGCCGGTCGGCCTCTATCGCGTCGTGGCGGGAGCGCCCGCACGCGGCGACCTGGTGCTCGCCGACGCACCCCAAGCCATCGCCGGCCTCGCTGCCGAACGCGGCTATCTCCCGCACCGCGTTCCCCTTGTAAAGCACATTGCCGCGCTGCCGCACGAACGTGTCTGCGCCTTCAACGAGGCGATCATCATCGGCGGCAAGATCGTCGCGCGTCGGCTCGCAACCGACCCCCAAGGCCGTCCGCTGCCCTGGTGGAGCGGCTGCCGCGCGCTCGCCGGCGATGAATTCTTCGTGCTGAACGGCGAGGCGCCGCGCTCTTTCGACAGCCGCTATTTCGGGCCGGTGCCGGCCGCGAATGTCATCGGGAGGCTCGTGCCGCTATGGACCGAGTGACCCTCCTGATGCTTGGCATGATCGCTGTCGCGCCATGCGCCTGTTCCGCCTCGACCGGCGCTGAGCCGGTCGCCATCTCCCAAAGTCCGCAGCTTGGAAAGTGGCAGCACTTCGTTACGGAGGCAAGCAAGCGTTTCCGTATTCCCCAGGCCTGGATTTACGCGGTGATCGATGCCGAAAGCAGTGGCAGGACCATGCTCGGCGGCCGCCCAATCACCTCGCGCGCCGGCGCCATGGGTCTCATGCAGCTGATGCCGGAAACGTATGAGGAGATGCGCGTGGCCCATGGTCTCGGCCCAAATCCGCACGATCCGCGCGACAACATCCTGGCCGGCACGGCCTATCTCCGCGCCATGTATGATCGCTTCGGGTTCCCCGGCCTGTTTGCCGCTTACAACGCCGGCCCCGAGCGCTACGAGGCGCATCTGAAGCGCGGCAAGCCGCTGCCGAAAGAGACCGTCGGCTACCTCAAGCAACTCGCGGCAGCCGGTGTTTCGGCCACCGACATGAAGAAATCCAACGGCCAATCTGTCGCTCGAGGCAGGCAAAATGCGCCCTCGGGGCGCTCGCTGTTTTTCCTGCAAAATGGTGTTCGCGCCGGCGCGCGAAACGGCGATCTCTTCGTGCCGCTGGGGAAGGACGTCGCACCGGTCAAGCAGCCGGACCGCTAGCCAAGGGCGGGCCGGACGCGTCCGAAGGGGCAGGGCGCGTAAGGCAAGATAAAGGCACCGCCTCCATGAGGCGGCGAAGTGTTTGTCTGCACATCTTTTTTGCCGGAGGCAGCCTCCAGCGCCAGGAGAGCTTCGGAGCGCAAATGGCTAATTCGACTCTGTAAAACGCGGAGGCTAAGCATGCACGATGACGAGTTCAGACCCAAGCTCGGGAAGATAGGCTCCCGTGGCTCGAAGGCAGGCAAACGCTTTGCCAGCCAGGTCCGGGCGGCGATCAACCGAGCCGGTGGCCGGCCCCAGCGTGGTGGCCGCTTCGTGGGGAGCCGGACGGGCCGCGGCGGGGCGACGGCCGCGCTGCTGAAGTCACGCGATCGCCATGCAGCCTTCCGCCAGCGCCGGGTCGTCATCAAGGCGCGTGTCGTCAAGCTTTCCGGCAAGAGCGCGGACGGGGCGCGTGCGCATCTGCGCTACATCCAGCGGGACGGCGTCACCCGGGACGGCGCGCCTGGCGAGCTCTATGGCGCGGAAAGCGACCGCGTCGCCGGCAAGGACTTCCTCGATCGTGCCGATGGCGATCGCCACCAATTCCGCTTCATCGTCGCACCCGAGGACGGCATCGAATTTGACGACCTCAAGCCACTGACGCGGCGGCTCATGGCACAGATCGAGGAGGATCTCGGCACGAAGCTCGACTGGGTTGCCGTGGATCATTTCAACACCGGCCATCCGCACACCCATATCATCGTTCGTGGCAAGGACGATCGCGGCGAGAATCTTGTCATAGCGCGCGAATACATCTCGAGCGGCATCCGCGAGCGCGCCGCCGAGCTGGTCAGCCTCGATCTCGGTCCGCGCACCGACCACGAGATCGAGCACCGCCTGCGTCAGGAAATGGAGCAGGAACGGTTCACCAGCATCGACCGCCGCCTGCTGCAACGGCGTGACGACAGTGGGCTCGTTTCCCCCGATAGCCGCGACGCGTTTCGGCAAACCTTGGAGCAGGGGCGCCTGCGCAAGCTCGAGCGGATGCATCTGGCCGAAGAGATCAACTCGGGCCGCTGGCGCCTCGATGACGGGCTAGAAGCGACGCTGCGCCGCATCGGCGAACGCGGCGACATCATCAAGACCATGCATCGCGAGCTGGCGGGCAGGGGGATTTCCCGCAGTGCCGCCGACTGGGTGATCCATGATCGATCCGGCGAGCTGGTCGATCCTGTCGTCGGCCGTGTTGTCGCGCGCGGGCTGGCCGACGAGCTCACCGACCGGCATTACCTGATCCTCGACGGTGTTGACGGCAAGACCCGATACATCGACATCGGCAAAGGCGAGGCGACAGAGCCGACGCCCGACGGCTGCATCGTGCGTGTCTCGCCGAGGAACACAGAACCAAGGCTCGTTGACCGCACGGTGGCCGAAATCGCGGCTGCCCATGACGGCCACTACAACATCGACATTCACCTGAAGCACGATCCGACCTCCAACGACCGCTTCGCCGAAACGCATGTCCGTCGGCTGGAGGCGATCCGGCGCGCTACCGGCGGCGTGGAGCGCGAGCCCGACGGCACCTGGATCATCGCGCCGGATCATCTCCATCGTGTCACCGCCTACGAGCGCCAGCAGGCGAGGACCCGACCTGTGACGGTCGACAAGCTCTCTTCCATGCCTCTGCAGCGGCAGGTTGGTTTTGACGGCGCCACCTGGCTCGACAGCCAGCTGGTCTTCGATGGATCAGAGAGGTTGCGCAATTCGGGCTTCGGCCGTGAAGCCCAGGAGGCGCGGAGCCGCCGACAGCAGTGGCTGATTGCGCAAGGCCTTGCCCATGAGGAGCAGGATCGGATCGTCTATCGCGCCAACATGATCGCGATCCTCCGCCAGCGGGAGCTGAACCGTGTTGCCGGTCAGCTCTCGGAAGAGCTCGGTCTATCTTATGCTGAAACGCAACCCGGAGACCGGGTAGAGGGCACGCTCCGCCGCTCAGTTGAGCTCGCCAGCGGCAAATATGCCGTTATCGAGAAATCGCGCGAGTTCGTGCTCGTCCCTTGGCGGCCGGTGCTCGAGCGGCATGTCGGCAAAGAGGTTTCCGGCCTGGTGCAGCGCGAGGGTATCTCTTGGAACATCGGTCGGCAAAGGAGTGGACCCAGCGTTTCGTGACTTTCATGGCAGCCGTGCGCAGGCGCGGTTTCACTTCGACTGGCCCGGCTTTCGAGAAGGTGCTCCGGGAGCCGAGTGCCACCGGCTCTGGCGGGGTCTGCCTCCTCATCAACAGTGCGTTCGCCGCCGATTGCACTCCCCTCGGCGCCTGATCGCAAGCTGCCGTGGGGTCGAGCAGATTTGCTGAACCAGCCACGACGAAAAGCAAAGGGATGGAGCTCCTTCCGGCCGCTATCTGCTGTGGATGCGCTCCACATGCCATGAGGCATAAGGTGGCACGACGCGTCCGCCCGCTTGCATAGGCAGCCAAAATTGGGGCTGATAGCCCCCGATTCGCATCGCCATCGATCTTTGATGCACGATTAATCGACCAACGCGGAAGACGGGAATGCGCTGGGCAGCAGAGGAAACTAGCATTGCAAATAATTCTTAGGGCCATCGGCAGAGCCTGGCATTCCGCTTTGTTTAAGATCGACACAGCCCGGTTGCGGCGGCAGCGCAGGCAACTCCGCGACTAAGTCGGCCACCGGACCATCCTGGGACAGCTTGCACGGGCGATTTGCGCGGCCGGCTCGGTCGAAAGCCGCAAATCGCGACAGTTGGTGGCGAATTTGACGGCTTTCTCTCTCTCTGAGACGGGTGAAGCTGAGGTCAGGAGACCTGTTTAGCCGAGGTCAAAGGTCCTCTCGCCGGGTCGTCAAACACGTTTCCCGACCATCCGCTGGTTGGATGGCAGCTATCCCAACGATCGATTTTACCTCTTTCGCCGATTTCCACTAGGGGCTGAGCGGCGGCGGGTTTCCTTCGCGCCGACTGAGGCTACCGGGAAGAATTCGGAGACGATCATGTGCGGGATTGTTGGCATCGTTGGACATCAGCCAGTGTCGGAGCGGTTGGTTGACGCATTGAAGCGGCTCGAATATCGCGGCTATGACTCAGCCGGCGTCGCCACCCTTTGCGAGGGCTCGTTGAACTGCCGGCGCGCCAAGGGCAAGCTTGTCAATCTCGAGAGAAGATTGAAGGAAGAGCCGCTGAGTGGCTTCATCGGCATCGCACACACACGTTGGGCAACCCATGGGGCACCCACTGAGCGCAACGCGCACCCGCACATTGCGGAGGGTGTGGCCGTGGTTCACAACGGCATCATCGAGAATTTCGCCGAGTTGAAGGACGAACTGGCGGCGGCGGGCGCCGAGTTCCAGACCGATACCGACACCGAAGTCGTCGTTCATCTCTTGGCAAGATACCGCCGGGAGGGCATGGGGCGGGGCGAGGCAATGCACGCCATGCTGAAGCGCGTCAGCGGTGCCTACGCCCTTGCCGTTCTCTTTGAGGATGATCCATCGACCATCATGGCGGCGCGCAACGGACCCCCATTGGCAATCGGTCACGGCGACGGCGAGATGTTCCTGGGCTCCGACGCCATCGCGCTTGCGCCCTTCACAAATGCAATCACCTATCTCGTCGATGGCGACTGGGCCGTTATCAGCAAGACAGGCGCCGATATCTTCAATTTCGATGGCCATCCCGTCGAGCGTCCGCGCCAGACTTCCCTTGCCGGGGCATACCTGGCCGATAAGGGCAACTATCGCCATTTCATGGAGAAGGAAATTCATGAGCAGCCCGAGGTTGTCGCCCGTGCGCTCGCTCATCACATCAACTCCGAAGGAAATCCCATCGATACGGCTTCTTGCATAGATTTTGCCAGCATCCCGAGCCTGGCGATCTCGGCTTGCGGCACAGCCTATCTGGCTGGACTGATCGCAAAATACTGGTTCGAGCGCTATGCGCGCCTGCCGGTCGAAATCGACGTCGCGTCCGAATTCCGCTACCGGGAGATCCCATTGTCGCCGCACTCGGCGGCTCTTTTCATTTCGCAGTCCGGTGAAACCGCCGACACGCTCGCATCTCTGAGATACTGCAAGGGGCGCGGGCTGAAGACCGGCGCTGTCGTCAACAGCCGGGAGTCGACCATCGCGCGGGAGGCCGACGCGGTCTTCCCAATCCTTGCCGGGCCGGAGATCGGCGTCGCCTCCACCAAGGCTTTCACCTGCCAGCTTGTGG
Source organism: Mesorhizobium sp. WSM4823 (assembly GCF_055811195.1). Lineage (NCBI taxonomy): Bacteria > Pseudomonadati > Pseudomonadota > Alphaproteobacteria > Hyphomicrobiales > Phyllobacteriaceae > Mesorhizobium > Mesorhizobium sp. WSM4823. The sequence continues at coordinate 19,040 of NZ_JBVVQL010000016.1, forward strand.
TTCTTGCCACACTCGCCATTGGTGCTGCCAGGACCCGTGGAACGGTAACCGAAGCTGAGGCGAAGGCGCTCGTCGCGAGCCTTGCCGAAATGCCTCGTCTGATGCGCCTGATCCTGAACAGCATCAAGCCAGATGTCGAGCTCCTGGCGCGCGAACTGTCAAAGTGCCATGACGTCCTGTATCTCGGCCGCGGCACCAGTTTCCCACTGGCCATGGAAGGTGCGCTGAAGCTCAAGGAGATTTCCTACATCCATGCCGAGGGATATGCGGCTGGTGAATTGAAGCATGGTCCGCTCGCATTGGTCGACGAAAACATGCCAGTGATCGTCATCGCGCCACATGATCGCTTTTTCGACAAGACCGTCTCCAACATGGAGGAAGCGGCCGCCAGGGGAGGACGGATTATCCTCATCACTGATGAGAAGGGGGCCGCTGCTTCGAAACTCAAAACGATGCACACGATTGTCCTGCCGACCGTCGACGAGATTATCGCGCCAATGATCTTTGCCTTGCCGATACAGCTTCTTGCCTACGACACGGCTGTCTTCATGGGCAAAGATGTCGACCAACCGCGCAATCTCGCAAAATCGGTTACCGTCGAATGATTTGTGACGGCCCGTCCATACGAAACACGCCGGAGCAAAGCGCGTCATCGGCCAGTTGGATGTCGAGGAGATGCCGATCCGTTCAGCTGCCTGTGGATCGTATCTCGCGCTGAACGCATGCCTGCGTTTTGATAAGACGAAGCAAAAACACAGAATAGGTCGCGATCGCCGAGGGCGGCCATGGCCGGTGACCCAGTCTGCGGCGCGGGCTCCAGGCACGTAAAAGGCTGCTCTGTGAGCGATCCGGCCCATTCCCCATCGCACCTGGTCGTGCGTAGTGTGCATTTCAGTTCACATCGCGCTGCGCGATGCTTGCCCCCGACGTTCAGAACAGCGGAGCAAGCCAATGACGCCCACGAAGTTGCTGATTGGGCAGATCGCCGTCGTATTCGCAATCGTCATGCTCGGCGTGTGGGCGGCCACGCAGTGGTGCGCCCACATGCTGGGTCATCAGCCGCCACTCGGCACGCCGTGGTTTGTCGTGGCTGGCTGGCCGATCTACAAGCCGTGGAAACTGTTCGGATGGTGGTACCATTTCGACGCCTATGCGCCCGAGGTCTTCGATAAGGCCGGTGCGCTCGCCGGCGCCAGTGGGTTCGTGGGCTGTGCCGCAGCCATCGGCGGCTCGCTCTGGCGCGCGCGACAGCTCGGAACGGTGACGACCTATGGCTCGTCGAGGTGGGCAACGACTCAGGAGATCGAGAGGGCAGGGCTGTTTCGACCGGCCGGCGTTTTCCTCGGCAAGCTGAAGGATCGCTATCTGCGACATGACGGACCCGAGCACGTCATGGCCTTTGCCCCAACACGATCAGGCAAGGGCGTCGGACTGGTTGTTCCAACGCTTCTGTCCTGGACCGGGTCGGCCGTCATTCACGATATCAAGGGCGAGAATTGGCAATTGACCTCCGGCTGGCGGTCGAAATTCTCCTATTGTCTTCTCTTCAATCCGACAGATCCGAGGTCGGCGCGCTATAACCCGTTGCTTGAGGTGCGAAAGGGTCCGCAAGAGGTCCGCGACGTCCAGAACATCGCCGACATCCTGGTAGATCCGGAAGGTGCGCTGGATCGCCGGAACCACTGGGAGAAGACAAGTCATTCCCTCCTCGTCGGCGCCGTTTTGCACGTTCTCTATGCCGAAGAGGAAAAGACGCTTGCCCGCGTCGCCACTTTCCTGTCGGACCCGAAACGTTCCTTTTCCGCGACGCTGCAGCGGATGATGACCACCAACCACCTGGGCACGCCTGACAAGCCTGAGGTCCATCCGGTCGTGGCCTCGGCGGCACGCGAGGTGCTGAACAAATCGGAAAACGAGCGTTCGGGTGTTTTATCGACCGCCATGTCGTTTCTTGGGCTCTATCGCGACCCGACGGTTGCGTCGGCAACATCGGGCTGCGACTGGCGCCTTGTCGATCTCATGGATGCCGAGCGACCGATGTCGCTCTATCTGGTCGTGCCGCCGTCGGACATCTCGCGCACCAAGCCCTTGGTACGACTGATCCTGAACCAGATCGGCAGACGCCTGACGGAGCGCCTTGAGGGCGACCCTAAGAAGGGTCGCAAACATCGGCTGCTCATGATGCTCGACGAATTCCCGGCGCTCGGTCGGCTAGATTTCTTCGAGACCGCGCTCGCCTTCATGGCCGGCTACGGCATTCGCGCTTACTTGATCGCGCAATCCTTGAACCAGATATCCAAAGCCTATGGCGAGAACAGTGCCATTCTCGACAACTGCCATGTGCGCATTGCCTTTTCCTCAAATGACGACCGCACGGCCAAGCGCATCTCGGACGCGCTCGGCACGGCGACGGAACTGAGATCCATGCGCAACTATGCCGGCCATCGTCTGGCCCCCTGGCTGTCGCACGTCATGGTCAGCCGCCAGGAAACGGCCCGACCGCTGCTGACTCCTGGCGAGGTGATGCAGCTGCCCCAGAACGACGAGCTGGTGCTGATTTCAGGGCTGCCGCCATTGCGCGCGCAAAAGCTGCGCTACTACCAGGATCGGAATTTCACGGAACGCGTGCTACCGTCCCCGGTGCTGCGGGACGGCACTTACGCCGACTGTCCCGCTACGCGCCTGGACGATTGGACTGGACAGGTCCGCGGCGTTGACAGCCGTCTGGCTGCAGGCGACGAGATTGCCGACGCCGCGATCGGGGACGAGGGCGGCGTCCAGCAGCAGCGACATCCAGCTCTGCCAGAAGATCAAGTCGTGCTTTCTCAAGAAGCTGACCAGCGCGATCTCTTCAAGTCTGTTGACGATGATAGCGAGCCGGTCGCCGACAAGCGTGTCATGGATCGGATTTCGACTGCTGCCCGCGCCTATGGCATCAACGAGGGAAGGGGCGACGACAAAGACATCGTGCCCGGTTTCTGAACGCCGCTTCCTGACGGCGTACTTCGGCGTAGATAACGGCGATAAGCTTTCGTGGGCATCTGGCGGATGCTTGTTCCCGTCGCCGGCGCGCCGGCGCTGGCAGCTGGAACAAGCCACATGAAGCCCCGCCGCATTCGTCACCAGTTTCTGCTTGAGTTTGAGCTGAGCGAGAAGCTGGACAAACTCAGTCGTGATCCTTCGACCACCAAATCGGCGATTGTCGCGAAGGCGGTAGAAGCCTTCATCGAGCGCCGTGGCGAGAATGAGCTCGACAAACGCTACGGGGTACGACTCGACCGTCTTTCTCGCGACCTCGCTTATGTCAGGCGCGACCTCGAGATGATGCTGGAGAGCCTGGCGCTCTTCATTCGCTTTTCGATCACGCTTCACGCCCACACGCCGGTCCCGGACAGGGCAACGCAGGCCATTGGCCAGGAGCGCTTCGACAAATTTGTCGAGCAGGTGGGTCGGCAGATCGCGTCCGGAAATCGATCGCTTGGCAAAGACAATGACGTGGGAGGGGAAGGGTGAACTCTCATCCGGAAGCCGACCACCGCCGCAGCGCGATGCTGCGCACCGCCATGGGTCCGGCGATCACCCAAGCGCTCTCCGATCCATTGATCATCGAGGTGATGGTCAATCCCGACGGAGCACTGCGGCTCGATCGGCTCGGAGAAGGCCTGGTCGACACAGGCGTGCACATCCATCCTGCCGAGGCGGAGCGGATCGTCCGCCTCGTCGCTTCCCATGTGCGCGCCGAAGCGCATGCGGATAAGCCGATCGTCAGCGCCGAACTGCCGTCGGGCGAGCGATTCGAAGGCCTGCTGCCACCCGTGGTGTTGGCGCCGTGCTTTGCTATTCGTAAGCCTGCCGCAAAACTCTACACCCTGGCCGATTATGTCGCCGACCGCGTCATGCTGCCGCTGCAGGCCGATGCGTTGAAGGGAGCCGTCCGCGAACGGCGCAACATCCTGATCGCAGGCGGCACGTCCTCGGGCAAGACAACCCTTGCCAATGCGCTGCTGGCCGTCGTCGCCGACTGCGACGAGCGGGTGATCCTGATCGAGGATACGCGCGAACTTCAATGCGCAGCAAAAGACTGCGTTGCCCTGAGGACGAGGCGGGGTTCGGTCACGCTCGCCGATCTCGTGCGTTCGACACTGCGCCTCAGACCCGATCGCATCATCGTCGGCGAGATCAGAGGCGCCGAAGCGCTCGACATGCTGAAGGCGTGGAACACCGGTCATCCAGGCGGCATTGCCACGGTTCATGCCAACTCGGCGCGGTCTGCCCTCTACCGCATCGAGCAGCTCGCACAGGAAGCCGTGGTCGCCGTTCCCCGCCGGCTCATCGCCGAGGCGATAGATCTGATCGTCTTCATCGCTGGCCGCGGATCCTCGCGCCGCATCGAGGCGATCGCCGAGGTCACTGGCCTCGACGGCAGTGGCGACTACGCCGTCACCCAGCTCACGCTTCCGCAACTCCAGCAACTCTGAAAGGTCACTTCATGCGCAAGAAGCTTCGCTTTCTCTGGGCCACCACGCTCGCTTTTCTTCTCACGTTTCCGGCATACGCCGCCGGCTCCGGCATGCCTTGGGAGCAGCCGCTGCAGCAAATCTTGGAATCGGTGCAGGGTCCGGTCGCCAAGATCATCGCGGTCATCATCATCATCACCACCGGCCTGACACTCGCCTTTGGCGACACGGCAGGTGGGTTCCGTCGGCTCATCCAGATTGTCTTCGGTCTGTCGATCGCCTTTGCCGCATCGAGCTTCTTCCTCTCCTTCTTCTCCTTTGGCGGCGGGGCACTCGTCTGATGCTGGCCGGAGAGCACATAGAAGGCTTCGAGGTTCCGGTTCACCGGGCACTGACCGAACCGATCCTGCTCGGCGGCGCGCCGCGAGCGGTGGCGATCCTCAATGGCACCGTTGCCGCGGCCATCGGGCTTGGCTTGCAGCAGTGGATTGCCGGACTGGTGCTGTGGATCTGCGGGCACACTGTGGCTGTCTTCGCGGCCGGCCGCGACCCGGACTTCGCCGGCGTGCTCGTCCGACACCTTCGCCTGAGGGGGTGGCTTGCATGCTGAATCTTTCGGAATATCGGGGCAAGGCCGACCGGCTTGCCGATCATCTGCCTTGGGCCGCACTGATAGCACCAGGCATCGTGCTCAACAAGGACGGCAGCTTCCAGCGCACATTTGCATTCCGCGGCCCTGATCTCGAGAGTGCAACAGAAGCCGAACTCATCGGCATCTGCGCGCGAGCCAACAATGCGCTCAGACGCCTCGGCTCTGGCTGGGCATTGTTCTTCGAGGCCGAGCGCATCGAGGCGCTGGGCTATCCAGACTCGCGCTTCCCCGACGCTGCGTCATGGTTGGTCGACGAAGAACGGCGCGCGGCCTTTCAAGGCAAGGTCGCGCACTACGAGAGCCGCTACCACCTGACGCTGGCGTTCATGCCGCCGCCGGATAGCCAGGCGCGGGCGCAAAGCGCTCTCGTCGACTCGCATCATTCACAAGGCGAGAGAGAGTGGCGCCAGGAACTGGCGCGGTTCCGGGACGAGGCCGGCCGCGTGCAGGATCTCCTGTCGGGCTTGATGCCCGAAATACGCGCACTGGATGATGCCGAGACGCTGACTTACCTCCACGGCACGATCTCGACCAGCCGCCATCCCGTCGCCGTGCCGGAAACGCCGATCTATCTCGACGGCATCCTGGTCGATGCGCCGCTTACTGGCGGATTGGAGCCGATGCTTGGCGACCAACATCTGCGCACGCTCACCATTCTCGGTTTTCCGAATGTCACACGGCCCGGAATTCTCGACGCGCTCAACCACCAGGATTTCGCCTATCGCTGGATGACACGCTTCATTCCGCTCGACAAGACGGAGGCCGCCAAGACGCTGACACGGTTGCGGCGGCAGTGGTTTGCCAAGCGCAAATCGATCGCGGCCATCCTGCGCGAGGTGGTGACCAGTGAACCTGTCCCGCTCGTCGACAGCGACGCCGAAAACAAGGCGCTCGATGCCGACGCCGCACTCCAGGCGTTAGGCGGCGATCATGTCGGGTTTGGCTATCTGACGACGACGGTCACGGTATGGGACGAGGACCATCAAGCCGCCGCGGCCAAACTTCGCGCGGTCGAGCGCGTCGTCAATGGCCTCGGCTTCGCCACGATCCGTGAAGGCGTGAATGCGGTCGAGGCCTGGCTCGGCTCGTTGCCCGGCCATGTTTACGCGAATGTGCGCCAGCCGCTCGTTCACACATTGAACCTCGCCCACTTGATGCCGCTTTCCTCGGCGTGGGCCGGCCCGGCGGCGAACGAGCATCTCGCCAAGGCAATCCAGGCAGAGGCCCCGCCGCTTCTCTTCGCCTCAACCAGCGGGTCGACACCGTTCCGGCTCTCCACCCACGTCGACGATGTCGGCCACATGCTGATCGTGGGACCGACTGGTGCCGGCAAGTCGGTTCTCGTTGCCCTCTTCGCGCTGCAGTTCCGACGCTATGCCGGCGCGCAGGTCTATGTCTTCGACAAAGGCAATTCAGCCCGCGCCGCAATTCTTGCCATGGGTGGAGAGCACCACGCGCTGCGTGCGCACGGTGCGCTTGCCTTCCAGCCGCTGCGCAAGGTTGACGATCCGGCCATCCGCAGCTGGGCGGCCGAATGGATCGCCGGACTCATCGCTCATGAGAACGTCACCGTCACCCCAGAGGCGAAGGAGGCAATCTGGTCGGCGCTCACCAGTCTTGCAACCGCGCCGGCACAGGAACGCACACTCACCGGCCTGTCGCTCTTGCTTCAATCCAACGCGCTGAAGTCCGCATTGATGCCTTACACGCTCGACGGCCCCTTCGGCCGGTTGCTCGACGCGGATGACGATCGGCTGGCCTTGTCGGATGTGCAGTGCTTCGAGACCGAAGAGCTGATGCACAGCCAAGGCGCTGTTCTGCCGGTGCTCACCTATCTTTTCCATCGCCTCGAAGTGCGGTTCGATGGGCGACCGACCTTGCTCATGCTCGACGAGGCTTGGCTCTATCTCGACAATCCGCTCTTTGCCGCCCGCCTACGCGAATGGCTGAAGGTACTGCGCAAGAAGAACGTCTCCGTCATTTTCGCCACGCAGTCACTGGCCGACATCGCTGGCTCTGCAATCGCACCGGCTATCATCGAGAGCTGCCCGCAGCGCATTTTTCTTCCCAATGATCGTGCCGTAGAACCGCAGGCACGGGAAGCCTACGAGCGTTTCGGCCTGAACGAGCGGCAGATCGAACTGGTCGCGCGCGCCACGCCGAAGCGGCACTACTATCTGCAATCGCGCCGCGGCAATCGTCTGTTCGACCTGGGCTTGGGCGCCATCGCGCTTGCGCTATGCGGTGCCTCCGATCCCGCCAGCCAGACCCTGATCGACAGGATCCTGTCGGAGCACGGCCAGGACGGCTTTGCCTCCCACTTCCTAAATGCCCGCGGTCACGAGTGGGCCGCCGAGCTTCTTCGCCAATTCCCTCAACCAGACATGGAGCAATCGTCATGATGCGGCGCCGTTTCCTTTCCGGCCTGATCACCCTTTCCCTGATCGCCATACCGTTGGCCGACTATGTCCAGCCAGCCTATGCGCTCATTGTCTTCGATCCGTCGAACTATACCCAGAATGTGCTGACGGCGGCGCGCTCGCTGGAGCAGATCAACAACCAGATCCAGTCGCTCCAGAACCAGGCGACCATGCTGCAGAACATGGCGCGCAACCTTCAGAGGCTGGATTTTTCTTCGGTGGGCCAGCTCACCGGTTCGCTGCAGCGGATCGACGGCCTCATGGACCAGGCGAGTGGCCTGAGTTTTGATCTGGGCAAGCTGCAGGACCAGTGGCGCAATCAATATCCCGAAAGCTACGACGCTACGATCAAGGTCAGCGATGTGGCAACCGCAGCGCGCGAGCGCTGGCAGAGCGCCATGCAGGCGTTCCGGCAGACGATGGGTGTCCAGTCGCAGATCCTCGAGAACGTCCGCGGCGATCGCGACCTGCTTGCTGATCTCGTCAACCGCAGCCAGGGTGCTGCCGGTGCGCTTGAGGCAAGCCAGGCCACCAACCAACTGATCGCGCTGTCAACCAAGCAGCAGATGCAGATCCAGACGCTGCTCGCGACGCAGTTTCGCGCTGAGGCGGAGGACGCGGCTCGCAAGGCGCAGTCTGAAGAAGCCGCCCGCCAGACGACAAAGCGATTCCTCGGCACCGGCACGGCCTATCCCGCCAACTGATCACCAGTTCTTTCACGAGGGGGAAGGCGGAATGAACGACCTCGGGGTCATCGATCGCTTCATGGAGACTTTCATCCGCTATATCGACAGCGGGTTCGGTCTGCTGTCGGGCGATGTCGCCTTCCTCACCACGACGCTGATCGGCATCGACATAACGTTAGCCGGGCTCGCTTGGGCATTCGCCGGCGAGCCCAACATTCTCGCCCGCCTTATTCGCAAGGTGCTCTATGTCGGCGTCTTCGCTTTCATCCTGAACAATTTCAAGAACCTCGCCGACATTATATACCGCTCTTTTGCCGGGCTGGGCATCCACGCTTCTGCCGACAATCTTTCCCCCGACAATCTCCTGCGGCCCGGACGTATTGCCGCCACAGGCTTTGAGGGCGCCTGGCCGCTGCTCGATCAGGCGAGCCAGCTTCTTGGCTTTCCTGAAATCTTCGGCAACGCGCTCACCATTTTCGTGCTGCTCGTGGCCTGGTTCCTGGTCATCATCGCCTTCTTCATTCTTTCCATCCAGCTCTTCATCACCATTCTGGAGTTCAAGCTCACCACTCTCGCCGGATTCGTTCTGGTGCCCTTCGCACTCTGGAACCGGTCGGCGTTCCTGGCCGAGCGTGTGCTCGGCAACGTGATCTCGTCGGGCATCAAGGTGATGGTGCTTGCGGTCATCGTCGGCATCGGGTCCACACTGTTCGGTGAGTTCGCTTCCGCGCTGCAAGGCAAGGAGCCGGATTTGGCCGCCGCCATGTCGCAGGTATTGGGCGCGCTGGCGCTTCTTGGGCTAGGCATTTTCGGACCCGGAATAGCATCCGGTCTCGTCTCCGGCGCCCCGCAGCTTGGCGCGGGCGCCGCACTGGGTACGGCCGCGGCCGCGGCCGGTGCATCACTCGTTGCCGGAGGTGCCGCGGTCGCTGGCGGGCGCGTGGCAGCTGATGGCGGGCTTGCCGCAATTCGAGCCGGCACGACCATCGGCTCGGCAGCTTCCTCAGCATGGCAGTTGGGGCGTGCAACCTCGCCTGACTCCGGCCTGTCCGGTGTGGCTGCTGGGATGCAGGGCGTGGCAGGTGCCGCCAGTGGCGCCGCGATGCGAGCGGCACGATCTGCGGCGGGAACCTTCGGGCGCAGCGCCGATGCCGGGCGCCAAGCCGCATGGACCGCGACCGGTGGGTCGTCTTTCGCGTCGATGACTGAAAGTGCTGTGGGTTCGACCGCCGATGCGGCCCCTGGCTGGGCCAGGCGCCTGCGTTCCCAGCAGTCTGCGCGAGCCCACCGCCACGCCGCCATACAGGCCGTGCGTGATGGTGACAGACCGGGCGGTAGCGCCAATCCCTCTCTCAACGACAAGGACGACTAGATGCTCTTCAGGCGATCTGTTCAACGCTACGGCAAGACACCCGAGCCCACTACACCGTACCAGAGGGCGGGCCACATGTGGGATGAGCGCATCGGCTCATCGCGGGTGCAGGCCCGCAATTGGCGGCTGATGGCTCTTGGCTGCCTGGCGTTGGCAACCGGGCTCTCGGGCGGGCTCATTTGGCAGTCCATGCAGAGCCGGGTTGTGCCATACGTCGTCGAGGTCGACCGCTTCGGCGAGGCGCGCGCCGTAGCCCCGGCAATCCAGGACTACCAGCCAACGGATGCCCAGATCGCATGGCATCTTGGCCGCTTCATCCAGAATATCCGTTCCGTTTCCACCGATCCGGTGTTGGTGCGGCAGAACTGGTTGGCGGCCTACGACTTTGCCACCGACCGCGCCGCGCACTTTCTCAATGAATATGCCAAGGCGAACGACCCTTTCGGTCAGATCGGCACGCGCAGCGTGTCCGTCCAAGTGACCAGCGTGGTGCGGGCTTCCGACAGCTCGTTCCAGGTCAAATGGACCGAGCAGGTATTTGAGCGCGGCAGCCTTGCCAGCACGACCCGCTGGACGGCGATCCTCACGGTCATGATCCGGCCGCCAAGCAATACGGACCAACTGCGCAAGAATCCGCTCGGCGTCTTCATCAACGCCATCGATTGGTCGCGCGAGCTCGACAGCGCCGCGCCGTCATCCGTTTCCCCCAAGGAGCCCGCCAATGACAAATAGAGCCCCATCGCTCCGTGCCGCGCTGATCCTGTCGGCCTCAGCCACGGTGCTGTCGGCCTGCGCATCCAAGCCGGTGCCAGCGCCCGAGATTTCCTATGACGCTGCCGACTTCAAAGCAGCGTCGATCGAGAAGCCGCCGGAGCAACCGGTCAAGATCGTCGAGGTGCCAAAGCCGCTACCGCTGCCCGGCCAGTTGCAGCCTGACCCGGTCAAGGTCGCCGAAGACAAGCGCTCACCTGAAGAACGCGTTGCCGATGCCACCAAGGCCGCAACCCGGCAGCCAACCAGGTATGGCTATGTCAACGCGGTCCAGATCTATCCCTTCACCGACGGTGCGCTTTATCAGCTCTTTGCCGCGCCGGAGCGCGTCACCGATATCGCTCTGCAGCCGGGCGAGAAGCTGACAGCCGTGTCCGCCGGGGACACGGTCCGGTGGGTCATAGGCGATACCGTCAGTGGCACCGGTGACAGTCAGCGCACCCATGTTTTGGTGAAGCCGTTTGCGCCCGAGCTTACCACAAATCTGGTGATCACCACGGATCGACGCACTTATCACTTGCAGCTCCAAAGCACGGAGAAGACCGCAATGGCGGCCATCTCTTGGACTTACAGCGAAGACCAGATCCTTGCGCTGCGGCGGCGAAACGTTCAGGCCGAGGCTGCTACGCCGGTCGCGTCGAATGTTGCGCTCGAAAATATCCGATTCCGCTATTCAATAGCCGGCGACACACCGCCCTGGAGACCGACACGGGCCTTTGACGACGGCAGCAAGGTCTATATCGAATTCCCGCGCCGCATCGATCAGGGCGAGGCGCCGCCGCTCTTCATCGTCGGTGCTGACGGCGGCAATCAGCTGGTCAACTACCGCATGCGCGGCAACTACTACATCGTCGATCGCCTGTTCGCCGCGGCCGAACTGCGCCTCGGCGCCAAGCCGCAGCAGGTCGTGCGCATCACAAGGATTGACGGTCGGCAATTGCCGCGTCGGATGCCACTCTTTGCCGGTTTTGGCAGGTGAGGGGACAAGGCTCATGACCGATACGTCCCACTCCAATGCGCCGCCGAAACTTGATCCCGACCAGCTCCAGCTGCGCGCCTCACCCCGCGCGGCTGTGCGCTTCAGGCGAGGTGTGATTGTCGCGATCGCTGCCGCCGGATGCGGCGCCATTTTGGGCGTCATGATGATTGCGCTTCAGGGACCGGCATTGCGATTCAAAGGGCATGCGGAAGACCTCTACCATCTTGACCACAAGCCCACCGCCGAGGGACTCGACGGGCTGCCCGGGGATTATTCCGGCGTCAAGTCTAAGGCCCCGGTGCTTGGACCGCCGCTACCCGGTGATCTCGGCCGCCCCATCCTCGAGCGGCAGCGCCAACTCGGCATCGCGCCGGGACAGGAGGTCTCCGCCGAGGATCAACGCCTTGCCCAGCAGGCGATCGAAGCGCGCGAGTCGCAAGTGTTGTTCCGAATCGACAATCGACCGAGACCGACAGATCTCGCCGGCGGCGGGGAGAGTGTACAGCAGCGGCCTGAAGCGGTTCCGCAACCGGGAGCGACAGGCGCATCGGCTACCGTCGCTCCAGCCGAAGGCGATCAGAACAACCAACAGCGCAAGCTGGATTTTGTCAGACAGCGGAGCACAAGCGGGATCTACAATCCGCATGCGCTGCAGACGTCTGCTTCGCCCTACCAGCTGATGGCTGGCAGCGTGATCGCGGCAAGCCTGATCACCGGCATCAATTCCGACCTACCCGGCCTTGTCGTCGCGCAGGTCACAGAGAATGTCCAAGACACAGTCACGGGCAGCATCTTGCTCATTCCACAAGGTTCACGGCTGATCGGCACCTATGACAGCGTGGTGGCGTTTGGGCAAAGGCGCGCATTGCTGGTCTGGCAGCGAATAATCCTGCCGGACGGTTCCTCGATCGAAATCGACAATCTGCCGGCAACAGACAGCGCCGGATATGCAGGGCTTGAGGACAAGGTGGATTTCCACACCTGGCAGCTGATCAAGGGGGTTGCGCTTGCGACCTTGCTTGGCGTGGGCACCGAATTGAGCCTCGGAGACAATGAAAGCGATCTGGTCAAGGCGATCCGCGAATCCGCCCAGCAGAATGTCAGTCGAGCCGGCCAGCGCATAACTGAGAAGAATCTCAATGTTCAGCCCACCATCACTATCCGACCAGGCTGGCCGCTGCGCGTCATCGTGCACAAGGACCTTTTGCTGCGGCCGTACAAAGTTGAACGGGAGTGATTATGGCCAACTTGAAACTTGGTAAGCTTCCAGATCGAACGCCTTTGAAGATCACCATCACCGTGAGCGCGGAGTTGAGCCAAGAACTCAATGCGTATGCTGCGCTCTATCGTCAGACCTACGGCGAGTCTGAAACGGTGGCGGAACTCATCCCTTTCATGCTGGCGGGATTTCTGGAAGGCGACCGAGCGTTTGCCAAGGCCAGAAAAGAAGGTATGGCGACGGCCAGCGTCCCGGGCAAGTCGCGGTCTCAGCCAGCTTCAGATTCCAAATGACCGCAGCAGAGAGTTGGTCAAGTGCAATGGTGGCGCACCGCCCGCTCGGCGTCCATCCATAGGAGGCCGAGCTGTAGCCAAGCGATGGTCCATCGCCATCATGCGGCGGCCGATCTCGACCGGGAAGACAACCATTAAGGCGGCAGCGTCGTGTGGAGGCAGCGTGGATGCAGCGCGTCAGCTTAGGTTTTTCCGATCCGATTCGTATGCCTGCGTGCTTGTCATTGATTCTTCAACGAGAGGGGTGCGCTGACAACATCGTGGCGTGGCGAAAGGTCACCGATGATGGACCCTGCCCGGTCTGCGACGCACTCTGGCTCAAATTGCCACCGAGTGCCTAGCCTTTCCGCTTTCGAGATATTTGTCGAACTTCGCAGCGACGCTCCTGACAAAGGGACGACTTTCCACCGGCACGACGAAACGGTCGCCATCGAGTTCAAGCAATCGGACGGGGTTGTCGAGGGCCACGGTACTCGACCGGAGAAGGAGCTTCTGGCCGGCTTTGCCGAAGCGTTCCACCAATTCGACTGCCGAGAAGCCGAAATCGCACATCAGCCGCTCGATGATCCAGCCGCGAGCGCGGTCGTCGTTGGAAAAAACAATTCCGCGGACCGAAGCCAACCCACCCTGATCCACCATGCGGCCATATTCGCCGGTTGAAGGCATGTTCTGGACGTAGCCTTGCTTGAATTGGCTGATGGACGAGGGGCCGAGGCCGATTAAAGTTTCGCAGCGATCCTCGGTATAGCCCTGAAAGTTGCGACGCAGGGTCCCGGCGCGCGCCGCCAGGGCCAGCGCATCGTTCGGTTTGGCGAAATGGTCGAGCCCGATTGCTTCGTATGCTTGGTCGAGGATGGCGCGTGCTGCCAGTTGCGATTGGGCAAGCCGCTCCTCCGGGCCTGGCAACCAGGCCTCGTCGATCATGGTCTGATGTTTCTTGAACCATGGCACATGGGCGTAGCCAAAAAGGGCGATCCGGTCCGGCTGCAGCGTCAGCGCCTGCATGACTGTAGACAGGACTCTCTCCCTGGTCTGGTGCGGCAAGCCGTAGAGCAGGTCCAGGTTGACCGATTCGACGCCGCGGGACCGAACGCCGTCGACAACTGTTTTGGTCTGCAAGAAGGTCTGCTCGCGATTAATGGCCTTTTGCACCTTCGGATCGAAATCCTGGACGCCGAGGCTCGCCCTCGTCATGCCGATTTCGGCAAGCGCGTCGAGGCGGGCTTCGTCCATATCGTTGGGTTCGATTTCGACGCTGATCTTGGCGCCGGGAAGAAATGTGAAGCTGTTGCGCAGGACGGTTGCCAACGCCACCATATCTTCGGGTTTGAGCATCGTCGGCGAACCGCCGCCGAAATGGATAGCACGCACGCGGCCCTTGCCTGCGACAAGACTGGCGACGGTGGCGATCTCAGCATGCAATGACCGCAGATAGGTAGTAACCGGTTCGTAGTGGCGTGTCTGCTTTGTGTGGCACGCACAGAACCAGCAAAGTTTGTCGCAATATGGGATGTGCACGTAGAGCGATATCTCATCGTCCCCGCCGAGCGCCTCCAGCCAGCCACGATAAGCCGCAGCATCGACGCCCTCATGGAAATGCGGTGCCGTCGGATAGCTGGTGTAGCGAGGGACGTTTTCGACAATCCAGGCAGCTACTTTCGACTGCATGTCGTGGTCACCATGTTTGCATAGCTGGAACTGTTGACTGGTTGGCCGGCCAACGCCCTGATTTCGATCAAGTGCAGCTCGGACAAACTGCCGCAAGGATTTTTCTACCCTGGATTGCTATCCTGTCGGTGCTTGGGAGAGGGTAGAGCGAGCGCATGACATTACGGCAAGACATTCACAGTTCCGGCATTCCCCTTCTTTGCCGCTCTTGCGAGGGAAGGCGTCGTGGTATTTGCGGCGCGCTCGATCCAGACCGTTTGGCTTGGCTCGCCAAGACTTCGTCGCGGCACAAGATCGAGCCAGGAGTCGAACTGATCAGCGACTGCGAGGCTGTCGGCAGCTATTCGAATGTGCTTTCAGGCGTGGTGAAGCTGACGAAGAGCCTTTCGGACGGGCGCCAGCAGATCGTAGCTCTCCAGTTTGCACCGGATTTTCTGGGGCGACCCTTCAAGGTGGAAAGCGAGATCAGTGCGGAAGCGGCAACTGTTGTCACCCTTTGTTCGTTCCCCAAGCCTGCCCTCGAAAGGATGATGAAGGATTCGCCGGAACTCGAGCGCCGCCTGCTCAAGCAGACGCTGGACGAACTTGACGCAGCACGCGAATGGATGGTGACGCTCGGGCGCAAGACGGCATCGGAAAAGGTGGCGAGTTTTCTCCTCATGATCGCCCTGAATATCGGTTCCAATGTTAATCCGACTGCCAGCTCAGCGTCCTTCGATCTGCCGCTGACTCGTGCCGACATCTCTGATTTCCTTGGACTGACGAATGAGACCGTGAGCCGGCAGCTGACTCGATTGCGAGCTGAAGGCGTGATCCGGATCGAGAACAAACGCCATGTGATGGTGGAGAGCGTCGGCCGGCTGGAGCAGCGTTGCGGCGGCCGAAGGCCGCGGCAGTTTGAATAACCCCAAGCGGCGGGGTCTGCGCCGCCAACTCCGAAGCCGCGGCATGACATGCTGCGTTCGAACGGTCGCTGCAGCCTTCGAGCCCCCGGTAGCATGGACACGAGAGCATCCGCGACCCTTATCGGATAAGCTAGCCACCCGCCATGAGTGTTCCGCTCGCCGATGAAGCGTTGATCGTTGAGGTCCTCGTACCCGCAATGGTAGCGACGATGTCGCCATTTACGTCGTTCCCGAGCCGTTCCAAGCGACGCTAGCAGCAGTACTTCCAAGTCGCGGAGGGCACGCCTCGACATATCGCCCGCCTCAACCTTCGCTCGACTTCAATCCACTTGTCGTGAGCGGGGCAGGCCCGTCGCGCGCTTCCGTATGCCACCTTCTGATTTGCGCGAACTCGATTCTACCGAACAAACCTGGCGCCTGACATGGATCAGGGCGAGCAGAGGGCAGCTGCGCAATTGATGCACAGCGGATTGGGCGTCCGCCCGATTCGGGATCAGGATTTGCGATGAAATTCGGGACAGCTATCGTCGTGGTGGGCTTGTTTGCTTTTGCAGCCCTGGTGGCTGCCGGCTTCGGCATTGACGGACCTTTCCGCCAGCACATGTGGGTGCTGTTTTTTGCCCTTACTGCCTTCACCGGGGTCTTGTTGCGCCACACGGAGTTCAAGCCGGCAACTCCGATCGACCGATCCGCTTATATGGACGATCCGATCCGCTACGGCGCCATCGCCACCATGTTCTGGGGCGTCATTGGCATGCTGGTCGGCGTGGTCATCGCGCTGCAGCTGGCCTATCCCGATCTCAACATTCAGCCTTGGTTCAATTTCGGACGCTTGCGGCCGCTGCATACGTCCGGCGTCGTCTTCGCCTTCGGCGGCAACGCGCTGCTATGCACGTCGTTGTACGTCGTGCAACGCACCTGCCGCGCCCGCCTGTTCGGCGGTGATCTCGCCTGGTTCGTGTTCTGGGGCTATCAGCTTTTCATCGTCATGGCCGCGACGGGCTATCTGCTCGGCATCACGGAAAGCCGCGAATACGCCGAACCCGAATGGTATGTCGACATCTGGCTGACCATCGTCTGGGTCGCTTACCTCATCCTGTTCCTCGGCACGATCCTGAAGCGCAAGGAACCGCACATCTACGTCGCCAACTGGTTCTATCTGTCCTTCATCGTCACCATCGCGATGCTGCACGTGATTAACAACCTGTCGATGCCGGCCTCTCTCCTAGGCTCCAAGAGTTACTCCGCCTTTTCCGGGGTCCAGGATGCCCTGACGCAATGGTGGTACGGCCACAACGCCGTCGGTTTCTTCCTCACCGCCGGCTTCCTCGGCATGATGTACTATTTTGTGCCCAAGCAGGCGAACCGCCCGGTCTATTCCTACCGGCTGTCGATCATCCACTTCTGGGCACTGATCTTCCTTTACATCTGGGCCGGGCCGCACCACCTGCATTTCACCGCTCTGCCCGACTGGGCGCAGACGCTCGGCATGGTGTTCTCGATCATGCTGTGGATGCCGTCATGGGGCGGCATGATCAACGGCTTGATGACGCTATCCGGCGCCTGGGACAAGCTGCGCACCGATCCGATCATCCGCATGATGGTGATGGCCGTCGCCTTCTACGGCATGTCGACCTTCGAAGGCCCGGTGATGGCTATCAAGGCGATTAACTCGCTGTCGCATTATACCGACTGGACCATCGGTCACGTGCACTCCGGCGCGCTCGGCTGGGTTGGCATGATTTCTTTCGGCGCGATCTACTACATGGTTCCGAAGCTCTGGAACCGCGACAGGCTCTATTCGCTGCGGCTGGTCACCTGGCACTTCTGGCTGGCGACGCTCGGCATCGTCGTCTACGCCGCGGTCATGTGGGTGTCCGGCATCATGCAGGGCCTGATGTGGCGCGAATACGACGAGCAGGGCTTCCTGGTCTACTCCTTCGCCGAAACTGTCGCCGCCATGCACCCCTACTATGTCATGCGCGCCATTGGCGGCGCCATGTACCTCTCCGGCGCCCTGATCATGGCCTGGAATATCGCCATGACCATCCTCGGCCACCAGCGTGAGGAGAGGCCGATGTCGGGTGCCGCGCCTGTCCTGCAGCCTGCCAGGGAGCCAAACCGATGGGCTTGATGGACAAACATGCCATTATCGAGAAGAACGCCACCCTTCTTCTCGTAGGCTCCCTTCTTGTCGTGACCGTCGGCGGCATCGTCGAGATCGCACCCCTCTTCTATCTCGACAACACGATCGAGAAGGTGGAAGGCATGCGTCCCTACTCGCCGCTCGAACTCGTCGGCCGCAACATCTATGTGCGCGAGGGCTGCTATGTCTGCCACAGCCAGATGATCAGGCCGTTCCGCGACGAGGTCGAGCGCTATGGCCACTACAGCCTGGCAGCCGAGTCGATGTACGATCACCCGTTCCAATGGGGGTCGAAGCGGACGGGGCCAGATCTGGCCCGGGTCGGTGACCGCTACTCCAATGCATGGCATGTCGCGCATCTTTCCGATCCACGTTCCGTGGTGCCGGAATCGATCATGCCCAGCTACGCGTTCCTCAAAGACGCGCCGATCGACGTGAAAGACTTCTCGACCCATTTGGTAGCCAACTGGCGAGTCGGGGTGCCCTATTCGGACGACATGATCGCCCATGCCAATGCTGACCTGATGACACAGTCCGATCCGAATGCCGACACGTCGGGATTGTTGGCGCGCTATCCGAAAGCAAAGGCGGGCGACTTCGATGGCAATCCGCAACAAGTCACCGAAATGGACGCCCTCGTCGCCTATCTGCAGATGCTCGGCACGTTGGTCGATTTCAAGAACTACGACGAAGCCGCCGGCTACCGCTGAGGAGTGTTTTCCATGGATTACAATTTGATGCGGGAGTTTGCGGATAGCTGGGGTCTGCTTGCCATGGCGCTTTTCTTTGCGGGGGCAAGTGTCTTCGCGCTCCGCCCCGGAAGCCGCGCTCTGGCCGACGAAGCTGCCCGAATTCCGCTTCAGGACGAGTGATCATGAGCGAGGAGCATATCGATGAAATCTCTGGGGTCCCAACCACCGGCCACGAATGGGATGGCATCCGGGAGTTGAACAACCCGCTTCCGCGTTGGTGGATCACCATCTTCTACGTCACCATCGTCTGGGCGATCGGCTACACGATCGCCTATCCGGCATGGCCGCTGCTGCACTCGGCGACGACGGGTGTTCTCGGCTATTCGAGCCGCAATGACGTCAAGCACGAGCTGGCGGATGCGGAAGCAGCGAAGGGCAAATACCTCGCGGCGGTGGAGTCGAAAAATGTCTGGGAAATCGTCTCGGATGATGCCCTGCGCGAATTCGCCATTGCCGCCGGTAGCGCCGCCTTCAAGATCAATTGCGTCCAATGTCATGGCTCCGGCGCCCAAGGTTCCAAGGGCATTCCCAATCTCAACGACGACGACTGGCTATGGGGCGGCAAGGCCGAGCAGATCCAGCAGACAATTACGCACGGCATCCGCTTCGCGTCCGATCCGGACACGCGCCTGTCGGAAATGCCTGCCTTTGGCGACATCATAGCCGCTGACCACATTGCTCAGGTCAGCGCCTACGTCGCCAGCCTTTCCGGCGAGGTCCAGGACGCAAGTCTGATCGAGCCCGGCGCCAAGGTCTTTGCTGAAAATTGCGTGGGCTGTCATGGCGACAATGCAAAGGGCAACAAGGAGCTCGGCGCGCCCGACCTGACCGATGCGATCTGGCTCTATGGATCCGGCGAGGCAGCCATCGCCGCGCAGGTCCGTGCACCGAAACAGGGAGTCATGCCGGCCTGGGTCGGCCGTCTCGGCGAGATCAAAGTCAAGGAACTTGCGGTCTATGTCCATTCGCTTGGCGGCGGAGAATAGGAAGGAAAGCCCTATTCTCGGCCTCCCCCTGCCAAGCGACGAGGCCCGGCGCGAGCCGGGCCTCGACACCATTTGGGCTGCGCCGCATCATCAATGCGGCACGCTTCGGACATCGGCTGGGAGTGGAGACGCATGTGTGCAGTAGTACGCGAATAGAACGGCTCGAAGCCTCGGCCATGAATTCCCCCAATCCGCGCCAGCCGCATTATGCCAGAGGCAAGAAAATCTTCCCCAAGCGCGCCTCAGGCAGCTTTCGCCGCTTCAAATGGCTGGTGATGGCGATCACCCTTGGCATCTACTACCTGACACCGTGGTTGCGATGGGATCGAGGTCCATTTGCCCCAGACCAAGCCGTGCTCCTCGATCTCGCCAACCGGCGCTTCCACTTTTTCTTCATCGAGATCTGGCCGCACGAATTCTACTATGTGGCCGGCCTTCTGGTCATGGCCGGCGTCGGTCTTTTCCTGATTACCTCGACTGTCGGGCGTGCCTGGTGCGGCTATACATGTCCGCAGACCGTATGGGTCGATCTGTTTCTGGTCGTTGAGCGCGCCATCGAGGGTGATCGCAACGCACGCATGAAACTCGATGCCGGCCCGTGGACCGCCCGCAAGCTTGCGCTGCGGGTTTCGAAGCACGCCATCTGGCTGGTCATTGGGGCGGCGACCGGCGGCGCCTGGATCTTCTACTTTGCCGATGCACCGACACTGCTCGGCGAACTCTTCACCGGCACCGCGGCACCCGTCGCCTACATCACCGTCGCCGTGCTGACGGCCACGACCTATACGTTCGGCGGGCTGATGCGCGAACAGGTCTGCACCTACATGTGCCCATGGCCACGCATCCAGGCGGCCATGCTCGACGAAAGTTCGCTCACCGTCACCTACAATGACTGGCGCGGCGAACCGCGTTCGCGTCATGCCAAGAAGGTGCAAGCCGCGGGACAGTCGGTCGGCGACTGCGTCGACTGCAATGCCTGTGTCGCGGTCTGCCCGATGGGGATCGACATTCGCGACGGCCAGCAGCTCGAATGCATCACCTGCGCGCTTTGCATCGACGCCTGCGACGGCGTCATGGGCAAGCTCGGCAGGGAACGCGGACTGATTTCCTACGCAACGCTCTCCGATTACAACGCCAACATGATGCTGGCGAAGGGCGGCGCCAGTTCAGTCAACCCGTCGCTGGTCAGGACCGCTGATGGCCTGTTCTCCGACAAGGTGGCGCATTTCCATGTCAGCAAGATCTTCCGGCCACGCACCTACGTCTACATGGGTCTGTGGTCGCTGATCGGCCTGGGCCTGCTCTATTCGCTGCTGACGCGCGATCGGCTCGAAGTCAACGTGCTGCATGACCGCAATCCGCAATTCGTCACGCTGTCCGACGGCTCGATCCGTAACGGCTACACCGTCAAGCTGCTCAACATGATCCCCGAACCGCGGACCATTGTTGTCACTATGCAGGGCTTGCAAGGGGGCCAAATGAGCGTGGTCGGGGACGACATCAAGGCAGGCCGCTCCTTCGCCATCCCAGTCGAGCCCGATCGCCTGAAAATGCTGAAGGTCTTCGTGCGCCAGCCGGCCGAACAAATCCGTGGCGCAGCGCAAACCTTCACGTTCCGTGTCGAGGACAAGTCGAGCTTCGAGGCGGACGAATACACCGCCACCTTCAACGCCCCGGAGATCGTCCGATGACCGCCAACGCTGAAAAACCCCGCGAATTCACCGGCAGGCACATGCTGGTCATCATCCTGGCCTTTTTCGGCGTGGTCATCGCGGTCAATCTGACCATGGCCACGCTCGCCAACACGAGCTGGACCGGACTGGTCGTCGAAAACACCTATGCGGCGAGCCAGCAATTCAACAAGAAGGCCGAGGAGGGGCGCGCGCAGGCAGCCCTTGGCTGGACCGGCAAGCTGACCATTGCATGGGGCGAAGTTCACTACGGCCTTACCGACGCCGCCGGCAAGCCGGTTCCCTTGCACGGCGTCAAGGTGCTGTTTCGCCATCCCGCATACGAGAAAGAGGACAAGTCGGTCACCCTCGCACCCTCCTCGGGCCAGGAATTCGCAGCCCGGCACATGCCGAAGGACGGCGTCTGGATTGTCGAAGTCGACGCCGACGCCGGTCTGGATGAACCGTATCGCGACGTCCGCAGGATCATGATTTCCAATGGAGCGCTGCAATGAGTTGTTGTGCACCGGGCGCCGAAATGGCGCTTGATCTGGTCAACACCGGATCGGTCCTGCCGTCCAGCCAAGAGATCAGGCTGGCGAGCCGATCGCTTGGCGATGATCTCCGCCAGACCGATCTTTCAGTACCGACGGTTCATTGCGCGGCCTGCATCCAGGCGATCGAGACGGCGCTGGGAAAGCTCGATCAAGTGGAGAGCGCTCGTGTCAACCTGTCGACGAAGCGGGTCGCGGTCCGCTGGCGTGGAAACCAGGTACCCCCATTCGTCGCTGCGCTGGGGCGTCTGGGCTACGAGGCGCATCTGTTCGACCCTGAGGTCGACAACAACGACAAGACGCTCTCCGAGCTGATCCGCGCCCTTGCTGCCGCCGGCTTTGCGGCGGGCAATATCATGCTGTTTTCAGTCTCGGTCTGGTCCGGCGCCGAAGGCGCAACGCGGGATCTGTTTCATTGGGTCTCGGCGCTGATCGCGATCCCGGCACTGGCCTTCGCGAGCGGCATCTTCTTCCGCTCGGCCTGGAATGCGCTGCGTCACGGCCGCATGAACATGGATGTGCCGATCGCGGTCGGGGTGTCCCTCGCCTACGTCATGAGCCTCTACGAGACGATCAACCATGGCGACCACGCCTATTTCGATGCGTCGGTGTCGCTGCTGTTCTTCCTGTTGATCGGCCGCACGTTGGATCACGTGATGCGCGAACGTGCCCGGACCGCCGTGAAAGGCCTGTCCCAGTTGGCCGCACGTGGCGCCATGGTGCTGCGCGGCGACGGCGCACGCTCCTATCTGCCGGTTGGCGAGATCGAACCCGGCATGCTGCTGTTGATCGCAGCCGGTGAAAGGATACCCGTCGACGGCAAGGTCTCTCGAGGGACGTCGGACCTGGACTGTTCGCTTGTCTCGGGCGAGAGCACGCCCCGAAGCGTTGCAGCAGGCGAAGCCGTGCAGGCTGGTGTCCTCAACCTAACCGGCCCGCTGACGATTGAGGCGACAGCCGCCGCGAAAGATTCGTTTCTGGCGGAAATGGTTCGGCTGATGGAGGCTGCAGAGGGCGGCCGGGCGCATTATCGCCGGATCGCTGATCGCGTTTCGGCGCTCTACGCGCCCGTGGTTCATCTCACCGCCTCCGTGACATTTCTGGGCTGGATGGCAGCGACCGGCGACTGGCACCGGGCGATGACGATCGCCATTGCTGTTCTCATCATCACGTGCCCCTGCGCGCTCGGCCTCGCCGTACCGATCGTCCAGGTGGTCGCGGCGCGGCGCCTGTTCGAGAACGGCATCATGGTCAAGGACGGTTCGGCCATGGAGCGCTTGGCGACGATTGATACAGCGGTGTTCGACAAGACCGGAACGCTCACGCTCGGCCAGCCCCGGCTGGTCAATGCATCGTCGATCGATCCGGCCATGCTGGCAGTCGCGGGAGACATGGCTGCGCATTCGCGTCACCCGTTTTCAAAGGCCATAACCGGCTTTGCCGCTCCTGGCGGGCAACACAAATTCGATGCCGTCACCGAGCATCCAGGGTTTGGAATCGAAGCCACTGTCGCCGGAAGTATCTGGCGGCTGGGTCGACGCGGATGGGCTGGATGGAAGGCCCGGACCGGCTATGGCGGAACGGTGCTGACAAGAGACGGGTTCATTGTCGCGACCTTCGATTTCGAGGATGCGCTGCGCGCCGACGCGGCGGCGGCGATCAAGCGATTGAACGATGCCGGGGTGTCGATGCAAATGCTGTCGGGCGATACTGCCGGCGCCTGCGGTGAAGTTGCAAAAATGCTGGGTGTCGAGGACTTCGTCCCGTGCCTGCTGCCGTCAGGCAAGGTCGAACGCATCGAGACCCTGGCGAAAGACGGACACAAGGTTCTGATGGTTGGCGACGGCCTCAACGACACGCCGGCGCTGAGCGCGGCGCATGTCTCGATCGCTCCGGCCACCGCCGCCGATATTGGCCGCAATGCCGCCGACTTCGTCTTCCTGCGTGAGAGCCTTCTGGCAGTCCCACTGGCGCTGGACGTCTCGCGCCAGGCAGGACGCTTGATCCGGCAGAACATCGTCATCGCGATCGTCTACAATGCGGTCGCGGTACCGATCGCCATCCTCGGACACGTTACGCCTTTGATAGCGGCGATCGCCATGTCCGCCTCGTCACTGCTTGTCATTGGCAATGCGCTGCGGCTGCAAGGCTTTGCACCGAACCGGATGACGAGAGTTTCGTCGACAGCTGCTGGTTCCGGCATTCATGCATCGGCGCAGCCATCGTGACGACGCTTGTCTACCTCATTCCGGTGGCTTTGTTTCTCGGCGCGCTGGGGCTGTCTGGCATTGTGTGGGCCTTGAGGAGTGGTCAATATCAAGATCTCGACGGCGCCGCCGAGCGGATCCTCATCGACCAGGACGACGATCTGGAACGCTGAATGAAGCCGCTGTCCATGTTCTGGAACAAGGTGCGGATGCTCAGCAGCTTGCAAATCCCAGGCCCGAAAAGCCTCTCTCAGGCAGTGATTGCGTGCCAGTCCACGTGCGGAGTTGGCGGCGTAGGGGTTGCGAGTGCGAGATCGCGATCACCAGTTAGCGGAGCCCGCGCTACCTTCCAACGCGTCTGGCTGATCCAGATCAGGACTATCTCCTCATTACCGTGGTTTATCGGCCCTGCAAGGGAGAACGAATGCTCAGTGGAGTTTGGTCGCCAGTGTCACCGTCTCGACGGTTTTGGCTTTTCACCGTAGTGGTCGGCTCTGCTGCTTCGAGGAGCCGCGCGCGCTTTCGATCAAAACGGCCGCGAAGAATGAGCAGAGCCAGATTAGGCGATGTGGGAGCGCGGGCGGCGGCCAGATCATTCCGCGGGTCTGGGCTGACGCGCGCCGACCATGTGCGCAGCGTGATTGTGGCGCTTCGCCCATCAACAGCCGGCACTGTGAGAAACTCGCTTGCTGGCTGGCCTTACGCTTGGCTGCGAGGAGACTATGACTGGTGCAATGATGCGCGTCCGCGGTTGAACCGATGGTATGCTTCGGGTTTTACTGCCCTGCGCCTTGGGGCGATGCAGCCGCCCGTTGGCGGCGCACAGCACCGGTCCGAGCGTAACCTGCATCTGCCCTGCACAATCCACCCATGGCGGTACGGTGATGTGCAGCCCTAACCCTAGCTTCGATATTGTTGTCGTGGGAGCCGGGCCGGTCGGCCTTTCATTCGCCGCTTCGCTCGCCCAAAGCCAACTCAAGGTGGCAGTTGTTGAACAGAACTCCATCGACCGTCTCGCGAATGCGCCTTTCGATGGCCGCGAAATCGCTCTGACTTCCGCCTCCATCAGAATCCTTCGCCAGCTCGGCGCTTGGGATACGATCCCAGCTTCGGAGAAATCGCCGCTTTATGGCGCGCGCGTGCTCAACGGTTCGAGCGCTTTCGCACTGCGTTTTGACGCTCCCACAGCGTCTGGAGAACCCCTCGGAATCCTGGTCCCGAACTGCCGCATTCGCGATGCGTTGTTCAAAGTCGTTCGGCTGCGTGATGATCCACTTCTGCTGTGCGGCCACCCGGTTGTCCGTGCAACGACCAGCCACAAAGGAGCAGTGATAACGCTTTCTGACGGCATGCAGTTGAGCGCCAGGCTTGTTGTTGCCGCGGATTCGCGCCTGTCGCCAACGCGTGATCTGCTCGGCATCGGCGCCGACATTAATCGGCTTGGCCACTCGATGCTGATCTGCCGGGTGCGACATGAGGGCGCCCATCACCAAGTGGCAACCGAATGGTTCGATCATCATCAAACGATAGCGATGTTGCCTGTCGGGGAGGGGATGTCCTCGTTGCTGCTCACTCTGCCCTCAAGCGAGGCAGACAGACTGCTTGCCTTCAACGACGATTTGTTCCTCTTGGAATTGACGAACCGGTGTCGAGGCCGTCTCGGGAAGATGGAATTGGCAAGCAACCGCCACACCTATCCGCTGGTCACCACGTGGGCGCACAAATTCAAGGCTCCGAGCGCGGCACTCATCGGGGACGCTGCTATCGGAATGCATCCGGTGACTGCGCATGGCTTCAACATCGGTCTCAGCAGCCAAAAGCAACTTGCCGATGCAGTCTTAACTGCAAGGCGCCACGGCCGTGACATTGCCGATCCCGCCATGCTGCACAGATACGAAAGGTGGCTGCGCCTGTCTGCGGCGCCTCTCTACCATGCTACGAATATACTCGTCGGTCTCTACTCGAGCGAGCAACCGGTGGCACGGCTTGCACGCCATGCTGGGCTTCGGTTCGCCCAACATGCTCCCCTTGTCCGGCATGTCATCTCGGCCATGCTCAAACGATGAAAGCACCAGATTTGAAATCCTTCCCCGAGCGGCGAAGCTCGACACCATATAGCCTAACCGTGTTCTTTCCTTGTACCGAGCTGCAGCGCCAGTCATCGCTCGTTCATTCGGTTCAGTCTTCTGCAAACAGATGAGGAGGCCCTAGGGCACGGCTGCGATACCGGCTGGGAGCGGCTCCTCCAAGTCCCGCTGGAAAAAGTCGTGCTCGTCGATGACGAGGACAAGGTAACTGTTAAATAAAAGAGGCTTCTGCACCAAGCATTGTCGATTTTTTTGGTCAATAGGTCGGTTGGAATTCTATGCAGCGTCGGGCGGCAGTGAAGTATCACTCGCGGGTTGTTGGTATAATATGTTCTGCGGTCATCCCCGATCAAGTGAGGCGACTTTGACTGCCGCTCACCGCCGGCTCGAAGAAGAGATGGGACTTGATTGCCGACAGCGGCCAGCCGGCGCGTTTCAATATGAGGCGCGCGTCGAACCTGGACTGCTCGAGCGCGAAATTGATCATTTGTGCGTGGCTGTATGCAACGGGATCCCGGCGCGCAACCCGGCTGAGGTAAGTGACTGGACCT
The DNA here is from genome assembly GCF_055811195.1 of Mesorhizobium sp. WSM4823. Taxonomy (NCBI): domain Bacteria; kingdom Pseudomonadati; phylum Pseudomonadota; class Alphaproteobacteria; order Hyphomicrobiales; family Phyllobacteriaceae; genus Mesorhizobium; species Mesorhizobium sp. WSM4823. The sequence continues at coordinate 45,415 of NZ_JBVVQL010000016.1, forward strand.
GCCTTCCTCCTCCGACACTCTCCCGATATCAGAGTGAGAAACCTTCCGAGTTTACTCCTTGGCTACAATACGCGTTTGCGCACGTCCGGAATCATCGTCTTGCTGCTGCGCTGTCATGAGTCCGCGACTGCACCTCATTATTGGACCGACGACGGCCGGCAAAACCGCCGCGTCCCTCGAACTCGCTCAGCGTACGGGCGCGCCGGTGCTCGTTCTAGACCGAATTCAATGCTATCCCGAACTCGCTGTCGGAAGCGGCCGACCCTCAAACGCCGAACTGCGGTTCACCCGTAGAATCTACCTTGCCCAAAGGCCAGTTATTGCTGGAGAGATCTATGCCGCAGAGGCGAACTCCCTGTTGCACGATCATGTTGCGCAATTTGATCAGCACGTGCCGTTGCTTATCTTGGAAGGCGGCTCGGTTTCACTCCTGCGGGCAATGGTCGCCGATCAGAAATGGAAAGCGCACCGCTGGACTTACGAACGCCTCCACTTGAAGACACGCGCGGACTACATTGCCAAAGCGAGGTCGCGCGTCCGTGAAATGTTAGCTCCCGTAAATGGTTGCCGCTCGATGCTTAACGAGATTGGTCAATTGTGGCCTGACCCGCGCTCGCATGTGTTCCTGCGAGGCCTCACGGGCTACCGTACAGTCATAGCGTATGCCGAAACCCTAGGAATCGCACTGGGCGACCTCCCGCGTGCGATCCAGCCAACTCAGATCGTCTACCTTTCTCAGGCAATCGCGCTTGAGTATCTGGCGCATGCTCGCTGGCAGGAACGTGAATTTCCCTGCATTCCTGCGGCGTGGAAGAGCGGCAGGTGAAGAGTGTCGACCTGAGCCGCAGTTGAAACGAATCAGAAATATAAAAAACCACGTCAATGAGCTCGCCGGCGACGCCCATTAATTGCTGACATGCCGCTTGCGGCGTTCGCCCTGGCGATGATCTCGGCATGCGACTCGAACAAGCTGACCAGCCTGTCGCCGGCCTCACTACCTTTTCAGCCAGAGTCCGCTCCTTCTGCAACATCTCTCCAATCAGCGGCTGGGGGCGGCCATGGCCTGCCAGTTCGCAGGCTGGACCCGCCGCTGGCGCCTGCCTTGCCGCCTGCTCGACATAGCCGGGGGGCTTGCCCGGTCATCTTGACCAATTGGCGGTAGGGGCTTGCCCCCTTTAGGCGGCAGACTTGATCGTCTGCCCTGCTCCTTCGCCGCGGGCAACGATCGTGTTATGGGATCGCACTTTTCTTCGAAGGCTTGGCCGGGCAACGAGACCAGCCGCAACGCTCCGCCTCTGCCGGTCGACGAGCGCAACGAGTTGGCAGTCATTCATAATCAGGACAGCGTAGGGGCCGATGAGCACGCGCCGGCCAAGCGCAAAAGCGGTCGGTCTGTGCGGTAGGTAAGTGAGAGAGCTGGGCGGTAAGCCCAACCGTGCCCAGCTCACGGCCGGCGCGACGTGTTCACCCAAACGCTTACGGCTCAGGTCGCTCCTTCTGTGATCAGTTTCGGCCGACCGTCTCGACGATGGCCTTCGCCAATTCCACGTTTTCATCGACGGCTTCGCTGCAGCAGAGGCCGCGCTAGCGAATCTCCGTCGATACGTTGCCAGTCACACGATCCTTCAGCAGATCATCTGCATGACATCCGAAATGGGTCCCGCGAGGCAGGCGTTATCATCGAGCAGGCCTCGTTCGCCCCAGATGACTACATGAGGGGTGGCCCTTGGTTCAAAAAGGTCAGCCGGCCTGCCATCGTTCCGGGACAGACAACTCATGAAGTCGCCAGTCTGGCGTGAGCGCTTTCCGACCTGTTCTGTCGCCTTTTGTCGGGTCCGCGACACCGACCTATTTCGCCGAGCTGTCTGGCCTCAGGCTAACTCACTGAAAATAATAAAATATTTTTTCCTCTGCTGGGTCGCCAAATTGGCACGAGTTTTGAAACTCCTTCGTTGCAAGCCGGAGCCGCCGAAAATGTCAAATCCGCATCAGATAGCATTCTATGGAAAGGGAACCCCGGCGAAAACGCCGCTGCCAAACAGGCTGCCGCCCTCTTCGACCCTTGCGAACGAAATGTCGATGGCCGGCTACGACTCAAAGGCCGGCCTACCACACTCGCCGTATCCTGAATTCGAAGGCGCAGGATAAGTCGGCTACGCCGCGGACGTCCACATGCCGTCTCGCGTAATTGGCTGCCCGCAGCGCCTTTCGCCCTTCCATAGGTTAGAGACTGAAGTGCCACGATGTCCCAAAAACCACTGCCGACGTTGCCGATGTGGCGCGTCGATCACATCGAGCCCTCGCCCGAGATGTTGGCGCTACGCGCCAACGGTCCGATCCACCGCGTGCGCTTCCCGTCCGGGCACGAAGGCTGGTGGGTGACAGGCTACGACGAGGCCAAGGCGGCGCTGTCCGATGCGGCGTTCCGCCCCGCGGGAATGCCGCCAGCGGCATTCACCCCGGATTCAGTAATTCTCGGTTCGCCGGGGTGGCTGGTCTCGCACGAGGGGGGCGAGCACGACCGGTTACGCACGATCGTGGCGCCGGCCTTCAGCAACCGCAGGGTGAAACTGCTCGCGCAGCAGGTCGAGGCGATCGCCGCGCAGTTGTTCGAGACGCTGGCCGCCCAGCCCCAGCCCGCCGACCTGAAGCGCCACCTCTCCTTTCCGCTTCCGGCCATGGTCATCAGCGCGCTGGTTGGCGTGCCCTATGAGGATCACGCTTTTTTCGCCGGACTGTCCGACGAGGTGATGACGCATCAGCATGAAAGCGGTCCGCGCAGCGCGTCTCGCTTGGCTTGGGAAGAACTGCGCGCCTACATTCGCGGCAAGATGTCGGACAAGCGCCAGGATCCGGGCGACAACCTGCTGACGGATCTGCTCGCGGCGGTCGACCAGGGCAAGGCGTCCGAGGAAGAGGCGATCGGCCTGGCTGCGGGCATGCTGGTGGCGGGGCACGAGAGCACCGTTGCGCAGATCGAATTCGGCCTGCTGGCCATGCTCCGCCATCCGCAACAGCGCGAACGCCTGGTCGGCGATCCATCCCTGGTGGACAAAGCGGTGGAGGAAATCCTGCGCATGTACCCGCCGGGCGCGGGCTGGGACGGCGTCATGCGCTATCCGAGGACCGATGTGACTATCGCCGGCGAGCATATTCCCGCGGAGAGCAAGGTGCTCGTCGGCCTGCCGGCGACGTCGTTCGATCCGCGCCATTTCGATGACCCGGAAATCTTCGATATCGGACGCGACGAAAACCCGCACCTGGCGTTCTCCCACGGGCCGCACTACTGCATTGGCATGGCGCTGGCCAGGCTGGAACTCAAGGTGGTGGTCGGTTCGATCTTTCGGCGCTTTCCCGGGCTGCGCCTGGCCGTGGCGCCCGAAGCGCTGAAGTTGCGCAAGGAGATCATCACTGGCGGGTTCGAGGAGTTCCCGGTGATCTGGTGATGCGCGCACGCCGCCCGAAATCGCGATCTTCTCTGCAATTTGCCGGCGCGCCTAGAACGCGCCGGTCAGATCAGCAAGCCAACAGGTAATCAAGATGGACGTGCAAGAAACCACGGCAGCATGCCGGGATGCCTTCGCCGAACTGGCGTCGCCAGCCTGTATCCACGACCCCTATCCGTTCATGCGGTGGTTGCGCGAGCACGATCCGGTGCATCGCGCGGCGTCGGGCCTCTTTCTGTTGAGCCGTCACGTCGATATATATTGGGTGCTCAAGGCCACGGGCGATGCGTTTCGGGGACCAGCGCCGGGCGAACTGGCGCGCTATTTCCCGCGTGCGGCGACCAGCCTGTCGCTCAGTCTGCTGGCGTCCACGCTAGCGATGAAGGAACCACCGACGCATACGCGTCTGCGCCGGCTGATCTCGCGCGATTTCACTATGCGCGAGATCGACAACCTGCGGCCGAGCATCGCGCGCATCGTCGCAGAGCGCCTGGACTGCATGGCGCCCGCGCTGGAGCGGGGGGAGGCGGTGGACCTGCATCGGGAATTCGCGCTGGCCTTGCCCATGCTGGTCTTCGCCGAACTGTTCGGCATGCCCCAGGACGACATGTTCGGGCTCGCCTCCGGCATCGGCGCCATTCTGGAAGGCCTGAGCCCGCAAGCCAGCGATCCCCAGCTCGCCACGGCCGACGCGGCCAGCGCCAGGGTGCAGGCCTACTTCGGCGACCTCATACAGTGCAAACGCACCGATCCCCGCCACGACATCGTGTCGATGCTGGTCGGCGCACACGACGACGATTCGGACACGCTGTCGGATGCGGAGCTGATCAGCATGCTGTGGGGCATGCTGCTGGGCGGTTTCGCCACCACTGCTGCGAGCATCGACCATGGGGTCCTGGCGATGCTGGCGTTTCCCGAACAGCGGCACTGGCTTCAGGGGGACGCCGTGGGAGTGAAGGCATTCGTCGAAGAGGTCCTGCGCTGCGACGCGCCCGCCATGTTCAGCTCCATTCCGCGTATCGCCCAGCGCGACATCGAACTGGGCGGCGTGGTAATCCCGAAGAACGCGGACGTGCGCGTGCTGATCGCGGCCGGCAATCGCGACCCGGACGCCTTCGCCGACCCCGACCGCTTCGATCCCGCGCGGTTCTACGGCACCAGCCCTGGCATGTCGAGCGACGGGAAGATAATGCTGAGCTTCGGCCACGGCATCCACTTCTGCCTCGGTGCGCAATTGGCCCGAGTGCAGTTGGCCGAGAGCCTGCCGCGGATCCAGGCGCGCTTTCCCACGCTGGCATTGGCCGAGCAGCCGACCCGGGAGCCCTCCGCGTTCCTCAGGACGTTCCGCGCGCTGCCGGTGCGGCTCCATGCGCAGGGGGGCTGAGATGCGCGTCGTGGTCGACCAGGATCTGTGCGGAACCACCGGGCAGTGCGCGCTGACGCTGCCGGGCACCTTTCGTCAGCGCGAACCGGACGGAGTGGCCGAATTATGCGTGGCGACGGTCCCGCAGGCGCTGCACGCCGCCGTGCGGCTCGCGGCCAGCCAGTGCCCGGTCGCCGCCATTCGGGTCATCGAAAGCGACGCTAGCGATGACGAGCGCGCCGGCGCCGACCCTGCGCCTTCTCCGGCGGAGGCTGAGCGGCACGCCGCGAAAGACCAAGGCAACTCAGGAGGACACGGTGGGACGGTTTGAAGGCAAGGTGGCCGTGGTGACCGGCGCCGGCGCCGGCATCGGCAAGGCATGCGCCCTCGCCATCGCACGAGAGGGCGGCAGAGTGGTGGCGGCCGACATTGATGGCCCGGCGGTCATCGCCTGCGCCGCGCAGATCGCGGCCGAAGCGAGCCACGCGCTGGCCCTGGCCGCGGACATCGCCGATGCGGAGGCGGTGGCAGCGCTATTCGAGACGGCCGAGCGGCACTTCGGTGGGGTCGACCTGCTGGTGAACAATGCCAGCGCTATGCATCTGACCCCACGCGACTGCGCGATCCTCGACCTGGACCTGGCGGTCTGGGATGAGACTATGGCGACCAATCTGCGCGGCACGCTGCTCTGCTGCCGACAGGCCATCCCACGGATGATCGCCCGCGGCGGTGGCGCGATCATCAACATGTCGTCGTGCCAGGGGCTCAGCGGTGACACCGCGCAGACGTCCTACGCCGCGTCGAAGGCAGCGATGAACATGTTGTCGGCCTCGCTCGCCACCCAGTACGGTCATGCGCAGATTCGCTGCAACGCTGTTGCGCCGGGTCTCATCATGTCCGAGCGTCTCCTCGCCAAGCTGGACGAGTGCATGCAACGGCATCTGCGCCGGCACCAGCTCCTGCCGCGCGTCGGCCGCCCCGAGGACGTGGCCGCGCTGGTGGCGTTCCTGCTCTCCGAAGATGCTGCGTTCATTACCGGCCAGGTCATGTGCGTCGACGGCGGCATGCTGGCGCATGTGCCGACGTTCGCCGACGGTGGCAACAGCCCCCCAGCGCGGCCTGCCGGCGGCATCCCCGAAGCGGCCGCGGCGCCGCGCTGCTGATGGACATGCTGCTCAACCCACTGGACCGTCGGCACCGGCTGCGGCACGACATTCCAATCATGCCCGGCGCTTTCCCCTTGGTCGGGCATCTTCCCGCCATCGTCTGCGACCTGCCGCGCCTGCTGCGGCGCGGGGAACGGACGCTGGGCAGCCACTTCTGGCTGGATTTCGGCCCCGCCGGACACCTGATGACCTGCGTGGATCCGGATGCGTTCGCACTGCTCCGGCACAAGGACGTGTCCTCGGCGCTGATCGAAGAGATCGCGCCCGAATTGCTTGGCGGAACGTTAGTAGCCCAGGACGGCGGCCCGCACCGCCAGGCGCGCGATGCGATCAAGGCGGCGTTCCTGCCCAAGGGGCTGACCCAGGCCGGCATCGGCAACCTGTTCGCGCCCGTCATCCGAGCGCGGGTGCAGGCGTGGCGCGACCGCGGCGACGTAACCATCCTGCGCGAAACCGGCGACCTGATGCTCAAGCTCATCTTCAGCCTCATGGGAATCCCCGCGCAGGATCTGCCGGGCTGGCATCGAAAGTACCGGCAACTGCTGCAGTTGATCGTCGCGCCCCCGATCGACCTTCCCGGACTGCCCTTGCGGCGCGGCCGCGCCGCCCGCGACTGGATCGATGCGCAGTTGCGCCAGTTCGTCCGCGACGCGCGCGCGCATGCCGCGCGCACCGGGTTGATCAACGACATGGTGAGCGCCTTCGATCGCAGTGACGATGTGCTCTCCGATGACGTACTGGTTGCCAACATCCGCTTGCTGCTGCTTGCCGGTCACGACACCACCGCCTCGACGATGGCCTGGATGGTGATCGAGTTGGCTCGGCAGCCTGTGCTGTGGGACGCCGTGGTCGAGGAGGCGCTACGCGTGGGCGCGGTACCGACCCGGCACGCGGACCTGGCGCAGTGTCCGGTCGCCGAGGCGCTGTTCCGCGAGACGCTGCGCATGCATCCGGCGACCACGCTCCTGCCGCGTCGCGCGCTGCAGGAATTGCAACTCGGCCAACGACGCATTCCGGCGGGCACCCATCTGTGCATCCCGCTGCTGCATTTCTCGACCTCGGCGCTGCTGCACGAGTCGCCTGATCAGTTCCAACTGGCGCGGTGGCTTCAACGCACAGAGCCGATCCGGCCGGTGGACATGCTGCAGTTCGGTACCGGCCCACACGTCTGCATCGGCTACCACTTGGTATGGCTGGAAATGGTGCAGTTCTGCATCGCCTTGGCGCTGACCATGCACGGGGCCGGGGTGAGGCCGCGGTTGCTGAGCGGTGTCGAAAAAGGCCGACGCTATTACCCGACCGCACATCCGTCCATGGCAGTCCGCATCGGATTCTCATGAGCTGGCATCGCATGCCCCGTCTGGCGGGCAGCGGCGCCGGAAAGGCGCGCTGCACTCAGTGCGACACCGGTAATACCGCAGCGGTTCGGAGCTCGCAGTGGCCGTGTCAGGTACAAGGACTATGAACAACATGCAGACCGGTTCCACGCTACACAACGACCGAACTGGCGTTTCCGCGCCCGGGGAAATGGGCGCTCAGGCGCGCGGCGCATCCGGCAGGCTGCTGCCGGAGATCTGGATGCAGGACGGCGCAAAGCGGGTCGAACAGGCGCTGGCGCGTCTCCTCTGCGCCGAAAATGACGGTGAGACCGAGTTGATGGCGGCCATGCGCTATGCCACCTTGCACGGTGGGAAGCGCACCCGCGCCTTGCTTTGTCTGGCTGCCGGCGCACTGGCCGACACGCCGGCGCACATGCTCCACGACGTCGGCGCAGCCATCGAGATGATGCACGCCTGTAGCCTGGTCCACGACGACCTGCCCTCGATGGATGACGACGTGCTTCGCCGCGGCCTTCCGACCGTGCACGTTAAGTTCGGCGAAGCCACTGCGATCCTGGTTGGCGATGCGCTGCAGGCGCACTCCTTTCTGGCCCTGGCGAGGTTGGATGCGCCGGGCGACAATCGTATCGCGCTTGTGCGTGAACTGGCGCAGGCGGTGTCCGCCGAAGGTGCCGCAGGCGGTCAAGCCATGGATCTGTCGCTGGTCGGAAAGGACGTCGAGCTGGACAGGATCGTGGCGATGCACCGGATGAAGAGCGGAGCGCTAGTGCGCGCGTCCGTACGCATGGGCGCGCTATGCGCCATCGCGGAGGATGCCGCGCACGCTGCGCTGTACTGTGCGCTCGATCGCTACAGCGCCTGTTTCGGCCTGGCGTTGCAGGTGGTCGACGACGTTCTCGACGCGACAGCGGATACCGCGACGCTGGGCAAGACCCCCGGCAAGGACGCGGCAGCGCAGAAGCCGACCTGTGCCTCGATCATGGGGCTGCAGGCAGCGCGCCAGTTCGCGCTGGATCTATTGCGCGACGCCGGGGAGGCCATCGCCCCGTTGGGACCGCGTGCGGAACGGTTGGGGCAGATGCTGCAGCGGGCCAAAGCGTATCTCTTCAGGCACACGCCCGACGCATGAGCTCGCCCGTCCGCATGGAGTCGCCCCTGTGCCGCAGCGATCGGCCGGCGGCAGCGGTGCATGCTGCGCCGTGTCCGAGTCCGCGGCAATGGTCAGCGGTTGCCCAGCGCGGCCGCGGCGCACGGCGCGCTGCGCGCAAGCCTATTCGGCGGACCGGCGCCGGCATTGGCGCGCGTCCCCGCGCCGGAGCAGGGCTGCCGTCCGGGGCTGCACATGCGCCGGGCCGCGACGGCTGCGACGAGGTGCGCGGCGTCTGCCCGATCCTGATTCTCGTCAACTGCCTGCAGAAGGAACATCCCGCGTGAACGCGCTGTCCGAACAGATTCTTTCCGAACTGCGCCATCTGCTGAGCGAGATGAGCGACGGCGGCAGCGTCGGTCCGTCCGTCTACGACACAGCGCGAGTTCTGCAGTTCCACGGCAACGTCACCGGTCGGCAGGATGCCTACGCGTGGCTCATCGCGCAGCAACAAGCCGATGGCGGATGGGGAAGCACGGACTTCCCGCTGTTCCGCCATGCGCCCACCTGGGCGGCGTTGCTGGCATTGCAGCGTGCCGATCCTCTTCCCGGGGCTGCCGATGCAGTCCAGACTGCAACTCGGTTCCTCGAGCGCCAGCCCGATCCTTATGCGCATGCGGTGCCGGAAGACGCGCCGATCGGCGCGGAGCTGATTCTTCCGCAGTTGTGCAGCGAGGCCGTATCCTTGCTGGGCGGCGTGGCGTTTCCGCGCCACCCAGCGCTGTTGCCGTTGCGGCAAGCGCGCCTGGTCAAGCTAGGTGCGGTGGCGACGTTGCCGAGCGGCCATCCGTTGCTGCACTCCTGGGAAGCCTGGGGCACCTCGTCGACCGCCGCATGCCCGGATGACGACGGCAGCATCGGCATCAGTCCGGCGGCCACCGCCGCGTGGCGTGCGCACGCCGCGACACAGGGGAGCACGCCGAGGGTCGGGCGCGCCGACGCGTATCTGCAGGCTGCATCGCGGGCGACGTGCAGCGGCATCGAAGGTGTCGTTCCCAACGTCTGGCCGATCAATGTATTCGAGCCATGCTGGTCGCTGTACTCCCTGCATCTGGCCGGGCTGTTCGCGCATCCCGCGCTCGCCGAGGCGGTGCGCGTGATCGTCCTGCAGCTCGACGCCCGCCTGGGCGTACGCGGTCTGGGTCCGGCCTTGCACTTCGCGGCCGATGCGGACGACACCGCCGTTGCGTTGTGCGTCCTGCGCCTTGGAGGCCGGGACGTGTCGGTCGACGCATTGCACCATTTCGAAATCGGCGAGCTATTCGTCACCTTCCCCGGCGAGCGCAACGCATCGGTGTCGACCAACATCCACGCCCTGCATGCGTTGCGCATGTTGGGAAAGCCCGCCGCCGGCACCACCGCCTACGTCGAGGCCAATCGCAATCCGCACGGTCTATGGGACAACGAAAAATGGCACGTTTCGTGGCTGTATCCCACCGCGCATGCGGTCGCTGCGCTGGCGCAAGGCAGGGCCCGGTGGCGCGACGAGCGCGCGCTGGCGGCGCTGCTGCAGGCGCAGCGCCACGACGGCGGCTGGGGCGCCGGTCACGCGTCCACGTTTGAGGAAACTGCCTATGCGCTGTTCGCGTTGCACGTGATGGACGGGAGCGAAGGGCCGACAGGGCGTCGGCGCATCGCGCAGGCGGTGGCGCGAGCGCTGGAGTGGATGCTCGCCCGCTATGCGGCGCATGTGTTGCCGCAGACGCCGCTGTGGATCGGCAAGGAACTGTATTGCCCCACCCGGGTCGTGCGCGTGGCCGAACTCGCCGGGTTATGGCTGGCGCTTCGTTGGGGGCGGCGCGTTCTAGCCGAGGGACGAGGAGTGGCGCCATGATCCAGCCCGAACGCGCGCTGCCCCAGGTGCTGGAGTGGGGGCGTTCCCTGATCGGATTCGCCGACGAGCATGCCCTGGAAGCGGTCAGGGGCGGCCAGTACATCCTGCAGCGAATCCACCCGAGCCTGCGCGACACCAGCGCCCGCACCGGCCGCGATCCGCAGGACGAAACGCTGATCGTGGCGTTCTATCGCGAACTGGCGCTGCTGTTTTGGCTCGACGATTGCAACGACCTTGGCCTGATCGCGCCGGAGCAACTCGCCGCGGTAGAGCAGGCGCTGGGGCAGGGCGTGCCGTGCGCGCTCCCCGGATTCGAGGGCTGTGCTGTGCTGCGCGCTTCGCTGGCCGCGCTCGCCTATGACCGTCGCGACTATACTCAGCTTCTCGACGATACTCGGTGCTACTGCGCGGCGCTGCGCGGGGGAGACGCGCAGGCGGCGGGGGCGGAACGCTGGTCCTACGCCGAGTATCTGCAAAACGGCATCGATTCGATCGCCTACAGCAACGTGTTGTGTTGCCTGTCGCTGTTGTGGGGGCTGGACATGGCGACCATGCGCTCTCGCCCGGCGTTTCGCCAGGTCCTGCGGCTCATCTCCGCGATAGGGCGCCTGCAGAACGATTTGCATGGACGCGACAAGGACAGGTCGGCTGGCGACGCCGACAACGCGGCGATCCTGCTACTGCAGCGCTATCCGGCTATGCCCGCGTTGGAGTTCCTCAACGACGAGCTGGCCGGCCATACGCGCATGCTGCACCGGGTGATGGCGGAAGCACGCTTACCCGTGCCATGGGAACCGTTGATCGAGGCCATGGCGGCTATCCGCGCGCAGTACTACCAGACCTCGCCTAACCGCTATAGCAGCGACGCAGGCCAGCATGGGCCGTCCTGAACGCGCGGGAGGCGGGGCCGTGCGCGCGCTGCCATCGGTCCGATCCGCCGCAACGCCGTCGCCTGATGCGACTGATGGAGCGAGCATGAACGACACCGCCCTGAGCCAACGCAAGGACGATCATCTTGACATCCTACTGGATCCGCGACTGGCGCCGGCCACGGTCGCCGCCGGGTGGGAGGACATCCGTTTCGCACACTGCGCATTGCCCGAGTTGGACCTGACGCAGATCGACCTGCGTGCCTCGCTCCTGGGCAAGACCATGCGCGCGCCGCTGCTGATCAGCTCCATGACCGGCGGCATGCCGCGCGCCGAGACGATCAACCGGCATCTGAGCGAGGCAGCGCAAGCCTTGGGGATCGCCATGTGCGTCGGTTCGCAGCGCGTGAGCCTGCAATCCCGCAACTCTCAGGGGCTGACGCGCAAGTTGCGCCGCCTGGCCCCAGACATCCCCTTGCTGGCCAATATCGGCGCCGCGCAACTGCGCGAGGCCGACGGGCTGGACCTGGCGCGCCGGGCGGTGGATGCGCTGGAGGCCGATGGACTTATAGTCCATCTCAATCCGCTGCAGGAAGCGGTACAGCCGGAGGGCGACCGCGACTGGCGCGGAGTCTTGGCGCAGATCGCTCGCGTCGCGCGCAGCGTGGGCGTGCCCGTCGTGGCCAAGGAAGTGGGGTCCGGCCTGTCCGCGTCGGTGGCTTCTGCGCTCGTCGAGGCGGGCGTGGCGGTGATCGATGTCGCCGGCGTCGGCGGCACCAGTTGGGCCGCGGTGGAGGGCGAGCGCGCCCGCGATGCCGCCGATCGTGCAGTGGCGATGGCGTTCGCCAATTGGGGGATTCCGACCCCGGCCAGCGTGCAGGTGGTACGTCGGGCGCTGCCAGCGGTGAAGCTGATCGCGTCGGGCGGGATCCGCGACGGCGTCGACGTGGCCAAGGCCATCCGCTTGGGCGCGGACATCGCCGGGCAGGCGGCCGGCGTGCTGCGGGCGGCGACGGTGTCCACCGAGGCGGTTGTCGCGCATTTCGAGATCGTCATCCGCCAGTTGGCCGTCGCTTGCTTCTGCACCGGCTCGGCTGATCTGGCAGCGTTGCGGCAGGCGCGCTTGTTGCCCTCGACGCATCAGCCCGCCGGTTGATGCCAACGTCGCCCACGCGTTCGGCAGGCGCCTAGGCTAACAGAGTGCCTTTGTCGTGAGAGGTCTCGGCCTGCCCCACCGCTTCTAGTAACTACTTAGGGGTGATCTGTAGGACGCACGAGGCATCTATTTTCACGTGCTCGAAAACTGTCTTACAGTTCAGCCGTGTGCGGTTATAGACGGGGTTGTTCGAAAACCAACGCTGAGGCCGCGAGTATTCTGTCGGCGGGGCAGTCGTGCCATGTTTTCCCGTCTTCCAAGAGCAGCCCCGCAAAAACCTCTGTTGGCATGCCGGTTGCATGGTCGCCGCAAAGGACCCGCACGACCACGGGGTCTCGCAGTCCTTACGCCGGAGTTCAAATGACCTCGATTCGATCAATCGATGCCACAGACCTGCACCGTTAAGTCCATTCACCTTTGTCCGCGTCTGGAAATCACCGAGCGGGGCCGCTCGTCGAACTCCGCCACGCAGCCTTGAGTTCCCAGGAAAGACCCAAAGGAGCCCTTAAGAAATGAACGTGCCGAGTTATTCCGCGGCCTTGCCAGATCAGCGGGCCGTGCGGGGGATTTTCTCTCACCGAGCTGACAACATCAATCGCCGCCTGCGAATACGCCCGCTTGGCATTGTTAGCGATTTTGTCGCCGACCAACTCCCGCACCGTATCGCGGAGATCAAAAATAGTGAACAGCGAGCTGAAGCGGTCAAGGCGCTTGGGCGTAGCATTAGCAGGATGCTAGCGGGAGAGGACTACGAGGCGCACCTGCTGAATCTGACCCAGTCGGAGTTTGGAGTCGCCAAGACAGACATCCAATATCTCGTCAATATTGCTTACCAGATGTCTGCATTTGCGGGACTTAACCATGACGATGCCGAGTTAGCGGTAGGGGAGCGTCTGAGGCGTATTGCAGACTTAAGTTGCCAGCGGCAGCCTAGCGTAGATGTTCTTTCCTATGAAGATATGATCCTTACCAATCCAGTAGAGAGCGATCCGCGCGTATATTGTCTCGACTCAGCTGGCGTCGAGGAGCGAGATTTTTGCCTGGGTCACCAACTCATTGAGAGAGACTTGCAGTTTGCAATCGACACCCTGCTTGCGTTGCGTGACGAGGTCGGGGCGGATGCGCGCCAGTGTCTTACGCTGTGCCTAGAGCGCCTGGAGTCGGCGAATTACATTCTGACGCGCTTTCATGATTATATGTCGCCTGGTCTATTTGGCGAATTTCGCGAGTTCTACGGAAAAAACCCTTACAAGAATAGGCTGGCTCCAAGTGGCCGGTTCTCGGCCAGCGTTGTCGCGGTCTCTGTACTACTCGTCGGTGAAGAAATCTTCCGCCAAAAACCGCAATTCTATCGGGATGTTTATCGGCTGTCCGAATACTATCCCAGAGGATGCATTGGTGCGGTCTTTGGCTGGTTGTCATCAGACAAGAGGCGCGCGGGGGTCCGGCCAGGCTGGCTTGAAGGCAAAGCAGCCTTTCCTAAAATTGCAACCGTCTCGCCCGTCGTGGAGCGGAAAGGCACTGAAATCCGAGAGCTGTACGCATCCTGTGTCGATGCGCTGGATCGGTTCACCCGGATGCATCGGAAGACGGCTTTTAAACATACGATTGAACCAGGTCGCCCCATCGCTGGAGTTGAGGCGTCGGAAAGCATGGCCGCTGTGCTTTCACAACGGCTGCTAACGGCGGCGGATCAAAGCTAACTGGCGCAATTGTCTGCGTGAAAACTGGCGCGGCTCCAGCCCCGCCGGCGTTCAATAGGTGATGGTCGATGTCTCAAGACGACGTGGTCTTTCGTAGGTTTGAACGTGGGGATGTCGATAATGTATGGCACCTGCATAGGAGTGCATCCGAGGCTGTTGGTGTGTATGGTCCGGAAGGGGTGTGGGAGGATGATTTGCGTAATGTCGGAGAAGTATATATCGAGTCTGGCGGAGACTTCGTGGTTGGGCATATTGGTATCCAGCTCGCAGCTATGGGCGGATTGCAGCCTGTCGACGAAGAAATCGCAGGGCTCAAACGGTTGCGGGTCGATCCCGCCTTTCAACGACGAGGGCTTGGAAGGAGAATTCTTAGCAAATTGGAATCGCGAGCCGTTGCTCTCGGATTCAAATACATAGTGCTCGAGACGACCACAATCCAAGTAGGGGCTCAAAAACTCTATGAGACGGCTGGCTATATTAGCCGCGGGGAAGGGACGTTGCACGGATATACCGTGATCTTCTACAAGAAATGTCTCTCCGGCCACGATGGTGTTGGTTTCTGCTGAGTGTCCCACCATCCGCCTTTGTAAGGGGCGCGTCACGACGCGGAACCGTTGTTCGCCAAACCCGGGCTCTGCAACGAAGCCGCACCGACGGAGCGTACCCGCTGAGTTCGGAGCCGTCGTGCGGATTATGGCCGTCGCGTCCGATTCATAACATCTTGCGACTGAGCCGGCTGGGCTACTCGAAACATTCGCAATAGATGATGCAGTCAAAAGTGTGCATGCCGCAAGAGCGGCTACATTTGTGGTAGCCTTTTCAACAGCGTAGGAATCAGACGGTATTTTTGACGGTATATTGAGAAGAAGTTGACGAAATTTACACGAAGAATCATGTATTTAGCATCCCTGTTGATGATTGAGTGGGAATGATTTTTGCCTATCCGGCAGTATCCGAAACTACGCTACGGGTCGCCATGACCGGCTGATAAATCAGGATCTACGAGGAGCTCCACCCTCGATCTGTCGGGAGCCTGCACATGGCTCGCGCCCGAACTGGACGGAGACGGCGATACCCTGTTCGGGTTGGCCGATCTCGGGTACGGCTGTCCCGATCTCGGCATATTCTCCTGCGAGCCACATTGTGGATGTGCCTTGCCCATATCGACCAGTCGCCAGAACGACCTCTACAATTGCCCATCCAGCCATTCCCGCAAATCGCGGTCTTGCTCGCTTTCGGTAACAGGCGGCGAGGGCCGGATCCAGACATACCAGATGGCGGCAAGCACACCGGCAGCCCATGCGCCGGCGAATACATTCGCAATGAGGTCGATTGGAACCTCCCAAGCCGGCCGCAACATTAGCATGGGATCAATTAGAGGGACGACATCAATTAGGCGTACGGCAGGTACACTTTTGGCTGCAAGGCGCCGGTTCAAAACGAGCGGTCTACCGTCCTAACCAGCCCTTCTTTGTGATGACGCAGCCGGCCGAAACCCCGACGCTGCCGGCGATCGCTTTGATCACAGCGTCCTCAAGGGTAGGGTGGCGACTTGGGCTAAGCATCTGCAGTGCTTCGATGCCGAGTCCAGCCACGATCACCACGCTAAGCGCCAGCATCCAGTTGCGGTCGTAGGCGAGACCGAACAACAGACCGACGACAAGGAATGCGGCGACCCGTTCTGGCTCTGGGCCAAGGCCTGAATGGGGGCGCATTCCAATCGGCACAATCGTCGCGGCCATGATGGCGATGAGCAAGACCCATGCGGTTATTTTGAAGGCGGCACGAAGCATTCTCCATCATTAGCAATGATTGGAACGCAATGCTACTCCACTTACTAAGGGGTCGAGTGATCAATCTGTTCTAAAACCTCGTACAGAGAAGGTAAGGTGTAACAGGTCGGAGTATCTTCAGCAGGAAAAATACCATATCAGACGGGTAATCCATTTGGCCTATATCCGAATGTACTAGCATGTGCGAAGATGGATTCACGGTAATATTCCGCCTTGGCCGTTGGCAAGGTCCGGAAACATTGGAACGCAGTGTCCACTACCTCATCATAGATTTCTTACGCATTTTTGCAGCGATTTTGGTGCTGCTGAACCATTTCGCGACATACGCCTGGAACAGCGCGTCAGTCGCCGAGGGAAGCGATGTCGCCTTCGGTTTCCTGTCGGCGTTTGCCGGTTTGGGAGCTGTAGGGGTCGAGATTTTTTTCGTAATTTCCGGGTTTGTCATCGCCATGAGCGCCTCAGGCGAAGGGGGGGCGTCGCAAGCACTGCGTTTCGCACGCGTTCGCGCTACGCGCATATTGCCAGCCTTGTGGCTGTCTGCGCTCGTCAGCTTGGCCGCACGAGCTTTTTATGGCGAGGATTTGTCCGATCTTCTGATGGATTTTTGTAGATCTTTAATATTGTCCCCTAAAGGTCCCTATATCGACGGGGTAGTATGGTCTCTCGTCGTCGAGGCCGTATTTTATATATTGGTAGCCGCATCAATTTTGTCGAGATTTCGTCTATCACTCTACGATATTGCTAAAATAATAGGGTTTTCTAGCTCGGTATATATTCTCATTGTCTCGGGGCTACATTTGCTGCCACCGTCCACGCGGTCGGAGGAGGCGATTTCAGCGCTTTCACGGTTCCCCTTCAAACTGCTTCTGCTGCAGCACGGCGTTTTCTTCGCTGCGGGTATGGTCTTCTTTCTTGTCAAGAACGGTGGTGATGATCATCGTAAAATGGAGCGCCATGCGTGGAAGGCGGTATTGTTGTTGCTTTTCGGCAGTATGAGCACTGCGGAGATTTTCATTTCGGTTGAGCGCGACTATGCGTATAAGATCTCTGCCGTGGTAATTTGGTTGGCATGCATGTATGCAATGGCAAAAGGAATAAAGCACGGTAATTTTATTAAATATAAACTTTCTAATCATCAGAAGATAATAAAATATATCGGAGGAATGAGCTACCCAATCTATTTGAATCACTATTCCGTCGGTATGGTTGCGGTCTGGTGGCTATTTACCTTGGATTTTCCGGCGCCCATCGTCTTTGTGCTCTCCATGCTGTTCGTTTTGGGTTTGAGTATGGCTGTTATGTGGTTGGAAAAGAGGATTCAAAGCGCCATCAGAGGAGGGGGCGCTAAACCCGCCGCCAGACGCGATCACGATGGCGGTTTAGAGTCGCCGATGGGGGACCAGGAAACCCCACGCCTTTAGGCGGCTGGGATCACGGCGCTGTAAGCGTGGCAGCCGCATGGTTTGGGACCGCGCTGCATCGGAAAGGGCGCCGTGGGAACGCAACCGATGAGACGCGCATCCTACATCTACAACCAGGCCTGCCTGAACCAGGCGACAATTTCAGCGTGGCGTGCCTCAGTCCGCCAAGTGCGGACCAATCCCGCAACCCGAAGCCATCACCGGGTGTGGAACATTCACACTATGGACCGTGGCAAGACAGTTGAAGCGCCGCTCGCCCTAGGTGGTGGTCCATGATGCGCAAAAGCCGATGCGGCCGTTGGAACGGCTTCGGTTGGTGCCATCGGCTTTCCAGATGTCCTTTTGCGGGTATGTGGCGGGCGGTCTCTTCGCATTTGCGAAGTAATCGGGGAACCATAGCTACCGCGAATGGGGTATCTTGCCACTGTGCAGCGGCTGAAACCGGAATTGTTTGGGCCGAGGGTGGGGCATCAATCGGCCCGTCCAGAACTGCGGCGAAGGGTACTAGTTGGGCCGTAGTGGTCGTTCCGGATAAGCCCGCGCTCCCGTCCTTTGAACGTTGCCTGGGAAAAAGAAAATCTCGTGCCGGCCTCGTGGCGAGTTACTGGTCCTGTGAGGCAGTTCACCTACAGCGGTTGCGCTTGTAGCACTGCACTTGACGCGTGAATCGGTGCTCCTTACCAGGAGCCATCCGAAGTGTTATATCCGAATGAAATCAATGGGTACCCAAAGAAGTGGCCTGGTGTGGCCGACTGAACGAGCGGCGGATCCAGTCGGCAATGTCGGCGCGACCTCAAGTCAAAGCAGCGATGCTCGCCTCGGTCTGATTCCGGCGGATCAGTCACGCCGAATGCCATGAGCGCGTGTTCGAAAGTTGACGGCGAGTGGCAGATGTCACCGAGCGCTGGCGACCGCCGGAGACGTCGCGACGCGGAAGGGGCGGTGCAGAAAATCGGTCGAACTTTACGGTCAATTCGGATCCTATTTCGGGCTTGATCGGGCAGGATCCTTGCTTTCTTGCGAGAGTGCAGTGCAATATCATCCGATGGTTGTAGCCTGAGCAGGGTACTCAGCGCGTCAAAGCTGAAGTACATTTTCGCCTAGGGAGGTATCTAGGGGAGGATTGGCGGGGTTCGAATGACGTACGCTTCACGCCCTTTTTCGAATGGATATGAAAACGATCCGACGTCGGTCGGAGTCAAAAGCCACGATAAGGCGTATATTAAGGCGCTAGGTTTCGTGCCGAAGCGATACGAGGCGGAGACCGCCATCGTCAATCAGGGGGAGGGCGACGATCGGGTCTTCTTTATCGAGTCGGGCTGGGGGTGCATTTCCCATGATCTTGCCGGTGGCCAGCGACAGATTTTGGATTTCGCCCTGAAAGGCGATGTCGTCATGCCACAGATGTACACCGGTACTGCTTTTGAGACATTTGTGGCTCAAACCGACCTTGCGGTATTGGAAGCCTCCACCAAGACACTTGGTGCAGCGAAGTCGTCCCACATAGCTTCTCTTTTTCTCGAAACTATCGCGCGCCAGAGAGCGCTTGTTGCCCAACACCTCACCAACATAGGCCGACGCAGCGCCTTGGCGCGTACAGCGCACTTATTGCTCGAGCTGAGAACGCGCTTGGAGCGTGTCGGTGCTGTCACCCGCACTGGCTATGCATGCCCTCTCACCCAGTACGACCTCGCGGACGCGCTCGGCCTGACGCCGATCCATGTCAATCGGATGCTGCGGGAATTGCGGGAACGCAGGTTCCTGGAGTTCCGCCAAGGTCATGTTCGCCTGCTCGATCGACTGGGCGTAACGAAATTTGCCGAGTTCGATGACAGCTATATCTATGGTTGACGCCACATTGGCGCACGACGCAAGGCGGTGCGACGCGCCTCAAAGCCATACCGCCTCCGTGAAAGCCGGTTATCCTTATGGAGAGCGATATTTGCAGTTGGAAAACAACGCGAGGGTCCCGTTTCCGCTCGACTCGGCTCCTCCGAGACCAAATGAAGTAGCCAAATTTTTTTTTTAGATTTTGTTAACCTAAATTAGTGAAGGCATATCTTTTGGCCGATAACCTCGTCTACGCAATAGTGCTGTGACCGTGGCGGGGGCCTGACAATCTCACACTTATAATGAAGGTGGCGCGAGCGGAACATCGCTCGCGGGAAAGGTAGTTTTCCGAAGTCCCTCTCGTGCTGGTCTCTAAACGTGGGTAATGTTGGGGAGTAACTTCATGGTTGCGACAATTCAATTGGACACCAAATCACCCGGTGCGCTGGAATTCGTATCGCGGAAGACCGGGAATGGAATACATCTTCATAGACACGGCTTAGCCGAATCCTGCCTGGCTCTGGTGGATGAGCGAGTGCTTGACCGACAATGTCTTGCGCAATGCCTGACCGCTTATGGCATCGGGAAGGAAATCCTGTCGTTCGGCTCCATCGAAGAGTGGCGGCATCAAGAGATCGCGTTGTCGACGTCGGCTATTCTGCTGAACGTGGGCAGCCGAAAGGTGACAGACGCAAGGACCGGCAGCGAGATCGCCGATCTCGTGAATGAGGCTCACCCGGTTCCAGTGGTGATTTTGGCCGATACCGACGATTTAGAGCAGATTCTGAAGGCATTGAATTATGGCGCAAAGGCCTACATCCCTTCGTCGATCCGTTTCGAGATCTGTGTTGAAGCCGTAAATCTTGTCCTTGCCGGTGGCACATTTGTCCCTGCAAGCAGTGTGCTTGCCCAGCACAAGGCGATCGACACGGGTGTCGAAATGACAAGACCCATGGCGAGCGTGTTCACGGAGCGGCAAGAAGAGGTCGTCCAGGCCCTCAGGCGTGGGAAGGCGAACAAGATAATCGCTCATGAGCTCAATCTTCGAGAGAGCACGGTCAAGGTCCACATCCGCAACATCATGAAGAAGCTGAAGGCGACGAACAGGACGGAGGTCGTCTACAAGCTCAATGAGATGTTTCCTGGCGCCCAAATGTTGAGCCGATCAAGCTAAACGGTTTCGCCACGGCTGCATGCTCCCAATGTGGCCCATCGGTGGCGATCCTGCTCGACCGTTGCAGTTCGCCGCTTTTTTCGTTGCAGATATGGATTGAAGCCATGCTAGACCGGCCGTTGGCGGCAATTGCCCACAAGCCATGGCTCGGGGCAGATGCCGCGCAGGATTTTATCAGCCTCGCAGACGTTGTTTCTTTCGTCCGGCAGTATCTTTTCTCGATTCTGGCATTCATGGTCGCCGGAATCGTTTGCGCCACGTTTTACTTCGTTACCTCGGATCCTATTTATACGGCGCGGACCCAGATCCTCATCGAGCCAAAGATTCCCAGAAACCTTCAGCAGCAACCCGCCGAAGTGAATCTGTCGCTCGACACCGCTCAGGTCGAGAGCCAGCTCGCAGTTCTGCGGTCCCAGAAGATCGCGAGGATGGTGATCGATGACCTTGGACTCATGAACAATCCAACGTTCAGGGATATGCAAGGTCCGACCATAGGCGAGAGGTTTCGCAGGGCCTGGGTGAGTGTGGTTCAGGCCGGCGGACCTCATCGAGTGCTGCCGGGGCCGGACCGAATGCAAACGGCTAGCCCGCAGCCGGAATCCGAACGTGAGCTTAGCGCAGTGGAGACATTCAACGATGGCTTGGACGTCCAGCGTGTCGGTGTTTCGTATGCAATAGACATCACATTCCAGTCTCTGGACCCGGCATTGGCGGCACGCATAGCAAATGCCACAGCGGACGCGTTCGTGCGTGAGCAAGTGCAAACGACGACAGCAGCGGCTAGCGAAGGCATCGCATGGTTGGAAAGGCGGATGCGGGAGGTCGGCGATCAGATGAACAGGGCAACCAGGGTCGCCCAAGAGTTTCGCGCAAAGCACGACTACAGCATAGATCAGGGGGAGACGTCCATCGAGGGGCAGCCTCTCCCGCCCAGCGAAGAACAGCCAACACATCAGACTACGCTAGAGCAGTTGGAAGTTACCGCCGACACCTATCGCAAGATGTATGAAAGCCTGCTCGGGGCGTATACGAACTCGGTTGACCAACAGCCTTATCTAATCGCCGATGCTCGCGTCATTACATCCGCAACCAGCCCAAAGATAGCAAGTCGGCCGCGCAAGACGCTGATCCTCGCCTTTGGCGCACTTGCCGGACTGGTGGCTGGCATCGGGTATGCCGTGGCGCGGCGCGGCCTCGATCGGAACGTGAGGACACCGCATCAGATCCGGCTGGAATTGGGCCTGGCCTGTATTGGAGAATTGCCGCCGGTCAACTTCAGGCGGGGTGGTTTTGGCCGCCTTGACGAGGTGCTGAGGAATCCGGACTCTTCATTCAGCGGCAGTCTTAAAAGAGTCAAGGCGATCATGGGCTTGACCGGGGCTACCCATTCCAGGCGTCGCATCGGAATCACATCCGTGTCTCCCGGTGATGGAAAGAGCACCGTTGTGAGCAATCTGGCGGCCCTCTGTGGGGCCTCTGGCACAGCAACCCTCGTGATCAACGTCGATCATAAGTCCGCCCTGGCCAACGAACTTGCCGATCCATCCGATTTCAAATTGATCGGCGAGGATTCCGGGAGCCCCAAAGATCTCGTGAAGCAAATTCGCTTCATTGAAGAGAAATTATTCTATTACCTGAAGAACGATTGGTCGAATTCGTCGGATTTGCGTGTTCCCGACAACATGGAGATCTTACTAAGCGGTGCTGGCGATTACAGTGTCGTCATTGTTGAGCTTCCGCCGCTTAGTTCAGGTGCTGAAGGGCTTGCCGTCTGCCCGCTTCTTGATGGCGTGATTGTGGTGGCGCAGTGGGGTGTGACGTCGCTCGATCAACTTGAGGATCTGACGCAGACTCTCAAAAACACCAATTCGTCCGTCCTTGGTGTGTTGATGACACGTGTTCGTTCTGTTTCGGCTCATCGTTACCGCAAGCGCGCAGCCGAAGCACCACGCTGACATCTTGTCCTCGCAACGTTGTCAGTCGAGCGCGGGTCCATTGCCCGTCAATTCGACCTGCCTGCAAAGTGAATCTGCGCCCCTGGCAAGACGGCGCAGAGAACGGCGAGCCGAACGTTCGATTCCGGTATCGTGCCCAGCCTTTGGACGGAACAGCCATTCGTCCGTACCTAGCTTTAGCATCTTAGGGGTAGCCATACGCTGCCAATCATCCCCAATCTACCACCTTTTCCCTGCTTGCCGGAGGTCATCCGTCGTCGACAAAATGCAAACGAAAACAGCTGAAATCGAGCGCAATCAGAAATGTCCAACGTGATCGAAAGCAACCTGGGATCGTGCGAAGACTTGGCCCTTGAAAACTGGGCCATTCTGGTCGGAACCAAGCCTGCGGCGGCATTGCTTCTTCGGCGTGAAAGCGGCGCGGCCGCCACATCGAACACACCAGACCCTTCGTCGCCTCAACTCAATGCAAGCCATGACCACGGCACCATCGCGCTTGAGCCAGGTATGCAAACGGCAAGCATTCAGGAAAATGCGCGAGGCGACCACCGACGGCCTCTCGGCGGTCGGGCCAAGAGGGTTCTGGATCTGTTGGTGGCCTCGACAGCGCTCATTATGGCCGGCCCAATTCTGGTTCTTATCCCGCTTCTGATCAAGGCCACCACAGGCGGTCGGGTGCTGTTTGTTCACCGCCGTATCGGATTCAACGGAAAGGTCTTCGACTGCTACAAGTTCCGCACAATGGTACCGAACGCCGAGGAGGTGCTCGAGCGGCATCTGAGCAGCGATCCACAAGCCGCCCAGGAGTGGGCAGCGAACCAGAAGCTGAAATGCGATCCGCGTATCCTGTTTTTCGGGAAGATGCTTCGCAAATCGAGCTTGGATGAGTTGCCGCAGCTGTTCAACGTCTTGCGTGGCGACATGAGTTGCGTCGGTCCGCGACCTGTCGTTGCCGACGAATTGCGACGCTACGGCGCCGCGTCGCACGAATATTTGAAGACGCGGCCAGGACTGACCGGCCTCTGGCAGATAAACGGGAGAAACATGACAAACTATTCAGATCGCGTATTGCTGGATACGCTGTACGTTCGAACATGGTCTCTACGCAGAGATCTTTCGATCCTGATGCGGACAATACCGGCCATGATGAAGTTTGATCAGACCTCCTGAACTTGGGAATGTCAGGGGGAGATGGAGCGGAACGGTCTCAGGGGTATCGCCCACGCGATTATCGCCCGCGGCCTGGGCGGCGCCGCAGCACGGCAAACGCAAGGCCGACCAAGTAGGCAATTTGGGTGACGATAACGAGGTAGAGTGTCGAGCGGATGGTGGTTTGAACAGACAGGTCGAGAAAACTGCCCACAGCGATGCTGACGACGATCACCACCAATGTCGCCACTATCAGCGCCGGCGCGCGCAGCGTAAGCCCCATTATCAGGGCGACACCCGCAACGCCGACAATGGCAAGCAACACGACGAACCTCCCCGGGGCAATTTACGCTGCGCGAGATCAACCCCGTCCCAAGGAAATCAGAGTCGCCCGTTTCTGTGAAGCCACTCGCTTGGCTAAGCGGTTCCGGTGGCCCAGCCAGCATCGGGATCATTAATCGTCGGAGGGATGAAATGCAGGTTTCCGTCGTTGGGTTATTAATTTGCACGGGAATCCTTGCCTTCGTCGTTTACATGCGCTGGTCGATGATCACCGCGCTAATTGCCTCTCTGGCTTTTGGTGCGACCGCAATCGGGACAATAACCGCGCTTGGCGGCTCATCGCCGCTTATCTTCACGGTCTTTGACATGCTCCTGATAGTGACCGCGCTAGCTCGACGGGGAATCTGGGGGGAAATAGGAGCGGTCTTCGTTCGTATAGGTGCAGCATGGATCGTCTGCGCACTCATGATCTATGTGAGCATCGGAGCGCTGTTATTTCCAAGGCTCTTTGCAGGGCAGACGAGCGCCTTCGTCGCTTCCCGCACCGGTAGGGGCGTCTACGAAGCGGCCTTGGCGCCGGTCTCGGCCAATATCTCTCAGGCGGGATACTTCGTTCTGGGAGGGCTGACATTCCTGGCTGTCTGTCTGCTGCTTCGGCGCAGCGGCACGTTAGCCGATATCAGGCGAGGCTTCTTCTTATGGTTCAGCTTGCACGTGTCGATGGGTATTCTGGATTTGTTGGGCAAGGTGATTGGCGCCGGCGACATCCTCGCCCCGATCCGTACAGCCAATTACGCCATGCTGACGCAAGTTACGGAAGCTGGGTTTTGGCGGATTGCGGGGGCGTTTTCAGAGGCATCGGCGTTCGGCGGGGCATCGCTGGCAGGGCTGGCGTTCACCTACACCTATTGGCGCAAGACCGGATCCAAATTCGCATTGGGGTTAGGAGCGGCCCTGTTTGTTCTCCTGCTGCTGTCGACATCGTCGACCGCCTATGTCGGTCTTGCAATCATAAGCGTGCCCGCTGTCTTTTCCGTCGTGAAGTCGCTCGCTTCAGGTCGGCTGAGGCCGGGGGAGGCGCTGCTTATCGCGTTGCTGCCGCCGTTGCTTCTCTCCGCGATGGCCGCCAGTCTGCTCTATCCGCATTTCTTCGACCCGGTTTTGCAGCTTGTCGACACCACGGTAATCAACAAAGTTACATCGGCCTCCGGCCAGGAGCGCAGCTACTGGAATTACAAAAGCCTGCAGTCTTTCTTCGATACAGGTGGGTTGGGGGTCGGGTTGGGAAGCTCGCGGGCCTCGAGTTGGCCGATAGCGCTGCTTTCCCAGTTGGGGCTGTTCGGCACCGCGATGATGACGGTTCTGTTGGCAATGCTGGTGCGCGGTCTGCGGGGTGGCGGCGGTCGGATCGACCCGGAGGTTGACGCGATCGCATCGAGTGTCCGCGCTTGCGCCTTGGCTGCGCTCGTCGCCGGTTCTCTGGCAAGCGGTAGCGCCGATCCCGGTATCGTGTTCTTGATTCCTCTCGCTGTCGTTCTTGTCAGCCGGCTCTTGCCTGTTGAAGACAAAAGCGTTGCTGGAGCTCTTGCGACGCTCCAGCATTCGCGCGATTCCAGCGAAAACGCGATTCAAGCGCAGCTCGGCGGCGTTCCAGGCCGCGTCTAACAAAATCCGCCGAGGCTACGGAATGCCAACAGTATCGCCGGTGATATCTGCTTTGAGTTCTATTCCCGGCGCCCCTTGCCGCTCGGTTGACGTGAGGTCCAAGACGCCTGTTTCATCCGGGGGCAGTGGTATTTCAACCTTGATGGTATCTCCAGGCTCCACGACACTCGTTTCCTTAGCTTGTATTTGCGCCGTCGCACCATCCGCCGACGGTCGGAAAATCGTGTAGATTGGCGCAGCCAGGTCCGCGTCGGCTCGGCGGGCAAGAAGGTTCGGGGCGGATATCGCGGAGTCGTACAGTAGCCGCCTTGCTGTTTCTGTTTTGCTGTCGAGAGCATCGAGTTCGGCTTGAGTCTGACGCAGGTCGATCGTTATCTCGTTTTTCCGTCCATCCTGGAGTTCGAGAATTGATATGTCTGTCTTGCTGATTTCCTGACGGCCGCGCAGCAGACTGGTTTCCGCCGACAATCTCTCGCTCTGCGCCTGCGCAAGGGCTCGCTCGAGAGAAAATTCCCGCGGCGCCGCCGCAAGACCCTTGACGACAAGCGCCGAGACCGCCGTCAACTCTTTCTGGATGGAGCCGATCTGCTTGTCGAGGAAAACGAGTTGCGCTTCCAGCGAAGCGAGTTCTTTCTGGAGGAATTCACGCAAACCTTGAAGCGCCTTGATCTGAGTGTCCAACCCTTCGCTGCGCGCTTGGAAGATCAAACGCTCCTGGTTCATCAGCATAGCGAAGACGCCGTCCTGAATGCTCGACGTCAACTTGGGCGGAAACTGAATGTCGCTGGCATGCGAGAGTTCCGCCTCGAGCCGTGCCTTGCGAGCGACGAGATTGGCCTCGTTCAGTTTAAGCAGGTCCACGTCCCCTCGACCCTGGATCACCTCGCGCTCGAACCTGGCGTCCTTGTCCTCCCGCGTCCGCAGTCCGCCCGCAATACTCAATGCCTGCAAGACGGTCAGTCCGGGCCGGTATGCGAATTCTCCCGACTGCGTCACCTTGCCGACAACGTAGAACGGTCGGAACTGGACGATTTCCACCGCAGTGTTCGGTTTTCGCCCAAGACCGACACTTTTCATCAGCCTGTCGCCGATGGAGTTCGCAATCTCGCTGCTGGTGAGGCCGGCAGCCTCAATTTCGCCAACCAGCGGCAGCGAGACGGAGCCGTTGGGGCCGACCGTGTATACGTCGTTGAGAGCACTCCAGGCAAAAATCGTGTCGCGCGACGCACGCCATTCGTAGACCTTGATGCGGAGCTTATCCTGCGGGCCGAGCACATACTCTTTGGCGTTTGCAACCGAAACACCCAACATGCAGGCCAAGGACATACCCGCCGCCGCCACGACGTGGAGCGAGCGCCAATGCTCGCGCCGATTGGACAGCCTGTCGGGGCACCGGGCTCGGTAGTTTGAGCAAGTGGCTTCGTCGGTCGAAAGGGACGGGTCGTCGAGCATCTCTTACCTCTGCGCTAGATCTCTAGAATGTATTCTGGCTGCACCCGGCCTCTTGCGACGTGTGAAAGAGCCAGAAGATTGCCGCGCAGACGTCCTCTCCGGTCGATGTAGGATTCCGGCCAGAGACTGAGCGCGAGGTTGGCAAGCAGATTCTTGCCCATCAATTTTACTGCGACCGTCAATGGAACGGTCCCTTTGCGGATGAGGTAGATTGGGTTTGCCACCTGAGAATAGCCGAAACGAACGCCGTTTACGCGACCGCTCTTGACGCCGAGATGAACTCCGCGGATCGAACGCAGAGAGACGACCCGCCCTCGGGCTCTCAACTGGCTGGTGAAATCAACGTCTTCCTGCCACCCATAGAGCACAAGCCGTTCGTCGAAGCGAAGGCCGTTGATGAATGCCGCCCTGATCGACATGTTGCATCCATAGGCGCTGAGTTGATCCACTCCACGCGCATCAGTCGCTGTGCCGGCTTCGCGAAGCGCCTGGACACCTTGGTCCCACGTGAGCCCTGCAGTCGTTGCGCCGTCCTTCAGCACGTTTCCAGTCACCACTGCCCAGTCCGGCTGCTGGTCGAACGCCTTCGATACGCCTTCGAGATAGTCGTCTGCAGGAATGAAGTCGTCGTCGAAAAAGGTTATTACGTCGAAACGGTCACCCGCGACATCGAGGGCGATATTGCGCTGTGCCGGCAAGCCCGTTTTCCCGAAGACGCTCGATACAGGAAACCGGCAAACTATGTTGTCGGGAACATGGCCTGCGTCGGGAGCCGAAATGATTACCGCGTCAGGAAGTCGGGTTTGTCGCTCAAGCTGTGCGAGAAGCCGAGCCATTTGTTCCCGGCGACCAAACGTTGCGACAATAACGACCATTTTCATCGACGATCAACTCCTTGCGCGGCAATGGACATGGACACGGCGCCCCGGACTGCTTCTGCCCCCGCACTGCTTCTGACGTGAGCGCGCTATGATCCTAATCCGCCGGTCGTGCCGACACAGCCTGCGCATAAGGTTAGCGTTGACGTGTGCTTAGGCCCATCGAAGTAGGAGCCGTACCTCGTTGGAGTATATCTGGTCTCGGGAGGCGGCGGAGCTTAACCCGATAGACAGCTTGTTTGCACGGAACGGACGACACACAGTCGTTGAGCATCCGGGCAACACAGAATTCCCGAAAGGTGCCAACGTTCCGGGAGGGCAATTCATGCGCCATGTGCGACAGCCAAAAGCAACCACCATAATGGGCCGTGACACCAAACATTTTCGATCCCTCAGCAAGGCGCCATTTGCTGCCATCGACCGCAATGCGCGCATCGCCGTCGTGCATGACTGGTGCCCGAATTTTCGGGGAGGGGAACAGGTCCTAGCTCGGATCTGTAAGATTTTTCCGAGAGCCGAGGTCTTCACCCTATTTGATTTCCTCCCGGCGGAAGTCAAAGACGAGTTTTTTCGAGATGTAGTTTTTCACGTTTCTCCGATGAACCGATTTCCATTCGTGGAAAAGTACTACAGGTCCTTATTTTTTCTCTGCCCGTTTATGATCGAGCAATTTGATGTCACAGGATATGACGCAGTAATTTCTTCTTCGGCCGCATTCTCTCGAGGTGTTCTCACTCGCCCAGACCAACCACACCTTTGCTATGTGCACAGTCCGGTGCGATATGCGTGGGACGAACAATTCTCCTATTTGCAGCAAGCCCGCTTGGGATTCGGGCCGAAGGGTCTGGCCTTTCGTTATATGCTTCATAAGCTGCGGACCTGGGACACCCGTACGGCACACGGGCCTGATTTGATGCTGGCAAACTCGAACTATGTTCGCTCCCGGATCGAACGGATTTACGGCCGCGACGCGCGGGTAGTCCATCCGCCCGTGGCCACCGAGAAACTTAAATTCGTCGCCAGCAAGGATGACTACTACGTAACTGCCGCGTTCCACGCCCCGTATAAACGCACGGATCTGATAATTGAGGCGTTCAGCAAAACTCCGTCGCGTCGCCTGATTGTTGTGGGCGACGAAGTACAATCTAAGCATCTCCGCTCGCTTGCTGGTCCAAACATAATCTTCACTGGTTATCTTCCGCGGCATGAATACGTCGAAAAAATCGCCAATGCTCGTGCGATGGTGTTCGCTGGATGCGAGGATTTCGGGATAACGCTTGCCGAGGCCCAGGCGTGCGGTACTCCTTTGATCGCCTTCGGCCGTGGCGGTGCCCGCGACATTGTCCGGCCGCTTGGCGAGAGCATCCATCCGACAGGTGTGCTCTTCGACCGTCAAGCCGTCGATTCTGTAGCTGAGGCAATTGATCTATTCGAGGAAAATGCGGTGTCCATTACGCCGCACGCCTGTCGTATGAACGCGACCCGGTTCTCCGAGGAAAGGTTCGACCTGGCGATACTCGACGCTCTTGGCTTGGCCCGGTCTGTCCAGCTTGGTCGGGCAACCGTGCACAGTGAACTCTTCGGAGCCGAGAGTTCGACGCGCGATATAACCGATTCTCTTGCCGAGCCGATCCTACAATGAATTCGGTTGACCTTCACATGGCAAGCAACAGCAAAGCGCTTCGATCGACCGCGTGTCCGTGCTGCTCGGCGCCCGTTAGCCGGTCAATCTACCGGGTCGAATCCATCCCGGTGCATAGCTGCGTCCTGCTTAACTCGGCCCAAGAAGCCCATGCCTTTCCTCGTCGCGACCTTGACCTCGCATTCTGCGAAGCATGCGGGTTCATATTCAACAGGACCTTCGACGAAGCGATCATGGGTTACTCGACCAATTTTGAGGAATCCCAGCATTTTTCCAGCACCTTCAACAGTTTCGCGAAGGGACTTGCGCGTGAGATTGCGCAAAAATGTGCGATAGCCGGCAAGCACGTGCTAGAGATCGGCTGCGGCAAGGGTGAATTTCTCCGCGAACTTTGCATATCGGGCGGTGCCACTGGGCTCGGCATCGATCCAGGTTATCGAGCCGACAAAGGGCGCAGTGAAGAACACGGCGACGTTAAGATCATCGTCGATTTTTTCGGACCAGATTACCAACATCTCCAAGCGGATACCGTCCTTTGTCGCCACACGCTCGAACACGTAAGTTCCGTGTCGAGTTTCGTGCGGCTGATCCGCAAGATGATTGGTAAAAGGACCGAAGATTGGGCCGTCTTCGAAACGCCCGATGCAAAACGTGTGCTCTTAGAGAGCGCGTTCTGGGACATTTACTACGAGCATTGCTCCTATTTCAGTCCTGGCACCCACGCACGCCTGTTTCGCCAAGAAGGATTCGACGTTACCGATCTGGAACTCGTCTACGACAATCAGTACATCGTTCAGTACGCTCGGCCGTCGGCAGGTCGGACGGCACCGAGACTACCGCTCGAGGACGATCTGGAAGTGATGCACCGTTTGGCGGAAACCTTTCCCGCCCGCGTGCGAGCCGTTCAGAACGCCTGGCAGGAGCGCATTCGCGCTGCGCATGCCGACGGCCGGCGGGTCGTTCTGTGGGGTGGCGGTTCCAAAGCAGTGTCGTTCCTGACGACCTTGCAGCTTGGAGACGAAGTCTGGGCAGCAGTCGACATTAACCCCTACAAGCAAGGCAAGTTTACGCCCGGAACCGGTCACCCAGTCATCGCGCCAAGCGACCTCTTGGACGCTCCGCCTGACCTCGTCATCGTCATGAACCCGGTTTACCTGAATGAAGTGGCGCTATCCTTGAAAGCGCTGGACCTGCAACCGGAAATCGTCGCGGTCTGATCGCACTTTCATCAAAGAAGAACCCGGAAATGGAACATTCCAAGCCGCCAAAAGTATCCCTTGGTATGCCCGTCTACAACGGCGAGAATTTCGTCTCCGAGGCGATCCAGTCGATCCTCGAGCAGGACTTCGATGATTTCGAACTTGTCATCACCGACAATGCTTCGTCAGATAGAACCGTCGATATATGTCTGGAATTCGCGCGGCGGGACAAGCGCGTCCGCTATGTCCGAAATCCACGCAATTTGGGCGCCGCAGCCAATTTCAATCGAGCTTTCGAATTGAGCTCGGGCGCATATTTCAAGTGGTGCGCACACGATGACGTCTTGGGTCGCGGTTTCCTGATGGACTGTGTGCGTGCGCTCGACGACGATGCTCGCCACGTCATTGCCTATCCGCGCTTATTGGGAATCGACGAGACCGGGCAGCTGACTTCCTATGTCGAACGGGTGCTGCCGGACATGGAAGGATCGTCGCCCGCGTCCCGCTTCCGGTTGATGATTGCGGCGCATGGATGGGATGCGGCGATGTTTGGTCTTTGGCGCCGGGATTCCCTAGCCAAAACGACATTGCACGAGCCCTACTATGGCTCCGATTGTGCGCTTTTGGCCGAGATGGCTCTACTCGGATCGTTTGTTCGCGCGCCCGACGCGATACTATACAGCCGTGACCATCCGACGCGCTCGGTGCGATTGCCGAGCTCCGAACGATTGGCTTGGCAAAATCCAGACCGCTCTACCGCGAACGCCTTTGAATTGTCGAGGCGGGTAAAGCACCTCGTCGCGATTGCCTATCGGCACAGGCGGACAGCACCGCTGGGTATGACACTGTTTCATCTGGCTGCATGGACCTTGGATCCGCTGCTCATCGCGAGATTTTGCCTGGAGCTTGTAGGCGTTGTTTCTCCGCAGCTTCGTATCAAGCTGCGCGGCGCCGGCCTGGGAGCACTGAAACGCATCCATGCCGTCTCAAATCGATCTCCTGGCTAGAAACGAGTGATCTGGTGCGACGTCTGCCGGGAGGCTTTGAATGAACCTTCGCCAAGTTACACCCGCGGCCGTATCAGCCTTCCGAAAATTGCCGGAGGGCTCGGGCAAGAGAAATCTGGTTATCGTCCGGGCGGGGCGTAGCTCTTTGCACGCCGGCTGGACGGAGGGGACGGCCGAAGCCGACTTCGATCTTCTCGTCGCCGCCTACGAGGGTGGCGTCTCCCATCGACAGAACGATTTGAGCGTATTTCTGCCGGGGCGCAAGATCGCAGGGTATCATGCCTTGTTCCAATGCTATCCTGAAATTGTGACGCGATATGACCTCATTGCACTGATCGACGATGATATCGAGGTGACGAAGCTGGACTTGAATCGTCTGTTCGCAATCGGGCGCCAATATAAATTAGATCTGTTTCAGCCAGCGTTGTCATGGGATAGTTATTTCTCCTACGCAGCGACACTTGTCAGCGGCAAGAGATACTTGTTGCGATACACCAACACAGTCGAAATGATGTGTCCGGTGTTCAGCGCAAGGTGTCTGCAAACCGCGTTGAAACTATTCGGGCTTGGCTACGAGACGGGAATAGATCTTCTTTGGACCCGCCTGACCGACATGCCCTGGTTGCGCTACGCCATAATTGACGACGTCGTTGTAAGACACACGCGGCCGGTCGGGACAACAAAGTCGCTTCAAGGCTTCGCCGCCAACGAACGCTACGACACCCAAGTCGATGCCGTGCTGAAGAGGTTCGGCACTGCGTTTCGCGGGTTCGTAACCTATGCAGCGGTCGACCGGCGCGGGCAACTCGTCCGGTCCCGCTTTCTGATCGGACTTAACTCCCTGTCCCTCTGGCGGGCGCTGTTCAGGACGCCGGTCAATTGGACGCAATTTATGCGTCGGTCGACCGACTATACGCGACATTGCTGGTTGAGACCGGTCAACCTGCAACGGATCGACGTCGATGGAGTCGGAATGCCAGGCCGTCAGCCGCAAAGGGCGGGTCGGCTCACGCCACGATGATATCCGGCGCGAGACCGAGCCTGTTCGCCGCCTGGGCAACTTCGTCTCGATAGAGCGGGTTCATCACGATGATCGACTGCAAGGGTCTGCCGCACAGGCTCTCCGGCCCAATCACGGGTGTGCCTGTGCCTGGAGCAAAGCGCCCCTGCTTGTGCGGGTTGACGTCGACCAGAGCGCTTATCCGCGGTCCCTGCGGAACGACGTTGACGAAAGTGATGCCCTTTGATCCTGCACCCCAGACAACGGTCTGCTCTGGATCCCGTCCTGCAAGGTAATCGCGCCACCAGGCGACCTTGTCGCGATAGGTTTGGTCGAAGCGGCGGACCAACGCGTCTATCTCCCCAGAGATTGAAAAATCGCCGCCGGTTTGGAGAGGCTTTGCTTCGATGAAGAGGTACTGGTTACCGAACGACGCGCCTTGGTCCAGCACCTCGAACCCTGCTTCCTGCATCGCTGCCCGCAGCGAGTGAGGCGTAAAGTAGGAAACGTGCTCATAGATCAGATCCCAGATTCCCATGTCGCGCAATGTATAGAGGGCATTAGGCACCTCAATGTAAAATACGGTACTCGGCCCAACGCCTGGATGGGAACGAAGCCCTTGCAGGAAGGCGATCGGGCTAGCTATGTGTTCCAGGACGTGACGGCATGAAACGAAGTCAGGTTTGACGTCCGGATAGGCATCGCCGAACCAGTCGTTGATGAACTCAACGCCGGCGACGTTCTCGCCCCGATTATCTTCGAAGCTCCTGTCGAAACCAATGCCTCTGGCGCCGCTGGTTGAGCAAAGCCGCTTGAGGAAATCCCCCTTGCCGCAACCGATGTCCACGACCGTTTTTCCGTCGAGTGCGTAGGCAGTGGACAGGCGACCGGCGAGATCCTCGACGAAGGCCACGAAGCGGGGCGAAAAATGCAGGGAATTCTCGTAATTTTGCGTATAGCCGATCCGACCGTCTTCGAACGCCGCGTTGAAGAAATGTTCACAACTGCGGCAAAACGCGAGAACGAATTGGCCAGTCGGTGCAGCGACGGCCGAGGTTGCGTCAGGGTGCAAAGAGTTGCAGGAAAACGGAATGGCTTCGAATGACACCGAGTGCAGCAAATCCTTCTGCCGACAGACCGGACAGTCGCCGCGAAGACGCATCGAATTCTTCACCGGTTCGCGCGGCTCGGCGCAGGCAGCGCTTCGGACTTGCACGGTCATACGATCCGCGGGGTCGGCACGGGAACGATGAATTTTCCGCCCCTAGCTCGATATTCAGCCTGTTGTTCCATGATTTCATCAAGGAAGTTCCAGGCAAGCACTAGAACGTAGTCAGGTTGCGCCTCCAACAGAGCTTCCGTAGAGCGGATAGGAATTTTCTGACCGGGCATGTGCTTGCCCTGCTTGTGAACGTTGCGATCGACGACGAAGTCGATGAGATCGCGTCCGATGCCGACCGTGTTGATCAAGGTGGCGCCTTTTGCCGCCGCCCCATAGGCAGCAATTGAGACGCCGTTAGCCTTCAGTCGGTGCAACAATGCGGAGAGATCAATTTTCAACTTGTCGACCGTCGCGGAAAAATCAATGTAGTAATCGATGGCGTCGATACCTTGCGCCCTTTCATGAGCAAGCAGGTCCCTGACGCTTGCTCCGACACGCTCTTGCAGTTCGACGTAAAGGCGAATTGAACCGCCATGAATCGAGAGCTGCTTTACTTCGTTGAGATAAAGGCCATGCCTGCGAAACAGCTTGTCCAATGCCGTCACTGAAAAATAGCACAAGTGTTCGTGGTAGATCGTGTCGAACTCGCAGTGCTCGATCATTGGTTCGACATAGGGCGCCTCCAGCACCGCAACGCCGTCGTCCTTGAGCAATAGCGCAATGCCTGCAACAAAACCGTTCGTGTCGGCCACATGCGCGAGCACATTGTTTGCGTGAATTACGTCGGCTCGAACGCCCTGTCTGCGAAGAGACTCAGCCAGTTCGCGCGTGAAGAACGCTACGTGCGTTGGCACGCCGAACTCGCTGGCGACGGCAGCAGGCCCATCGGCGGGGTCGATGCCAAGAACTGGAATGCCCGCCTCGACATAATTTTTCAGGAGATAGCCGTCGTTGCTTGCCAGCTCGATTACGAAACTGCCCGAGTGTAAGCCGCGACGCTCAATCAAATCGAGCACATTGTCTCGAGAATGCCGCAGCAGTGCCTGCGAAAACGAGGAGTAGTAGGGATAGGCATCGGCAAACAGAATCCTGGGGTTCACCGTTTCTGTGATCTGCACCAAGCTGCAATCGCCACAGAAGGCGACACTGAGCGGAAAGACGGGCTCTTCTTCGCCATCGTCGATGCTCGATGGAAGCCGATCGGCAAGGGGCGTCGTGCCGAGCTTCAGGAAAGTATCGATGTGACTCCCGCCGCAGGAGCGGCAGACCTGCTCGGTTACGGATGCTGCTCCAGCAATCATCATGGCCATGGCTCCCGGTTGTGTTTTGCTCAAACGGCCATCGCCAATTGCGGCGTCCGGCGCAAATCGGCATCCAGTTCGCCATTTTGGATCAGCTTCTGCACATGGGCGATCCGCTTGAACCGCTCGCCCTCGAAATCCCCAAGTGCAAGGCCTGCTGCACGAAATGTGTAGTAGAGCTGTTCGATACCGCGCCGCGCTGTCCATTGCGGCTTAAACCCGTGCAGGCGGCGACCAATATAGGTGCAGTCGACGCGATAGCACCGCTTGTCTGGACCGGCGTCGGGCGCGAACTTCACGCGGCTGTCGGGAACGACCGCTTGCACCAGCGCCGCGATCTCCCGAATCTGATAGTTTTCCGTGGTCAGGCCGACATTGAATGCCTCGTTGTGGAC
This sequence comes from Mesorhizobium sp. WSM4823, assembly GCF_055811195.1. Lineage (NCBI taxonomy): Bacteria > Pseudomonadati > Pseudomonadota > Alphaproteobacteria > Hyphomicrobiales > Phyllobacteriaceae > Mesorhizobium > Mesorhizobium sp. WSM4823. Next base: position 80,744 of record NZ_JBVVQL010000016.1, read on the forward strand.
CAGCTCTCGCTCGGCTTCGAGTACGGCGATGTAGGCCTGCGAAATGTCTTCCACGTGGACGATTGGACGCCATGGCGAGCCGTCGCTTTTGAGGTAAACCAGGCCGGTTGTATAAGCCCAGGCGGTCAGGTTGTTGACCACGAGGTCGAAGCGGATGCGAGGCGACAGGCCGTAGGCAGTTGAAGCGCGCAGGAACGTCGGGCTGAACGATTGATCCGCCATCGGCGCGACTGCGCGCTCCACATTCGCCTTTGAGGCGCCGTAGGGCGTAACCGGATTGAAGGGAGCATCTTCAGTCAGAAAGCTGTCGCCTGCTGCGCCGTAATTGCTGCAAGACGAGGCGTATAGGAACCGCTGGACTCCGGCGGCCTTGGCGAGTCGCGCAAGCCTCACCGAAGCGCCGCAGTTGATCTCTTCGGTAAGGAGGGGTCGGTAGTCTCCCAACGGATCGTTTGAAAGTCCGGCGAGATGGATGATCGCGTCGAAGCCGGCGACATCGTCGATTTCGACGTCACGGATGTCTTTCTCGATCGTCGGCACTTCGGCCAGCTTCCCTACGAAAGTGCATGACCGGAAGATGTCGCTGTCTAGGCCCGTGACGTGATGGCCGCGGTCAAGCAGCATCGGAGTCAGGACGGAACCGATGTAACCGAGGTGGCCTGTAACCAGAACTTTCATCGTTCAATTCCCATGTTTTCCAGGGGGCCTGCCCGCTGTCCCACAATTTCTGAAGGAGATGCTTTTCCCGGATGGTATCCATGCATTGCCAGAAGGATTCGTGGCGATATGCCATCAGTTGGCCGTCGGCCGCGAGCCGCTGCATTGGCGCGTGTTCGAACATGACGTCGTCGCCGTCGATATAGTCCTTTATGCCCGGCTCGAGCACGAAGAAGGCGCCATTGATCCAACCCTCTGAAGCCTGTGGCTTTTCTGTGAAGTCGACAACGCGATGGCCATCGAATTCGATGTGCCCATAGCGTGCTGGCGGACGTACCGCCGTCATCGTTGCGAGCTTGCCATGCGATTTGTGAAAGGCGATCAGGTCATCGAGGTTGACGTCCGAAACGCCATCGCCCCAGGTGAGCATGAATGTCTCGTCGCCCATCCAGTCGATCAGGCGTTTTATGCGGCCGCCCGTCAGCGTGTTCAGTCCCGTCTCAACAAGATCAACGGACCAATTAGGCAGCGAGTTCGAATGGCGCTTGACGTTTCCCGATGCCGCATTGACCGTCAAGCTGCCATCGAATGCGACATAGTCGCTGAACCAGCGTTTGATGTATTCGCCCTTGTATCCCAACGCGACGGCGAACTCGCGATGGCCGTAGGCATAGTAATGCATCATGATATGCCAAAGGATCGGCTTCGCTCCGATCTCGACCATTGGTTTCGGTCGGATTTCGGTTTCTTCCGCCAGCCGCGTTCCCAATCCGCCAGCAAGAATTCCTACCTTCATTGTTTTCTCACCCCAACTGCTTACTGTTTTGCTACCATGCGTAGGTCAGGTTGGACCACACCGAAGAACGGATGATCGGAAACCATCGATGCGTGACGTCAGGCATACAATTGGCGCTATGCTCGATAGAGCGATGCATAAGGGGTCTCATCCATTCGACGTAGCAGACTGGCAGGCGTCGGCGGTCGTCATTGCACCCCATCCCGATGATGAGACATTGGGATGTGGAGGGGTCGCCAGCAAGAAGTTCAGCGCCGGCGCCGACGTCCGGTTTATTTTCGTTACCGACGGTTCGGCATCTCATTCAGATCGGCTTGATATGGAGGCACTGCGGATCGCGCGCGAAAACGAAGCGATCGAGGCTGTTTGCCGGTTGGGCGGGTCGGCCGATCGGGTGAGATTTCTGCGTGTTCCCGACGGCATGGCAAAACATCATGTCGGCAAGATCGCAGACGCAATCGCTCAGTTGCTGTTCGCTTGGCAACCACAGAGCGTGTACGTCACGCATGCAAAGGAGCCGCCTGCCGACCATGTTGCCACCAATCTTGGCGTGCGAGGCGGGCTTAAGCTGTATGGCCGGCGCGTGACGGTGTTCGAATATCCCGTCTGGTATTGGTATCAGTGGCCCTGGGTCCGCCTGCACGACGATGTGCATGGATTCAATCGCACCGCATTCCGGCAAACAGCCCGGACTCTTGCCGGCTTGCGCGGCATTAGGATGTTCAATTCCCATGCCTATATCGGCGACATGATCGATGTAAAACGTCACGCGCTGGCAGCGCACCGGTCCCAGATGGAGCGGCCGGCGGGCCTCGACGATTGGCCTACCCTGGCGGATGTAGGTGGGGGTGATTTTCTAAAGCGGCTGCTGAGCGATCACGAGATGTTCACGCGATACGAGGTTAACGCGTGAACGCCGTCTTCGCCTCTTCATGCGCCACTTAAGCGCGTCGCGTTTGAAAGGATGCGACGCGCTTTAAGTCTTTGTTTCTATGCATGTCGTTACCCCAAAACCGCTGCGCACTTTCGGGCGAGATGCATTAGGCCAACACACATCGGAGGTACCGCTAGACCGGCAAAAGGATGAACAGACCACCCGATGTATAACTCGAAGGTGGCCATTCATTCTGCCATCTTCGGACGGTGCAACTCGATCTGCCGCCCTGAGCTTGGCGCTGGATGTGAGCTTGGCCAATGAGGATACTGTATGAGACTGGCGACGAAGCTCCGCAATGTCTTCTACGGCATGCCTGTCGTTGCAGCGGGTGAAGCTGCTGGCCTGAGGATCTTTTCGCGCGGCGCTGACCCCGATTTTGCGCGAGGGACTTATGAGTTTCCGATACAGGAAGCAATTGTATCGCTTCTGGAACCGGGCAATGTGTTCTATGACGTTGGCGCCAACATCGGTTTCTTCTCACTGATCGCAGCGCGTCGCGTCGGCTCGCATGGCCAAGTCTACGCATACGAGCCTGTCCCCCGAAATGCCGCAGCCATCAGGCGAAGCCGAGACGTCAACAGGCTGAGCACCATCCAGGTTTTCGCCGAAGCGGTTGGGGCCGTGACCGGCGATGCCGAATTGTTGCTGGCGCGCCACCTGGGCGGCGCAACGCTCGCCAATGTCTCCACGCCGCCGGATGTGAATGGGCGCCTCAGCGTCAGGACGACAACACTCGACGATTCGATCGCCAGATACGGCCTCAGGCCGCCAACCCTCGTCAAGATCGACGTCGAGGGTGCAGAAATCGACGTACTTCGCGGCATGACAGCGGCGCTGACCGCATATCGCCCCAAGGTCATTTGCGAGGTGGATGCGGCAACGAAAAGCGGGCTCGATCACAAAGCACGCGAAATCATCGGGTTCTTGGCCACAGCCGGCTATGCCGTGTCTTCTTTGCCTGCCGCTTATGCCAACGACGGCTGGCAGGTCGAGCACATTGTCGCGCAGCCCATGCCGACGTGAGGAGGTATTCGTTGCTGCGTCTTGACTGGGCAGGGATTGTTGAAAAGGCCGAGCCCGGCGTTGTCCGGCCGGAGGTTCTTCTCGCAGACAGTTTCCAGGACGATCGCACCCGCGGGACGGTGATTGGGACCTTGGCGACAAGGGGAGGAGCGAGGTTCGGACGCGACATCGAACGCCAGATCGCGATCGATCACGGTGCACTTCGGTTCCAGCCACTCGTCAGGCCCGGCTGGGGCCGGCAAGGGATTTCCTATGGCCCCTTTCAACGAGAGGCTGGTCTGGTGCTGTTGGTCTCGATCACCAACGGCCACAACACATCGCAGGGATCGCCTCTGCCCGACGATCTCGCCAGGCGGGTCTACCGTTGGCTGCGGGGACCCGGCATCGACCCGTGGCCCGGCCGTCTGATGTCGTTGATACGGGCGCCACGAAAGAGGCTCACCCTTCGCCGCCTTTGGTGGTGGGTGCTCAGCACGCCTTGGACCTATCGGGGTCCGAACATCAACGAGAACCTGGCTGTCGGGTGGTTCCCCAGTGAGGCGCCGGTTAATCCCGTGGAAGAGGGCTGCGGATTTGTCGTGCATGCCGCCGAAGGCGAAAACGGCGAGCTGTGGGCTCGCGTAGGAAAGCAATGCCTGAGTGCGTTCCGACGTCTGAAGAACCTTCATCTCTATTATGTCGTAGCGCTGCGGGAGCAGGGCGCCGTCTATTATGTGGCCGCTGACCAAGAAGCCCACGGGGTTGCCGCATTTCCGATGATGCGTCCTATCGCGATCGATCCTTTCAACAAGGACGAAAAGCTGTTTGCAGGTGTGCATCAGTCGGCACTTGGCCAGATAGGGTTTCGGGTCGACACACGCGTCCAAGCGGTTCATGTCGGGCGGATACCTGAATTTTCTAGCGAGTTTAGCACCGCCCATGCTGCCGATGCACACGTGGAAGGCTTGCCGGGGCAGGTCGCCGCAATCGGGGGGCGGTGGCGTTTCTTGCAAGACGCTGGCGACAATCTGTCCATCGTCGATCCTGGCTACCCTTCAGGATTGATCCACGGGCTGCTTGAAATTTCCGCAGCCTCTGATGTGTGTGGTCTTGTCTGGCGGTTTCGGGACAAGGACAATTTCTGGCTGCTAAAACTTTCGACGCTTGGATGCACCTTGGTCAGCAAGCAATTGGGGAGCGAGATCACGATCGCGACGAATGCGGGACACGCGTTGCGCGAGCGTTCTACCCATTCGGTCCAGATCCTTGACTGGAACGGTCAGGTGAGCTGCTTCCTGGATGGGGCTCGCCTTTTCGACCTGTCTGCTGAGGCCGGTCCAATCGAGAGTGCGACCGGAGTGGGTATATGGAAAAGCTCCGACAGCGAGCCGCGCTGGCATAGCTTTGAGGCTCATCCTCGCGAAATTCCCATACCAGTAATGGCGCCCCTGGAGGCGCCGTGGAACCACCGCGGAGCAAGCCTGTCCTACGCCGACGATTTTGCTGGTGCTGCCGGCGAACTGGATCGCCGCACGACGGAACTGGGCGGCGGACAATGGGCAAGAACACTGGGAACCGGGGTCATCGACGTCGACGGACTGGGCAGCGCCCGTGTGCGCGCCAGTGTAGACAGACCGAACCCGGGTCGCACATTCTATTCGCTGCCGTGGGATCTACCGGGGTTCAGCGACCTCGAGGTTACAATCGAGCCCCCTGGGGAGCGCCGAGGCCAAGATCAGCGCAGCCGGGCGGGACTGCTCTTCTGGCAAGACAGCGACAACTACGTTTGTGTCACGACTTGGCTCGATGATGCCTACCAAGGTGCTTCAATTTCGGTGTTCATCAAGCGACTTGGCTTTGAGGAACTTTATGACGCAGTCTGGACTAATGTGGCGGACAAGGTCGTTTGGGGAAAACGCTTTCGCATGCGCGTCGCATTCGACGGAAATCGGTTTGCAATCTCGATCGACGACGAACTGGTGATGCAGCGAAGCCTCACCGACATCTATCCCGATGACGCTGCCCTTCAAATTTTGCGGGTCGGACTCGCCGTCAACTGGGAGTGGGGCGATGACACGGGCTCGGTGTTCACGTCGTTCAAGGCCCGGCGCTGAACGAAAGTGCGGTTTCGCTTTCCAAGCTGTGAACGGTGGGTGGCGATGGCCTTGTCGTATAGGGTCCGGGTCGACTGGGCTATCCTTTCCCAAGCATAAAGATCGGCGACACGCGCGGCTCCCCGGTTCCCCAGTTTCGCCGCTCGCGCTGGATCTTTGAGAAGGTCGATGATTTGGGCTGCAAGCGCATCCGGGTCATTCTTCTCAACCACGACGCCACCGCCAGTCGCTTCCACAATCTCCGTCATGCCGCCGACGCGAGTGGCTACGACCGGGGTACCATTCGACAGCGCCTCGATCAGGCTCATTCCGAAGGACTCGCTGAGAGAGGGATTTACCAGAAGCGATGCTTCGGCATATCGCTCCGCCAATTTTTCGTAGGGCAGTGTGCCAACGAAGCCCACGGTGCGAGCGATCGCCGGCGGTATCATCGCACGCAGCGCGGTATCGTAGGAACCGAGATATGCGCTGCCGCCGTGGTAGAAGCGAGCGAGATCGCGGACTTCGCGGTCCGCGCTCAGGTCAATCAGGAATTCACGAGGAAGCGTTGCCGATGGGCCGACTATCTCGAGGCGGGCATCGGGACAGGCCGCAACAACGGTCTGCCAGGCCTCGATCAGTGTGTGAATGCCTTTTTCGGGCGACACACGGCCAACGAACAATACCTTTCCCGGTATTCGCGCTACGGCGACGTCCTGGTTCGCGGGCGCTCCATTCGGCAGGACTGCGAAAATTGGACCCATTTCAGCAAAGCGCGTGCGCGCCGCGGTCACGACATGGTCTGAGCACCCGACGGCGAGATCGGTGGCGGCGAGCGCTCGTTTCATTGCATGGCGGTCAAGTTCTGCGAGCCAGTCACAGTGCATGTGCAACACGATTGCTGCTTGCGGCGCCGCCCTTCGAATGGCGGGTACGTATTGCGGAAAATTCTGGATATGGATCACGTCCGGCGAGAGACGGCGTATCGTCCGAATGGCCTGGGCGAGAAAGTCAAATGCATAGACACTTTGTGCAACCAAAGGCGAACGCGGCTGGACGCGGCTCCAGAGGCGGGACGCCAGGCTCCATACGCGTGCCGGCGCGCATTTGAGCAACTCGAAACGTACACCGTCGATTTCCATCTTGGCGGGCATCCCGCGCAGGCGCCGAGCGATTATGGTCGTGTCGCAATCTGCACCCAGTCGCCTCGCGACTTCATACGTCCAAATGCCAATCGAGTTCTGGATCGGGGGCGTGACCGTGTCGAAAGGCTGGCTCAGGATTACGACTTTCATCGAGCCCTCAGCCTCAATACAAAATTGCGTGCGTTGAGCAGGTCGGGGCGCACCAGCACGAAGGAAGCTGCTGCATAAACGCCCGCGCCAATCAAGATACCGCCGGCCAGTACGATTCCAGGCGCGGCACTCGCCGGGGCACCGCGCAGCCATGCGCTGACGACCGCAAACATCAAGATCGAAGCGACGGCAAGCCGTGGGAAAATCGCCAGCGGTCTTAAAACGTCAATATGGGCAAGTCTATGAACCTGGATGAGGAAGACCGGCAGAAGCAGAACGTTGCTGGCCACGAGGGCGGCAATGGCCCATTCGAAGCCGATCTGCACGCCCCCCGTGATCAAGACGAGAGCCAGCACCGTATAGACCATGTTTAGTTTCAGGAGCAGGCCCGAGCGGCCGAGCGCCAGGATCGTGAACGAGCAGAGGCTGTCAACGGTGCGTTGGACGCCCAAAACCATGAGTATCTGTACAGCCGCTACCCCAACCGACCACTGCTGGCCGAAGATGAAGGGAACAGCGATCGGCGCGACCGCGGCAAAACCAAAAAAGGCCGGAAAACCTATTATACCCGCCACGCGCACGGTTGCGTTGAAAAAGCTGTTTATCTTTTCCGGCTGAGCCTGGATGCGAGACACGGTTGGCAAGGTGATGGCCATGAGCGGCCAGAGCAACGATTCCACCAGCAGATCGAGAGGTCGACGCGCAAGCGCATATATACCCACGGCATGAGGTCCGAGGAACGCGCCGAGCACAATCTTGGGCAGCTCGTCGTTCGCGAAATTCCAAAGCGTTTGCAGGACGAGAGGGCCGGCAAATCCGAACAGCTCCCGAATGCGGACGTAGGAGAACCTGAAATTTGGCCGCCAGGAACTTCCGAAAAGAATAATGGCGGTTTCAACTGCGGCCTTCGTAAGTTGCATCCAAACGAGGCTCCACACGCCAAAACCAGCGATAGCCATGCCTACGCCCAACGCGCCGCCGACTACCGAGCCTGTAAGCGTGCGCACGGCGAACAGCCGAAAATTCAGCTGCCGCTTGAGGATCGCCGCCGGTACGACACCGAATGCCTGGATCACAACGATGGCGCTGGTCCATTTTATGAGTGCTTCCAAGTGCGGTTGATCGAACGCGGCCGCGATGGCGCCGGCGGATATCCAGATAAGTGCTGTGATCGCAGCGCCTGTCGCCGCAAGGAGGCAGAAAGCCGAATCCAGGTGAATGGGATCGATTTCCTCGCGCTGGATAATCGCGTCGGGTAGACCCCTCGTTACCGGAGCGGCCAGAATATTGGGCACCACCATGGCGAGCGCAGCGAGCCCGAATGCCTCTGGGCCAAGGTGGCGAGCCAGCACCACAAATACGCCGAACATGGCGATCTGTCGGCCCCAGGTCTCGACGGCGGCCCAAACAGCGCCACTAACGACCTGTCGGCCGAAAACGTTCATTGAACCGCCTGCTGAGGCTCGTTGGGAAACAGAACCGTGTGTCTGGAGCGAAATTCATACGAGTGGATCAACTCAGCCACGATCTGTTCGCCACTCACCTTGCCGCTGTTCAGTTTCGACACATAAACGGAAAGCCCATTGTTGTCCGGCTCCCGTCCAAGCAGTAGCCGATAGAGAAGGGCTACGTATTGCGCATTTCCAAGCCCAACTGGCCGATTTTCAGTCCTGAATTCAACCGAATGCAACAGCTTCGTCAGTGTCGGAAATATAGATGGATCCTTCTTCATCGCGACGACCTCGCGCCACTGCTCGGTCGGGGAGGGCATGCGATGCAAGATCAGACAATAGGCATATGCAACCTGGTTGGCGTGATTGAAAGCAGAGTTGTCGAACGCATCAAGCGAACAGGGGTGAAATGTACCGGCGCCTGCAACGGCGGGCACCGACGTCTGGTCCGGAGGCGGCGCGGCCTTCGTCGAGACCGTCGGCGAACTGGAATCTGTACTGCCGTCCGCAATGATTTTCTTCACGGCGTCATATGCCAGCTTTTGCCCGTCCGGCGCCCATAGCCCGTGGTCGCGCTTCTTCAGGCGGACCAGGCCCATGAAGGCCTCATAGCTGGGCGCCCAGTACGGCTCGTCCAGCAGTTCGTAGATATGGGCAGCCTGCAGTCCGTACAGAGATTGATATCTGCGCAGGAGTGTCATGGTCTCGACCACACCTTCGGCCTGCTGCTTTTCCCCTCGTTGGCTGCCGCCACTGTAATTGAACTCTGTCAGCCAGATGGGTTGGCCGAATGTCGCCAGGAATTTGAATGCTTCCTCCGGGTCACCTTCGTAAAGATGCCAGACCGAAATATCCCATCTGATACCGTCCTGCAGCATGCGGGTGAATGCTGCACGGTGACCCCAGCCGGCAGTCCCCATGGCCTTTTTTATCGTCGGATCCACTGCGATGGTTGCATCCGATAGACCGCGCAGCACTGCGCTCGCCTTTGCCCAGCGCGGACTGAAATAGTCGGATGTCACGGTGCCGCCGGCAGGGCCCCAGGAGCAGTTGTATTGTATTCCGCTGTCTTGCATCTCGCAGGGCATCAAGATCGCATAGTTCTCCATCTCATTGCCAAGTTCCCAAATGCGGATGTCGTCCTTGAAGCGGGATACGAGCGTCGACGCGAGGCGATAGGCCTGCGCATAGAGGTCATCGACAGTTCCATTGTCGAGGTCGAGGTCGGGCGTGATGACAGGTAGGATCTGGACCCCGCGCTCCTTGCCCGCCTTGACCAGATCGGCAAGTCTGGCGGCGCTGTCGGCGCTCGAAATGTTGACCCGATATGACTTCATGCCGAGGTCGCGGACGTAGTCGAGCTGCTGTTCGATCGATATCCCGTGATAAGCATTGAAGGGATGTCCATTCACCCCCCAGAGCAGGTCCGCTGCGCACGAGGCCGTCATACCCAGTAGACATGCCAGGATTGTCCATAGACGTCTGGTCGTGGCGACGGCCAGTCCAACGGGGCTTGGTTGCGATGGATTGGTCGGCCGCTGCATTAGCGCGAACTTGCTTGTCTTGCGCCAGATATCATGCGGCATCACTCCATTCGCTGAACTCTGCCTGAGATCCATCCGGGCACGACGATTGAGATCTGCCGCACCGCTCAACCCAGTCTACCACTGCCGCGCGACGCGGAACCTCACACATTCGGCGTAGACACTCAGGATTTGCCACGCCATTCGGATGAAAGCTGCCGAAAATTGTTCCGGGCAGAGCGACCAGTTACGTCCCAAAGGCCAAGATGACCCGGGCGTCTCGGTCATCCAAAGTCGCGGAATTGAGACATAGCGCTGGTGACCAACCCTGTCGCCCGGACGTGGTTCGCGATGACACGACATTGGACGATCAACGGCCGTTTTCTCGCGCAGCCGACCACGGGAGTTCAGCGGTACGCACGCGAGATCGTTTCGGCGCTGGATGCCTTGATCGTGGACCAAGCTCCCTTGGCACGGGATCTGACCCTCGAGCTGCTGGTCCCGCCGGGGGCGCTTGACAATTTGTCCTTGGCCGCCATCCGTGTCCGGACTGTCGGCAGCTTCGGTGGGCATGCGTGGGAACAAGCCGTGCTTCCTGCCTACTCTCGCGGCGGCCTGCTCAGCCTCTGCAACACGGGCCCTCTGACTGTACGCCAGCAGGTTCTTTGCATTCACGACCTCAATACACGAGCATGCCCGCAGAGCTATTCACTTCCATTTCGGCTTCTTTACCGCACCTTAGTTCCCGCTTTGGGCAGGACCGCGCGGAAGGTTGCGACCGTGTCGCAGTACTCTGCGGTTGAACTGGCGCGCTATGGCGTGTGCCCGCCGGCAAAGGTCGAGGTTGTAAGCAACGGGCATGAACATGCGCTGCGATGGACCCCCGGTCACTCGGAACAAACACTGGCCGTTGCCGGTCCTAGGACAATCGTCGTACTTGGCAGTTCGATTCCGCACAAAAATGTCGGTCTGATCACCGGCATGCACCAACGACTTGCCGCTGCGGGGCTACAGGTTGTTGTTGTGGGTGCATCCACGTCCCGAGTCTTCGGCAGCACTGACAACAAGAAGTCGCCTAATATCATCTGGCTGGGGAGAAGGTCAGACGCTGAACTCGGCGCGCTTCTGAGCGATTGCTTGTGCCTCGCGTTCCCGTCTCTGGTTGAAGGTTTCGGACTACCGCCCCTCGAAGCCATGACGCTAGGATGTCCGGTGGTCATGTCGGATCGTGCCAGTCTGCCTGAAATCGGCGGGAATGCGGTTTTGTACGCATCGCCTTGCGATGAGAACGCATGGCTCGATTGTTTCATGCGCCTGGTCCACGAAGAAGGCCTCAGAACCAAATTGATCGCACGCGGTCGTGCGAGGGCGGCCAGATTTCAGTGGGCCGCGTCGGCTCAGCGATATTTGGAACTGATGGCCGGCGTGGATGGATTTCCAAAAGTGCCGCCGCCACTTAGCAAAGCCGAATACTGTCTGAATTAGCAACTTGCCGCCCCATTCGGAACAACCGTTTTGGGACAGTATGGCGCGGCCTGGTCGGGGCCACGCCCAGGTGGTGTAGCTGCCGGGCTTGAATAGCGCGATAGCTTCCAACTGCTCCGACTAGATGTTCGCTTCGTGTGGCTTGCACCGGCCAGGCTTTCCGCTGACGGACGTCAGGCCGGGAGCCGCCACATTCGCACACGACCTGTACCACGCAATTCCGTTTCCGCGAGTGGGTCGCAGGCAAACTTTGGTCCAAGCAGTTTGCGAGTTGCATCCGAAATACGGATTTCATCGGGCTCCGCTGACGTTTGAATACGTGCGGCGAGATTAACGGTCTCGCCCCACAGGTCATAGGCAAACCGTCTTTTGCCTATGACGCCCGCTACGATTGGTCCTGAGTGAATTCCAATCCTGAGTCTTAGCGGTTGTCCCGCGAAGCGTTCGAGCTTAACCGCCTTCCGCAGTTCAAGTGCATAGCGCGCAAGGGCTTCTGCATGATCGGATCGCGCGGCGGGCAGGCCAGCGACCACCATCACACAATCGCCGATTGTCTTGATCTTTTCGCAGCCGTATCGTTCCGAGAGCAGATCCGCCGCCTTGAAGAAGTAATTTAACATAGCGAGCGTCGTCTCGGCTCCGACGCTCCGCGCTCTTTCCGTAAAGCCGACGATGTCGGCAAAAAGCACACTCACCTCAGCGTGGTTGTCTGCAATTTGTTCGTCCGCTTTTAACCGCTCCGCGATCGACGCCGGAAGAATGTTGAGGAGTAGGTTTTCGGCGCGCTGGTATTCACGCGACAATCCCTCTTGGCTCTGCCTCAACGCCTCGTTCATCAATTGTAATTTTTCGTTGAGTTGGCGCTCCCTCTCTTGCAGGAGGGTCATTTCATAAGCCTTCTGTTGAAGCCGCTGCCTATTGTCGCGTTCGGCAGTGGCGTCAAGAAAGAGCAGCCATACGCTGGCATTGTCAGCAAAAAGATGAAGGTCCGCGACACGCCCGCTGGGCAGCTCGACCATGGCCATATGATATGGCAGCTCCGGGCAAGGCAGCAAACCCTCCATGAATTCAAGCTGCTCGGCAACAGGCCTACCAATGCGAAGTGATGAGAGTCCGTAATGTTTTACACTACCGCCCTTCGCAGCGATGCAAAGCTGGGCATCAATTTTCAGATATGCGACAGAGTGCTCGTTGTAGAAGAAATCGTAAATCCAGCTTCTGACTTCTCTTGGCAATCCATGCATGATCTATTTGGTGACCATCGAAGCAAGCTGACGAAATGCATCATCAACGTGTTCACCTGAAAGCGCACTTGTTAGATAGATTTGCCATCCTAGTTGCCTGAATTCGGCAATCTCACTATCCGAGATTGCCCACCGATCGGCCAGATCGGATTTGTTGAACAGCAATACAAACGGCATAGCGCCGAATTCGGCCTCGGCCCGCTCGCGCAGCGTGAGCGCCACGGCAAGAGTAGCAGCGCGGGTTCCATCGACGACAAGCACGAGCCCGCTCGCACCTCGCACATAGCTGACGCGGAATGAGCCGATGTCGTCTTCGCCGGCCAAATCCCACAAAATCAGATCCACGGTTTTGTCCGGGAGTGCGACACTCTTCTTGTCGATTTTCACTCCCACCGTGGTCAAGTAGGTTTCTGAAAAGATGCTTTGCACAAATCTGCGAACCAGACTCGTCTTTCCGACAGCGAACCCGCCCAACATGCAGATCTTCTTTTGCAATATCCTGGGCTCCGCCTAGTGGAAGTTGACCGTAACCGAAACTCTGCGATTGGCGGAGCTCCCGGTTCTGCTATTCTCAGTCTCCGCCGGCTCAAAGGTGCCCGCGCCGCGAACCAAAAGCGATTCCGGAGCGACGCCGCGCTTCTTGAGAAGCGCACGAATTGTCTCGGCGCGGGCGGCGCTGATCGAAGCGTTGGCCGTCTCACGGCCCACGGCGTCCGAATGGCCAGTCAACATGAACTGTGCTGTTACGCCTGCCTTGCGGGCGTCCTTGGCCAATTCCTTCAACTGATTCGCCAATTTGTCGAGAACTGGTAGTTGCTCTGGCCCCGGTACAGCCTTGCCAGAATCGAAGAAAATGTCGACCGCTTGAATAGCCTCCCTCAAATGAGTGAGTTTCTGAGGGGTCACCTCGCGCAGCTCGGAAATTTCTAGAGAGAGTCCGTCCGCGGCCAGTTGTTGGGCGGCCACCCGCGCCCGATCTATCCAGGCGGCAGGAGCCTCACCCACGACAACGATGCGATCCTTGATGATCGAAAATCGTACTGAATCCGGCGGGACCAGCGACGCCATCAGCCGCTTCACCACGAACTTCGGATCAAGGCTCTGATAGAATTGCCACTGCGAATGAACGCGAGCCGGATCAACCCCTGTTCCGGACAGCAGAGCCTGCGGGTCGGCGGCCTGCGGATCTCTCAGGCCGGAAATGTAGAAATGTCCGCCCCTCGCAGTTTGTTGGGCGACGATGATCCCCGGTTGGGCCTCAAGTCGCGACACATAATGCTGCCAGTGCTCCGCCGCGCGTGCTTCGGGGCTCACGTCACGAACCTTGGAGATGTCGAATTCCGGTCCGCCTGCCGAAAGCTGTCGGGCCGCTGCGCGCGCCCGATCTATCCAGGTGTCGGGAGCCTCACCCTC
>NZ_JBVVQL010000016.1:94739-97480 GCF_055811195.1 Mesorhizobium sp. WSM4823
TCCGGACAACAGCGACTGCGGGTCGGCGGCAAGCGGGTCTCTCAGGCCGGCAATATAGAATTGGCCATCGCGCATTTCTTGTTCGGCAACGATAATGCCCGGCTGGGTACTCAGCCGCGACACATAGGCCTGCCAGCGCTGCCCGGATTGCCAGGAAAGAAAGAGCCAACCGCCTGCCGGAATCAAAACCAGCAGGACTGCAGCCACCACCAACCACGGAAATCCCTGGTTTGATTCCTCCTGCTTCAGTTCAACGCAGGTCTGCAACTGCGTCTCTATGCCGGCCAGCTGCGAACTGTCGCCGTCAAACTCCTCTAAAGCCTGTGAGCATTCATCATGGATGCGAAGCAACACATCGCGAATTATTTCATGTAATTCCTCTGGCGGATTTCCCCGGATCACCGCGACCAAGGTCGCAAACGGTCCAACTTCCGACCAGAGGCGAAGCTCCCCGAAACGGATAGTGTCCAGGCCGCTCTGTTCTTTCTCGTTAAATGAATCTTTTACAAAATCTTGAATTGCACTAAGCATCGAAGAAATGAGTTGCGGATCTTCGCTTGTAGCATTATCGGCAGTTACATGCGCTATCAAAAGCCCGGAATTTCGGTTAATGAGAAAGACATGTTCTACACGATAGACAAGTGAATGCTTAAGAACAACTTCTGAGAAGCTTGCGCCAGTTCTCCAAGCTTCAAATCTCCACTTGAGCCCATGCCAGGTAAATATATGTCTTAAAGTTTCATTCAGCGACTGAAAGGTCTGATCGATCTTTTCCCCGATCGACTTGCGAATTGCCGGCAGAAACACCGGGTATAATATATCCGTAAGCGTACGCGGGCTCTTCTGGATGGACCGTTGCACGGCCCTCTCGACAGCTGGCGCAAGGGCCTCGCCGAGTTGCGCATAAGGCGCACGTGCGGCTGCACTGGGGAGAACACCCCCAACTGCAGACGCAAGCTGCTCAGGTTCGTCGAGCAGGTGCGTAACTCGTGAAAGCTCCGAAATCTCGCGGCCGACCAGCAACTGGCGCAGCGTTGCCATGCGAGGATCGGCGGTTGGAACTCCGTCGAAACGCGCGCGATAGTCCGGATCAACGTTCCGAGCAATTTCGACCAAAAGACTAGCCAGAGCCTCGCGATCAATCTCTGTATCGTTCGAAGCTGCTTTTTGAGCAAGGCTGATTGGGTCGACGGTCGACGTCAAGTTCCGATCAACTCACTTTCCAATTACGTTCCGAGTTGCTCTTGCTGCCTACGGGATCCTGATTTAGACATTTTGCAACCTCGACAAACAGGCCAGCCAAAAGATTTCGGTCGGTCTTGACGTTGCTGAGATCGGAAAACATCTTCTCCATTACCATCTGAATGGTTTCATTCTTTTGCTTGATTTCCTCACGCAGCGATTGGTCGCTTCGATTTATCCGGTCCGCAACTTCGCGCTCAAGCTCGCTCAATTGATCCGACAGCGCGCGCACCTGCTTTTCAAGCGCCTGATTTTGCTCGCGAAGATTCCGGTCAATCTCCTTGTCGGCCTCGGCTCGTGCATCTTTTTCGTTCCGCAATTGCCCCGCAAGCGATTCGACCTGCTTCTTTGCATTTGACTCGTACATTTCAAGATTGCGCTTGGCCTCGGATTCGACATCCTTGAAGCGCTGCAAGAACCGTTCTTCAAGCTTGGAAAAACGGCGGTCATAGTCCTGCATCTGGTTGCCGAACAGCAGATCACGTATCTTGTCGACACCTACAGCGTCGCCGGGGCCTCCGCTCTCGCGAGCCTGGGCCGCCATGAAGGCCAGCCCGTTTCCGTCTGCATTACCTATCAGATTTACGTCCGCTTTATTTGCTGGAGAAGCGCTATTCGAAGATTCCTTGGCCATCCTTATGCCCCTTCTTTTGAACAACTGCCACAGTGCGAAACTCAGAAACGAACAAGAATGTCAGCAAAATACCCGGCTCGCAAGCCGGAATCTTCTTGGCTTAAGCCAATTCGCGCGTCCCTTTTACATCTCGTAGACTAGCAGAAAATAAACCAGTTCCAAATGGTGTAGCTTTCGTATCTCTTATTATAGCGTCATAATCGGATAATCTAATCGGCGATTGGACGAAATCTACTATCGAAATGAGGCAATACAATATCAGGCTATAGCTACTGGAGCGCAGTTAAGTAGCGCAGACTCATTAGGAATATCTAAATTAGATGACATGGCGGTACGCATACTGCCTCGCATCCGGCTGTATACTGCGACGATCAGCTTCCGATGCGGGCCCAACGGTAGAAGGAAGGTGTGCTTTCGCACGGAGAATGGCTGTTCGAGAGTGCGCCTCGGTATCGAGGCATTTCGGTCGATAGGAGGGGAGCAGTAGCCCCGACAACTGCAGTCATTCACACCAAGCTTCCGTGGGCTTGCTTTATTGCGCCCCGATTGCAAAGGGCGTCGGTTTGCCATAGCTATTTCACTCGTACGGCGCCAGGGACCGCAGCTTGTGGTCATGGCGCCGATTCCGGGGATCGACATGAGTTTGCGGCGTGCTTGCTTTGACGTGCATCTGGGACAACTGGCGCCCAAGCTCGGCGGCACGGATGCGAATGCTGCGCCAGGCTTCCAATATCGGTATCACGACAGGAGCAAGCTCCCTTTGCTGCCAAATAGTGGCGTCGCGGCGGCTCGCAAGAGTTCGCAGGAGACTGTTTGGACGCAGCGTCCCTGAGGACCGTTTCCTTTGGCAGGAGATCGCCGGCTA
>NZ_JBVVQL010000017.1:0-89648 GCF_055811195.1 Mesorhizobium sp. WSM4823
GCCCGCGCCCCCCCCCCGCCCCCCCCCGCCCCCCCCCCCCCGGCCGCCCCCGCCCCCCCCCCCCCCCCCCGCCCCCCCCCCCCCCCCCCCCCCCCCCACCTCTCCCCCACTGCGTGGGGGCGAGGAACCCAAGATTGCCGTCCGTTTGGCGATCAGTTCACCCCGCATCCGCCAGAGCCGTACGGCGTTGATCGCAGAAGCGCGCCGCGTGGTAGGCGCAGTAGCTTTTCAGCGGCCGCGTGCGCAGGCCGCAGCACAGCATGTCCAGTCCCGGCCGGCTGCCGGGCGCATCGTTTTCGGGGTCTTCCTCCAGCGTCAGATCGAGCGGCGCGCGGCAGCGGTTGAACAGGCAGTCGATGAAGCGCATGGCCGCGACATGCGGCTGGCGCCCGACGGCGGCAACGGGGCGCGGCACCGGCACTTTGAGCGGCTCGCTGTCAGGCCCGTGGATCTCATGCACGAACTGGCGCTGCGGCAGCCAGACAGGCGGCGCCAGCCTGGCCGGCGTGACATGCCTTGCAGGCCCGCTTTGCTTTACCGGCTTCGCTTGCCCGGGCAGCTTCGCTTGCCCAGGCAGCCCTGCTTGCCCCGGCAGCCCTGCTTGCCCCGGCGGCTTGGCCGGCCTGGCGGATCTGCTCGGGCTGACGAGCTTCGCCGGGTTTTTTCTGGGCCGGCCGCCGGACCTGCCCTGAGGATTGGCAAAGCCGATCGCGCGCAAGTCGGCGTTGCGGTGAACGACGCCGATGACCGCGTTGCGCGAGGCCGGGCCACCACGCAGTGCGCTCAGCCGGTCGGCGATCCTGGCGGCGGACAATCCGTCCTTTAGCCAGCGGGCGATGCTTTGCAATTCTGTGTCGGTATAGGCGGGCATGGTGTCGATCCATCGAAAGGTTGCGTAGATGCCGAAGCTGCGTCCCTCTCCCCGTTCACGGGGGAGAAGGAGATCACCCACCTCGGCCGAGCTTGGCCGCGGCCGCCTCGCGGGTGGCGCCGGAAACCGCCCTGCCCGCTTGCCGGTCGAAGACGATGACCGTGCCGTCCTCGGTGCGGATGCACGAAAGGCCCGCATGACACGCGCCGAAATTCGTGGCCGGAGCCGTGAGGGGAACGGCTCCGGCCGTTCCGGTCGCCGCCAATGTCGGCAGGACGACCGGATCCGAGGCGTGAGCCTCGGGCTTCGTCCCGGCCGGGGAGGAGGACAGCCGGGACGGATGGGAAAGCGAGATGAGGCGACATGGCTTGCGCATGGGCCGCATATAAGCATAACTCTAAAAATAATGCAAGCCCTTCTTTTATGGACGAAACCGATTCTTATGTTTCAGATGGCGCCATGGCGAAAACCGCATTGTCGATCAAAGTCGGGGCAGCGATCCGCAAGGCGCGCAAGCAGCGTGGCCTGGTGATGCGCCACATTGCCGAGCACAACGAAACCGATGTCGCCGCCGTCGGCAATTGGGAAACCGGCCGCAACCTGCCCAAGACCGAGAACCTTTTGAAGACCGCCGCCTTCCTGCGCGTCGACCCGGTGGCGCTCGGCAAGGGCGAGGTCGTCTTCCTCGACGACGCCGACAATGTCGCCGATGCGGAGATCGTCACCGACGCCGCCCCCCTGCCCGCCGGCCCGATGGACATCGAGCTTCTGGGTGCGGCGGTCGGCGGCGACGACGGCGACTTCACTTTCAACGGCGAGGTCGCCGGCTATGTCCAGCGCCCGCCCGGCATCGCCCATTTGCGCAAGGTGTTCGCGCTGCATGTACTCTCCGATTCGATGGTTCCGCGCTATGAGCCCGGCGAGATGCTCTATTGCGGCGGCCGCGACGCCGTGCCCGGCGACCACGTGGTGATCGAAATGTTTCCCGAGGAAAACGAGCGCAACGGCAAGGCGTTCATCAAAAAGCTGGTCAAGCGCACCGCCGCCGAGCTGGTCGTCGAGCAGTACAATCCGCCTAAGACGCTGACCTTCAACCGCTACGCGATCAAGGCCGTCTTCCGCGTCATCCCGCTCAAGGAATTGCTGGGATATTGAGGGGTGGCGGAGCGGGTGTTATCTCCCCCACAAAGGGGGAGATGTTGCTATTCCCTCAAGCCCGCCTGGATCTCTCCAGGGGAACCTCGCGCTCATTGAGCATCCGCGCCTCGGCACGGCGCTGCTGCTGCTCGTCGATGAACGCCGCCTGGATCGCGATCGCCGTGCCCGGCAACCCATCGGCGCGACAGGCCTTGCAAATGAGGCGCCCCGAAAGGGCTGCCAGCGGCGTCTGCGCGCTCACGCCGTAACGCCTGAGCTCAGCTGGCTTCCACCATCTATTGCGGCCGCAATCCATACACTCGACCGCGATCGAGACAACCTCGGCGATCGTCGCTTCCTTGCCCGGCAATGCCATCGCCCCTAGTGCCTCCGTTCCTGTTTTGTTCACATTCTTATGGGTTTTTCCCAAGGAGTCGAGTCGGTTCCGCTCAAACCGATGAAAAAGTTTAACTTGTATCAGTTTTTAAGTTATGCTTATATTCGATAGCGACGGATAATAGTGCCGCGGACGAACGGATGGGCCGAGTATCCGTCGCGGCCGCCGCCCAGCCAAGGAAACGAGCATGGACGCCCTCTCCGCTCAATTCGCCCGCGATTGCGGCTATACCGGCGACAGCCCGGCCATGCTGGCAGCCTTGGCGGCCATCCGTCTCGACGGCATAGGCAAGGCGCGGCTAGGGCATGGCCAGCGCAAGGCGATGGTCGACCGGTTGAAGCACGGCGAGGCCTTGTTCCTGGCAGCGATCCGCCCGGCGCAGTCGGCCGAGGAGGCGCTGGAGGACGCCGCCCGCTTCATCGCCTCTTATCGCAACATGCCGCGCTGGCGCCAGGAAAGACGCGGCGCCGATCTCGCCCGTGCCAGGCAGCAGCGGCTCCTGGCGCGCTTCTTCCGCCGTTTTGGTCACCGCCTCTGGGCACAGCAGGCGGCGTAAGCCGGCGGTAGCCGACGCCATCCGCCGCCAATGGCTGGACCGCACTTGCCGTCGCCGACGCCACGCCGTAAATCTCCCCTCGATGAGCGAGATTGAATTCCGTCGCGCGCAAGCGCCCGATCTGCCGGCGATTGTCGCACTGCTTGCCGACGATGCGCTCGGCGCCGGCCGTGAAGACCCGTCGACGCCGCTCACGCCGTCCTATCTCGAAGCCTTCAGCGCAATCGAAGCCGATCCCAACCAGCTGTTGGCCGTAGCTGTCGAAGCCGGGCAAGTGATCGCAACCCTGCAGCTCAGCTTCATCCCAGGCATTTCGAGGAAAGGCGCCTGGCGCGGCCAGATCGAAGGCGTTCGCGTCGCCCGCCACCGGCGGTCCGGCGGCGTCGGCAAGCAGATGATCGAATGGGCGATCGAAGCGTGCCGTTCGCGCAATTGCAGCTTTGTCCAGCTCACCACGGACAAGAGCCGAGGCAAGGCGCACGCTTTCTACGAGCGCCTCGGCTTCACTGCGAGCCATCTCGGCTACAAGATGGCGCTGTAGGGGGCACCTTGAACATTCCGGAGTAGGTGCCGTCGGCGAAGCATCCAATCTCCCCCCTTGCGGGGGAGATGCCCGGCAGGGCAGAGGGGGGTGCTGTCCCTCCGGCCTGTCAAACAATCGCAGCCACGCCCTCGGGCTGGTTTCCGGTTGGGAATGACTGTAGTCGACAGTTTGCGATCCTTCCCGCCCCCCTCTGTCCTGCCGGACATCTCCCCCGCAAGGGGGGAGATCGGCCGTCATCGCAGCTTTCGCCAACCAGCAACGCTGGAAGGCAGGCGGATTGGGGGCAGACCTGCCCTCCACAGTCCTTGACAATCCGCCCCATTTGTTCTCTTTATGTTCCACACGAAACCACCCTCAAAACAATGCGGCGTTCGAACCGCCGCGGGCGAACGGGCCGGATGGAAGCCAACATCCTCCACGCGGATCTGGACGCCTTCTATGCCTCGGTCGAACAGTTGCTCGACCCGGCCCTGCGCGGTAAGCCGATCGCCGTCGGCGGCGGCGTCGTGCTGGCCGCGTCCTATGAAGCCAAGGCTTTCGGCGTGCGTGGCGGCATGCCGGGGCGGCGCGCGCGCGAACTCTGCCCCGGCCTGATTTTCGTCGGCGGCCATTTCAAGGATTACCAGCGGCTGGGCGATGCGGCTATTCAGGTGCTCGGCGATTTCACGCCGCTCGTCGAGCGGATTTCCATCGACGAGGCCTTCGCCGACGTCACCGGCTGCACCCATCTGTTCGGCCCACCGGCCGAGATCGCCGGCACGATCCGCCGCCGCGTGCGGGCCGAGCTCGGCCTGCCGATCTCGGTCGGCGTGGCGCGCACCAAGCATCTGGCCAAGATCGCCTCGCAAGTGGCCAAGCCCGACGGGCTGATGGTCGTCGATCCCAGCCACGAGCTGGAATTCCTGCACGATCTGCCGGTCGAGCTGATGTGGGGCGTCGGCCCGGTGACCAGGGAGCGGCTGGCCGGCATCGGCGTCAACACCATCGGCGAGCTGGCGAAGACGCCGGGCTGGTCGCTGGAGCGCCTGCTCGGCCCGGCGGCGGGCGAAAAGTTCAACGCGCTGGCTTGGAACCGCGATCCGCGCAAGCTAGAGACGCAGCGCCGGGCGCGATCGGCCGGCGCGCAATCGGCGCTCGGCAGCAAGCCCGCCGAGGAACAAGTCTTCGTGCCGGCGCTGCTGCATCTGGCCGACAGGGTGGCCACCAGGCTGCGAGCGAAATCGCGACCCGGCCGCACGGTGACGGTCCGTGTCCGCTTTGCCGACCTGCGCTCGGTGACGCGCTCGATCACGCTCGACCAGCCGATTTCGGCAACCGCCATGCTGGCCGAGATCGCCGAGGCGCTGGTGCGCAAGGTGCTTGCCGATCATCCGCACGAAAAGACCATCTCGCTCTTGGCGATCGCCGTCTCGCATCTTGAGAAGCAATCGGCCCTGCAGCTGGAACTGCCGCTCGGCCTCAACGACGACAGGCGCCGTCCCGGCACCAGAAAGGGCGCGGCGCGCTGGACCGCCGACCGCGCCATCGACAAGATCCGCGACCGTTTCGGCTGGGAGGCGGTCGGTTATGCCTCGGTCGCGCTCGGACTGTCGCGGTCGGTTCCCGACGCATTTCGCGAGCTGGCGGAAAAGGAATTGTGAGGCGGCTTGGCCGGTGTAGGGAAGTAGGGGGTGTGGGGGAGTACGGAAATTGGCCTTTGCCTTACTGCCCTACTCCCCTACTCGAGCGAAGCCAACGGCGACACCGCAGGTCCGTTCAAAGCCGTGCCGTCGATAGCGAAATGCGAGCCATGGCAAGGGCAGTCCCAGCAGCGCTCGAGGGAGTTCCAGTGGACATGGCAGCCGACATGCGTGCATGCGGCCGAGCGCTTGTAAAGCGTGCCGTCGTCATCGCGAAACGCGGCGATTTTGCTGAGCCCTTCGCGAACGATGGCACCTTCTCCCGCTCGCAGTCTGTCGGCGGAATCAATTTCGCCAGGCGCGACATACTCGGCAAAACTCTTGATCGCAGTCGCATTCTCCGCCAGGTAGTCGCCGATCGCGCCTGCCGTCTTGCGCGACGGCTCGTAAAGCTCGCGCCAGGGGCTTTCCCCCTTCAGAATCAGGTCGGAGATCAACAGGCCGGCGACGACGCCATGGGTGATGCCCTGGCCGGAATCCCCAGTCGCCACAAAGACGCGGCTGTTGCCAGGATTGCGGCCGATGAACCCCGCATAATCGACGGTCTCCATCACCTGCCCGGACCACCGGTTCGTTTCCACGCCGATATCGGGCGCCAGCCTTCTGGTCCAGGCTGCCAGGGCCGCGAAGCGGTCGCCGGCATCGTCGGCCTGCCCTGTTTTGTGGTCTTCACCTCCGACGATCAGGAAGTCGGTACGGCCTTCGCCAGGCTGAAGCCGAACGTAGTGATAAGGGTCCTCAGTGTCCCAATACAGCGCATCCGGTAGGGTATCGCGCGCGATCTCGAACGACATCGCGTAGGTCCGATAGGGCGCTTGCTTGGTATGGAGGGCGACCCGGTCGTTGATCGGCGAGTTGGTGGCGACAACGGCCGATTTGGCAGACACGGTAAAGCCCGAAGCCGTGGTTACGCGCACGCCGCCGTCAGTCTCCTCGACCTTTTCAACGATGGTATCGGCATAAAGCGCGCCGCCGCGCGCGCGGATGGCTGCGACCAGCCCGCGGAGATATTTGAGCGGGTGGAAGGTCGCCTGATTGGCGTATCGAAGGGCCTGTGCATCTGAAAAGCCCGCAAACGGCACGCCCCTGATCTTCTCGACGTCGACCCCGATTTTCAGAGCCGCGTCCAGCTCGCGCTTGATATCGGATGCCTGCCTGCCGGAAGCCGGAAAGAGAAAGCCATAGAGGCGCCGGAAATCGCACGCGATACTCTCCGTCTCCTGGATTGACTGGATACGGTCGATAGCAGCCGATTGGCTTTGATAAAAAATCCGCGCCAGGTCCTCACCGCGCAGTTTGATCAGTTCCGAAAAATAGTCATCGCAGACGGATGACAGGTGCGCAGTGGTGCGAGCCGTCATGCCGCTGCCGATCCGGCCGCGATCGACGACAGCTACCTTTTGTCCGGCGGCGGCCAGTTCGTACACGACCGACAGTCCGGCAATTCCAGACCCGACGACGACGACATCGACCTGTTCGCTCCGCCCGAGCGGGACCGCATCGGGCGCTACTTCGGTCGGCGCCCAGAGCGATACGGTCCTTTCGTCGCTCACATTCATCGGCGGAACCTCCCATCCCCCAACATTCGGGTAAACGAATACGAGGTTTCAAAGTTCCTCCACGCGTTTGAGAGCCCGCATAGGCGGCCCCTGGTCGTCAGACCAAAAGCGTTGCGCTGCCCCAGGCGATCAGGGCGATGCCGGCTGCGCGGCCGACCCACTGGCCGGCAGGAAACACTTTTTCAGCCAGCACCAGAATGGCGAGCGCGGCAACCCACACCAGGTTCATTACGCCACCCACGAACAACAACGCCATCAGCGTCCAGCAGCATCCGACACAGAACGCCCCGTGCAGGGCGCCCAAACGCAGCGCGCCAAACGTGTGGGGGCGCCAGTGTCGGGCAAGGAACGCCGTCGGCGTCCGGCAATGCGACAGGCAGGCATTCTTGAGCGGCGAGAGCTGATACAGGCCCGCGGCGATCAGGACGATGCCTGAAAGCCAGCGGCTCTGCGAACTCATCATCGCTGCGGAAACGAATGCCTCGCGTTCGAGCAGCCAGTGCAGTGCGGCTGCCGCGACGGAGAACCCCAGCCAGACCAGGAGATAGCCTGCCATGAATACACCGGTGGGCGCGAGCTTGTCCTGGATCTGACCCTGTGCGAGCGCATGGCGATGCACGCGCGCATAGAGCAGGATAGTCGGCGCCGCACTCGGGGACATCATGGCGACCATCATGACCCACCACATCGCAATCATCAGCGCCCAGATCGCGGCCCCCCAGACCCGCGGTTCCGTAGCCATGGCCATACCGCTCATGTCCATGCCAGACATATCCATGCCGGACATATCCATGCCAGACATATCGGAGGCCGCGTCGGCGGTTTGCTGGTGGGGGAATAGCGCGAGCCTCGACATCTCCCACGCATTCATGCCGAGCCCTGCCCCGGCGACGATATAAAGCCAGGCCAGCAGGCACAGCGCCACCACGCCCGCAATCGTGATGACGCGGTCGCGCCTAAGCAGGCGTTCCAGTGCCGACGCCCCGTCCATGCGGCGCGTCAGGCTCGTACCACCCCGTGATTGTTGAGATGCAGCCGCGCGAACTGGCCGTAACTGTCCTTCGTGTTCACCTGAACCGGCCCGCTGGTCGTGCTCGAGGCACTACCGATCTCGGCGACCGCATATTCGAAGCCGTCCGGCAACACGATCTGAGCGCGCGACTCCGCGCCCGTCACCTTGTTGCGGATCGGCTCGCCGACGGTTTCGATGTAGTCCTTGACGAAGATGCGGCCCCTGCGGCCGTCGATGTCGAGGTCGAGATCGATCTTGGTGAAAACTGGATCATTCATTTTTGTCACGGTTGACGCGTATACGGCGAACATCGTCGCGAACGGGTCAGTGTCCTGGCCGGTCATGATGCGCAGCAGCGCGTCACGCTGCCGGTCGGTTGCATTCTCGTCGACGAAAGCGATGCATTCGCCATTGCCTTCGTGGACCGCGCCAGGCCATTTGAAGATCGCAGCGATCCGCAGGCCGTCGAGAGCGGTTTCGCCATGATGGCCTTCATCGATCTGGATGCCGGCCACCGCATGGCAATGGCCCTTGTCGGGCAGCGCATTGAATTGACAGCCACAGCCATATTCGCAAGTGCAATTGACGAGTTCGCGTCCCCTGATCTCCCAAGATGTCATGCTGTCCCCCTGATCTCGAAATATTAGATCACCATCATACACCTGCGCCGGCTGCGCCGCCATCCTGTGGCGCCAAGGTTGATCGCGACAAGACGGCAGGCCAACGCGGTTTCTTGCCGAACTTGGGTGAACATCCGCCCTGGAGATGGCCAGGCCGATACCGGAACGGCAGTGATTGGGTCGGAACGGGCCTTTCCGACCGCGCCCCGAAGGTTCCGGAAGTGCTCAGAAACGGGCGTTCGGTAGCGATCCGAGCAACAACGATTTGGCAGAAAATCGGTCTGGAATGCTGCAATCATCATCATGTCCCGCCCAGGTTGTGGACACTTCCAAAGGCGCACTCTTTGCGCACGAAACGCGAGCTAGTGTTTCGCCAATGCTTCACATGCTTGACTTGCGTCGGTGATTGCCTGACCTATCCGGATACTTCCGGGTGGGCAGACCTCACATTGTGTCGCTATCCGTGATCAGGCTACGGCCTAAAGCACGCTGCAGCCCGTTCCGGATCAACCGGGAGGTAACAACATGCCTGATTTTCAGCGCAGAGAACTTCTTGTTCAAGGAAGCGCGGCTCTTGCCGCAATTGCCGCTCTCTATACCTCGCGTCGGGCTTACGCATCTCCAACACAGCCGAGCGAGGAAGTCATTCCGTGGCTGGATCAGCCGACCGAAAATCCTGACCCGGTAGGTATCCAGACGCAGCTCGTCTGGGAGGATTTGGATAGTTGGATAACGCCAAACGACAAGTTCTTCAGCATCTCGCATTTCAACCGACCAACGATCGACGAGAAGACGTGGTCCGTGGAGATCGGCGGCCTGGTCAAGAAGCCCTTGAAATTGACACCCGCCGACGTCAAGGCGCGGCCGCGGCAGGAGGTCGTTTTCACCGTGGAATGCTCGGGCAATCACGGATTTCCCTTTTTCACCGGCGGCATCGGCAATGCCCGCTGGGCAGGGACGCCGCTCGCCCCGATCCTCGAGGAGGCCGGCGTTATGGAGGGCGGCATCGAGGTCGTCTTTTTCGGTACTGACACAGGCGAGGTCGCGATACGCGACGTCAAGATGCGGCAGAACTTCGCGCGCAGCATGTCGCTCGCCGACGCGATGAACCCCGACAATCTCCTCTGCTATGAAATGAACGGAGCCGCCTTGCCGGCGCCCAATGGTTTTCCGCTGCGGCTCATTGCGCCGGGCTGGTACGGGATCGCCAACGTCAAATGGCTGGAGCGCATCGAGGTTCGCGACACCCGCTTCATGAGCCTTCTGATGGCCCGTGACTATGTCACCATCCGGGAGGAAGACCACAACGGCGAGACCGTATGGGTCGAGACTTCGGTCGGGCGAGCGCTGATAAAGTCCGCGCCTGCGAAGGCTACCCGGAAAGGTTCGGACTACCGCGTCCTTGGGGCAGCCTGGGGGGCGCCGATCGACCGGGTCGAAGTGCAAATCGATCAAGGGCCTTGGGCACCAGCGACCATCGACCACAGTGAGGAGGCCGAGCACGCCTGGAAGATCTGGTCCCTGGATTGGGCAAATCCCGCCCCTGGAGAACACACGGTGACCTCGCGCGCGGTCAGCACCACGGGACAAATTCAACCGGCAATGGACGATCCCTTGATTGCCAAGAAACACACATACTGGGAAAGCAATGGCCACGTGACGCGCCGCGTGCGTGTCGACTAATAACTTGCTGCCATGTGGCAATTGCGTTTGGATCTGCCTGATCCGGAAGCTTGCGGAGAGGGCTGGCGCGCCTATCAAAAGGGCTGCGGCGGGCACACCGCCGGGCGACTTTGACCACGGCTTCGATTCCCTTCTTCTTCGACACCAATTACGACGCGCTTCTGCTGCCGAGCTGCAGCGGCGAAAATCGGCGGCCATCCTCTAGTTATAGCCATAACACGGTCTCGCATACTCGCGTCCGGAGCAGGACTAGAATAGGGTGAAAGGCAAAGCCGCTACGACCGACCAGGGAAGGCGCACGGCACGTATGGACCGACGGCTTACGGCAATACTTGCTGCCGACGTGGTTGGCTACAGCCGCCTCATGGGCGAGGACGAGGTAGGCACGCTCGAGGGACTGAAGAGCTGCCGTCGCGAACTGATCGACCCGGAGATCAAGAAACACCACGGCCGCATAATCAAGCTTATGGGCGACGGCGCGCTCGTCGAACTCGCCAGCGTTGTCGATGCCGTCCAGTGTGCTGCTGTGATCCAGCGCCGGATGGCCGACCGCAACAAGGGTATCGCCGAAGCCCGGCAGCTCCGGTTTCGCATCGGCGTCAATCTCGGCGACGTCATCGTCGAGGGCGACGACATCTATGGAGATGGCGTGAATATCGCGGCGCGCCTGGAAGCGATGGCCGAGCCAGGCGGTGTTTGTATCTCCGGTACGGCGTTCGATCACGCGGTGCACAAAGTGGATGTCGGCTTTGCGGATCTCGGAAGGCAGCGCCTCAAGAATATCGCCGATCCGGTTCGCGCCTATCGGGTTCTGCTCGATCCCGGAGACGCGGGGAAGATCTTAGCGGCGCCACGCCGGCCAGGTTCGCCCATCATGATTTTGGCAGGAGTAGCAGCGCTGCTCATCGTCTTGCTTGCAGGCATTTTTGCATGGCAATGGCAAAAGCTCTCCGCGCTCGAAAAGCCATCCATTGCAGTACTGCCGTTTACGAATCTGAGCGGCGATCCTGGCCAGGACTATTTTGCCGACGGCATCACCGAAGATTTGATCACCGACCTTGCGAAGCTTTCCGGGCTCGATGTGATCGCCCGTAACTCCGTCTTTGCTTACAAAGGAAAACCCCTCGTTTTGGCAGATGTTGGGCGTGACCTCGGCGTGCAATTTGTCGTTGACGGCAGCGTGAGGCGGACCGGCGATCAAATCCGCCTCAACGCGCAGCTCATCGATATCGCTACTGGCGACAATCTATGGGCTAATCGGTTCAATCGCGGCATCGCGGACGTGTTTGCAGTCCAGGACGAGATGAGCCGGGAAATCGCCAAGGCGCTCGGCGTCCAAGCTTCGGCAGCCGAGAGCGAGCGAATGGCACGCCCGCCGACTGCAAATCTCGAAGCCTATGATACCTACCTGCGTGCGGAGCGGGAGGCGCGCACCGGTCGAGGCGACGGATTGCGCGAGGCGCTTGCGCTGTATGAGAAGGCGCAGAAGCTCGACCCCACCTTCGCCGAGGCCTTCGCCGCCGACGCACGGCTGAGTGTCTATCTCTGGCGCACTGCCTCCGATGATATCATTCAGGGCGCGCTTGCGCGAAAGAGAGCATATGAGAAGGCAAGCCGTGCTTTGGAGCTCGATTCGAAGTTTTCATCGCCCTACGCCGTTCTCGGAATTATGCAGGTCATGGATCGCCGCTATGAAGATGCGATCACCTCGGCGGAGCGTGCTGTCGCATTAGGCTCCGGAGACGCTGCGACGCAAATTGCCGTTAGTTATATCCAGCTGTTCGCCGGCAATCATAACAAAGCGGCATTAGCCGTCGAGACGGCATTGAAGCTTGATCCCAATCTGGCTCCGATAGACCGGGAGGTTGTCGGGGTTGTCTTGCTTTTGCTCGGGGACACCAGGAAAGCCGTTGAGACTCTCGAGCGCGCTCGCGACGATGCTCCAGAGGCGGGCAGCCTTAGGATTCTGCTCGCAGCGGCCTATGCCCGCGCCGGCCGCTCAGAGGACGCCAAAGCGGCGATTGCGGACGGCCTCCGGCTGGTGGCGAGGACCGAATCCTTGGCTCGACTGCGGTCGTTGGACGCGTTTAGGAATCAGTACGCCCATCTTCGCAACGCTGAAGATTTGGCGTCGATCATCGACGCCCTACGCCAGGCAGGACTGCCAGAATGGCCGTTCGGCTTCACCGCTGATGAACAGCACCGGTTGAACGGCGCGGAAATCGCATCTCTTGTTGTTGGCAAGACCTTGAAAGGCAACCTCGAACCCGACGGGCTTCCAGCCATTATGCAGATAGAACAGGACGGCACCGCAGTCTTCCGCACGATGACACGGATGCTCACCGAGAGGGTCTACGTCGATCGCGACCTCTTATGTGAGCAGAGCGAAAATATGTTTGGGCGCCCCATCTGTGGTCCCGTCTACAGACGCAGGGACGCTGCCGGCAACGGGTATTCTTATGTCAATGCAAGTATGGTGTTTCACTTCGTGACAGTGAATTGAGCTCGCAAGTCTCAGGGGTTATTGATCAAGTTCCAATCCGGCTCATCAGCCGCCAACTTTGCTTCGACGACCGGCCATTTAGCATCGCCCTTCGCAACAAGATCATCGGCATTGTCCGCAAAAGCCGCCGCGTTCCCTTCGTCGTAGATCAGGTAGAGCTTGCCATCGATGATCTTGAACGCTTCCGGGTCGACATTGACGGTGACGGATTCATGGAGTGCGACCTCGCCCGCGCAATACCCACCATATTGAGGAGCGTATTTGGCCGGCTCGCTCATGAACATTTCCTTGTGTTCCTTGCTGGCGAAATGCCACGGCGTGCCAAGCCACTCATAGGAAAAATCTTCGGAACCCTTCACGGCCTTGCCATCGGTGAAATATGCGACCGTGTCGTAGCCCATGATCGCCACGCCGCCGAAGTAGCCGGTATTCACCGAGTCGGCGAAGGCAGAGCCTGCACCGGCCATCAAGGTGAGCGCACATACGACTGCCGACGCCGAATTGCGAACCAGTCTGATCGATATGTTCATCTGCGTTCTCCGTTCAATCGTGGATAGCTTCGCACTTCGCAGCGTTCGCTTCGCCAAGGACTTTCGCTTGGCACATCGCGCCATGCCGTTTGAATAATTTTATGATGTCGGTATTGCCCTTCCAGAACGCGCGGGTGGTCGGCCAGTAGCCGTGAGCTTCGGGATGGTTCACATCCGCGCCTTTGCCGATAAGGAACTCTGCGACTTCAACGTGGTTTTCCTCACCCGCTACTATCAACGGCGTGACCCCAGACTTGTTGGCCGAGTCTTCCAGCACCGCCCCCTTCTCGAGCAACAGCTTGGCGATTGGGAGGCTTCCGGAAAAGGCAGCCGCATGGAGAGGGGTAAACCCACCGGAATTGCGTGCCATGACATCGGCGCCCTTGCTCAGCAGGAATTCCGCAATGGGAAGCTGATCGTCGAGAGCAGCAGCGATGAGGAGCGTTGCCTGGTCGCGTGCCCGGCTGTCGACGTCGGCACCGCCTGCCAAGGCTTGCTCCACGGCACTCTTGTCGCCGGCAGCGATGGAGTCGAACAACAGCTCACCTGCGACTACCCTTGTAGCCGCAAATACCAGCATAGTAAGTGCCAGCAGTCCGCGCATCATGTAGAATAGCATATTAGCTTCGAGTCATACAAGCTGCATTGGGCTCATCGGGGCAGATGCCGCCGTCGGGTGTGAGACTCTGCTTCGGGTCACAAGCAGAACAGCAGCCCCCTACGGCTCGTCCCTCACATCGCGCAGATTAGACACAACGCGGCGGTTCTGCGACCTGCAGGCGGTGTCGGGGCACTCGCGGACGAGCCTGTCCTTGCCGTAGCCCTTGGCCCACATGCGGTTGCGGTCTATGCCGCCGGCGGCGAGGTAGTCCATCACCGCATCGGCGCGCTGCTGCGACAGCGCCGTTTCACTTGCGCCGGGATCGTCGGCGAAACCCTGCAGCTTGAGCAGCCAGCGCGGATGCTTTGCTAACCAGGCGATCTGGGTGTCGAGGGTGGCCTTGGCGACAGAATCGAGCGCGGCCGAACCTTGCGTGAAATAGGTGCGGCGGCCGACATTGAGGATAAAGTCCTCCTCGCTGCCCGGCTGCACGTTCTGGAAGCCGGCAATCTCGGCGTTGGTGACGTCGGGCGTGGAAGGGGCCAGCGTGTTGCTAGTCGAGCAGGATGCGACCAGCACCAGCAGGCCGGCGGCGAGCAGCCGGCGCGTGTTTTCAATCATGCAGTTCATGATGCGCCAATCATTCAACAGTGGTGGAAGCGGGCGCCTGGTCGGCGATGTGCGGCAGGACCTCAACCGCGGTGCCGATCGGGCAGCGCTGGTAGAGGTCGATGATGTCTTCCGGGAACATGCGGATGCAGCCGCTGGAAGCGTCGGTGCCGATGCTCCATGGCTCCAGCGTGCCATGCAGGCGGTAGCCGGTGTCGGCGCCGTTGCGGTGCAGATAGAGCGCGCGCGGCCCTAGCGGATTGTTGGACGCGCCGCCTGCGACCATGTGCGGTAGGTCCGGCCTGCGCTTACGCATTTCGGGGGGCGGGACCCATTGCGGCCACAGCGCGCGGCGGTCGATCGTCGCGCGGCCGTACCATTTGAAGCCGTCCTTGCCGACGCCGACGCCGTAGCGGATGGCGGTCTTGTTTTCCATGATGACGTAGAGGAAGTGGTGGCGGGTATCGACCACGACGGTGCCGACCGGCTCGCTGCTGAAATACTTGACGATCTGGCGATGCCATCTCTTGTCGATCTTGGCGAAATTGGTCTTGCGATAGACAAAATTGTTGTCGCTGGCGGTACCGGCGAAAAAGGATTTTGCCGCCGCGGCTCGAGCAATATTGCTGGTTGCACCCACCGCGACCAGCGCCAGGCCGCCGAGCACGACACCCCTGCGTGATAAAACCATCGGCAATATCCCCCTATGCCAAAAGCCTGGCGGACCATAGTTGAGAATTACTTCGCCTCAAAGGGGAAAATGCTGCGTTGCTTCAGTCCGCCGTGTCCGGACGTTCATCATTGCCGAGTGCGGACGGGTCGGCCAGGTGATTGGCAGATTGCTCGACTAGCGTGGATACAGGTGGGTTGCAGTCGACCTCGACGCCCAAAAATGTAGAGCGGTCCCGGAAAGAACGTCTACCGGTCTTTTTCGGCAACGTTGCGCGAGGATTCGGTCCGCGTGATCAACGGAACGACAGGCGATTTCGAACCGCAGAAGAAACGGGTGCTCGTCATCGTCGTGCCGAGCGAGAAGCGCCACCGGCTCCGTTTCGACCGTGAAGAAAAAGGGGCCGTTCGTGGGATACGACAACGGCGCCGCGTGATCATCGGCGAGGCGCTCGAACTCGATCGGCCCGGCCCACCATTCGTCGGCACCCGGGGCGAGTAATTCCGCCGGTGACACCCGTTTACTTCCCTGCCTGCCGTACACTCCGAACGAACGTGCGGTATCGGGCTGGGAAGATAGTTGCTCCACCGCCGATTGAATACCCGCGCCGAGCACGAGGAGCTCTTGCGATTTCAGGACGCAAAGCGGTAACCGGCCGAGACTCAGGTGTTCCGAAAGTCGGGTGGGAAGATTGGTCATGTTTGGGCCCCTCGTGTCTCACCACGCGAGGAGGCAAGAGATGTGCCGGTATCACCTGCTCCCGACCCACTGCCGGATCTCGTCAGCCAATTGCTCGAGAACGCCCATCGTCCCGGCGGGGAGCGGGTCCGGAAACCGTTGCTCGGGATACGCGAGCGTTCCCCCCAGATGGACCGGCTGGGCGCAGGGCATCTCGTGCTGTTCGAAAAACTTGATCATGTTATCCGCGCATAGGCGCACACTCGGATCGTCCGCGGGATCGGTGGCGCCGTTGACGATGACCGCTCCGAGTTTTCCTTTGAGCTGTTGTTCGTCGCGCCACAGGGGATCCGATCTGTCGAGCAAGACGACGCCCAGGGCCGGCGGCATTCCGAAGCAGGTGGGAGTAGCCATCAGAATCACGTCCGACTCTTTCATGAGTGACAGAACACGATCGATCCCGTCGCCGTGGTATCCGAACGTTTGATAACACTGCTCGCACCCGAGACAGTCGATACGCTCATCGGCCAGACGCACCTGTTCCACGACCTTCACCCGCCGATCTCTCTCGAGCGAACGAAGAACCTCGCCGAGCATCCGCGCTGAGTTACTGGACGCGCGTGGGCTGCAGTCTATTCCAATGATGGTCGTCGCTTTGTCCATGTGAGTATCCCTAGTAAGGCGCGACAGTTCGATACCGAATGGCACGGGGCGAAGTTTTGAGTATCCTCACCGATGGCTTCAAAGTAGACGATACCCGCTTTTACCTTTGAATTTTCCGGATCACAATATTGCCCCCCTAAGGTCGGTGAACTGATCCGATCGAGGAGCGCGGTGGTCATCTTGGCGTCACCGAAGACCAGGGCCATTCCCCGAAGGTCAGGTTGGTGACGATGACCGAGGTCTGCTCGTAGAGGCGGCTGACCAGGTGGAATAGCAGTTGGCCACCGGACTGGGCGAATGGCAGATAGCCAAGTTCATCGAGCACGACGAAGTCTTTGCGCCCGAAATAATCGGCCATGCGTCCCTGCCGGCCGGCTCGGGTTTCGGCCTCGAGCAAACAAGCAGCGGGATGGGGTCGGACGCGCGTCAGTGGCCTGTGGCAGGAGAGCTGGGGCGTCGCGCGAGCCATAGTCTCAAGAGGCGTGATTTGTGGTATCATAGGCTGGTAAGACCGGAGGCGCCGGTCCTGCCTGCCTCTGGCCTGCGGCTTGCGAGTCGTGAATCTTTACTGAGGCTCAACATGGAGCGGAAGCTCGCTGCCATCCTTGCCATCGATGTTGTCGGGTACTCGGCGCTCATGGAGGCGGATGAAGCGGGCACCTTCGACCGGCTGAAACGTGGCCGCAAAGAGCTGTTCGAGCCGGAAATCGCGACGCGACACGGGCGAATCTTCAAGCTGATGGGAGACGGCCTGCTGGCGGAATTCGGCAGCGTGGTGGATGCGGTCGAATGCGCGGTCACGCTTCAGCGCGGCATGGCGGAGCGCAACGCGAGCGTCGCCGAAGACCAGCGCTTCGAAGTCCGGATCGGAATCAACCTTGGAGAAGTGATCGTCGAAGGGGACGATCGCTATGGCGAGGGCGTGAACGTGGCGTCGCGTCTCCAACAACTCGCCGAGCCCGGTGGCATCTGCGTTTCGGAGAAGGTGTCCAAGGAGGTCAGGCAGAAGCTGGCGTTTGCGTTCGAGCCCATGGGCGAGCAGCGGGTGAAGAATATAGCCGAGCCGATATACTGCTATCGCGTGAACCTGCACGTTCCGAGAGCCGCTCCGGTCGGCCGACTGGCATCACTCGAATTGCCCGACAAGCCCTCGATCGCCGTCTTGCCTTTCACCAACATGAGCAACGATCCGGAGCAGGAAACCTTTGTCGACGGCTTGACCGAAGACCTGATCACCGACCTGTCCCGCTCAGCCGGCCTCTTCGTCATCGCGCGCAACTCAACCTTTGCTTACAAGGGGCGGTCGGTCGATGTGCGTATGACCGCGCGTGACCTTGGGGTGCGCTATGTGGTTGAAGGCAGCGCCCGGCGCGCCGCGGCGCGCGTGCGCATCAATGCGCAGCTGATCGACGCGATCGGCGGCGATCATATCTGGGCCGAGCGCTACGACAGCAGCCTCGAGGACATCTTTGCAGTGCAGGACGAGGTCACGGCCAAGATCGTTGAAGCCCTTGTCGGCCGATTGGCCGGACAGCCGGCGCGCAAACGGCCGACGAGTCTCGAAGCCTATGACCTTTGCGTGCGAGCTCGCGGCGTCAGTTTTCAG
This sequence comes from Mesorhizobium sp. WSM4823, assembly GCF_055811195.1. NCBI lineage: Bacteria > Pseudomonadati > Pseudomonadota > Alphaproteobacteria > Hyphomicrobiales > Phyllobacteriaceae > Mesorhizobium > Mesorhizobium sp. WSM4823. The sequence continues at coordinate 17,919 of NZ_JBVVQL010000017.1, forward strand.
ACCGGGCTAGGCGCGCGGGAAGCGCGCATGCTCCTGGAAAAGGCGATCGGACTCGATCCCGACTATGCCGAGGCACATAGCTTGCTGGCCCTCAATCTTTGGCTCGGCTGGCTGTTCTGGAACGAGCCAAAGGAAACCAACCAGCCGCGCGCGCTCGCGGAAGCGCAGCGGGCAGTGGCGCTCGATCCTAACGATGCCGGGAACCGCTGGGGGCTGGGCATCATACTTGGTCACGAACGGCGCTTCCCTGAATCGGATGCCGAGTTCGAGGCGACCTTCAAGCTCGACCCCAATCATGCCGATGCCTGGGCGATGCGCTCGGATCTCATCACCTTAAGGGGCGACGCGGTCAAGGGCATCGAATTCGTGAAGCGGGCGTTGCGGCTCAATCCGCACCCTCCAGGGTGGTACTATTGGATGGCGGGCCAAGCCTATTATGCGCTCGGCGACTATCAATCTGCGGTCGATGCCTTACGCAAGCCGGAAACCTACCGCACCACGTCGCGACGCATCCTAGCGGCAGCTCTCGCGCAGCTCGGGCGCCTTGACGAAGCCCGCCAGGAGGCGGAATTCTTCCTGATGAGCGATCCCTATTTCAGCCATCAGGCACTGGGCAACATCGCAGCCATTCGACGACGAAGAAGTGCTCCAGCGCTTCGTCGAAGGTTACCGCAAGGCTGGCCTTCCCGACTAAGGAGCGCATCGCTTTGGATCGCGGGCTGCTCTGGCCGTCTTTTGGCTGTGAGGCAATGCCCGTGGGTTCCATCGTTGATGGCGTGCGAGTACGACGTTGGTGATGGATCCTGCAATGTGCGCTTTCGAGAAAAGCAGTTTTCGTGACCGACATGCGGCGCAAAGCGGTCATTCAAAGCTCCACCAGGGAAGTCGCCTCCGGGTCACGGCGGAAAGTTCCACCCGCGACCGCAGGCTGTGCCAGATGCCAGCTCGATAAATAGGGCAGCCGGCGGCGCAACCTTGGCCACGTCGCTTTCGTACGCCATCTCCCGCTATTCCAACCTCCCCTCACCCCTCCATCGCCTTGATCTCCGCGTCGACCAGGCACCAAGACGCGTAGCGGAAGTCGCGGATCCGGACGATCTGCTCATCCCGCCATTCGACCAGCATGAAGCCGCGCACGGCGCCGCCCGGCTCGCCGGGGTTGCGAATCAGGATTGCCGGCCGGCCGTCGACGAAGCCCAGCGACAGCGCCCAGTCGGTTACGCGGTCGTAATTGCCGAAATAGGTCGACACTTCGGCCTTGCCGCGCAGGCGGAGGCGGTTGACGACTTCGAGCTGGATATCCTCGGCGATCAGCGCCCTGACCGCGTCGAAGTCACGCGCGTTGAACAGGTCGACGTAACGGCGCAGCCGCCGTTCGTCATCGGCGTCGAGCCTGGGCGTGGCGACCTGCTCCGGCTCCGCTGCCAGCAGGCGCAGTTGCGCCCGCCCGCGATGCAGCGCCGCCTTGGTCGCGGCCAGCGTCGCGCCGGTCACCTCGCAGGTCTCGTGCAGGGAAAGGCCAAGCACGTCGACCAGGATCACGGCGCCGCGCTGCGCCACCGAAAGCTGCATGAAGCTACGCAGGCCGGCCGCCGTGGCGACCCGCGCGTCGGCATTGCCGGAGGGATCCTCGATCCTGGTCATGTCGGTCTCGGCCATGCGCGACCTTTCCCGGTGGCGCCGGCGCAGATAGTCCTGAGCAGCATTATGGGCGATGCGAAACAGCCATTGCTCGGGCCGTTCAACCGTCATGCTGCCATCGACCGCCTGCAGCGCCTTCACCAGCGTGTCTTGCACGATGTCCTCGCCGTCGATCACCGAGCCGGCCATGCGGGCGCAGTAGCGGTGCAGCCTCGGGCGGAGCTCGGAGAGCATCGCCTCCAGCGCCGGCCGGTCGAGTTTCCGTGGGATCATGGCGTCCATTCTATCCGGCTTTACCGTCCTCAAGCACATGATAGTTGCCGATGATCTTGGCAGGCGATCGCTTGACGGGGGTGGAGCGTCGTTCCGCATGGTTTTGCGTGAACGCCTCGAAGGCCGCAAGCCCGGTCAGCGCGGATGTGTCATTTTCCTCGCCGACGACATGGATGAATTCGCCGTCGTCGAGTTCGAGCACGAGATAGCGCACGCTCCGCGGCGCCGTCTCATCCAGCGCTTCGAACACCTTTGCCACCAGCGCGCGGTTCTCTTCCAGCCCGGTGTCTTTCACGCTGTAGCGAATGAGTTTGTAGCCCATGGTCGTCTCCTGAATGATTGACCTGAGCAGAAGACGTTTCGCGTTCCCGAAAAGATTCTCGGCACGCCCGAAAAGATTCTCGGCACGCTATGAATCTTTTCGGCCGCCCGGATCGTCTTCCACCTGTGGGCGGCCGCGCGGCAGCCATCAACGAGAGGAGAAACGACCATGCACATCCAGTTTGCCGAACTGCCCGTGTTCGACCAGGACCGCGCCAAGGCGTTTTACACCAGGCATCTCGCCTGCCAGGTCGCCGCCGACGAGAAGATGGGCGATAGCGGCTGGCGCTGGATCGAGCTGACATTTCCCGGCGCCGTCACCAACCTGCATTTCGTCAGGCGCGCCAACGATACGCCGGGCGCTGACCCAGTGCTGGTGCTGGTCGACGAGAATGTCGAGGCCACGATCGCCGCTTTGAAGGCGGGCGGCGTCGAGATCATCACCGAACCGCAGGAAGCGCCTTGGCAGCCAGGCCGCACGGTGGCGGAATTTCGCGACAGCGAGGGCAATCGCATGGTGATCGGCAGCCAGTGAACGCGGCCGGCCACTGGGCGGACAACTAGATTCTGACGCGGCCATTTGAACGGGCGGAGAAAGTAGTGAGCGGACGATGGCCTGTCATTCTGCAGCAACCTGACCAGAGCGCTGTCCTTCGTGATACTCGCTCCACGCCTGTCGCAGGATTTGCACTGAAGACGTAAGGAAAATGCCTGCCATCAGCGCCGCCACCGCCAGATCGGGCCATGCCGTCGATGTGCCCCAGACACCCAGTGCCGCTGCCATAACCACAACGTTTCCGATCGCATCATTGCGGGAGCAAAGCCAGACCGATCGCACATTCGCGTCGCCGTCCTTGTAGGGTCGGAGCAGGAGCACGGAACCAAGGTTTGCCGCCAGCGCAAGAAAGCCGATCGCACCCATTACTTCAGCACTCGGAAGTCCAAGGACAAGTGTCTGATAGACGGTCGAACCAAAGACCCAGATAGCCATAACGGAGAGCGACAGGCCCTTTAACAGCGCAGCCGTCGCTCGGGTGCGCAGGCTTGCCCCGATCACGGCGAGGCTCAACCCGTAGGTGACGGTATCAGCGAAAAAATCTAAGGCATCCGCCTTCAGCGCCTGCGAGCCGGCAAGCTGACCAGCCACCATCTCCGTCAGGAACATCGCCCCATTGATGCCGATGACTGTCCAGAGCATGCGCTTGTAGCGCGGGTCCATACCGTCAAAGATTGGCACGCCCCCAGAGCAGCAAGCCTCCTCAACCCCGTGGCGAGCGGCCGTCATGCTCGCTGGAAAGACCAACGGCGTCGGGGCGCAGGATGCGTTCGTTTCGTGATTGCAGCAATGGTCAGCCATGCGGTGTCTCCTTTTGCGCAGGCACCGTAGTCCCTATAGTGACTAGAGGTTCAAGAGGCTTTTTCATGGATTTTTCGATTGGCGAACTCGCGCGACGCACCGAAGTGAAGGTGCCGACCATACGCTACTATGAACAGATCGGCCTGTTGCCGCCGCCGCCTCGCACCGAGGGGCAGCAAAGGCGCTATGACAGAAACGCCGCGGCGCGACTTGGCTTCATCAAGCATGCGCGTGAACTTGGCTTCGATATCGAGGCAATCCGCGCGCTTCTTTCGCTGCAGGACAACCCAGATCAGTCTTGCAGCGTTGCCGACAGGATCGCAAAAGCACGCCTTGCTGAAGTCGAGGAACGCATTGCCAGCCTCAATGCTCTACGAGCGGAATTGCAGCGGATGGTCGAGGAATGCGCCTCTGGCCGAGTGGCTGAATGCCGCGTTATCGAAACCTTGGCCGACAGTAGTCACGGGCATGGTCGCCTAGTTGAAACCTGATTGAGTGCATGTCCGCAAAGGGTCGAATTCCGGCCGGTGGATACGGGCCGCTTGTAGCGTCATTTTGCCCCTGCCGTAATGCCCCAGCCAGGGCGGCGAGGTGGCGTCAGATCGCACGGATGATGCCACCGTCGACGCGAATGTTCTGACCGGTAATGTATCCGGCCCCTTCGGAAGCGAGGAAGGCAATCGTCGCGGCGATTTCATCGCTGGTGCCATAACGCTGCATCGGCACGCTGTCGCGGCGCTCCTCGGTGGCGGGAAGGCTGTCGATCCAGCCGGGAAGGACGTTGTTCATGCGAACGTTGTCGGCGGCGTATGTGTTGGCGAAGATCTTGGTGTAGGCGGCAAGCCCCGCCCGGAACACGGCCGAGGTCGGGAACATCGGGCTCGGTTCGACAATCCACGCCGTCGAGATGTTGATGATGGCGCCGGCTTTTTGCTTGACCATGTGCGGCGCGACGATGCGCGTCGGCCGGATGACGTTCATCAGGTAGATGTCGAGGCCGGTGTGCCATTGGTCGTCGGTGATTTCGAGGATCGGCGCACGTGGCCCATGACCTCCGCTATTGACCAGGACATCGATGCGGCCCCAGCGATCGAGCGTGAGATCCGCAAGACGTTGCAGATCGTCGTTCGACTGGTTGGAGCCGGTCACGCCAAGCCCGCCTAGCTCCGTGGCCAACGCCTCGCCCTTACCGGATGAGGACAGGATGGCGACCTTGAAGCCATCCCCCGCCAGGCGCTTTGCAGCCGCAGCGCCCATGCCGCTGCCACCGGCAACGACTACAGCTACTTTTTCTACACTCATCGTATCTTCCTTCTCGGGTGACAGGAATCTGAACGCGATGTCTTCGAGGCTGAAGGAGTGATATAACCGGTATTCCCGGCTGGTTCGAACCAGAAAGTCTGAAATCAACCTGTAGAAAAACTCCTGGATGCCCGAAGCCTTCTATAGCTTGCCGGCGCTCAATGCGCTTCGCGCCTTCGAAGCGTCCGCGCGCCATCTCAACTTCCGCATCGCAGCCGAAGAGCTGAACGTGACGCAGGGTGCTGTGGCGCAGCACATCCGCGGGCTGGAGGCCGACCTGGGGGTAAAGCTATTCGAGCGGCTGCCGCGCGGCCTCGCGCTCACGAGTGAGGGTCGCGCCTATGTGCCGAACATTCGCCGTGCCTTTGCGGCGGTCATGGCTCACCTGCGACCATCCGAATCTGGACACGGTGCAGAGGCAGGACTACTGTCTGCCCAATGAGCAAGCTCGCCCGCATCTGTGCCGTAGTCTTCCTCGCGACCTTCGCCGCGGGCACGGCGGCGCACGCCGCGGCTTTGACCGACATGTCCCTGAAGATGTCGATGGCAAAGATGGACGGCGGTATGCCTGATTGCAAGGACTGTCCCGGCGATGACGGTCAGACGTCGGCGTGCGACCAGTTCTGTGTGACCTCGCTCGCTGCGATCTGCACGCCTGCCGCGGCCGAGCTTCCGCATGTCGCGGGCATCGCGTCTTTGCCCCCCGCGCAACCGTCGGACGGCCGCACGGGGCCACCTGAACCCTATCCTCCCCGAACCACCTTCCTGAGCTGACGCGGCCCGGCGGCATCCGCTCCCGGCCGCCCGTCGACGCGCCCGGCTTCGTCCGGCGCGTTACATTGAGCCTATTTCAGGATGGTTGAATCCATGTCCGATTTCCGCGTGCCGGCGCTGACGCGCCGAGCTTTCCTCGCATCGGCCGCCGCTGTCTCGGTGGGCGCGATGCCTCCACTGCAACCGAGTGCCCATGCCATAGGCATTCGGGAATTCCGGCTCCGTGCGGCACCGGGCCGCACCCAGATCGCGCCCGAGCCGCATGGCGATACCGCCGTCTGGTGCTACGACGGCCGGCTACCCGGCCCGGAAATCCGCGTCCGCCAGGGAGAGCGCCTACGGATCGCGGTTGGGAACGCTCTCGGCGAAGAGACGACCGTGCACTGGCACGGCGTGCGAGTCCCGAACGCCATGGACGGCGTGCCGCACCTCACGCAGGCGCCGATCGCGCCCGGCGAGATCTTTGCCTACGAGTTCGATGCCGTCGACGCAGGCACCTTCTGGTACCATCCGCACCATCGCAGTTTCGAGCAGGTCGGCCGAGGCCTTTACGGCGCGCTGATCGTGGAGGAAGCCGATCCTGTCCGGGTCGATCGCGAAGTCACATGGGTGCTGTCCGACTGGCGGCTGACCAAGACCGTCGAGATGCGGGAAGACTTCGGCAACCGTCACGACATGATGCACAACGGCCGGGTCGGCAACACGGTGACGGTCAATGGCGGCGCGCCGGACGCTTTCCCGGTCAGGAAGGGAGAACGAATCCGCCTGCGCCTCATAAACGCCGCCAACGCCCGCATCTTCGGGCTCGACTTCGGGAGCCACGAACCCGTCGTCATTGCGCTGGACGGGCAGCCCGTCGAGCCGCATGCGCCGGAGGGCGGGCTGATCGTGCTGGGACCCGCGATGCGCGCCGACCTCATCCTCGACATGAGGGCTGACGCCGGAAGCCGGGTTTCCGTGATCGACCGCTTCTACGAAGGCCTTGAATACCGTCTGGTCGATCTCGCCTACCACGATCAGCCGCTCCGAGACACGGCTCCCGACTGGCCTGTTGCCCTGCCACCGAACCCGCTGCCGGAGCCGGACCTCGTGTCAGCTGCCCGCCACGAGGTGACGTTCAACGGAGGGATGATGGGAGCCATGGTCATGCAGGAGATGGGCGGCAGCATGGGCGACACGCGCGAGCATTCCTCCGGCGCCGTGGGCAGCATGGGCGGTTCAATGAACATGATGCACTCGAGCGGCATCTGGTTCGTCAACGGCGTCACGGCGGAAGGCCATGTCATGGACCCCATGCTGAAGCTGGCGCACAACCGCAGCCATGTCATCGCGATGACCAACGCGACGGCATGGCATCATCCGATCCACCTGCACGGCCATTCCTTCCGGGTGATCTCCCGCAACGGCAAGCCGACGCGCCACCGCGAGTGGCAGGACACGGTGCTCATGTCGCCACGCGAGCGGGTGGAGATCGCATTCGTTGCCGACAATCCGGGCAACTGGATGCTCCATTGCCACATACTCGAACACCAGGCCGCCGGGATGATGGGCGTCTTCCGCGTCGCCTGACCAATCCCTCAAAAGGAGAACCGAAATGCGTACTATCCTGAATGCCGTCGCCCTCGCTTCCTTCGTCTGGGCTGCCGTCCCGGCGCTCGCGGGCGAGAAGGACGTCACCCTCTACAAGAACCCGCAGTGCGGCTGCTGCGAAGGCTATGCCGAGTACCTGCGGGAGAACGGCTTCGACGTCACCGTCAAGGCGACGCACGACCTGGCGGAAATGAGCCGCGAGGCTGGCATCTCCGACGAGTTCCAGGGTTGCCACCTGTCGTTCGTGGACGGCTACGCCGTCAGCGGCCACGTCCCCGTCGGCACGGTCGAGAAGCTACTCACGGAGCGGCCCGACATCAAGGGCGTCACGCTGCCCGGCATGCCAATGGGCTCGCCGGGAATGAGCGGCGCCAAGGAAGCGCCGTTCGAGATGCTGGAGATCACCAAGTCTGGCAGCGTGGGCGGCGTATACACCCGGGAATAGGCCTGCAACGAGACGCGGATAGGAGCTGACAACGATGGACGGCGGAATGATGGAAGGCATGGGCGGCATGATGCTGGGCATGAGTGTGGGCTTGCTCCTGCTCGTCGTTGCCCTCATTCTCGTGGCCGCGGCCTTGGTGAAGTACCTGTTCTTCAGCGGCCGCAAATGAGCAGGCAGGCTGTTATCCTCGGCTTCGCGGCGCTCTTGGGGGTTGCCGCCCTCACCTTGATCTGGTCGTTCGGAACAAGCTCGGGCGAGGCCGCGGCAATCGCGCGGGGACGGCAGCTCTATTCCGCGAACTGCGCCTCCTGCCACGGGGCCAGCCTCGAAGGCCAGTCTGACTGGAAGAGAACGCTGCCGTCGGGACGCCTGCCCGCCCCGCCGCACGATGCGTCCGGGCACACCTGGCACCACCCGGACGGGGTGCTGTTCCGGATCACCAAAGAGGGTCCAGCCGCCGTGGTGGGCAACGGGTACGCTAGCGACATGCCGGGATTCGAGGACACTTTGAACGACGAGAAAATCCGCGCCGTTCTCGCCTTCATCAAGAGCACATGGCCGGAGCGGGAGCGCGCCTACCAGTCGGAGATGAGCCGCCGCGAGCAGGAGAAGACGCAGTGAAGACGATCCTGTCGGCGCTAGTACTTGCCGTCCTTGTGGCCACGGGCAACGCGCACGCGCAGCAACCGACAGTGATGCCGCTGCACGAGGAGCCGCAGCCCTTGCCTGAGCTCATCTTCGCCGACGAGTCGGGACAGCTGCAATCTCTCGAAGATTGGCGCGGCAAGATAGTGCTGCTCAACGTCTGGGCGACCTGGTGTGCGCCCTGCCGGGCCGAAATGCCCACGCTCGACCGCCTTCAGGAGCGGCTCGGCGGCGAGGGATTCGATGTCGTCGCCCTTTCGGTGGACCGAGCGGGAGCCGGCGCAGTCCGGAAGTTCTTCGACGAGATCGGGGGCAAACTCCCCGTCTTCATCGACCAGAACGGGACCGCGATCCGCACATTGGGACTGTTCGGTCTGCCGGCCACGCTTCTGATCGGCCCGGACGGAAACGAGCTCGCGCGGCTCGCCGGACCCGCCGAATGGGACACCCCCGAGATGGTTTCCTTCTTCGAAGGGATCATCGTACGAGAACTCGACCAAACCGGAGAACGGAGATGAACCGAAGAACACTTTTCGCCGCGATGGCCCTCACGCCCGTCCTCGCGCTTCCCGCATATGCCCATCATCCGGGCGCCGATCTCGACAGGCTGATGGGCAGCGAGGAAAAGTATTTCCAGGCGATCGACGCTCCCGCAGCGCCGGGATTCGATCTCGCCGACGACGAAGGCAATCCGGTCCGCCTCTCGGATTTCGCGGACAAGGTCGTTGTGCTCAATTTCGTGTTCGCGAGCTGCACCGACGTCTGCCCGTTGCACTCCGACCTGATCGCCCGCGTCCAGGCCATGGTCAACGAAACGCCCATGAAGGACCTGGTGCAGTTCCTGACGGTGACGACAGACCCGAAGTCAGACACGCGCGAAGTCATGAAGGGATATGGCGAAGCGCACGGGCTGGACCGACGCAACTGGACCTTCCTGACCACCCGCGAAGGGCAGGCGGAGGACGCGACGCGCAAGCTGTCTGAGCAATACAACGTCCGTTTCGATCCGCTCGAAGGCGGCCAGCAAATGCACGGGGTGGTCACGCACGTGATCGACCGCCGCGGGCGCTTCGCGGCCAAGTTCCACGGTCTCAGGTTCGATCCGCTCAATCTGGTCATGTACGTCAATGGGCTGACGAACAGTGTGAATCGCCCGTGACCAATTGACTTGATCCAGGACTAGTTGAAGAACAACACGGCAACGGCGCACGGATCGCTCATGAGCCGCCGCGCCAGCGGGGCTGGGACAGGATCCCTGCTTTTCGACATCTCCGATCACCACCTGATGCCGCTTCGCTCCGCCCTTTCAGGCGTCGCTCCGATTGCGAAACAGTCCATTTGGTGCTAATGCAAATAATTCTCATTTGCATTTGTGGTGGCGATCATGTCCGAAGTCAGCGCTTGGTTCCGCGAAAAGATCAGCAGGCGTGGGCTGCTGTGGGGCGGCTTGGCGGCGGCCGGAGGCTCGGCGATAGCGGGAACGGCGGCTGGCCAATCGGTCCATTCCGGCCATGGGGCAGCGTCAGCCGCGGGCGCTGCACCGCCTCCAGCGCATTTGGCCGCCCACGGATCGATGATCACAGTCGGAGACGTGGACAATGAGCGCAACGGTTTCGATCCATCCCGGATGGTGACGGACTGGGAAACGGGATCGGTGTCGACGCTTCCCGACGGACGAATCCTTCGGACTTTCGAGATCGAGGCGGTCGACAAGGAAATCGAAATCGCGCCGGGCATCATGTTCCCGGCCTGGACCTACAACGGACGCGTTCCCGGGCCTGCGCTCAGGGCGACCGAAGGCGAGCACCTGCGGATCGTCTTCCGCAACTCCGGCTCGCATCCCCACTCCATGCACTTCCACGGCATCCACGCCGCAAGGATGGACGGCGTCCCCGGTGCAGGATTGATCGGTCCGGGAGAAGAATTCGTCTATGAGTTCGATGCCAGGCCGTTCGGCTGCCATCTCTATCACTGCCACGCGCTGCCCCTGAAGCGGCACATTCACAAAGGCATGTACGGACTGTTCGTCATCGACCCGGATCCGGCCCGCCATCCGGAGCTTGCCGATGTTGCCCGTTCCCGCTTGCTCGGCACGCCCGAGAACGCCGAGTGGCAGGAATTCGCCATGGTGATGAACGGCTTCGACACCAACTTCGACAACGGGAACGAAGTCTATGCGGTGAATACCGTCGCACATGCGTACATGAAGCGGCCGATCACGATCGTCCGTGACCGCCCAGTCCGCATCTATCTGGCCAATGTCGTCGAGTTCGATCCCATCAACTCGTTCCACTTGCACGCTAACTTCTTCGACTATTTCGAACAGGGGACGACGCTCACACCGACCTTGAGGACGGTCGACTTGATCACTCAGGTGCAGGCGCAGCGCGGCATCCTCGAGTTTACCTACAAGGATCACGAGACCGGTCTCTACATGTTCCACCCGCATCAGTCGGAGTTCACCGAACTCGGCTGGACGGGCATGTTCGACGTGGTGGAGGCGGTCGCATGAACGAGGTCTCGCACATCGCCGCCGCCGATCCGACCGCTCCCGTCGACTCCGGAAAATCGCGCGCCGCTTTGCTGTGGCTGATCCTGCCGCTGGCCGCCCTCGGCCTGGCGATCACCTGGCTGCTGGTCTCTGACCCGCTCAGAAACTTCGGGAGCGGCGCTCCGCCTGTGGAAAGCCTGACTTTCGAGCGGACGATCCTTTCGTCCGACGGCATCCGCGTCCTCGTCCGCGCCGGCGGCTCGGAGCCGATGACGATCGCCCAAGTGCAGGTTGACGACGCATACTGGCAGTTCACGCAGGAACCCGCAGGACCGCTCGCCCGCGGCGCCACGGCATGGATCCACCTGCCCTTTCCCTGGGTTCTGGGGGAGGCGCATGCCATCAACATTGTCACCGATACCGGGGCGACGTTCGAACATGAGATTGCAGTCGCTGTGCCGACCCCGACACGGGGCGCAGGGATGCTTGCTTCCCAGGCGCTGCTCGGTGTCTTAGTCGGCCTCGTTCCGGTCGCGATCGGAATGCTGTTTTATCCGGCGCTGCGCGGAGTCGGCCGAAACGGCATGAATTTCCTGCTCGCCCTGACTGTCGGCCTGCTGGCGTTCCTGTTAGTCGACGCCACGGCTGAAGCTTTCGAACTGGCCGCCGAGTCCGCCGCAATATTCCAGGGACAGGCGATGGTCGTCCTCGCAGCCGCTGCGAGTTTCCTCCTGCTGATGGCGGCCGGCCGCCGGGACGGAGTGCCGACCGGACTTGCGCTCGCCACCTTCATCGCGCTTGGAATCGGCCTGCACAATCTTGGCGAGGGACTGGCCATCGGCGCTGCGTTCGCGGCGGGCGCGGCCGGATTGGGCACTTTCCTGGTGTTGGGCTTTATGCTGCACAACATCACCGAAGGCATCGGCATTTCCGCGCCGATGCTGAAGAAGCGCCCGCCTCTGTGGGCCTTCGTTGGCTTGGCGCTTCTGGCGGGCGGTCCCGCCGTCATCGGACTTTGGATCGGAAGCTTGGCCTATGCGCCGCAGTGGTCGGCGCTGGCTCTCGCGGTCGGAGCGGGAGCCATTCTGCAGGTCGTCGTCGAGGTCACTGCGTACCTGATGAGGTCGGACGGGAGAGGTCCTGCGGCGCTTACAGCGCCAGCCACGATGGCGGGATTGGCCGCAGGCGTTTCGTTCATGTATGTGACCGCTATGCTCGTCAAAGTCTGATCTGCCGCGGCGGCTACCCGCCGCACCCACAGTGAGACAACGCCGGATCTGGTCATTGTGCCTATCTTTTCACTGGCGACCCCTCCAGCCCAGGAGCCGCATTGCGTTCGCGGTCACCAGGACCGTCGCGCGAGGCGGCCGTCGCGGGCCAGGGCATCGCACTTGCCAGCCGCTTTCTTGTCGCGGCTGACCTCGCCGCCGGCCGGCTGGTCCAGTCTCTTGGCGTGGAGATGCGCGGCACGCAGGATTTCTACGTCGTGGTTCCACGCAAGCAGCGGCACCCCGAGCCGACGCAAGCCGTTCGGCAATGGCTGTTGAACGAGGGGGATAAGGCACCGCTGAACGTCAGGCGGGGCTAACGGAAAGGAGCCGATCGGAGCCACCGTTAGTGCCTGTGTTCTCGGTGGCTATGTTCGTGGGGATGATCCGTATCCGCGCTCGTGTAATGCGCAAGATCAGATGGCATCAGCCGCCTAATCCTGGGAAAAGCTGATAATTGCCGGGAAGAGCCGCCAGAAGCCCGGAAAACAAGGCATTGAGCGGGAACGGGCGAGGACAGAAAGCCGGGTAGCCAGAAGGCGACCGCGCAACTTCACTTGGCACCAAAAGGGCATCGGCCCGGGACGCGCAGGGGGCAGTCTAATACTACGAGGCGATAGTCGTCGCCCAAGCGGACTGCTAGGCTGCGGAACCCCGGAATAGATGCGGAGTTGTAGGACATGGAAGAGAGCCAAATGCAGGACATTGCCAACACTCTCATGCGCGTCGTCGAGCCGGACATGAGCCCCAAACAACTGATCAAGGCCGTCAGGAGCCGGCACCCTAAGGCGTCCAAAAAGGATATCGCGCGGGCAGCCTTCTTTTCGATCATAGCGAACGCTGAAGAGGATTACGGCAAGACAAGAAACCTCCAGGCATTCGCTATCGCAGAGCGCGTCGACGACACCCAGTAATCTGCCAGTTCCGAAAGTCACCTGTTCCTTCGCTGGAACAGTTGCTTCAGACGATAGTTTGGACTTTGCAGCATTCTCGTAGACAAATCCTGTCCGATCGGATTGCCGATCAGCCAGCGTCCTTCCTCGCCGGGGGGCCGCTGGCTTTTTCGTTTACGGAACCGAAACGACCAAGGCTCTTCGGACGTCCCGTCCCTGCTCGTTGGCGCCAAGCAGGGGTGTTCAGCCCCGGCGGCATCGGGCATCGGCGCTCTAAATTCACGATGATGATGCAACCACCGCCATGTCTTCGCGTTTACCGCCTTCGATCCTGGCGAGCGACAAAAATGACGGCGTTTATTCCTACTACAATTTACCTGAATCACAGGCCGATGGTGGTCGCCTCGATAGCAGCCGCTGCTAAGGCGCTTCAGCAACCATGGCCATCCATGGACAAACCGTCCCGACTTGAAGCAATCCGAATGATCGAGGAATGCCTGGCCGGACATTGCAGTCACCAAGCTGCCTACGCCGCCTTCGAGGCAGCCGCATCTGAACAGGGCCTCCTTGAAAGAAAGCCGCATAGCGTGGGTCTCAAGAGACTTGACCGGGTAGCTGAAGATCTGATGTGAGGTCATTCCCATTCTCCCATCATCCGAACAAGGCGGGCTGCGCCGGCGGAGCCGCGCTCGGCGAGGCGAGTTGGGAGAGTGCGAATCGCATAGCTTGCTCGGCCTCGGTGGCGTCGGGCAATGGGCTTTGGATTCGCCGGGATGCGGCGTTCATAGCGGCACCTCTTGAAAAGAATTTGTGTCGGGCACAAATTTTTCCGCGGCCGCGTAGCGGTCATTCATCGAAACCTAGGCCGGAGTGCCGGCCCAAGAGCCAAGGAGGTCACTATGCTTGCGAAGCCGTTCGAAAAGCCTGTCCGTGTGTGGGTCGGACTTGGTTTTCCTCGGCAACTCAACACTGCGTTGATGCCTATCAGTTCGCAGTGGAATGGTGCGGAAACAGCCCAGAACAGAAAGCCGCAATTCGCGCCTGTAAGGCCGCGCTGACCGGCGATATCGATGCCGAGACCGCGCGCAGCGAGTTCGTCGCCTTCGCGCGAAAGAAAGACATCCTGTTCGAGGATGGAGACATCCCGCCGGTCAGCATCAAGGCGCACCCGAGTCACGTCTGATTGGGTGTACGGTGAGGAGGCCGTGGGGCGGCCTCCCTGAACTCCACCTCGTCCGGAGACCTGCGCTTCGGGGCGGCGTCCGCCATCAAGGCGTCGCCGTAGTCAGCGGCGTTCAACTTCCGCCATTCAGGATCGAAGCCGAGTCAACGGATCGTCTCAATCCAAGCATGGAAATACTCGCCCTTGCGCGATTTGATCGGCTTGCCCGTGCGATGGGCGACCGGACCCCAGCCGACGAACTCCCACACGTTTTCGATGATGATGCGCTTCACCCGAAGCTCGGTCAGCCATGTGATGATGTGCTGGGGATCGGAACGCTGCTGATCCGACTTCGGCTTGCCACCGCGCGCAACACTGTGGTGCGTGCACGTCGGCGAGGCCATCAGGAGGTCAAGGTATCCCTCCGGCACCAGCAGATGCGGGCGAACAGTGGCGATGTCCCGCACAAAGTGCCGGGCTTCGGGGTGATTGAGGGTGTGTGTTTCAATGGCCGTCGGCCAGTGATTGACGCAGACGAGTTCCATCTTGAGACCGAGTTCGGCTAGGGCGCGCTGGCACCCGGTCGACGACCCGCCCGCTCCACACAAGAGGTCGGCCACCAACAATTTGCGCTTCATGCCGCCCTCCCCTTGGAAAGCCCGAGTGTGCTAGACTTTCCTGAGGGGTGGAGGGCTCCAAAATGGTCGATTGGTGCAACGACAGATGCGATCTGGTCGAACTGGCGTCGTTCGGGCTTGCTGCATTGTCCCTTTTTGTTTTGTGGCAAACCCTGCGACACATGCGGATCTCGTCTGAGAAGCAGAGCCGGGCCTATGTTGCTATCAAACGTGGTCGCATTGTCAGATTACCCCGCCACAAGCGGGATCCGATACTTCGGTCCTGGTTTTCCTGATCGAGCTCGAAAATGTTGGCCAGACACCCGCTCATCGATTGACTGCTGACGCGATGATCTTCGTGGCAGTGGAACCGAATGCCAAAGCTTGGCGGATTATCACAATTGATTTCGCCGAGGAATCTCTCGGCCCGTCGCACATGCGCGAACTCGAAAATGAGGTGACGCCTAGGACTTGGCAGAGACTGCAGGACGAATTGAAGGCAATGCCCGAAGGCAAGCTTTTCTTCTTCGGCCGATGCGAATATCTCGACGTCTTCGGCAAGCGGCACTTCACTGACTTCTGCCTTCAGCCTCCTGACAGTTGGAAATCCGGCGAGTGTGAGTTGCTGATGTCGAACAGTGGAAATAGTGCCGATTGAACATGGCATGGTTGCCATCATGCTGCCCTCGCCCTCGTCATTTTGAACCGCGGACAGGCCCCGCCTGGGCTGACTTGAGCAGCTGATTTCCGCCGGGAGCGCAGTAGAGGCAGACCAAATCCTTCAGCGTTTTGACCGGCTGAGTTAGTGCCAAGTGCAGTTGCGTGGAGGTGCCAAGTGATTTTGCGCGCTACAGCTCGCCAATCTTATATTCGCCGCCGCGAACGCCTCACGATGAGAATGCTCAAGCGTCAGCGCGCAGCTGCGTGACCATACGCTCGACCGCGGCTGTCAGCGATGTCGCGCCACGCCAGTGCTCGGTACCGGCCTGGCGCGCGAAGCGGCCGTTTGCAATGCCTTCGTACATGCCGAGCAGGGCGGCGATAACCTCCGTGGAGAGCCCCGCCTCGGCCAGGACCGCTTCGCGCTGTTCCGGCGGCACGAGCACCGGCTCGACTGGACGGCCGAGCACTTTCGCAAAGGCAGCCGCCACATCGCTGGCGCTCCAGTCCTCGGGTCCGGCCAGTTCCACGATGCGCGTTCCAACCCAGTTCTGGGACATGAGCCGGGCGGCGGCGCGCCCGACATCGGCCGTGCTCACCATGGGAATTTTCCGGTCGGGTTCCAGAAACGATGGGAGCACGCCTTCCGAGACGCAGACCCCAGCGACTTCCGACCAGGTTTCGACAAAATAGCCCGAGCGCAGAAAGGCCGTGGCCGGCGCGGTGCCGGCTAGCATCGCCTCGATCTGATGCAAGGTGGCGATGATCCCGGTGCCCGTTTCATGCTGCGCGCCGATCGACGACAGGATAACGCTCCTGGACAGATCGGCACGACGGACCGCCTGGGCAAGTGCCGCGCCGATCTCCGCTGTCCGCCCAAACGGATCGCCGGCGACCGGCGGAGGGTTGAGGAGAAACGCCGCCGTTGCGCCTTTCAAGGCAGCGGCAACCTGCTCTGCGTTGTCGAGGCTGGCGACGGCGACTTCGGCGCCGAGCCCCGCCCACGCTTTGCCCTGCTCCGGACGGCGCACGACCACGCGCACGGGCTCGCCGCCCGCCATCAGCGCACGAGCCGTTTCGCCGCCGGCCCGCCCATTTGCTCCAAAAACCACATGCATGATCTGTACTCCTTGATGTTCGCGATTGATGAGAGCCCAAGACTACGGAATGGCTAAGTATGCGACAAATGCATGTGCTATATAGTCGACATGCACCAAGTGAATTTACGTCGCGTCGACCTGAACCTGCTGGTGGTGCTCGAGGCGCTGCTTGACGAAAGAAGCGTCACGCGGGCCGCCGTCCGTCTGAATATGAGCCAGCCGGCGGTGAGCCGTGCGCTGTCGCGGCTACGAAAGCTGTTCGGGGACGCCCTTCTGGTGGAAGGGCGCACAGGTTACATGCTCACTGCCCGAGCCGAAGGGATTCGGCCGGCGTTGCGCAGCACACTGGCCGACATCGCTACGATGCTCGGGGCGAACCCGTTCGACCCGGCAACGGCAACCGGTCATGTGCGGCTGCTGATGATGGATCTTGAGACTGCCGCGTTGGCGCCTCATCTGCTTGCTCGTCTCGCCGTCGAGGCGCCGGCGCTCGACCTGGACGTTCTGCCGCCCAGCGCAACGGCAATCGAAGCACTGGAAGAGGATGCCGTGGATGCGCTCGTCGGCGTTATCGACGATGCGCCCGCGGGCATCCGCCGGCGCGGTCTTTATCAAGACCATTTTGTCACGCTGATGCGCGCCGGGCATCCCGCAGCGGCCCAAGAGCTGACGCTCGACCGATATCTGGAATTGGGTCATATCGTGGTGAGCGTCACCGGCGTCGGACCGGCGTTCGTCGACGTGGCGCTCGCTGGTGTGGGCCGCCGACGACGGGTGAGCGTGCGCGTGCCGAGCTTCCTTGCGGCAGTGGAAATCGCTGCCCGCTCCGACCTGATCATGACGCTGCCGTCGAGCCTGGCACAGATGGTGGGGGGCCGTTTTGTCTCGCTGCCCCCGCCGCTCGATCTTGGCAGCTTCACGATGAGCCTTCTCTGGCACGCGCGCCGCCAGGACGAGCCTCGGCACGTCTGGTTGCGGCATGCCATCGCCGCCGTCGCAACGGCGCTGAGCGCGTCCATCGCCAAAGGCAGCGTCCGTTCGCAGCCTGCTCCTTGACGAGTGGCGGGCAGTGCCCCGGACAAGTTTGTCCCGAATGGATCAAGCGCCTGATACAGGCTCGGTGGTCTCGAGGATGGAGAAGGTTCCTTCCATGTCGGGCTCCTCGCCCGAACAGACGCACAGCACTTCGGCGTCGCCCTCCCAACCGACAGATAGGCGTGACCCATGGTGGAATCGATATAGATGCATGTTGCGCGGGCAGCGTTTCGAGATGGCCCGCCTGCCTGCCGGGTCGACCCCGCCGTATTATTTCGTGACCGCGTTGCGCTGGAACCTTCCCTCGCACCACGCGTTCGGGGCGCTGTATTCGCCATGCCTCATATTTAGGCAAAACGGGCAACAGGCGAATACCGGTGGGGAGGCAAAAGCATGGGTTGGGGAGGAGCAGTCGTTATGTCGAACCGTGAAATCGGAACGTCCCACACATTGAACCGGCGCGTCGCTGACCTTAGGGCCAGGATGCAGAGCGCCCGGATCTCCGGGCATGAGATAAAAACCTTTCAGAAGGTCGCCGCCGTCATAGGAGGAGGAGAAGGCGCCCTGCGGCTCGATGCCGACGACCTGATTGCCGCATCTTTCGTTGTCGAGATGCTGGACGATTCCAGGCCGAATTGACGATCATAGACCTTGGCAATCAGCCGGGCACCATGTCGGAGGCCACGGAGACGGCGCGTCCAAGGCTGGCGACCGCTTTTCTGACGCGCTGCAAATGCGCCTGGCGCTCGGCCACGGAGACTGTGTCCATCCGGTAGAGCGCCAGGAATTTGGTCGAGCACAGCGGATGGCAGACGGAGCGGAAGCCGCGCAGCAAGGTGCGCCGGCCGGGCTGGCCCATGATCCACGACATCAGCGGCGTCGCGCCGCATGTCGTCATCACCAGCACCTGGCGTATGTGCCGCAATTTGGGACGCGGACCGCGCTGCGCCGTCGGCATCTCGAAGGCGAAACCCGGCACCAGCACCCGCTCCAGCCAGCCCTTCAGCATCGCCGGCAGGCCGTACCACCAGGTCGGATAGATGAAGATCACCGCCTGCGCCCAGCGCAGCTCCTGCGCCCGGTCATGCACCGGTTCGAGATTGGCGGCATTGTCGTGATACCCGCGCCATTCGTCGGCGCGCATGACCGGATCGAATCCGGTCGCGTAAAGGTCGAGGAGATGAACCTCATGGCCGCGGTCGGCAAGTGTCTCCAGCACTGTGTCGCGTACAGCCCCGTTGAAGCTGTCGGCGCAGGGATGGCAATAGACGACGAGGACTTTCATGCTGTGCTCTGGGGGCTGTGGTGATCCTCCACGGCGCTTGCCGTGTCGAAATATTCGCGCCACGACAGGATGCGCCTGTCGCCGTCGAGATCGATGAGGATGGCATCCCAGGTCAAGCTGCGGGCGCCGTCGCGCCGTCGCGTCACTTCCCATAGCCATTCCAGCGCCACCCGCCTGCCGTCGGCGGAGGCAAAGGCCGAGGTGACGGTCACGGAGAGATCGCCATAGTCGCGATGGAAGTCGGCGATAGTGCGCGCCAACCTCTCGTAGGGAATCCGGTTGCCTGGCGCCGTCAGCACCCCGTCGGGATGCCAGTCGGCGGCAGCGGCCGAAAAGTCGCCGGATTTCCACGCATCCGCCTGGCGTTCGAGCATGCCAAGTGTGGCGGCATCGCAATCGACCTTGGCATCGGGAGCCAATATGGTCACAGCACGGAACCTCCCAGTCCAAAGACGAGTCGGCCGGCCAGCGCCCCGCAAAAGACGGCGAAGCAGGCGCCGATCACCAGCTTCTCGCCGACCGACAGCTTTTCACGCGCCGGGTGCAAGCTGGTGCGGTCGGCCGAGCCGTTGAAGGCTTTCGCCTGCAGCGCGATTTCCATGAGTTGCGCCTTGGTCAGCGAGATCATGATCAGCGGCACCAGCATGCGGCCGAGCGCGATCAGCTTGCGCAGCATGCCGATGCTGTCGATGTCGATGCCGCGCAGCCGCTGCGCCTCCTTGATGCCCTCCAGCTCCTGGAGCAGCAGCGGCACGAAGCGGAACGTCGTCGAAAACAGGAACGCTATGCGATAGGGAACGCCGACGCGCACCAGCCCGAGCACGATGTCGTTGGGCTCGCTGGTCATGAACACCAACTGAAATGCCAGCATCGGGATCAGCACGCGGCAGCACACCACCAGGCCGAACAGTAGGCCTTCGACATAGAAGATGTTCAGCGAACCGAAGAGCGGCACGCCGGGCGGCACAGTGAACACCGGCGTCTTGCCGAACGGGCTCCACAGGCCCTGGATCACCGTGATCAGCACCAGCGCCGGCAACACGATCAGAGTGAGCTTGCGGATGGTGGCGGCGGTGATGCCGGCCGAAAACATCAGCCCGACGATGACGGCGAGGAACGCTGCCTGCAGCAGGATGCTGTTCCAAACGAAGATCAGCGTGCTGGCGAGCAGAAGCAGTGCGAACTTCACCCGCATGTCGGCTCGTGCGATGGTGGTTTCGGCGGACAGATGCTGGAGTGCGTAGCTGACCATCTAGGCGACCTCCAGCCGGGCGCCGAGCATCGCCGCCAGATCGTCCGGACCAAGCGGACGAGCGGCGGCAAGGGCGGGTACATGCCCGGCGAAGCGCACCGTCTGCGGCGGCACGAGACCAGCGGCTTCCATCGCGTCGCCGTCGTAAAAGACATCGCGCAGCGCGCCGTCGCGGACGATTTTGCCACCATCCATCACGACGAGGCGGTCGACGAAGCCTGGCAGCAGATAGAGATGATGGGTGATGAGCACGACCGTCTTGCCCATCCCGTTCAAGGCCTGCAGCATTTCAAGGATGGCCAGCGATCCGCGCCAGTCCTGGCCGGTCGTCGGTTCGTCGAAGATCAGTATCTCAGGTTCGAGCGCCAGCACGGCGGCGATGACGACGCGCAGCCGGTCGCCGCGGCTGAGCGACATCGGATGCTGATCGGTGGCCCAGCCAAGCTCCATCGCCGCAAGCGAGCGGGCAACGGCGGCATCGATGTCCGCCTTCGGGCGCTTCATCATCGACAGCGCGAAGCCGACTTCCTTGGCCACCGTATCGCAGAAGACCTGGGCATGCGCATTCTGCGAGACATAGCCGATGCGCTGCGCGAGATCGCTGACGTTGAGCGCAGCAATGTCGTCGCCGGCGACGCGCACGGTGCCCGACGACGGCGACAGCAGATGCAGGAAATGCCGCACCAGCGTGGATTTGCCGCTGCCATTGCGGCCGACAATGCCGAGGAATTCGCCATGGGCAACCGTCAGATCGACGCCGCGCAGCGCCTGCGTGCCATCGGGATAGATATGGGTCAGGCCCTCCACCGCCAGCGCAGTCCCGACCTTGGAGACATCGCTCCGCGTCTCCACCGGGGCGGCTGAGAGAGAGATCGTCAACGGATTTGCCTTGATCGCTGCCTTGGCCGCGGCCAGCGTCACCGGCCGCGCCGCGGGTGGGCTATGGCCACGCGCGGGCGCATTGCGGGCAAGCACCTCGAAGCTGCGCACGATGTCCGGCGGGCGCACGCGATGTTCGGCAAGCATCCCGGTGGCGGCAAAGACGGTCTCAGGCGGTCCCTCGGCCGCGATCCTGCCCGCGGAAATGAGCAGGATACGATCGGCGATTTCTGCCAGTTCCTCGCTGGCGTGGCTGGTGATGACGACGGTCAGGCCGTTCTCGCGGTTCAATCGCCGCAGTATGGCGAAGACTTCCGCTGCGGCGATCGGATCAAGCTGCGAGGTCGGTTCGTCGAGCACGATGATGTCGGATGACAGTGCCAGCGCCGCGGCAATCGACAGCCGCTGCTTTTGGCCGCCCGACAGGTTCGCTGGATGCCTGGTCTCCTGCCCGGTGAGACCTACTGCCTCCAGCGCCTCGCCGACGCGCCGGGCGATTTCCGGCGTCGGTATTTTGAGGTTCTCCAGCGCGAAGGCGACTTCGCCTTCAACCGTGGTCGCGGTGATCTGCGTTTCGGGATCCTCGAACACCATGCCGACCAACTGCGCCAGCCGGCTGGTCGGCGTCTCGATCGCATCGAGGCCGGCGATGTGGACGCTGCCAAAGAATTCGCCGCCGAAGAACTGCGGCACGATCCCGTTCAGCGCCAGACAGAACGTCGTCTTGCCGGCGCCGGTCGGGCCGATCACGCCGACGATCTCGCCGCGGCCGATCGTCAGGTTGATCTTGTCCAGTGCCGGGCGATTGGCGCCAGGATAGCGGTAGCTGACAGTGTCGAAGCGGATGAGCGGACTATCGGTCCGCTCATCCTCACCCGATGAATTGATCGGTGGCATCAGTAACCCGCCAGCTTCGCCTTTGCGATGGGAGACCGGCGAATGGCGGCGATGAGCGCGAAGGCGACCACCGCTCCAACGGCGGTGAAGACGACGCGTTCCGCGAAGATGATGAAGATCAGCGGCGGCCACACTTCGGCCGGCCACGGATTGGTGGCGAAGGACGGCACCCAGTTGAGCTGGATGCCCGCTGTCGAGCCGAAGAAGAACACGACGAAATAGGCGCAATAGAGCGACAGGCTCGCCGTGCCGTTGCGGATCTGGTCGATCGCCCAGTTCCTGATCTGCGGAATGGCGATCAGGATCAGCGCCACATCGACCGTGAAGACGTTGCTCAGCCACAGCCAGAAACCGATGCCGAAGGACAGCGATTGATAGAGGTAGATCAGGTTTGCGGCGAGCGTGACGATCCAGGGCACATACCAGAGCGAGCGGTTTGGATACATGACCATGCCGACGGCAAAGGCGCTCATGGCGCCCATCAGCGGACTCCAGGGTCCGAGGTTGGTGTAAGGCGCGATGACATTGCCGACGACGATGCCGATGACCGAAGCGATCGGTCCAGCGATCGGCCCGAGCAGCAGGCCGAGCAGCGGATGGATGACGTCGTGCAGCGGCCACCCTCCCCCCATGCCGCCGACCACGATCGAGGCCGGGATGAAGGCAAGCACGGCGACAAGTGCCGCCAGGATGGCCGTATAGGATACGGGCGCGCCTCCGATCGAGACACCACCTGTCGTGACCAGACTGCGAGGTTGCGGAGCATCGGCTGTCATTGTTGTTCCCCTTTGTTTGAGCAGCGTTTTCGCTGGTCGCAACGCGTCGCCTGCGCGGCGTTGCTCTCTTTTTATGCAAGTCGTTGCCCCAAAACCGCTGCGCACTTCTGGGCGACATGCTTTGTGTTCCCATGGGGAATGTGACCGAAAATGCGTGCGCCTCAAAGCATCAAAGAGCGCGCGCCCCGATGCCTAAAAGGCAACGGACCATTGGGCGCGGGCCTGAAGTTCGACACTGACAGCGTCCGGCGATCCCCCTTGCATATTGTACTCAAATACGTACATATACACCATGCGTACCACCTCTTACAGTGATCTACGGAAGAACCTTGCCGCCATGCTCGACAGCGTGACAGCGGATCATGACCCTGTGGTTATCACGCGCGACAAGGGCAAGCCTGCAGCGGTGCTGATGTCGCTGGAGGATTTCGCCTCCTATGAGGAGACGCGCTACCTGCTGCGCAGCCCGGCGAACGCCGAGCGGCTGCTTGGCGCGATCGCCGATCTCGACGCGGGCAAGGGAAGCGAGCGCGAGCTTTCGGAGTGAAGCTCGTCTTTCACGAGCGGGCCAGGGAGGATTACCTGCACTGGCAGGCCAATGACCCGAAGCTGTTGGTGCGCCTTAACGGCCTTATCAAGGAATGCCTGCGCACACCTTTCGCCGGCACCGGCAAGCCGGAGCCATTGCGCGGGCCGCTGTCGGGCTGGTGGTCCCGGCGCATCACACAGGAGCACCGGCTGGTGTACCGGCCGACCGAGGACGGCCTGCTGATCGCACAGTGCCGGTTCCACTATTGACACCGTTGCCGTCAGTGACGGGACGCTACCTCTAACACACAGCGCCTTTCACCTTCACAATCCGCTCTGGCTGGCGATCAGGCTGCTCAGCCGTTCGAGCAGGTGACTGGGCAGCGGCGCCAATCGACCGCGAGCGCGGTGCACGACGCTGAGCCGCTGGCTGAAGCGGGCAAGTTCGGCGATCGGAATGAAGGTGACCGCCCGGGAAAGATGGCTGTGCAGCACGTCGATCCGGTTGAGAATGGCGATGCCCTGATCGAGCATGGCGAAATGCTTGAGCAGCTCAAAACTGTTGGATTCCAGCACTGGCTCGAGCGACAGGCCGGCAGAGGCGCAGGCATGGTCGAAGTGATCGCGCAGCGTGACGCCGACCTGCGGCATGATCAGCGGAAACCGCCTGAGGTCGCCAAGGCGCAGCACGGATTTCGAGGCAAGTTCATGGTCGGGCAGCACGACGGCGCCGCAATGGCTCCACATCGACTCGGCAACGGTTAGGTTGGGTGTGTCGGGAAGATCGAACGCAAAACCCAGGTCGATCTCCCCGGCCGCGACCTGCCGGGCGATGTCGCCGGCCGCCAGAACGCTGACCGAAAACCGTGTGAAGGGCCGTTCGCGGCGATACTCGGCCAACGCATAGGACAGCATGTCGTTGGCGAGCCCGCCCACCGTGGCGATCGATGCGCTGGCGAAACGGCCGTCCTTCAGCGTCTCGATCCGTTCGATCGCCCTTTTGTGATGCTTCAGCGTTTCCCTGGCATGGGTGATCAGCACCTCGCCGGCGGCGGTCGGCCGCATCTGACCTGGCAGGCGCTCGAAAATCGGCGTCCCCAGCTGTTGTTCCAGCGCGATGATTTGCCGGTTGATGGCCGACGCCGCGACGTTGAGCGTCACAGCCGCCTTGCGGATCGAGCCGCAGCGGGCCACTTCGTCGAGATAGCGAAGCAAACGAGAGTGGATCAAGGGATCTCCGGCTGGTGTTACGCTGCTTGGGCCGCAGTGCATCAAGACGGAACACCGTCAGCCGCGTCAAGGCCCGCACGTTTCGCCCGAGGCTGGTTGCTGGTGCTCTACGGCGCCTCCCTCTGTCCCGCCGACCTCTCCATCTCACACAGGGAGACAGAACTCCTTTTTTCTCAAAGGGATACAAGCCAGACGTGAATCTATGCGAGAGGCATTCTCGCCGTATCGAAGGCGCATTGGCAAATTCCCCAGCCGGGAAAGCGGTCCGGGCGCAGCCATGGCTGCGCCGGGTAGCCATCTCCCGAAAGCACCGCGTCCACCAGCCAGCGCGCCGTGGCCGGTGCTGCATGCATGCCGATGGAGCCCATGCCGCCATGCACGAACAGGCCTTCGATATCAGTCTTGCCGGCGACCGGCAGACCGTCGGAGAGCATCGGCCGGTTGCCGGGATAGACGTTGCTCACCCGCGGCGAGCCAAGGCCGGGCAGCATGCGCAGCGTGCGGCTGGCGATCCGGCTCGCCATATCGGTATTGCGAACCAAGTCGCGAAAAGCCGGCTGGAACGATGCGCCGAGCCGCGCATCGCCGCCACGCATCGGATTGAGGCAGATGGCCTCGACGGCCGGCTGGTCGTCCCGCTGTTCGGCGACGTCGGCAAGGCCGGCGAGGCTCATCCGCTTTCCCAGTTCCTCCTGGTCCGGCCATGTCAGCTCCTCGACGATCCACGGCAGTTCGAAGTCGAGTTTGCCCAACTGGATCAGCCAGCCGCGACCGGCTGTGAATGGCAGGCCGGGCAGCGGACCGTCGCCGACGGTTCGCCGCAGCAGGTCGCCCATCCACAGCCCGTTGGCGATGAAGACGAGATCGGCCGCTATGATCCCCTGATCGGTCAGCACGCCCTGGACCTT
The DNA here is from genome assembly GCF_055811195.1 of Mesorhizobium sp. WSM4823. Lineage (NCBI taxonomy): Bacteria > Pseudomonadati > Pseudomonadota > Alphaproteobacteria > Hyphomicrobiales > Phyllobacteriaceae > Mesorhizobium > Mesorhizobium sp. WSM4823. Next base: position 43,248 of record NZ_JBVVQL010000017.1, read on the forward strand.
GCCGCCCTTCGAAAAAATCTGCGCGACGCGAAGCCCTGTCCGGATCACCGCACCGGCCTCGCGGGCGGCGTGGGCGAAGGCATGCGTTGCGCCCATCGGCTCCAGCGTCCAGGCGCGGCCGACGTGATAGCCGCCCGCCACCTTGAAGCCGATGCGCGGGTAATCCCGCGCGAGCTCCGCGCCGGTGATCTTCTCCATGGCGACACCGGCGGCCCGGTAGCGACCGGCGACCACCCCGGCCGCCTCGAAGCTGGCCTCGTCCTCCGAGATGAGCAGGTGGCCGATCTTGCCGAACTCGAACGGCACCGCTCCTTGCGAGATCTTTTCATAGATCGCCGCGCAGGCGTCGAGCATTTCGACCACTTCTGTCTGCGGGCCGCTGAGCAAGGTGCCGGTGTTGCGCCCTGAAGATTCGGCGGCGATCACCGTCTGTTCGAGAACGACCGTTTTGACGCCCCTCGACGCCAGCTCGTAAGCCAGCGTGCAGCCGGCGATTCCACCACCGATAACGACGGCATCGACCGGTCCGCTGTTGGAGCCCGGTTTCTTGTGTGGATCCGATCCGGGCGACATGGAGCTCCCCTGCCGATACGCGGCAACCCTGTATACTGGTATACGAGAATACAGATATCCGCACAAGCCGCTTTCTGTTACGCAAGCTCCAGGTGATAGGAGAATCGATTGCGCGGACTTGGCGATGGCGTGATGCAGAAACCGCTGACGGTCGCGGAGCAGGTGGCCAACGTGCTGCGCGAATCGATCGCCGACGGCAGCCTGGCGGCCGGCACACCGCTGCGCCAGGACGATCTTGCAGAGCGCTTCGGCTTCAGCCGCATGCCGGTCCGCGACGCGCTTCGCCAGCTCGAGGCCGAAGGCATCGTTTCCATTCATCCGACCAAGGGCGCGCATGTCGCCAGGATGGATGTTACCGAGATCAGGGAGATCTTTGCGGTCCGCGCACTGCTCGAAAGCGAGGCGCTGCGGCTCTCGGTGCCCAACCTCGGCATCGAGACGCTCGACGAGGCAGGCCATGTGCTCAACCAGATCGATGCCGAGCCGAATGTCGGCCGCTGGGGAACGCTGAACCGTGCCTTTCACCTGGCCCTTTACAGCGCCTGCGGCAACGCCCGGCTCCTCGGTCTCATCGAAGCCCACCACAATGCGGCCGACCGCTACGTTCGCATTCTCCTGTCCAACCTCAACTATCGCAGCCAATCGCAGGAGGAGCACCGCGACCTGTTGACGAGCTGCCGGCACGGCGATGCCGCCGCGGCCGTCCGCATCCTGCGAAAGCACCTCAGCGAGGGGATGGAAACGCTGGCCCAGGCTGGAGACGGGCCGGCGGGAAAGTCCTGACCTTTGCCGCAACGACCACGCAAGACGATGACGCCGCGACCGAATGTCGGCCGGCAACGCGCCGCGCCTAGTGCCGGGGCCAGCACTCCCCGAGTAAATCCCTCCGGCGTCAGCCTTTGCCGTGCGCTGTCGAAACTCGGTCTGTGCTCGCGCAAGCAGGCGGAAGTTCTGGTCGCCGAAGGCCGCGTCCGGGTCGCCGGCAAAATCGTGCGCAACGGCTCGATGCGCGTCGATCCCGGCCGCGACCGCATCGAGGTCGACGGCAGCCGCGTCATTGCCGAGCGCAAGGTCTATCTGATGATCAGCAAGCCGCGCGGCCTGGTTACCACTCGCGACGACCCGCAGGACCGCGGCACCGTCTATGACTGCCTGGCAGAACTCGATCTGCCCTTCGTGTCGCCGGTCGGCCGCCTGGACAAGGCCAGCGAGGGCCTGCTTTTGATGACCAACGACACGCGCTTCGCGCAGCGCCTGCTCGATCCCGCCTCGCACGTCGCCAAGATCTATCACGTGCAGATCGGCGCCCTGCCCGACCAGGCCATGCTGGCGCAGTTGCGCGCCGGCGCGACGGTGGATGGCGAGGATTTGACGGCGCGGTCGATCGACATCCTGCGCAGCGGCACCAGCACCGCCTGGCTGGAAATCGCCCTCGACGAAGGCCGCAACCGCCATATCCGCCGGCTGCTCGGCGCGTATGATGTGGAAGTGCTTCGTCTTGTGCGGGTGGCGGTCGGCCCCTTGCAGCTCGGCGACCTTGCCAAAGGTAAGGCCCGCCACCTCACGGCCGAAGAGCTGGCGTTGTTCGCGGCCTCGGCCTGAGCGAAGGCGCATCGCTCCCTTCTCCCTTGTTGCGGGAGAAGGGAAAGGGGCAGCCCCGCCCGGCCTTGACCGCTACTCCGCCGGAACCGGGCTGAGGCCGGTGTCACCCATCGAGTGCGGCTTGGCCTCCTTGCGTGCCGAGGCACGGGCGAGCACGCTCTGCCGGTTGACCGATTTGCGCTCGGCATCGATGCGGCGGATCAGGATTTCCGCCCGCTCGATCGAACCGAGCAGAGCCAGGATCGTGCCGCGCTCGGCGGCGCCTGCATTCGGACCGAGCGCCAGTGTGCGGGCGCGCAGTTCCTCGACCTCCGGGAGATTGACATGGCCGGCCGGCATCTGCGGGTGGGAGATGCCGTAGGTCGGCAAGATCTCCCGCAGCGAAGCATCGAGCTTGCTCAACGCGACGTCGACGATGGCCTGCGCCGGGCTGCTGAACTTCTCACGCCTGACGCGGCGTGCCACCTGATGCATCGATTCCGTCAGGGCAGCCGTGAAGTCCGCCTCCTCGATCAGGCTGGCGATCAGGTCGAGCTGGTCGTAAGGCAGATCCTCTTTCATCAGCTCGGCGGTGTAGGCGCGGATATCGCGGCTGAGAATGTCGGTTGCGAGATAGTGCTCGCCCGGATCCGACGGCGCCTTCTTGGCCGAGCGTGCGATGTCGAGGAACATTGCGCCGGCCTCGAGGTGACGGGCCGTCTCCTGCTGAACGGCGGGAACGGCCTTGGCAAAATCGCCGGCCAGCTTGCGGTCGAGGAATTTCGGCGTCGAGAAATCCTCCGTGTCCTCGGCATCCGTGTGGCCGACACGCGACAGAACCCGCTCGAACACACCGATGAACGGGAACAGCAACAATGTATTGAAGATGTTGAAGAAGGTCGAGTAAAGGCCAACTGCGACCGGCACCAGGGGAAAGGTCTCCTTGCCGTCGACGATCACCGGAATGGCGGGATCGCCGCCGAAGAACTGCATGGCCCATTCCAGGACCTGCATCGAGACGAAGAACAGCGGGATGGTGATGCACACGCCGATGATGTTGAACGAGATGTGCGCGTATGCGGTCCGCTTGGCATTTTTCGAAAGATTGAGCGAAGCCATCCACGAGGTGATCGTGGTGCCGAGATCCGCGCCGAGCGAGAAGGCGACGGCCGTGGTCCAGTCGAGAATGCCGGCGGCCCCAAGGCCCATCACAATGCCGATCGTCGCCGAGGACGAATGGATCATGGCGGTCACGCCGGCGGCGATGAACACGCATTTGAGAAGGTTGAGATAGGAGTCGGCCGTGAGGCTCTGCAGCAGGGCCATGACTTCGGGCAGATTGCGAAGTGGACGCAGGCCGCCGGTCATCAGGTTGAGGCCGTAGAAGATGAGCGCGAAGCCCATGCCGGCGAGCGCTATGTTCTTGACCTTTTCACTTTTGGCGAAGCAGTAGATCAGCGAGAACACCCCGGCCAGGATCAATCCGAGCGGACCGAGCGGCAGGGCGATCAGCCCGTTGCCGAGCGTGGTGCCGATATTGGCGCCCATGATCACGCTGATCGCCGGTCGAAGCGCGATGACGCCGGCGTTGACCAGGCCGACGACCATGACGCTCATCGCCGTCGACGACTGGATGACGCCGGTGATCAGTGTTCCTGCCAGCACGCCCTTGATCGGCGTTCCGGCGGCCTTGGCGAGAAAGGCGCGCATCCGGTTGACCGAAAGCGCCTGGATGCCGTTCGCCATGAAGTCCAGGCCGAGCATGAAGATGCCCAACCCGCCGATCACCGGCACGAGGATGTCCTTGAAGATATCTATGTCCATGTGACGCAGTCCCCAACAAGCCGTTACCACGGCGCGATATGACGTTAAGTTCAGATGCTGCGCGAGGCAGCCTAGCTCTTCCGCTCAGTTTCCGACGGGCACTTGCCTTGCCCAGTATTGTTCGACCTGGTCGACGAGCGCCTTCGGCAGCGGCACATAGCCGAGCGCGGTGGCGTCGCCGGCGCCTTGCGCGAAGGCGAGCCGGAAAAGGTCGTGCACCCGGCGATAGCGATGTTCCGAACGGCCAGAGACCTGAACGACCGCGAACACCGCCGTGCTGATCGGATAGGCGGCGTCTCCGTCCCGATCGGTCAGCGAGGCGAAGAAATCGGTCGTTTTCGCCCAGTCGACGGATGTCGCCGCAGCCTGAACGCCGTCTGGCTCCGGCTTGACGAATTTGCCGGATTTGTTCTCGATCAATGCGTAGGAAAGGCTTGCGCGCTGGGCCTGGCCGGATTCGGCATAGGCGATCGCGCCCTTCGTGTCGTGCACGGCTCGAATGAGGTTTTGAGTGCCTTCCGCGTCGGCGCCGAGCGGCCACGAGATCAGCGTATCGGCGCCGTATTTGGCCTTCCACTCCTCGCTGACCGCCGACAGATACTCCGTGAAGACAAAGGTCGAGCCGGAACCATCCTTGCGATGAAGCACGCTGATTCTGAGATCGGGCAGCGTCAGATCCGGATTCGCCGCCTTGATCGCGGGATCGGACCATGACTGGATCTTGCCGAGATAGATGTCGGCCAGAAGCGGCCCCGTCAGGCGAAGGCTTCCCGGGCCAATACCGTCGAGATTGACGACGACGGCGATGGCGCCCATCACGATCGGAAACTGCTGGCGGCCGGTTTTCCTGAGCTCGGCAGCGTTGATCGGTGCATCCGTCGCCGCAAAGTCCATGTCCGGCTGATCGAGACGCAGGACGCCGGCGAGCGAGCCGACGATTTCATAGTCGACCTTCCAATCGGGCGAAACATAGTCGCCGCCATCGGCGCGGGCGCTCTCGTAGGCGGCTGCCCATTTGCCGATGATCGGGGCGGCCAGCGTCGATCCGGCGCCGCGAATAGGCTCAGCCTGTGCAGCAGCCCCGACCATCAAGGCAACAGCCAGCGTGATGGCGCCACTTCCGGTTATTTTCGCCCATTTGCGCCGAAGTGACGCAAAGCTTAGTGGAAAAATCATGGCGACCCCCGACTATACTGCGCAAACAAATAGCTAATTTTCAGTCTTGGCAGATATCAACAGTCGTCCGCCCAGCGAACGAACGCCGGTCGAGAAACAACATCGCCCATCGTATGAACCTTGGTTAACGATTGGATGACAGAGATCTTGTGGGGCAAATCTTTTTTATTCGGATTTTCCGCGATCGCCGCGACTGCCTGAAGAATTATTCGGCAAGCCCGTGCGCGATCGGCCGTTTGCCGCTCGGCGACTTGCCACGGGCAAGGCACGCCATCTCACCGCCGACGAACGGATAATATTTGCGGCCTGAGCTGCGCGTCGCCTCTACCCCCAGCCCATCCGAAGCTTACTTCGCGTCGTGAAAGATGATGCCGACGGTGTGGCGCGTGCCGGAGCGAAGCCGGCTGACGCCGTGCCTGAGATTGACCCGGTAACTGCCCTTGCTGCCTTGCACCGGACGATTGTGGACCGCGAAGGCAACCGCGTCGCCCTGGCGCAGCGGCACCACCTCGGCGCGGCTCTGCATGCGCGGGCGCTGTTCGGTCAGCACGAACTCGCCGCCGGTGAAATCCTTGCCAGGTTCGGACAGCAGGATCGCCACCTGCAGCGGGAAGGCAAGATCGCCGTAGAGATCCTGATGCAGGCAGTTGAAGTCGCCGGGACCATATTGCAGCAGCAGCGGCGTCGGCCGCGTCTGGCCCTGCTCGTGGCATTGCTCGAGGAATGCGGCGTGTTTGTCCGGGTAGCGCTGGGCGATGCCCATGCGCTCGTTCCAGTCGTTGGCGACCGCGGCAAGGCGCGGATAGAGCGCGGTGCGCAGGCCGCCGATCAGCTCGGGCAAGGGATAGCGGAAATAGCGGTATTCGCCCTTGCCGAAGCCGTGCCGCGCCATATGGACATGGCTGCGAAAGTGGCTTTCGTCAGGATAAAACCCGGCGATCTCCCGGCACTCTTCCGGTGTCAGCAGCTTTTCAATGACCGCGCAGCCATAGCCGCTCATCTCCGCGGCCAATGCCTGCCAATCATATCCAGCGACGCGCGTCTCTGCCGATCGGACCGCTGCCTTCGAACCTATCGAATGAATGGTCATGGCTTTGCCTCCTGTGGCTTCGTCCTGACATCAGATGGGTGAAACAGCGCGAGCAAACCACCCGTTTCCTGCCAACGGGCCGCGCATAGTGGGGGTGTTGCGTCTCACAATCTCAAGCACCGGTGGCGCCGTTTTCGGGCGCCGGCCTGATCGCTCCGTCCCCCGAAGTGGCGAGGTAAAGGGCGGCGCCGAGCATGATCGTCGCCCCAAGCATGCCGACGAACGATGTCCGCTCGCCCAGGAAAAGTGCCGCGCCCAAGGCGCCGAACACGCTTTCGGCGCTGACGATTACCGCTGCGTGGCTGGCCGAGGTGAAACGCTGGGCAATCGTCTGGATGCCGAAGCAGACGGCTGTAGAGAATACGCCGAGCACAAGCAGTTGCGGCCAGGCATCGAACGCATTGGCAGGCGACAGATTGCCGTGGAAGAAGCCGAGCGGCAGGCTGATCACCGCCGCGCCAAGGAGCTGCGCCGCCATGGCGGCGAACGGGCGTCCATAGGTCTGCGCATGGCGACCGAGCTCGACCATCCAGAGCGCGTAGCAGCCCGCCGACAGCATGACCGCCACATCGCCCTGGTTGAAGCTGGCGATGCCGCCGGACAAGAGCAGCGCGCCGACTAGCGTCAGGCCGGCGGCGAAGCCGACAGCCGCTGTCAGCCGCTCGCCGATCAGCAGCCACGCCGCGAAGGGCGTCATCACAGTCGCCGTGCTGACCAGAAAGCTGGCATTCGTCACCGACGTGCCAAGATAGCCGATCTGCTGCAGGACGATCGCGATTGCAAACAGCACGCTGACCCTTGCCAAGCTCGCGCGATAGAGGCCGCCTGGCGGTCGCCGGGCTTCGGTGGCGATCAGCGGCAGCACCAGGATCCAGCCGATCAGGCAGCGCATGCCGACTGCGCTCAACGGGTCGAGATGATCCAGAATGGTCTTCTGCGGAACATTGCCGAGGCCCCACAGTGCCGCAGCGACCAGCAGAAGAAGATTGGCGTGCAGCTTCGACATCGTTTCCCCTCGCTTTGACGCGGGGAAGGTGGCCGAAGCCAGCTTACGGATCGCCTACGCTGAAAAATGACCGCCGGCACAAGGCCTCTTTGCTTCGCTCCCGAGCGCAAACCCTGCCTTGACAGTAACATTGCGGTTTCATATTTTATTTCTGTGAAACGCGTTTGCGCATAGTCTCACAAGAGGAGCCTGGAAAAGAAGAGCATGGCGTTGCGGGCAGTCCCAAGGTTTCTCGACGAATTGAGCACTCTTGGTGGCCTCAGGGGGACCGATATTGCAAACATCACTGAGGTGTCGAAAGCCACGGTTTCCCGATGGAAGGCCGGAGACATCAAGCCGCAGCCGCGAAGCGAGCTTATCCTGTCGGACCTGCATTACATCGTCGGCCGCCTGCAGGAATTCTACGAGCCAAGCGAAATAAGGACATGGCTTTATGCCCGGCACCCCCAATTGAACGGAGAAAGAGCGATCGACCTTATTCACGATGACCGTAGCATCGACGTCCTCAAGGTCATCGATCGGCTTGAGAACGAGGTCTTCCTTTAATTGACCGCCGGGCGGAAACGACGCGACAGCCAACTCATTGACGCCGTCGAGGCGATCGCTCCGGTCGAATACTCCGGAACGGTCTGGCGCGTCGTGCGCCAAGGCCGCGATCCGACCCAGTGTTCGAATTCCGGTGGTCGTTGGGATGATGGCATATTCGACGTGCTCTACACCTCCGAAAGGCGGGAGGGCGCGTTGAGCGAGATGAGATTCCACCTTACGCGCGGACAACCGGTGATCCCCTCACGCGTCAAGTACAATCTTTTTGAGATTGATCTGGCGTTGGGACGAGCTCTCAGACTGCTCGACCTGGCTGCATTGCAGGTACTGGGTTTGGATACTTCGCGATACGGGCAACTTTCCTATCAAGATAAGAACGCTGAATATCCCAGGTCGCAGGATATCGGCGAGGTTGCGCATTTCCTCGACTATGACGGCCTGATCGTCCCGAGCGCCCGACATGACTGCCTGAATGTCATTGCCTTTTGCGATCGGCTGCCGCCTGAAGCGATGACAACAAAACCCGACCACGGCGAAATCGACTGGACATAGCGCTTGGCGCCGTCGCAGCGCAATCCGTCGCGGCGGGGAGAAAGGATCAGCTTGCTCGGCTTTCTGAACGACGAACGCCCCAGCAGCGGGGAGATCGACAGTTGCAGCCTCACCTCCGCCACGGCGGCTCTGGCGCAAAGCGCTTGCCGATCCAATCGGCGAAGGCGCGTGTCTTGGCCGCTTGCCCCTTGGCTGAAGGCATCACGATATAGACCGCGCCCTCGTCGGCGAGCGTCCAGTCCTCCAGAACAGGCACCAGCCGTCCGTCGGCGAGTTCGCGTCCGACCAGCCAATCCGTGCTCATCATCAGCCCGACGCCCTGCACGGCGGCGTCGACCAGCACCTCGGCATCATCGGTGACCAGCGGCCCGGAAACCTCGATACGGACGCGACGGCCCGTGCTGTCGGTCATCTCCCAAGCGGGAAAGGTCTGGAACCCTGTGAAACCCAGGCAGCTATGCTCAAGAAGCGCTTGCGGCGTGGTAGGCGTGCCCCGGCGAGCGAGGTAGGACGGCGCGGCGCACAGCAGCCGCCGCCGTGTCGCCACCTTACGCGCCACCAGTCGCGAGTCCTCCAGCGCGCCGAGACGGACGGCGACGTCGAAATTCTCGGCGACGAGATCGACAAAACGGTTGGAGAACTCGGCCTCGATACGAACATCAGGAAATTCGGCGAGAAATTGCGGCAGCAGCGGTCCGATCCACATGCGCCCGAACGATCCGGGCAGCGCCAGTCGCAGCACGCCGCGCGGCCCGCCGCCGGCATGCGCCGACGCAGCCGCCTCGGCCTCGTCTACTGCGGCCAGGATGGCGCGGACGCGGACGAGGAACTCCGCTCCCGCCTCGGTCAGCGACACGCTGCGCGTCGTCCGGTGCAGCAGCCGCACGCCCAGCCGATCCTCCAGCGAAGCCAGGCGCCGCGACAGGACCGTCGCGTCGCGCCCGACCCGCGCCGCCGCTTTGGTGAAGGAGCGCGCCTCGGCGATCGCCGCGAAGGCGGCCATTTCGGCGAGCGCTATCGGCTCATGGGATTGCTGCATCATACGCAGAACTCAAATGTAAAAACCAAGGATTACGCAGAGATAGCGCAGCAGGTAGATTCACTCAATCCCCGTCAACCGGGCCACGGAGTGAGACCATGAAAGCCATCGAACTGACTGCACCCCGACTGGACGCCTTTCGCGCGGCCACCGTTGCCACACCAGAACCGCAGCGCGGCGAAGTGCTGATCCGCCTGCGTGCCGCGAGCCTCAATTTCGTCGATGTCGCGGTAGCAAGCGGCAACTATCCAGGTCCCAGCTTTCCGCTCATTCCCGTCGTCGACGGCGCCGGCGAGATCGTCGGCATCGGCGAGGGCGTGTCGAGGCTCGCCGTTAACGACCGCGTTATCGCCCATGCAAAACCGCGCTGGATCGGCGGCCGCCCGCGGCCCCATGAGACGACCGAGATGCGCGGCCTGACCCTGCCCGGATCGCTCGCCGAGTATGTCGCGCTGCCGGCCAACGCCGTCGTGCCGATGCCGGCGCACCTGTCCTTCGAAGCGGCGGCGACGCTGCCGATCGCCGCGACCACCGCCTGGAACGCGATCCGAGCCGCCGATGTCGGGCCGGGATCGGTCGTCGTCCTGCTTGGCACCGGTGGCGTCTCGATCTTCACCTTGCAGTTGGCCAAGGCAGCCGGCGCGACGGTCGTCATCACCTCGTCGTCGGACGACAAGCTGGAGCGCGCCAGGGCGCTCGGCGCCGATCATCTGATCAACTACCGCACGACACCGGACTGGGATGCCAAGGTGCTCGAACTCACCAACGGCCTCGGTGCCGACCTGATCGTCGAGACCGGCGGTGCCGCCACCTTCGCCCGCTCGGTCAACGCCACGGCAACCGGCGGCACGGTGTTCACCATCGGCTTCGTCACCGGCACCGAGACCACCGCAAACCTGCTGCCGATCATCGTGAAGGCGCTCAAGGTGGTGGGCAACAACACCGGTTCGGTGTCCGACCTGCACGACGCCGCCCGCGCCATCGCCGCTGCCCGTATCGAGCCGGTCATCGACACAGTGTACAGCCAGGACCAGGCAGCCGAGGCCTACGCACACATGGCGGCCGGCGGCCGGCATTTCGGCAAGCTTGCCTTCGCGCTGGAGTGGTGAGGAGGCGAAAGCGGCCGAGCGCGCAATCTCCCCCCTCGAGGGCAGGCAATCGCATATGGCAGCGCCAGCCCCCTCTCCGGCCGCTGCGCGGCCACCTCTCCCCCATTCCATGGGGGCGAGGAAACGCCAACCGCCGAGGTCGCGGCCTTGAAAAGCTTGGGTTCCTCGCCCCCACAAAGTGGGGGAGAGGTGGCTCGGCGAAGCCGAGACGGAGAGGGGGAGCGCCATATGCGATTGCCCTGCCTCGAGGGGGAGATGTCGCCAAAGGCCACAGAGGGGGGTGGGGTCGACTGGAAGCGGCCCCTTGTCGCCGACAGAGAAGGCCGGCGCTTCACGCGAGACGACCCCCTCTGGCCTGCCGGCCATCTCCCCCGCAAGGGGGGAGACTCGCCTCCACCTCAGATCAGCTTCTCCAGCGTGATCGGCAGATCCCGAACTCTTTTGCCGGTGGCGTGGAACACCGCGTTGGCGATCGCCGGAGCGACGCCGACGATGCCCAGCTCGCCAACGCCCTTGCCGCCGAGCACCGAGGAATGCAGGTCGGGGATGCCGACCGAGATCACCTCGATGTCGGGAATGTCGGCATTGGTGGCGATGAGATAGTCGGCAAGATTGTTGTTGACGATGCGGCCATGGCGGCGGTCGACGACGCCTTCCTCGAGCAGCGCCTGGCCGATGCCCATGATGATGCCGCCCTTCCATTGGCTTTCGGCGAGCTTGGGATTGTAGAGCCGGCCCGAATCCAGCGCCGACACCACGCGCGACACGCGGACCGTGCCGAAATCCTCGTCGACGCGCACCTCGATGAAATGCGCGCACCAGCTGTGGCGGGAATAGTTGCCCTCGGTATGCGGCAGCGCCATCGCTATGGTCGTGTTGTTCTTATAGCGATCCTCCGCCGTCCAATTGGCCGGCGTGGTGTCGCCCATCGCCTCGATCTGGCTGCGCCCGACGCTGCCAAGCAGCTCGGTGATGGAGACTTCGGGGCCGTTGCCGCGTGGTGACCTTATGCGGCCATGGGCGACGACCAGCGTGTTGGCCTGCAGCGCATGGAACGGCGAATTTGGATCGCTGATCGCCAGCCCGACCAGCTGATCGAGTGCGGCAGTCGCCGCCTTGTGCACGGCGCCGGTCATCACGCCGGCCAGCCGAGACCCGCCGGTGACGCCGGCGCGGGCATAGCGCGAGTCACCCAGCTTCACCACGACGTTCTCAGCCGGCACGCCCAGCGTTTCGGCGGCGGTCTGTGCCAGGATCGTATAGGTGCCCTGCCCCATGTCGATGCTCGAGCTTTCGACCTCGACCGAACCGTCGGCGAGGATGCGCACCATCGCCTCGCCATAGGCGCGCCGCACCGGATAAGTGCCGGCGGCAACACCCCAGCCGATCAGTTGGTTGCCGTCGCGCATCGAGCGCGGCTCGCGTGGGCGCTTCGACCAGCCGAAGGCTTCCGCGCCAACCGCGAAGGCCTCGCGCAGCTGCCGTGTCGACCATTGCTTTTTCGCCTCTGGATCCTGCTCGGCATAGTTCCTGAGCCGGATTTCCAGCGGATCGATGCCAACCTCATAGGCGAGCTCGTCGATGGCGCTTTCGATGCCGAAGGCACTTGGGTTCTCGCCTGGCGCGCGCAACGCCCCCGGCACCACCGTGTTGACCCGCACGACATTCTGCCGCGAGGAGAAATTCGGCGTTTGATACATGATCGAAGTGACCGAGCCGAGCGGCTCGACCCACATGCCGTCGACCGAAGTCTCGTTGACGCCGCGGTGCACGATCGACTGGATCCGTCCCTCGGCGTCGGCGCCGAGCGCCACCGTCTGGCGCGTCGCCGCCCGCCCGCCATAGGCGGTGAAGGTCTGCGGTCTGGTGACCGCGAGTTTCACCGGCCGTCCCAGCATCTTCGCGGCCATCGCCGCCACAGCGCCGTAGCCGTAGGCGAATGCCTTGGAGCCGAAGCCGCCGCCGATATAGGGCGAAACCAGCCGCACATTCTCGAACGGCATGCCGAACCATTCGGCATAGGTCCGCGCCATGCCGTCGAGCCATTGGCTGGGCTCCCACACCGTCAGCCGGTCGCCCTGCCAGTGCGCGATCAGGCCGTGCGGCTCCATCGGCGCCTGGTATTCGCGCGGCGTGTTGTAAGCCGCACAGATCCGCACCGGAGCCGCGGCGAAAGCCGCTTGCGCGTCGCCCCATTCCCTGGTCATCGTGTCGACCGGAATGCCGTCGCCGGCCTTTGGATCATCGAGATCGACGATGGCCGGCGTCTCGTCATAGCTGACTTTGACAAGTGCTGCGGCCGCGGCCGCCTGCTCGAAACTCTCGGCAACCACCGCCGCGACATGCTGCCCGCTGAAGGTGATGTCGCGCGCCAGCGGACAATAGGGAGCGTCTGGTGGCGGCGTGCCCAGCCAGTCCGTCGCGGTGTTAAGGCGCAGCACATTGTCCGGCGTCAGCACCAGAAGCACGCCCGGTGCGCTTTCAGCCGCTGCCGTGTCGATCGAACTCACCTTGCCGGCGGCGATCGTGCTCTCGACGAGAACGGCATGGCTCAGCCCTTCGAGCTGCTGCTCGACTGCGTATTTTGCGGCGCCGGTGATCTTGGCCGGGCCATCGACGCGCGACAGCCGCCCGCCCACTGCTTCCGCCAAAACGGCGCCGTCCGAAGCGTCGCCTCTCTTTGAATCACCCTGTCTGGTTCTGATCTCGTGAACGGTCATGCCGTTTCTCCAACTTTAAGGATGGCGCGAGCGACGACGCGCGGCACCAGTTCGATCTTGTAATGGTTGGCGCCTTGGTCGACGGCGCCCTCGATGGCGAGCAGGCTGGCTTGCTTGACGATATCGGGCTCCAGCAGCTTGCCCCTGAGCGCCTCTTCCACGGCGCGAGCGCGCCATGGTTTGGTGGCGACGCCGCCGAGCGCCACACGCAGGTCACGGATCGTTCTTCCGTCGGCTTCGAACTCGATGCCGACGGCAGCGCTCGCGGCGGCAAACTCATAGGATTGCCGGTCGCGGACCTTCAGATAGGTCGAACGCCCTGCGGCGGCCGAAGCAGGAATGCTGATCGCGGTGATCACCTCGCCCGGTCCGATCGCATGTTCCCTGTCGGGCGTGGTGCCCGGCAGCAGAAAAAAGTCGTCGACCGCGACCTGGCGGTCGCCGATATGGACCACCGCATCGAAGGCGACCAGCGCCGTCGCCAGATCGCCCGGATAGGTGGCGATGCAGGCTTCGCTGGTGCCGAGCACGGCATGGCCACGGGTGACGCCGCCGATCGCCGAACAGCCGCTGCCGGGCGAGCGCTTGTTGCAGGCGGGAAAGTTCGCCGGATCGCGGAAATACGGGCAGCGCGTGCGCTGCATCAGATTGCCGCCGATGGTCGCCATATTGCGGAGCTGCGCCGAGGCCGCCTGCCACAGCGCTTCCGAAATGGCGGGGAACCGGCTCTTGATGTCGGCGTGGTCGGCAACGCTGCTCATCCGTGCCAGCGCGCCTATGGTAGCGCCCCGGTCGTCGACCGTGATCGCATCCAGCCCCTTGAGATGGGTGATGTCGACCACGGTGTGGGGTTCGGCGACGCCGCATTTGGCGAGATCGACGAGCGTCGTGCCGCCGGCCAGCAGCATGGCGCCGGGCAGCGCCGCCGCCTGGCGTGCCGCATCGACGGTATTGGCGCGCAGATAAGAAAAATCCCTCATGACGCGACCTCCAGTGCCGCCTGGCGCACGGCGGCGACAATGTGCGGATAGGCGCCGCAGCGGCAGAGATTGCCGGCCATATATTCGCGGATCTCGTCATCCGAACCGGCATGGCCTTCGCGGATGCAGGCGACAGCCGACATGATCTGGCCCGGTGTGCAGTAGCCGCACTGGAAGGCGTCCTGTTCGAGGAAGGCGGCCTGCACCGCGTGCAGCGTGCCGTCGTCCTGGGCAAGCCCTTCGATTGATGTGACCGCCCTGCCCTCGGCCTGGACGGCGAGCATCAGGCAGGCAAGCACGCGCTGGCCGTCGACATGGACGGTACAGGCGCCGCATTGGCCCTGGTCGCAGCCTTTCTTGGTCCCGGTCAGGCCGAGATGGTCGCGCAAGGCGTCGAGCAGCGTGACGCGCGGCTCGACCTCCAGTTCATGGCGATGTCCGTTGATGTGAAGTTGGATGGGAGTTTTGCTTGTCATGGGGCGTCTGGCTCCAGTTGCTTGACGCGGAGGGTTAGGGGCGAAAGCGTGATCTCCCCCCTCGAGGGGGAGATGGCCGGCAGGCCAGAGGGGGTCGTCTCGCATGGAGCGCCAACCTCCACTGTCGCAGGAGGCCGCGCCCGGTCGAACCGACCCCCTCTGTCGCCTTCGGCGACATCTCCCCCTCGAGGGGGGAGATCACGCTTTCGCCGGCTTGCAGGCTTTCAACACGTGACATACCGGTTCCTCTGATTATATGATAAAGGTGCTCCACTAAAACGGAGGCGCCTCCGTTTATTACGTGGGGGCTGAACCGGTCGGGTTCAAGCCCCGTATTCGCAGTGGAGAAAAAATTGGCTTCGCAGCCGCCCGCAACCACCAAGGACAAGCCCGACGCGACAGCGGCAAAACCGTTGCGCGCCGATGCGCAGCGCAACCGCGATGCGCTGGTCGAGGCCGCCGCGGTGGCCTTTGCCGCACATGGCGTCGATGCCTCGCTGGAGGAGATCGCGCGACAGGCCGGCGTCGGCATCGGAACGCTCTACCGGCACTTTCCGACGCGCGAGCATCTGGTCGAGGTGGTTTACCGGCGCGAAGTCGAAAGCCTGTGCGCGGCCGCAGACGAGCTTGCCCTTCACCATCCGCCTGATATGGCGCTGGAACAATGGATGCAGCGCTTCGTCGACTACATCGCCACCAAACGCGGCCTGGCGACGAGCCTGCGCATCCTGCTCAACACCAATTCAACCCTGTTCTCGGACATGTCCAGCCGGGTGTCACTCGCTCTGCGGCAGCTGATCGATGCGGCGGCGGCCGACGGCTCGATCCGCAACGACGTCGACGCCTCCGATGTTCTGCACGCGCTGGGCGGCATCTATTCGGCGCCCGACACCGAAGACTGGCGCGACCGCTCGCGCCGGCTGGTGTCGCTGCTGATGGATGGGCTGCGGTTTGGGGCGGGCAGGCCGGCGAAGGATAGCGGGTGAAGGCTGGGCCGCCGAAAGCATGGCGCTGGGACGAAGTCCGCTTTGCGCCAGCAGCTGCCTCACCCAACGGCTATAGCCACGGGTTATAAATACTCGCGGACAAACATGCCGGCGCTGTGAAGAGCGCGCCAACCGGCATTCAACCCCGCATTCCAAACCGGCCAAGCGTGAATCATATGCGGCCAGATTTCGAGACGGACTTTGACGTCAGCCGCGCCAGCGGCTTCCGCAAGCCGAGTTGCGTCCGACAACAACGTCTCGGCCGAACCGACCTGTATCAGCATTGGGGGATATCCGCTCAGATCGGCGAACAACGGCGAGATCAGGGGATCGCGGCGACCAACGCCGTGGGGAACATAGGCGGTTGCCAGTTCCTCCAAATACGCCCGGTGGATGATAGGGTCGATCGCGTCCTTAGTTGATAGTGTCGCGCCGGACATCGAAAGATCCGTCCAGGGCGAAACCAGCCAAAGACATCGCGGCAACCGCTCCCCTGCCGCGGACAATATACTGACCAAGCACAGGGTGAGGTTGCCGCCCGCACTGTCTCCGCCAACCACGATGCGATCCGGCGCGATCCCTTGCCGGTTCAGAAAGCGCCATGCGGCGAGTGCGTCTTCATGTTGCGCAGGGAAAGGATGTTCCGGTGCGCGTCGATAGTCGATCGCGAGCGTGCGCATTCCCATTGCTCGACCTGCCTCGGTCACCATTCGACGATGGCTTTTGAGAGAGCCGGAACAATAGCCACCACCGTGGAAAAAGAGCAGAACCTTATCCCTGTCACTCTCAGGCGCCAGGGACCACTCGCCCTCGAGGCCATCGAAAACCGCATCCTCGCATCGGATGTCGTCCGCAATCGGCCACACTGAGCCAACCTCGTCGAGCCGTGCCCGGCGTTCGTCCCAGCCCACCGGCCGTGGCTTTGACGTCAACAAACTGCGGACGGCGTTGATCTCCGTCAGATCGAGGTCTTCGTCCACATCGCTCATTTTGCTTCCCTAGCCTCAAAACCGGCGGACAGCAGCAGCCACACGTCATCAACCGCCGATGCCGGCGCCATGGCGAATACACGGGACGACAGGTCGCCCGTAAACCCGCTCGTCATCTTTTAGCACTGCCCCCGCAAATGGTCGAACCTCGGGAACATCGTGTTCGGGTCTTCCAAGACATTGCCCTACGAACATGTAGGTGTTGAAGCGGAATGGTATTAGTCTGCGCGATCTGAGGCTTCGGGGACGCGGCAAAGGATGGATTTCAACTCAGGCCAAGGCTACTTCCTCATCGGCAGCCTCATTTTGGTCGGCGCCGGGCTCCTGATCCTTTCGCTGATCGTCAATGTTCGTGTGGCGCACAATGTGCGCCACGACATACGCCATCGTGAAAAGCTGCTGGAATATTATCGCAACATCTTTTCCCAGCTCGGCGTGATCCTGATCGGCATCGGCGTTTCTCTGTTCATCTTCTTTTTTCAGCAGAATTATCAGGACCAGCGCAAACGCGAAACGGAGCTCCAGCTGGTTCTCGCCAAACTGGCCGCGCGCATTGCTCGCGGCGCCGCCGTGGTCGAATACCTCGGCGAATTCGATGCGCTGCTGGACGATGGCGGGCCCTATATCAGCCCGGAACTCGGTGGAACGAACACCGCGATCAGCGCACACGGGGCGGAACTCGGCAAGCAGGTCGCCAGTATCCTTCTGGTTGAACGCGACGTTGAGGTTCAAGCGTTCGAGATCCTGAATTTGTCGCGCGATTTCGAAGCATCGTTCGTCGTCAACGAACTCAATCCTGCGCTGTGGTTCAACATCGTCCGGGATGAGAGCGAGATCAAATATGCCGCCACGCAGCTCGCCCTCGACTACAAGGACTTGCAGGATGCGATCGGCGGAGACTCAATCGCGGTTGCGATCGCAAATCCTGGAAAGGAGGCAAAGATCAAGCAGGAGGTGCTCGACATCTTCTATGACGCCGACCTCTTGCGCCAGCGCAGCAGGAGACTTCTCGGCCGCGCGTGCTGGCTTTTCAGCCAGGGGCGCAGCTTCGTCAATCTTGGACCAGTCAACGAGATCGAAGCCGATGCCAGGTCGCACCAGGAATGGATCGACCGGTCGAAACCTTTCCTGACGCAGTTGAAATCGGGAAGCGGCGATTGCTTCAAATTGCTCCAGTTCGGCCCGGCGCCCTGAACCGGCAAAGGTGAGCCAATGAGCGCGGGCTAATCGCCCACGCGCCGCAGCGTGCCAAGATGATTGCCGTCGAGAAATTCCACCGTTATGGCCGACGCCTTGCCGTCGGGGCCGAGGACAAAGCTTACGACAGACGGCGCGTCCGGCGTCTCGGCGTCCGGATAGGTCAGGAACGTGTCGCGGTCGAAATGCTCCAGTGAATAGGACCGGGCGCCGCCCGGCCCGACCTTGAGCACAAGGCCATCGCCCTCACCCGACACAACCGCATTGCCGATGAAGTCGTTGAAATAGCGGCCCTTATAGGCGCTGGCCGGTCCGGCCGGGCTTGCCGGAGACGGCGGCGCGGCATAGGTGGCCTTGGCGGCGGCGACCGCCGGGCCGAACAGGCTCGCATAGGCATCGTCCCATGCCTTGACCCAGTCCTTGTCGACCTTTCCATCGAAGGTCATGTCGGCGAAGCTGTCGGACAGCCCTTCCGGCACGCCTGTCGAAAAGGCGTTGGCGACAATCACGATGCCAAGCTTCTGCTCGGGAAAGAGCGTCACCAGCGTACGGGCGCCGACACTGAAGGCACCGGCATGGCCCCAGCTCAGGCCATGCCGGCCGAATTCGACATTCCAGCCGAGGCCGTAGAACGACTCGCTGCCTGAGACGGGGTTCTTGCCCCGCGTCATCAGGGGAACATGTGTCTCAGCCAGCGCATCGGCGGCAATCAGTGGCTTGCCGTCATAGACGCCATTGCCGAGCACCAGGCGCACCCATTGCGAGAGATCGCGTGCCGTGGAGCTGACGCCGCCTGCGGGCGCCTGCGCATCAGGATCGCGCTTTACCTTCGCGGCCCAGGCGCCGTCGATCTTGACGTGGAGCGCGGCGCGATTGGCGTGCTTGATGAAGTCCGCATGACGGGAACTGGTCGAAGCCATTCCAAGCGGACGGTAGAGCTTCTCCTCGGCGATCTCCTCCCAAGGCCTGCCCGTCGGCTTCGCGGCCGCGACGGCACCCTCGGTCAGGCCGAAATTGCTGTAGGAGTAGCCGGCACGAAAGCTCGACATGGGCGGCACGAAACGCAGCCGATGCAGGATCTCCGCGCGGTCGTAGCCAATGCCCTCGAGGTCGTCGCCGGCCGTGCCGGGAAGTCCGCTGCGGTGGGCGAACAGGTCGCGGACCGTGAGTTCGCTGGTCGGATAGGGCTCCGACAGCCGGAAGCCCGGATCGAGGTCGGCGATCTTCGCATCCCAGGAAACAATCTCGTCGCTGACCAGCGCCGCCACTATCGTGGCCGAGACCGGCTTGGAGAGCGAGGCGATCTGGAACACCGTGTCGGCGTCAACGGCCTCCGGTTTGCCGGCCTCGCGATGCCCAAACCCCTTGAGGAAAACCACCTTGTCGTCATGGACGACCCCGATGGCGAGACCAGGCACCCCACCATCCGCGACGACGCCTTCGGCGAACGCCTCGAGCTTCGACAGGGCGGCAGTGATCCTGTCGGGCGTAATGGTGTCGGCCGACGCTGCATGCGGCGAAAGCACCATGGTGGCGATGAAGGCCCACATCCCCCAACGGCGGAGAGTCCGATCCAGTCGCACGCTCCAGTTCCTCCCCTGCATTTACCAGTTCATAGTACAGGCCCGCGCAGGAAAGGCCAACACTCAACCTGCCCCTGCGCGACCCGGGCGGCAATCCCAGGGAGCCAACCGGTCAACGGTATCGAACCGACCACCGCTCAGCGGCGACGACCGTCATGAAGAACCCGATCGACAACAGCGATGAGAGCACGATAGCGGCGTAGAGCCGGTCGGACTGATAGTTGAAGGTCGCCTGGATGATCAGCGCGCCGAGACCTTTGTCGGAGCCGATCCATTCGCCGACGATCGCGCCGATCACCGCGGTCGCCGAGGCGATCCGCAGCGAAGCGAAAAGCATTGGCAGCGCGCGCGGCAGGCGCAGGCGCCAGAATACTTCCCAGCGCGTCGCCGACAGCACGCGGAACAGCTCATGCTCGCTGGGGCTCGCCGATTCCAAACCCCGGATCATGTTGATGAGCGTCGGGAAGAAACAGATCACCGCCGCGATCACGATCTTGGGCAGCATGCCTAGTCCGAAGATGAGAATGACGACCGGGGCCAGCGCAAGGACCGGGATCGTATTGAAGAACAGCACGACCGGAAAATAGGCCGCCTGCAGCGTACGGCTGTGCACGAAGACGACCGCCAGCAGCACTGCGGCGAGGTTCCCGAGCACGAAGCCGGAGAGCGCCTCGATGGCCGTCGGCCAGAGGTTCGACAGGAGAAGCGATCCGTTCCTGGCAAACACGCCCGCTATCGCGGTCGGCGTCGGAACGATGTATGCGGGCACGCCGGCGAGCGGCAGCAGAACCTGCCATGCGAGAATGAGCGAGCCGGCGCCGAGGATCGGCAGCACAGTCTGGGCGAACGGCGAAAGCTGGCCCCGGCTCACGAGGCCGCTCCAAGGGCCGAGCGCATCGTGGCCATTGCCGCGACGATCGCCGGATCCTCGCGCGAGCATCTGTTGTCCGGTCCCTTCAGCGGACGGAGGTCGTGATCGGCGACGATCCGTCCTGGATGGGCTGCAAGCACGATCACGCGCTGCCCGAGATAGACGGCTTCTGCAATGGAATGCGTGACGAACAGCACGGTCGTTCCGGTCCGCCGCCAAAGGTTCAGCAGTTCGTCGTTGAGGCGATCGCGGGTGATCTCGTCAAGCGCGCCAAAGGGCTCGTCCATCAGAAGCAGACGCGGCTCGCCAAGCAGCGCCCGGGCGATCGCCAGCCTTTGGCGCTGTCCGCCGGAAAGCTGATGCGGCAGGCGCTCAGCGAGCGCCGACAGGCCGACGAGTTCGAGCAGCTCGTCGGCCCGGTCGTCAATCATGCGCGACAGGCTGCGACGGCCCACCTGGATCGGCAGCCGTACATTCTCGCGCGCCGTGCGCCACGGCAAAAGGGTCGAGTCCTGGAAGACGAAGCCAACGCCGCGGCCGGAGCGCACCGCCGATGGCGTTTCGCCCATCACGCGTATCGTGCCCGCGAGTGGCGCCAGCAGATCGGCGACAACCCGCAGAAAGGTCGACTTTCCGCAGCCCGAAGGCCCGAGGATCGACAGGAATGTTCCGGCCTCGACTGTCAGTTCGAGGCCGGAAATCACCGTCACGGGAGAGCGCCGGCCGGGATAGCCGACGTCGAGCCCGGAAGTTTCGATGGCCGGGGCGGCCATCAAGCGGCGGGCGCGCCGAGCTTCGGCCGATCAGCCGCACTGAGTTCGAGCACCTTCGTCGTATAAACGTCCTCGGCCTTCGGCCTGCCGTTCGGATACTGGCCAATTTGGTCAAGCAGCGCGATCTGGCTCTCGATCGAGGCAGGATCGAACGTGCCCCAGCCATCCTTCTTCGTGTTGTCGTCGAACGACAGTTTCAGCACCAGGGGGATCGTCTTCTTTTCCCAGCCTGCGTCGATCTCGGGATAGGCCGCGACGAGCTTGTCGACCGCCTGCTCGGGATTGGCGTGGACCCAGCCCCACCCCCTGGCGACCGCGCCGATGAATTTTGCCAGGGTCTCGGAATCGGATTCGATGGCGCTGTCGGTCGCGAAATAGACGTCGGCATAGGACGCCAGGCCCAGTTCCGACAACAGAAGATCGATGCGATCATCGCCGACGACGCTGAGCGCCTGCGTGTTGGTGATCCAGCCGCCGATCGCATCCACGTCGCCACGGACGAGCGGGGCCTTGTCGAACCCGACATTGACGATAGTGACCTCGGAAGGGTCGATCTTGTTCTTCGCGAGCATCGCGTCGATGGCGAAGCGCGCGGTCGGCTGCGTGCCGATCCGCATGCCCTTCAGATCCGCCACCGACCGGATCGGCTTCGCCGGTTTCGACGTCAGCGCATAAGGCCCGGTGCGATAGCCGCAGGCGATGATCTTTATCGGAACGCCGCTCGCCCGCGCGGCATAGAGTTGAGGCGATTCCGAGAATTGGCCGAGCTGAGCGGCACCGGACACCACCGGTGGCACGGTGGCGGCGTTCGGTCCGCCGGGGCTGAACTCGACTTCGAGCCCGGCCTCTTTGAAGTAGCCATTGGCGACGGCTGCGACGTCGCCGATCTGGCCGTTCGACATCAGCCAGTCATACTGGACGACGAGTTTGGCAGCTGCCGAGGCGCTGGCGCCAAACAGCTGAAGTCCCGGCCCGAAAGCCGCCAGGCTGGCAGCGCCGGCCTTCAGGATCGATCTGCGATTCCACTGCGATGTGTTCCCACTCATCTTCTTGCTCCGTTGTTGGACTGTTTTGATGCGGCGCGGCCCTTCTTGCGAGGGCCGTCGCGATCCGATCATCCTTGCGTGTCGTGATAGTCGCCCGGCCCCGCGCCGGTCCAGGCGTAGAGCTCCCACAGCGTCCCGTCCGGGTCGTGGAAGTAGGCGCAGCGCGCGTTCCAGACATAGTCGCCGGGAGGCCCGACGAACGGCACTCCCTTGTCCGACAGTTCGGTGTAGAGCCGGTCGACCTCGCCGGCGCTTTCGAGTTCCATGGCGACACACGCCTTATGCGCCTGCTTCGGAGAGCGGACATTCGAGACGCCGCAGTGGCGATTGATGTGATCCAGTTCCCATGCGGCGAGCGTCACGCGCTCGGAATGAAAATCGACAAAGCCCTCAGCGCGGCGTCTGATCCGGTAGCCGAGCTTCTGCGTGTAGAAGTCGATGGTGCGGTCGATGTCCTCCACAAGGAGGCAGATGTCGGTGATTGCCTTGGTCTGCCCGAGCGACATGGTCATTTGCCTCGATTGATCTTCGCGGTGAGTTCGACGCCTACGCGCGATGCCGCGCCATCGATGTGCCGGCGCATCGCCTCGCCGGCAGCCTGCGGATCATGCGCGGCGAGCGCGTCGTAGATCCGCACGTGCTCGCCGACGTTGACCTCGACCAGGTCGTGCAGCGGGTTGGTGAGGCGGGCATAGTGGATCGACTGGCGGATCTGCTCGCAGACGAAGGAAATGAAGGTGTAGATGTAGCTGTTACCAGTGGCCCGGGCGATCGCCCGATGGAAAAGCAGATCGGCCTCGATGCTGCCATCCTCCCAGCGCTCCTCGCCGCCCATGCGGTCCAGCGCAGCCTTGATTGCGTCAAGATCATCGGATGCGCAGCGCGCTGCGGCCAGCGTGGCAGATTCGGTCTCCAGAATGCTGCGCAGCTCAAAGAGCTGCTCCATGTTGCGCTGGTCTTTCAGCGCTTCGCGGTCGATCCGGATCGCTGTCCGCTGTTCCGGCGCCATCACGAATGCGCCTATCCCCTGACGCGCCTCGACCATGCCATCGGCGCGAAGCTGGGCGATCGCCTCCCTGACAACATTGCGGCTGACGCCGAATTTGTCGGCGAGTTGGCTTTCGGTCGGAAGCCGGGCTCCCGGGATGATATCGCCGCCCTCGATCTCGCGGCTCAGATGCGAGGCGACGCGATGCGGAAGGGCCTCCACGCTGCCTATGATGGACGAACGCTGCTTCATGCGGCTTCCCCTACAAATCGCCCCGATCAGGCATGAGACATCCGGGATTGAACAGGCCTGCCGGATCGAAGGCTGCCTTGATCGCGGTATGTAGCTGCCGCTCGCGCTGGGACAGACCGGCCCAGAACACATGGCTGCGGCTGCGGCCGACGCCATGCTCGGCGCTGAAAGAGCCGCCGAGCGCTCCGACCAGTTCATAAAGTTGGGTCAAAACCGCCTGGCCCACGTTCCTCGCTTCGCCGGGCTCGCAATCGATGGGAGGCAGCACGTTGAAATGGATGTTCCCATCGCCCGCGTGACCATAGGCCAGGGATGTCCAGCCTGGCCACTCGCGCACGATACACGCGCGTGCTTGCTCGATCAGCTTCGGCACTTCGCTGAGGCGAACCGAGAGGTCGGTGCGGACATGAAAGCCACGCCGCGCCTGACCCTCGACCAGCCCCTCGCGGATGGCCCAGAATGCGGCAGCCTGCGAGCGGCTTTGCGCGACGACGCCGTCCCTGATCAGGTCGGTCTCTAGGGCGCGCGCCAGCATCGTTTCAAGAAGTCCGCCGGCATCTATCCCTGGCCCGCAGGCGAGTTCGACGATCGCATGAACCGGGCACGCTTGCGTTAATGGCGAGCGCAGGTTCGGATCGATGAGATGGGCCAGCGGCAGGCACTCCTCGCCGATGACCTCAAACGCGCTGAGAAGGTCGGAGCAGAGATGCCGCGCCATGCGGAAAAGCTCGCATGCCTGGCGGAAGCTGCCCAGTCCCACATAGGCGGTCTCGACCTGCGTCGGCCGGGGCGAGAGCCTTACCTCTACGCCCGTGACGATCCCGAGCGTCCCCTCCGAGCCGATCATCAATTGCTTCAGGCCGTAGCCGCGATTGTCTTTGCGCAGCCCATTCATGCCGTTCGACAGTGTGCCGTCCGGCAGGACCGTCTCAAGCCCAAGCACCAGATCACGCGTCATGCCGTAGCGCAGCACATTGATGCCGCCCGCATTGGTCGCAACATTGCCGCCGATCGTGCACGATCCCTGCGCGCCAAGTGCGAGAGGGAAGGTCATGTCGGATGCCTCAGCGGCGTCCTTGACGTCCTGCAGCACTGCGCCGGCGTCAGCTTGCAGCGTGAAGTCCAGCGGATCGACGGAGCGTATCCGGTTGAGACGCTCAAGCGACAGCACGGCATAATCCGAATTGTCGGGAATGGCGCCGCCGGCAAGTCCGGTGTTGCCGCCTTGCACGACGATGGCGACACCGCTCTGCGAGCACCATCTCACAAACGCCTGGACGTCTTCCACGGATCCTGGGCGCACGATGAAGCGGGCACTTCCGCGCCTGTCGCGGCTCCAATCGATGAGGTAGCGTTCTGCCAGTGGCGACTGTCCGTCGATCAGCGCATCAGCCGCCAACTGCACAGGCAGTTCAATTGCGCCAGAAGCTTCGCGTTGGGATGGGCGATCCGTAATCATTGGGTCCTATCATACGGTCATCCTACAACTTGGCAAGCCTCCAATTCGCCTGGTGGACAGTGCTTGTGATATCACTTGGGCGCCGAAATCACGGGGGCCCTGCCCCACAACCGGGACAGTCGCACCTGAACTGTTCGCGCCCCTCCTAAAATGCTAGCCTTGATTTTGGCCAAGACGGTGCGAAACGGACATGAAGCAGCGCAACCCTGACGATCCCCTGGCGATTGCGATTGTCGCAACGCCGGAGGCGGCGGCGTCGGTTGTCTACGGCATCTACGAAGTCATGTCCTCGGTGGGACTCGCATGGCAGCTTTTGCACCGGCAGCACTCTGCCCCCGTTTTTAAGCCGGTTGTGCTCTCCATGGATGGCCAGCCGTTCCGTACCTTCAATGGCTTGACGATCCACCCCGACGGCCGGTTCGCCGATCATCCCTGCCCCGACATCGTGATCATACCGGACCTGGCGGTGATGCCGGGCGAACCCGTGCCCAACACCTATTCCGCCATTGCCGACTGGATCTGCGGAGCCCACGCCAAAGGCGCCATTGTCGGCTCTGTCTGTACGGGTTCGACCTTGCTTGCGCTGACCGGCCTGCTGGATGGCGAGGATGCGACGACACATTGGGCCTGGGAAGACGATTTCCGCAGCCGGTTTCCGGAGATCAAGCTGCGCAAGGAGCGCGTGCTGGTGCCGGCCGGCGAAGGTCACCGCATCATCACGGCTGGCAGCACGACGTCCTGGCACGATCTGCTGCTTTATCTCATCGCGCGCGTCCACAGCCTGGAGGAAGCCCGTCGCGTTGCAAAGTTCTTCCTTATGCAATGGCACGCCGACGGGCAGCTCCCCTTCGCCTCGCTCACGGTCACGCGCCAGCACAAGGACCCTCTGATCGGCGCCGCGCAGTTGTGGGCAGCCGACAATTATGCGAGCGCCAATCCGGTCGCGGCGATGGTCGAGCAAAGCGGGCTCACCGAGCGCAGCTTCCTGCGTCGCTTTCGGGGCGCCACCGGCCAGTCGCCCATCGAATATATCCAGATGCTGCGCATCGAAGAAGCCAAGCATCTTCTCGAAACCACCGAAACGCCACCAGACGACATAGCTGGCGAGGTCGGCTATGCCGAAGCGTCGAGTTTCCGTCGCCTGTTCAAGAAACTGGTCGGTCTTTCGCCAGCCGCGTACCGCCGCCGCATGCTTCCGCCTCCGCAAGCGTTTTTCCAGGCTGCCGCCGGATAAAGATTGCGCACGCCATCTGGCGCGTGACATCGGCTTGCGCGCCGACATGTCCGTTTCGGACCGTTTCCTTCCAAAGCTGACCTGTTCGCTCAAGGCCCTCCCGCATAGACACCAGCCACCCAAGTGGAACTCGGCTCACTGCTCAACAAAGCGTCGAGCCCGAGTCGGCAAACATTTGGAGACGCTGCCGATATTGGGCCGAAGCCGTCCTCGACATGGATGTGCCCGGTCCCGGCGGCAGCACTTCGCTCGAAGCCACTGAAAAGCTTCGGAAGTTAACAACCCGGCCGGACCATCGGGTCCGCTCGAACCCATTCGCCTGCCTTCAAAGAGGGGGTGAACCTGAAAGGAAAACGATCATGAAACTGACCTACCTCGCTGCAGCTTTCGCTGTTGCCACCCTCGCCTTCGCAGCGCCGGCCCAAGCCCAGCAGATGCCGACGCCCGAACAGACCTATAGTGACATCCAGGCGACCTTCGGTTTCCTGCCAGGCTACACGAAGGCGTACCCCAAGAGTGCCATCGCCGGCGCCTGGGCCATGAGTAAGGGCCTGGCAGCGGACCCGAGCAACAAGCTCGATCCCAAAGTCAAGTCGCTGATCAACCTCGCGGTCGCGGCGCAGATCCCGTGCCAATACTGCATCTGGCTCGAAACGAGCCTCGCCAAGAAAGCCGGCGCGACGGACGAGGAAGTCGCCGAAGCGGTCGTGCAGGCAGCCTATGTGCGCCACTGGAGCACGGTGTTGAACGGCCTCCAGGTGGATTTCGAAACCTTCAAAGCCGATTTCGGCGGCGAGTAAGCGCAGGTCTCGACTGTTCTACGCAGGGCGGCGCTCGCCGCCCTGTGTTGCGCTCCGAGAAAGTAACGGGTCGGCGAACGTCGGAGAAGGCGCCGCCGGAAGGACATGACTATGGAACTCTTGGTCAACATCGCGAACATTCTGTATGTGATCGCATATTTCACGATGGATATGCTGCGCCTGCGTCTGCTGACGATCATGGCAGCCTGCTGCCTGGCAACATACTTTTATAGCCAGCCGGAGCCGATGCTTAATGTGGTTGCGTGGAACATGTTCTTCATTGGCCTGAACATGTTCCAGATCTTTCGCATCCTCAAAAGCCGATTGACGCCGATTGCACGAAAGCGGTTGCTGGTCGCCTCGCGCCGGCGGGTCTCGCTCCTCATGGACGGCCTGCACCTCGGCGCTGCGAAGCCTGCGAAGACCGGCTGAGTTAGCCAATCCCATAGACCAGGCTCACACGCCCGTCGGGAAGCTGCTCAACCTTCCTCAGCTCAAGCCCACGACGATTGTGCGCCGCTCCAAATAGCGCCTTCCCATCGCCGGCGAGCAGCGGATAGACGATCAGCCGGAGTTCGTCCGCCAGCCCGGCATCGATGAGGCTCGCCGCAAGTTGGGCGCCTCCCATGAGATAGATGTCCTTGCCGGGCTGCTGCTTGAGGGCAGCGATGTCGTCGAAGGTCCGCACGAAGCGCGTTTTCGGCCAAAGCGCCGAAGTCATCGTGTTCGACAGCACATAATGCGGGGTCTGTTCGGCAAAGCGGGCCCATTCGAGCTCGGCCGGCGTCGGCAATTTGCCGGTCATCGGCAGCGGCTTGTCCGGTTCGTTCTGTATCGCGCTCCAATAGCGCTCGTAGCCGGCATACATGGCGCTCCCGAGTAGACAGGCGTCGATTTGCGGCATCAGGCCGTATTCCTCCGACCATGCGTCGACCCAATCCGCGTATCCCTCGGGTCCCTCCATCTTGCCGTCGAGGGAAATCTTCATTCCGGTGATCAATTTGCGCATGACTTCCTCCATCGGGCTTGCGAAATGCAAGCACGTTTCATCGTCGGTTCGTTGCTGGTGTGCGAGCCTCCAGGGGCGGATGCGGGTGGAGGCTGGGCGTGACTTAAGGGGTGGCCGACGCGATCTTGTCAGGCCGGCAGGCGGCGGTCGTATTCTTCGCGCAGGCGGCTCCAGCCATCCCAGAACGAGGTCGGCGTCTTGCCCGCGAGGCGGGCGGCCAGCATGTCGAGGTGCATGTGCCAGCCAGCGGTGACGTTGAGCTGGGTTGCGCGTTCCGGCAGCCGGCGATGGATGACCGTGAGCAGCACATCGTTACCCTTCGGCTCCAGCAAGAAGGAAACGCCGCCAGTGTTTCCCCAGGTGATGGCGAGCTTGCGCGGCGCATCGAGCTCGGTGATGCGGCCCTCCATCCGATGTTCTTCGGGGAAGCCCGCGGGACGCTGGCCAGGCGGATCGGTCAGCTCGTCGTTACGCCAGACGAGTTCGAACGACGTGCCGGCCTTCATGTCCATCTGACCCGCAGCCATCCACTGCCGGCGCAGGTCACTCTCGGTGAGATAAGCCCAGACGCGCTCGATGGGACCGGGCAAAAGGCGCTGGATGGTGAACGTGGCGGGCTCGGTCAGCTCGCCATAGGCTTCGATGCTTTTCATCTGGTTCACTGGTCGTCTCCTTCTTTTGAGTTGGGCGATTTCTTGGAATCATCCTGGGCTTTGCGCGTGTCCTCCTCGCGAAGGAGGCGTTCGAGAACGTCGAGACGGTTGGTCCAGAAGCGCTCGTAGAAGCCCAGCCACTGATGGGCGCTGGCCAGCGGTGCGGGTTCGAGCCGGCAGACATGTGTCCGGCCTCTCACCTCTCGGCGGATAAGCCCTGCGTTCTCCAGCGCCTTGATGTGCTTGGAGGCGGCGGCGAGCGACATGGCGAACGGTTGCGCCAACTGGCTCACCGTTCGCTCGCCGCCGGCGAGATCGCGAAGCATGTGCCGGCGGGTGGCGTCGCCAAGCGCGTGAAAGACCGAGTCCATCTGGGGCGGCTCTAATTCAACCATGTAGTTGAATATAGATCTGCGTTTCCGATTGTCAACCGATTGGTTGAATGACTGAAGAAAAACCTTGCTACGGCAGATTCAGCAGAATTTCAGAAATCTTCCGGTACGCGCCCGTTCTTTGGCTTCACTGTTCTCAAGAAAGAACCCGATGAGGTCGACCATGTCACTGAATGAGAATACGCGCCAAGCCGCCCGGCAAGAACTCCTCGAATATGTATCTTGCGTTATGGCTGCGTCGCCTTGTGCGCCCATGCCTGGAACGATGTTCGAAATGCTCGAGATCATCGCCATGGAGAGGCGGATGGCTTCCAGCCGAAGTGAAGGCGAACCAAATTCCTTTGATCCCTTGACGTCTGAGCGAATTGAGACCCCAATCAGGCAGCGTCTAGTTAGGCTGATCAGGTCGGCATTCGATGTCGCAAGAAAATCCAGAGCACGTTCTGGCACTTGGCAGTTGCGAGCTTGATCTTGCGCGCGGCCTCCTTCTCCGCGACGGGAAACCTGTTGCCCTCCGCTCCAAGGCATTTGAGCTGTTAACCTATCTCAGCAGGAATGTTGGACGTGTCGCAACCAAGTCAGAACTGATCTCAGCGGTGTGGCCTGATGTCTTCGTGACCGAGGACTCACTGACACAAGCCGTCAGGGAGTTGCGAAAGGCGCTGCAGGACGAAAGCCAAACCATTATCCGCACGGTAGCCAAACGCGGCTACGTCCTCTCTCTTCTCGATGCGCCAACGCCGGAGCGCTCTGGACAGCCGAGCGTTGCGGTACTGCGCTTCAGCAACGAAGGTGCGCCGGAAGACACCCCTCTGGTTGACGGCTTCGCCGAGGACGTTGTCAATGCGTTGGCTCGCTTTGGAACGGTCGTGGTGCTGGCGCGCAATTCCGGATTTGCATTTGTCTCGGATTCCGCTTCCGATTGGCGTGCCATTGGCGACAGCCTTGGCGCAACCTATTTGGTCCGTGGCAGGGCGGCGACTCGCGCAGACGGCATGCGGGTCACCGTCAGCCTCATTACCGCCTCGACGGGTGGAGTTCTCTGGAGCGATAATTTTTCTGCGTCTGGCGACCAGATCTTCGATATGCAGGAAGAAATCGCTCGTCGTGTGGTGAACCGGCTGGTCGCTCGGCTCGACGATGCAGCGATTAAACAAGCAACCCCAAAGCCTACGGACAGCTTGGCCGCATACGAGCTTCTCCTGCGTGGACTGGCCCGGCTGCGCGGCTATGGTGATGACGACAATGAGGCTGCACGCAGTCTTTTCCAGGCGGCGGTCAAGAAGGACCCGACCTATGCCTTGGCGCATTCCTACATCGCGCTCGCAGATCTCATTATCGGTGGCTATGCTGAGGCATCCCCAGCGTTGCTTGGTTCAGTGATCGACCGCGCAGAGTGTGCGGTGATCCTGGCGCCGGAAGAGCCACGCTGCCATCGCGTACTCGCCCAGGCTCTCCTCTCAGCCCGTCGGTTCGAAGCAGCCGAACATCATCTTCAACGCGCGCTCGACCTCAATCCATATGACGCCGATACGATTGCTCAAATGGGATACTTGCTCACCATGAGAGGCAGGCCTCTTGAAGCACTCACGGCGCTTGACAGTGCGATACGGATCAATCCGATCCATCCTGATTGGTACCACTATGATCGCTCTATCGCGCTTTACTCTTCAGGAGACTACAAGGCCGCGCTCCGTGGCATGTCGAAGCTCCCATTGAAGACACCCTGGCGGCTGACAAGGCTCGCGGCGTGCCATGCGCAACTCGGCGATCTCAAGGAAGCCCAGAGGATTATCGCAGAGATCAAGTGGATAGCGCCTGACTATTCGCCACTGGAGTTTGCGCAAACCGGGATAGCGTTCGAACATGCGAGCGATATTGAACACTTCACTGCCGGCGTCGCCAAAGCACTTGCAGCATATGAGGCCGGCCCGCTCGGCGCCCTGCCCCGACATCGTGAGTAGCAGCGCGCTTATCGCGAAGGGCCGACGAGCCTTCCGGATCGGAGGATTACCTGTTTCTTCGTCAGGTAACTACGAATGGCAATTGCAACCGGACGCGAAGATCCTTCACTTGCCTTCGAAGAAAGTATGAATCGAGGTTTCCAGCTTTTCGATGAGTTGAGGGTTATGGCAGCTTCCAGCCCAGATCAGGGCGTTCAGTCTCATATCCTTGTTGAGAAAGTTCATTTTCCTGGAATCAAGCAGGTATCCCGCGACGTCGTAATGCCGTCCCTTGATAGCCTCGATAAGCGCGTTGTTTCTTCCGGTCTTGTCACTCAGATTCACGTCGGCGCCATTTTCGACAAGCAACTTAACGACGTCCAGATGCCCGTTCTTTGCTGCTTCGATAAGGGCCGTTCTGCCGTAGTATTCGGCTCTTGCATCGATCTCTATTTCGGGATGTTTCACGAGAGCTAGAATGGATGCGTAGTGGCCCTTGGCCGAAGCGAGGCTCAAAGGCGTGCTCTTCCATGTGTTTCTGGAATTCACATCGATTGCTGGGTGTTCGATCAACGCCTCGACCGCCGCGGTGCGGGCGTTGAGGGCTGCGAGATGAAGCGCTGACCAGCCGCCGCCGTCCGCCTCGTTGATATTGGCGCCGGCCGCCAACTCCGCTCGAACGGTCTCCGCATCGCCTCTCTCTGCCGCGAGCAGCAGATTCGACCAACCTCTCGCCCCTTCGGCTTCCAAGCGGGTCAATGCAGTTTCCTCCCCGAATGCTCCCCGCAGGATATCATTGTTTGGGTTCGGCCGACATCCACCGAATGACCGACTTCCGGCGAGAAGCCTTCTCATTCGACAGCGTAGGTCATCGGGTATGTTGGCACGCCCGCTTGAGCAATATGGCCTTCGACCCCATCTCGTACGGATCGCTTCCGTCGTGAAAACAACGACGTGCGAGGAAAGATCAAAGGGAGTGATGCATGGCTATCGATTTCAACCACACGATACTGTCGGCCCGCGACAGCGAGGCGTCGGCAAAATTCCTGGCGGAAATGCTTGGTCTTCCAGCCCCGAGACGCTGGGGACCTTTCCAGATGGTCACGACCGAAAACGGCGCCAACCTCGACTACATGGACACAGACGGCGAAATCAGGCGGCAGCATTATGCGTTCTTGGTCAGCGAAGCCGAGTTCGACGGGATCTTCGATAGGATTCGTGAACGGAACCTCCCGTACTGGGCTGACCCCGGCCGGACGCAGATGGGGCAGATCAATCACCACGACGGCGGCCGCGGTGTTTACTTCGAGGACCCGAACGGTCACCTTCTCGAGATCATTACCCGACAATACGGCAGCGGCGGATGGAACCCGTGATCACTCGGTGACGTAGCCAGGCGGACGCACCAGGTCATCGTTTGATCGAACGGCCGATGCCGAGCGCGCTCGCTTCGCGCGGGCACCTTGTCGCTCGCTCCATGCCTGCGAAATCCGCGGGCGACAGCTGGTATCAGGCCGATTGGTGCATCTGTATGGGGATGTAGAGTTGCCTTCGGACGTCCCGCGAGAAATGGCATCCAGGCAATGCCAGACCGCCGGAGAGCGGCGCACCAGATGGGGAATGAATGCGTCGTATCGCTCGGGTCTCGCTTGCCATCATCCTTTCGCTAGCCGTCGCAATCTTGTCTGCCTGGGGCGGACTTGCCATGTGGTATCGCCTGCCCGTGGCCGAGCCTGGACGGGCTGTGGCCGGCGTCCTTTTCGTCTTGTTCGGCCTCGCTACCATCATCGCGCTCTTCGGCCGGTTTCGAAACAGGGCGTTCGTCCTATTTGCGGCTGCGTTTGCTGTGGTGCTGGTTTGGTGGAGCACCATCAGGCCTTTCGGTCACGCGGACTGGGCGCCCGAAGTCGCCCGTCAGGTGACCGGCATCCGCGACGGCAATCTGCTGACGCTGACTGACGTGCGAGACTTCGAATGGCGTAGCGACACTGATTTCACCGAGCGCTGGACGATGCGGACCTACGACCTTTCCAGGGTTCAGACCGTCGACCTGTTCATGTCTTATTGGTCCGGGCCTAATATTGCCCATGTCATCCTAAGCTTTGGCTTTGCCGGAGGTGACTATCTTGCCTGGTCGATTGAGGTGCGGCGGCATGGAGGCGGCAAATTTTCACCCGTCGCAGACCTGTTCAAGAGCAATCCGCTGGTCATTGTCGCGGCTGACGAGCGAGACGTCGTCGGCGTCAGGTCAAACGTTCGGGGAGAGGACGTCCAAGTCTATCGGCTAAAAATGTCGCCGGACGCAGCCCGGGCGCTCTTGCTGGAATACGTTTCGGACGCAAATGCACTTTCCGCGACGCCTGAGTTCTATAATTCCATCACGACGAACTGCACGACGACGATCGTCAAGATGATGCGAGCCGTCGGTGACGTGGTCCCTCTTGACTGGCGCCTCATCGTCAATGGCTATCTTCCCGAATATGCGTATGCACGGGTGCGCTCGACAGCCGCTTGCCAATGTCGGTTCTGAGGCAGTTAGCCCATATTGACGGCCGCGCGCGGGAGTCGGGCCTTTCGCCGGACTTTTCGAGGTTGATCCGGGTTGGCGTGCCATCCCCAAACCCAGGATCTCGCCCCGGCTTCGATTAGGACATTTGTCGAGCCATCGACTCGCCCTGGCGAACATCGAGACTAGATAGACTGTGCGCCGAAGCAGAACGCTCCGCAGCGCCCCCCATTGTAGTTCCCATTGTAAAAGGACCTGAATATGCCTGAACAGATATCATTGAACGATGGCTCCGCCATTCCTCAGATCGGCCTTGGCGTGTGGCAGGTCGATCCAGCCATTACGGCGCAGGTGGTGAGTTGGGGCATCGAGGCGGGCTACAGATTGATCGATACTGCCGAAGGCTACCAGAACGAGGAAGGCGTCGGGCAAGCGATCCGCACGGCCGGCGTGCCGAGGAGCGAGTTGTTCATCACTTCGAAGCTGCGCAACGGCGCGCATCAGCGCGACGCCGCCCTTCGGGCATTCGACGAGACGATGAACAAGCTGGGGATCGAACAGCTCGACCTGTTCCTGATCCACTGGCCAGTGCCCAGCCAGGATAAATACGTCGAGGCATGGAAAACGCTGATCGAACTTAGGAATGGCGGCAGGATCAAGTCGATCGGGGTTTCGAATTTCAACCAGGACCATCTCGAGCGGATCATCGGCGAGACGGGGGTCGTTCCCGTCGTCAACCAGATCGAACTCCACCCCCGGTTCCAACAGCGCGACGCCAGAGATTTTCATAGCACGCACAACATCCGCATCGAAAGCTGGAGCCCGCTGGGCAGCGGCCGACTGTTGAGCGACCCGACCCTTGAAAGCATCGCCGGAAAGCGTGGCAAGTCCGTGGCGCAGGTGATCATCAGATGGCACCTTCAGGAAGGGCTGATCGTCATTCCAAAGTCGATCCACCAGGACCGGATCGCCGCCAATTTCGACGTCTTCGACTTCGAGCTGGACGCGGCCGACCTCGAGCTCATTCGAGGCATGGACTCATCAGACGGTCGCACCGGGCCGAATCCCGCCACGGCTGCATTCCTGTTCTGAGGGGCGACGGGGGCAAACTGAACGGAAGGAGCCGACGGTGAGCCTGCCAATCTTCCCCCTTTGTTGTGGGGGAGATGCCAAGTTTCGGCAAACAGGGCAGGACAGAGGAGATCTGCCCCGCCTGCCTATCAATCAATTGCATGTCTCACTACGTCATTCTCAGCTGGTCATACCCGGTGCCAATAGCCTGCCTTGGATAGTTCGGGAGCTTCGCTCATCCGAGCACCATCCTGGCTCCGGAGAACGGCAAGAAATCTTTCTGTCTATACCAAGGCAACGACGGTTGTAGGCCGTTGACCCTACACGCGTTTGTGTTAGACAGGCGTTCAGGCAATGCTATGGGCAACGGGTTTTTCTCGGCTGCTTGGCAATACCTGATCGGGGGGTTGGGGCATGTTCGGTTCGGCGCGTCTTGCGGCTGCAATACTGGTGCGCGTCGGCGCGCTCTTCGTCTTCATGGCCGCCTTAATCTTGCCCGCGGCTGCGGGCGTAACGATCACGGGGGCGACTCCCAGCACCTTCTCAGGTCCCGGCCAGACCATCACCTTCCATTTCCGGATCGACCAGGAAAACGCGATCATCAACTCGGTCGCCCTCACCATGAACCACCCGTTGGGGACGGTCAGTTGCGCGCCCGCCCTTCCGCTCGCTCCATTCGATACGACCAACTGCACGGCGACCTACGTAACCCAGCCGAGCAATAATTTCGACATCATCCAGTACGGAATGTATGATCTTACGACCAATGGAGGACCACGCGGCGGAAACGTAGCTGGACAGGTTACCGTCGCCTACGTTCCGCAGGGCGTGCCGTCGCTGACGTCGATCTCGCCGACGAGCGGACCGGTGACCGGGGGCACCTCGGTTACGATCACAGGCGTAAACCTCAACGACGTCACAGGCGTGACCATCGGGGGCACCGCGCTCATCGGCACAACCGTCGTCAACTCCACGACAATCACCGGGACGACGCCGGCAAACACCGCCGGCAGCAGGAACGTCACAGTCACCACCCTGTCGGGTTCGAGCACACTGACCGGCGGGTTCACCTATATCTCGCCCACTATCACAGTAGGCCCGCCGAGCCTGCCTTCGGCGACGGCCAGCAACGCCTATTCACAGTCCGTCACCGCCACGGGCGGCACTGTGCCCTACAGCTTTATAGTCTCGGCAGGCGCCTTGCCTCAGGGTGTTTTACTGGCCGGCGGCGGCACGCTGGCTGGCACGCCGACAACCCCCGGCACCTACAACTTCACCGTGACGGCAACTGACGCGAACGGTTTCACCGGCGCCCGGGCTTATGCGATTTCCGTCGGTGCTCCGACGATCACGCTGGCACCTTCGGCCCTGCCCAGCGACGTCGCCGGTGTCCCCTATGCGCAAACGTTTTCCGCCTCCGGCGGGGCGGCACCCTATGACTATATGGTTGGCGCCGGCGCATTGCCGCCAGGACTGAGCCTGTCGGCCTCAGGCGACCTGTCGGGCACCCCGACCACCGCAGGAACCTTCAATTTCACCGTGACGGCAACTGACGCGAACGGTTTCCCCGGCACGCAAGCCTATGCACTGTCCATCGCTGCTCCGACAATCACGCTTGCACCTTCCGCCCTGCCCGGCGGCACCGGCGGTATAGCTTATACACAGGCTCTTGCAGCCTCCGGCGGAGCAGCGCCCTATGGCTATGTGGTTACGGCCGGCGCACTGCCGCCGGGGCTGAACCTGTCGGCCACAGGCGACCTGACGGGAACACCGACCACCGCCGGAACCTTCAACTTCACCGTGACGGCAACGGACGCGAACGGTTTCACCGGGGCCCGGGCCTATGCAGTGTCCATCTCTGCTCCGGCGATCACGCTCGCGCCTTCCACGCTGACGGATGGCACCGCCGGTATGGCCTATGCTGAAGGACTGTCGGCGACAGGCGGTACGGCTCCCTATGGCTTCGCGCTGACAGCCGGTACGCTGCCCACCGGGCTGACGCTTGGCGCTGACGGGTCGCTCACAGGCACACCAACCACCGCAGGAAGCTTCAATTTGACCGTGACGGCGACTGACGCGAACGGCTTCACCGGCGTCCAGGCCTATGCGCTGTCCATCGCTGCTCCGACGATCACGCTTGCACCTTCCACCTTGCCCGGCGCCACCGGCAGTATCGCCTATGCGCAGGTGCTTTCCGCCTCCGGCGGGGCGGCGCCCTATGACTATATGGTTGGGGCCGGCGCATTGCCGCCAGGGCTGAGCCTGTCGGCCACAGGCGACCTGTCGGGCACCCCGACCACCGCAGGAACCTTCAATTTCACCGTGACGGCAACTGACGCGAACGGTTTTCCCGGCACGCAAGTCTATGCGCTGTCCATCGCTGCTCCGACAATCACGCTTGCACCTTCCACCCTGCCCGGCGGCACCGGCGGTATCGCTTATACACAGGCCCTTGCCGCCTCCGGCGGAGCAGCGCCCTATGCCTATACGATTACGGCCGGCACACTGCCGCCGGGGCTGAACCTGTCGACCACAGGCGACCTGACGGGAACACCGACCAGCGCCGGAACCTTCAACTTCACCGTGACGGCAACGGACGCGAACGGTTTCACCGGCGTCCAGGTCTATGCACTGTCCATCGGTGCTCCGACGATCACATTGGCGCCTTCCACCTTGCCCGATGGCACCGGCAGTACCGCCTATGCGCAGGCGCTTTCCGCCTCCGGCGGGGCAGCGCCTTACGCTTACACGGTTACGGCCGGCGCACTGCCGCCGGGGCTGAACCTGTCGACCACAGGCGACTTATCAGGAACACCGACGACCGCAGGAACCTTCAATTTCACCGTGACGGCAACTGACGCGAACGGGTTCACCGGCGTCCAGGTCTATGCGCTATCCATCGGTGCTCCGACGATCACGCTGGCGCCTTCCACTCTGCCCGATGGCACCGGCGGTATCGCCTATGCGCAAGGACTGTCGGCGACAGGCGGCACGGCTCCCTATAGCTTCGCGCTGACAGCCGGTACGCTGCCCACCGGGCTGACGCTTGCCGCTGACGGGTCACTCGCAGGCACACCGACCGTCGCTGGAAATTTCAATTTCACCGTAACCGCGACTGACGCGAACGGCTTCACCGGCGTCCAGGCCTATGCGCTGTCCATCGGTGCTCCGGCGATTACGCTGGCGCCTTCCACCTTGCCCGATGGCACCGGCGGCATCGCTTATACACAGGCGCTTTCCGCCTCCGGCGGGGTAGCGCCCTATGCCTATACGATTACAGCAGGCACACTGCCGCCGGGGCTGAACCTGTCGGCCACGGGCGACCTGTCGGGAACACCGACCACCGCTGGAAACTTCAATTTCACCGTGACCGCGACTGACGCGAACGGGTTCACCGGCGTCCAGGCCTACGCACTTTCTATTGATGCTCCGGCGATCACGCTCACGCCTTCCTCCTTGCCTGGCGGCACCGGCGGTCTCGCTTATGCGCAAGGATTGTCGGCGACAGGCGGTACGGCTCCCTACGGCTTTGCGCTGACATCCGGTGCGTTGCCCGCGGGACTGACGCTTGCCGCAGACGGGTCGCTCACAGGCACACCGAGCGAGTCCGGGAGTTTTGCCGTCACCATCGAAGCCGCCGACGCCCTCGGCTTCACCGGCTCCGCCTCCTACACGCTCGTCATCGGTGCCCCAGTCCCGGTGGCTTCCAACCGCACGGTAGAGATCCTGGCGGGCACGACGGGCCGGGCAAGCCTGACTGAGGGTGCAACGGGTTCGCCCTTCACGGGAGCAGCGATCGTTTCTCATCCTCCGGCAGCCGCCGGCACCGCCAGCATCGAAGGCAGCGGCGGCAACTACGATCTGGTTTTTGCCGCCACGGAGACGGCGAGCGGCGCCGTCGCCATTACTTATACGCTGTCCAATGCCTGGGGCGTGTCGGCGCCGGCGACTATCACCTTCAGCGTGACGATACGGCCCGACCCCTCGGAAGATCCCGAGGTAATCGGTCTGCTGACGGCCCAGGTGGATTCGGCCCGCCGTCTCGCAGACGCCCAGATCGGGAACTTTAACGATCGGCTGGAGCGGTTGCATAACGAAAGCGATCGCCGTGCCGCATCGATCGATCTGCGGATCGGTCTGCAGCGAGAAGACGAGCCGCTGGCCTATGCGGGTGAAGAAGGCGTCGACGCTCGCGCGTTCGGCTTCCCTCTCGGCGGCCCCGGAGCACCGGCCGGCGGCAGCGGCGGAGCCGCAGGCGCTAGCAGGATGGCCTTCTGGGCCGGCGGCTTCGTCAATTTCGGCAGCCGCGAGGACGGTGCGCTTGAGCTTGACCAGACACTTGTCGGCGTTAGCGCCGGCGTCGACTGGCGCTTCTCGCCGAAGTTTGTCGGCGGCATCGGCATCGGCTATGGACGCGACGCCGTTGATGTCGGAGACAACGGCACTGAAAGCGAGGCGCAGGCCTTCAGTGCCGCCCTCTATGGCAGCTATCAGCCGACGGCGGGGATCTTCTTGGACGGGCTCCTTGGCTTTAGCCGGTTGGAGTTCGATAGTCACCGCTTCGTCACCGATACGGGCGATTTCGCGGAAGGAGGGCGCGACGGGCACCAGTTCTTCGGCTCGCTCTCGGCAGGCTACGAGCATCGCAGGGACGGCCTGCTTCTGTCGCCTTATGCGCGGGTTGAGGCCTCCTGGTCTCGGCTTGACGCCTTCACCGAGACGGGTGCGGGACCCTACAACCTCGCCTTTGGCGACCAGGACGCGGAGATGGTGGCCGGCGTGCTGGGCCTTAGAATGGAATACCACATGCCGACAGACTGGGGCGCGCTGGTGCCGCGCGCCAGGCTGGAATACACACACGATTTCGCGGGCTCGAGCCTCGCCAGCATTGGCTATGCCGACCTTTCGGGCGGACTACCCTATGCGCTGGAGATCGATCCCATGAGCCGCGACTACCTGACCTTGCAGGCGGGCTTCGACGCCGAACTCGGCGATGACTGGCAGCTTGGGCTCGACTACCGCCTTAACCTGGGGCTCGACGGCGACGGCCACAGCCACGCGGTGGGCCTGAAGGTCGGAGCGAACTTCTAATCAGGAATATCGAGGCGGATCAGGCGATCGCGCGCCACCCTCATATCCCCGACCCATCCAGCAGCGGGACATCTTCTTCGTCCCAGGGGCTGGGCAATGAACCCTTGCTCAGATTGGCTGTCGGCAGCGGCATCCAGCATTTCAGCTCGGGTTCGGCGTATTCAACCACGCGTCCAGGCGATGAGTCGGAAGCACGCCAGCCTTCACTGCCGAACTGGTCGGCTCGAGACCAGTAAGCCAGGTCGACTTCCGCCGGACCCTGTTCGGAGGGCCGAACCGTGACAAGGATTCGACTGCCATCCCTTGGCGCGCTCGACATGTGACGCCACCGATCGGGCTCCTCCATCGTATCTTCCTCCTGACGCCGGCATGACGATCTCGGCTGGACGAATAGTCGCTTTGCGTACACGGCCGGTCAACCCGAACTTTGCGCAGGACAGCCCATCGTTGGCGGCCTGCCGGTTGGCGCGCCGCGGGCTCGCGGGTATCAGCGAACCTTGGCCTTGACTGCCCAGGCTCTGGTTTTCAGGGGAATGGACCCGCCCTCGCCGCGCGGCAGACTATCGCGGAGCCTCTCCATCAATCTCTGGCGAGCTGCGGGCTCGAGACTCATGCAATAGCCGGGCGCCGGCCCCGCGCCCAGGGTGAAGGGATGCCAGTAGTCGTCAAAGTCCTTGAACACAGCCGGCATTTCAATCCGGGTGGAGTCGATGGAAACCAAGTCGGCCTTCTCCGCGAGATCGGTCAATCCGTCTTGGGTGCAGAACGGAAAGCGCCTGTCCTCGGTAAGGTCGACAGCGCCGGGATCAAGAGCAGTCGCAGCCGTCCAGAAGGCCCGCATGAATTCCACGCCGCCTCCGGGATAATCCCACACATAGAACCCGATCGTCGCTCCACGGCGGGCCACCCGCCGCATCTCGGCGAGTGCCTTTTCCTTGTTGGGGATGAAGTTGAGAACAAGCCCCGACACGACCATGCCCTTGCTGCTCGGTTCGACAGACAACGCCTGCGCATCGCCTGCGAGAAACTGGACGCGTCCATCAGGCACGTTTGCGCGCGCCTTGGCGAGAAAACCTTCCGATGGGTCTATGGACACCAGGCTCCTGGGATTGCAGCGCGCCAGGATGGCTGCCGACAGCGCCCCGGTTCCGCAACCTACCTCCAGCCAATCCAGCCCGACCGCTGGATCGAGCCAATCCAGGAACAGTGGAGCGATCTGACGGCTCCATCGCCCCATATAGAGGTCGTAGCTATCTCCGGCCTGCCAGGCGTCGTGACGCGTTGCCTCGCCCATCGCCATCTCCTCCCCGAGATAAGTTCAGACCATTCGACCGTGCAAGAATACGCCCGTCTCAATCGCAGGAACAGAGGCATAGGAGTGCGCCCAAGCTGGGAATGCAGAGGAGGATCAGACGCTGGTCCGGCTCCTAAAGAATCGCCTGCTAACGCAGGCGATCTGCCGGTTGGATTCGTACTTGCCCAGGGCACCTCTCGATTATTGCCGGTTTGCCGTTCTGGGAAATTCCACGATGTCTGCGGGCGGACGCTTGTACTGGGCCGCGACGATTGCATCGATCAGAATATCCAGAGCCGCACGAGCCATGCTGCTCGTCTCGTCATCGCCGCGCAAATAGTGGCAGGCTCGTTCGAGATGGAGATGGGCGGCGGCAAAGTCGCTAGTCATGGATTTCTCCTTTTGCCCGCCGTCCGACAAGGATGGCAATCTCGATTTACTCAAAGACAAATATCCACAGGCGTATTTGAATCAAATCTGGCCGTTAACCGGATCTTCAGCATATCGAGGCGACCTTGCTGGCGCGGACATGTGTTGAGTTCCGCCTCAGGCAACAGACCCGCTCCGGAGACCGGGGCGGGTTTTTGCTTGAATGCTGCTTCGGGTCGGTGCCGACACATATGCGATTGGCGCAGGCCGGCGTCAGTTTGGGCCCCGCCCCCGTCAGGCAGCTCTACGCCGGGCGTCTTGCGGCTGGCGAAGCCGAGGCTATCTAATGAAGCCTGCAAGGACCGCCCTTATGGTCTGCCCGGCCGGGCGCGGCCCACCATTATGGAGGCGTACGGCAAATCGCCGTGAGCCGAAGCGGCAAAAGAACGCCGCCTGATTGGCTTATCGTTAGTACGTTAATAAGCATTTGGTAATAAAATATTCAGTGTGAAATGTTGGCTCGATCGGGGCATGTACGATGCCGTCGTCCTCAGCAGGCCCGTGACGTGCGCATCAAGAGCCAAATCATTCTCAGCATGGTGGCCGCCTCGGCTTTGATCGGGCTGGTAGGCGGCGTTGCGATTTTTACACAGATGGCCGCGATCAGGTCGTTGGGATTGACCGAGGCGGCCAATGTCGCGCGGGAATTGGCCAACACGGTCGTCTTCAAGTCATCCGATGGGGCACCTTCGCTGCTCGATCGACCAGACGCGCTGCGCGAGTTTCTGGAGCATCAGCACCACGATTCGCGCAGAGATTTCCTCGTCGTCGACCGCAACAAGATCCTCCTGGCCCACGCTTCCGACGAAGACCACACTATCGGCGACAAGTTCGATCATGACCCCGGCAATGAAGTCGGCAAGACGCTGGAGGATGGCGTCCCACGCAGGTTCAATGATCCTCACGAGATCAACGACTTATTGGTCGTTCCGATCGAGTATCCCGAGGACACGATCATCGGCGCCGTGCTCTTGGAGTACGACCCGTTGTTAGGCGATGCCGAAAGGCGCACCAGCAACATGCTTTGGTTGGTTGGCCTCAGCGCGGCGGCCGCCATGCTGGTCGCGGCGGGATTCGCGGCGGCGCTACTGCGCCGTTTCGGCGCCGGGCTTTCGGACCTGACGAAAGGCATGGAAGCGCTGGCCAAAGGCGCTGTCATGACGCGTATAATTCACAATCGCAAGGATGAGTTCGGCCAGCTGGCGCATGGCTTCAACACGATGGCGGCCGAGCTTGAATCCGCGCGGGCCCATATCGAGGATATCGTCGACACGGCGGCAGAAGGCATTGCCGTCCTCGACGGTGAGGGCCGGATTGCCAGCGTCAATCCTGCGGCGGCATCGATGATTGGGCGACGCGCCGACAAGATCGTCGGCCAGGAATGGCGCTCGGTCATGACGATGCGTGATCCGAGAGGCGGCGAGTTCGCTGCCGGGACGTCTCCGGTCGAGCTGGCCTTGACCTCGGGCCGCCAGCACCAGAGCGAAGTGCGCTTGACCAAATTGGATGGTTCGCATTTGCCGGTGATCGCGAGCTGCAGTCCCCTCAGCAAGTCCGACGGAGGTCTCGTCCTCACACTCAATGACATCAGCGAACTGCGCCGCGCGGAAGGTGTTGTGAACGAGCGTGCCGATCAGCTGGCGGTGCTAAACCGCGAATTGCACGAGAAGTCGGAAACCACCACCCGCCTTGTGAAGCTCGGGGAGCTGCTCCAGGCCTGCGTTACGTTTCCTGAAGCGTTTTCAGTGGTCGGCACCGCCATGGCCGAGTTCCTCGGTGGCTTGAGCGGGACAGTCCACCTGACCAGCGCCTCGCGCAACCTGGTGGAAGAGGTGGCGCATTGGGGCTCCGTTCGGTCGAGCGCTACCCAATTTGCGCCGGAAGAC
The DNA here is from genome assembly GCF_055811195.1 of Mesorhizobium sp. WSM4823. Classification (NCBI taxonomy): domain Bacteria; kingdom Pseudomonadati; phylum Pseudomonadota; class Alphaproteobacteria; order Hyphomicrobiales; family Phyllobacteriaceae; genus Mesorhizobium; species Mesorhizobium sp. WSM4823. The sequence continues at coordinate 86,372 of NZ_JBVVQL010000017.1, forward strand.
TGCTGGGCGTTGCGGCGCGGCCAGGAGCATGTCGCCGGCCCGGGCATGCTGTCGCCACGCTGCGCCCATATCACCGAGAATGGCGGCAAGGGCTACGTCTGCATGCCTCTGGCGGCACAAGGCGAAACGCTGGGTATTCTCCATTTGTGTGAACCGAATGCGGCTGACAAACCGCAATGGTTGGCTGAGAGGCAGCAGATCCTGCGCGGCGTCGTCGACACGCTGGCATTGGCGCTCGCCAATCTGCGCCTGCGCGAGACGCTGCGGCAGCAATCGATCCGCGATCCGAACACCGGTCTGTTCAACAGGCGATATCTCGAGGAAACCAGCAGCCGTGAACTGCGCCGGATGGAGCGGTCGGCTCAGCCGCTGGTGATCATGATGCTCGACGTCGACCATTTCAAACAGTTCAACGACACGTTCGGCCACGAGGCCGGCGACCTGGTATTGAAGCAGGTCGCCGCCACTTTGATCGAGCATGCCAGGGATAGCGATGTCGTATCGCGCTACGGCGGTGAGGAATTCGCCCTCGTGATGCCGGGATGCTCGCTTGAAGAAGGCGCTGAGCGGGCGGAAGCGCTGCGCCAGGCAATCAGACAGCTCCACTTGGCGCATCGCGGGCGGACGCTGGGCACCGTTACGGTTTCGTTCGGGATCGCCGCTTATCCGGAGCATGGAGCGGGCTGGGCCGAACTCACGAATGCCGCGGATCACGCGCTCTACGAGGCCAAGGGTGAGGGGCGCGATCGGGTCGTCATCGCGCGCAGCAGCGCCCCGGGCGAGCGACAAATCCAGTTGGTAACAGCCCCCAAAAAATAGACAAGACGCCCGTCTGGCCTTAACATCGCCAAAGTCCGCCGCTCGGCTGCACGCGCGCCAGGCCGGCGTTGCGGGCCGCTGCCATTCCGTGTCGCGCGGCGTCGGTTGACTGGCTTATTCAGTAAAGGCTAATAAGGCAGCGTTTACGTGACCGATCCACGTGTCTGTTTTTCGGATTTTGCGTTGCTTCGTCACGGCCCGAATCCGCCAGCTAGGATAGGCCAGGCTGAATGACCGACCTCATTTGCCTCGAATTCGCCCCAATCATTGAAGAGCGGTGCTGATCGCAATGTCGGCGCCGTCCGTTGTTTACTGGCTCTTGCAGAGAAAACGAAGGCTTCAATGATCCAGGACAATGCCAGGGTAGGCGTCGTGGTGCCGATGTTCAATGCCGAGCGGACCATTCGCGCCACCTTGACCAGCATCTGCCAGCAGGACCATCAGGCGCTAGACATTGTGGTGGTGGACGATGGGTCGACGGACCAATCCGCCTCGATTGTGGCCTCCTGTGCTGAGAAAGACCGGCGTATACGCCTTATGAGGCGGTCGAATGCCGGTGTTGCGCAGGCCCGCAACAGTGGTGCGGCCTCTACCGATGCGGAGTTTCTGGCGTTTGTCGACGCGGATGATCTCTGGGCCCCATCCAAGATCGCACTGCAATTGCGCGCCCTGCAGGAAGGTGGCTCTTCTGCGGGCCTGGCATATTGCTGGTTTGCGCAAATCGACGAGAACGGCCGGGTATTCTCACTATACAACCGGCCCGATGCCGATGGCCACGTTCTGCAACGGATGTGCAGAATGAATTTTGTCGGCAACGGAAGTTCGATGCTGATGCGTCGCTCCGCATTCGAGCGGGCGGGACAATTCGATCCTTCCCTGAGGGCCAGGAACGCACAGGGCTGCGAGGATCTTCTAATGTGCCTCAGAATAGCGGAAAATTACGAATTCCGCGTCGTGCCTCAGCACCTCGTGGGCTACCGGATGACAAACGTCAACATGTCGAGCGATGTCATGCAGATGCTTCGTTCGTGTGAGATCGTTCTTGCCGAGTTTCGCGAAAAGTATCCGCAGTTCGGCAGCGATCTCGATGCCCATCTGGTCGACATGATTCATTGGCTTGCGGTGAGAGCTTTGATCGGCGGACAGCTTTACGCGGCCTGCGAACTATCGAAGAAACTCTTCGTCCTGGATCCGCGCACGGCGATTTCTCGCCTGCCCAACATGGTAGACGTTTACTGCAGGGCTAGGTTGGTTCCTCGCTGGATCAAGGCTGGAGTGAAGCGGATGCGCAACGCCGAATTTCGGCCGCTTTATAGTGAAATGAGTCGGTGAAGATGTCACCAAACTGGCGCGCGAATGTGCTGGAGGCAGATCTGCGAAGAATGTTCGGCGTGGCTGACTGCGCAGGTATCCGCCATATAGATTTAGACATCCAAGTTGCTCCTGAAGACTGCGATCCCGGCATGATCGTCTTGTGGCGCGGCGGGCTGCCAGTTGGGCATTTACTCAGGGGAAGCGATGGTCAGTGCCGTGCTACCCCGGTTGCGGCCGCTCGAGACTCGAGCCCGACCTCACCGGTTCTGGACCTGCCAAGCGCCAGCGTGGTGATCTGCACGCGCGACAGGCCGAACGAGTTGCAGCGCTGTCTGGCTTCGCTTCCTCAGCAAAGTTTGCCGCCGGCAGAGATCATCGTGGTCGACAACGCATCGAAAGGCGACGAAACGCGCCAGGTCGTTCTGGCGGCGGGTGCAATCTACCTGCGCGAGGATCGACCCGGCCTGGATATCGCGCGCAACCGAGGAGCTCAGAGGGCGTCCTCGGCTATCGTTGCATACACTGACGATGATGTTCTGCTTCATCCGCATTGGCTTGAACGATTGGTTGCTGCGTTCGACAGCCGCTCGGTCGGCGCCGTGACGGGCCTTGTGCTGCCCGCCGAGATTGCCACCGAAGCCCAGCGGTACTTCGAGACATTCTGGAGCTTCGGGCAGGGCTATACATCACAAACCTTCCGCGCGGACGACTTCGCCGCGAGAAAGCACGAGGTGTTTCCTTCCTGGAAAATTGGTGCCGGCGCCAGCATGGCGTTCCGACGCGAAGTATTCGACCGCGCCGGGATGTTTGACGAGCGCCTCGACGTCGGTCAGGCCGGATGTTCGGGGGACTCCGAATATTGGTATCGGCTGCTCGCCAATGGATATGACTGCCGTTACGAACCTGCCTCCGTCGCGTTCCACTTTCATAGACGGACGATGGAGGGCCTGGCCAAACAAATCTACTTCTATATGCGCGGTCATTCAGCCGCATTGCTCGTCCAGCATGAGCGGACTGGCGTCAGGGCGAATTTGGAACAAGCTTTCAAATGGAAGCCGCTCTGGTATCTCGCAAGAGTTCGCAGGAGACTGTTTGGACGCAGCGTCCCTGAGGACCGTTTCCTTTGGCAGGAGATCGCCGGCTA
>NZ_JBVVQL010000018.1:0-79934 GCF_055811195.1 Mesorhizobium sp. WSM4823
CGCGAACGTGTTCTAACCCCACGTGCGGAAACACTCGCGCCCGCTGTTCGCGGCGCACTCTTGAAAATCCAGAGTTCGATTATTTCTTGGGATCCGTTTAATCCGGCTCAGTCCGATCGCCGTTTCAGGATCACCCTTTCTGATTTCGCCACACTCGTGTTTTTTGAAAAGGTCGTGGAGCGTGTTGCACGCGAAGCACCCGCCGTCAGCTTCGAATTGCTGCCGCTCGACGACGATCTCGATGAGCTTCTCCGGCGCGGTGACGTCGATTTTCTGATTCTTCCGGAATTGTTCATGTCGAGCGCGCATCCTAGAGCGGCGCTGTTCGACGAGACATTCGTGTGCGTAGGCTGCCCGACGAACAAGCAACTGCCACAGCAGCTTACATTCGAGAGGTACGTGTCGATGAAGCACATTGCGTACAGGGTTGGCCGTGCGCAGATGCCATCCATCGAGGAACGGTTTTTGCTTGAAAATGGTCTCAAGAGGCATGTCGAGATCATCGTGCCGGCTTTTAGCATGATCCCGCCCATGGTCTCAGGCACAGCCCGCATAGCGACCATGCCATTCCGGCTGGTTGAGCATTTCAAAAAGACCTTCCCTCTGCGGATCGTCGAACTTCCGCGGCCACTACCCACGTTCACCGAGGCCGTCCAATGGCCCACCCTTCACAACAGTAATCCGGCAAGCATCTGGATGCGGCAGATAATGTTGCAGGAGGCATCCCGCATGTGAAGCCGCGGGCGCTCCGGATCAACGGCACGCAATTCGATGATCTTGCATGACAGTGTGGTGCTGATTTTCCGGCGATGCTGAAGATGCAATCGCATCAGCCGCGCGGTGCGCCGCGTGCTGCACTGGCGTGCGTCAGGCGGTCTAAATTACCAAGCAGCCCAATGTCTTCCCGCTTTGGTAGGGCTGATCAACCCGCATCAGCGACGAACCGATGAGGCTCGCGAAAGGCATGACGGCAATGCCGCGCGACCGGGCACGGGTGGAAAACCATATTTGCGAGTATGCCGGATGTGGGATGCGTGCGCCGTTCGGCTTTGCCAAGCCAAAGGCAAGAGCCGCATCCGTTCTGCTTCGGGCATCGAGCGCACAGTGACCACTATTTGCCGGGGCAAGATGATCACTCCGCCAAAAACGTCAATTTGACTACTCGCATCGCTCGATCGATTGCCAGCAGGCTATGGAGCAGGATCTCTCAATACTTTCTTTACTGCGGCTAGTGCGACATTCCGGCAGGAGCAACGGAGGTCGGAAATTATGGCCCGCAAAGTCGAGTTCCAGGATGATGATGTGCTGGTCACGTCGCACAACCCGCTGAGAGGCACCTTGCTGCTGATCACGGATGACGATGATGAGGTCGAACTGCAACTCGACAAGGAAACCGCCAAGGCATTGCTGAGTGCGCTGGGAGCCTTTCTGATGGAAGGCGCGGTGGGTCCCCTATAGCCGCCCCTGCCAAACCCACAAGCGTGCGTTCCTATCGACCGCGGTCGTACGCCGCCCTTGCCTGTACTCGCCTCGGACTTGCCGGCAGGGCGACTCCGCTCCCCGATGTGTCGAGGTTTCAACGACCCGTGCGGTCCGCTTCTCCTCAAGCAGCGTCGGGAGGTGCCAAACTCTTCGACGTTTGCCTCGTCGTGGGAAACAACGCACCTTCCTTTTTCCCGGCGTCGGCCTCAGATGCTCTTCCGAACCATCGCTGAGGTCCGAGTCGTCGAACCGCACCCGAAGGATCCCGAGGGCCTTCGAAAATAGCCTTCGTCGATACGGATCCGCTTCGAGCGGATCCGGCCGACCGAGCTCGGGCTATCATATCGGTAAAGCGGTCTTCAAAAGTGTGCCGCCTTCCACAACGCCGATGCCGCCGCGCGGGTCGCGGAGCAAGTCTACTCAACCCATTCACAGCGCGACTTGGTGCTGGCCGATCTCAGCCGAAGGACGGCTACCTGGGGACCAGAAAGTGGGGGCCGAGGCCATCCATCCGGAGTGCCCGGCCATTGACGGTCTGTGCTGGGTTTCGCACCGGACCGTGCTCACAATTGTGCTCTTCGGCATCGGGTTGCTGCAATCGATCTCGCACGTGGACCCTGCAAGGAGCATGCTTGAGGATGTGGAACCGCTACTCTGACTTCCTGACCACTGACGAAGCTGTCGGGGTCAACGTGGTCGGCTACATGCCCGGCGCCGTGGCGGATTAGTTCGGCCGAGCAAAATGGCCGTGCAGGTCCTTGAATCCTCCAGCACATGGCTAAGCAAAAGCATGCTTGCCAGCTTAACTGCACAGTCTCTGCGCTCTGTCGGCCATCGGTCAGATTCGTTCTTCAGATCAAGGCAGCTTCAAGGACCCACACACCCGCACCATCCGGCTCCCTCAGCGATGCTGCCGGCGATTGCCGCGGTACCTCAGGTTCGTTACAGCCTGACGCTCAGCTCTCGAATTGACTTGCACCTGTCTTGGTCAACAGCAACCCATCGCACCAAACGTGGTCTACGCATCCCCACTCACAGGCGGCAGCCGCATCCGGAAAAAAACCACGTCCATTAAGATTTGCACTCGTGTTGCAGAGCAGCGAAATGCCCGTGAGCTTCTCATATTCTATCAGAAGTTCTGCAATTGGGTGTTCAGACGTTCTCGAAACTGTCTGTAGTCGCGCAGTCCCGTCGAGATGGACGACCGCCGGGATTTTCTCTTTCCACTCCGAACGGGTTCGGTGATCGAACAGCATGTAAGGATCCTGCGTGCCAGGGTCAAACATGTCAGGTGCACGATCCTCCAAGCATATTGGCGCTACCGGCCGAAAGTGCTCTCGAACTTTGATTTTGTTGAGATGGTCCTTCATTTCCGGCGAAGTTGCGGCCGCCAGGATGCTTCTGCCTCCCAAAGCACGTGGACCAAGCTCTGCGCGGCCTGCAAGGAACACAACAGGCTTGTTGTCGGCGAGCACACCGGCAAGTTCTTTCAGGCTGCAAGCAGCGGATTGCCAACCAGGTGGAACCTTGCCGTGGCTCACATTTGGCCCGCTGTAGACTGACCAGTCGAGATGCACGAAACCTTTGTCGGCGGCCAGCGCGCAGCAAGCGGCACCGATCGCCGATCCGCTGTCGTTTGGAAACGGAGGCACCCAGACTTCGTCGAACAAACCGCTCGCCCGGAGGGCGCTGTTCCATTTGATGTTCAGCCCGCATCCGCCGGCTATGCACAGGTTTCGGGTATTGGGAACCGAGTACGTACGCAGCGCGCTGGTCATCCCCCGGACGAGAAGACGCTCCACGAAGGCATGGAACGAAGCAAGTATGTCCTCGGGCGTTTCGGGGACTAACCGCGACGCGCTTGCATCGAAGAAGTTGTGCACAGCCGTGTGTAACGCGTCTTCGCTGTGGCTGTTTTCCCTGTAACCAACGGCAAGGTCCGTATCCCCGGCGAAATGGTCGTCGTAAAGCTCCTGAAACACCTTCACGATGTGTTCATGGACCACTCCGAGCGCGATATAGGCCATCAACTTGCCGGCGATACCGAGATCCCAGCCAGTCCGCAGTTCTCGCATGTAAGGACCAAAATGTTGGCCCGCAGCGGCATACGCATGGCCTATCATCGGAAACAGGCACCCAACAAATCGGACTCCACTTGGCTCGACGTAGTAAAGCCGCGGAAAGATGCAGCCGTCCCAAACCAGACAAAATGCTGGTTCCTCTAGTTTGGCGAATGAGCTGGTGCAGTATGCGGAAGCAACGTGCCCAAGAACATGCGGGTAGCTTTCATAAGAAAATGCCCCATTGTCGAGCATGAGACCGGAACCTTGATAGGCTGTCAGGGGATTTTCGGCGTCCCGCTCCACATAAGGCGCGCCATTGAGAGTGATAGGGGAGCCGTTACTCAGAACTTGAAATTCCGACTGGATTTCACCGTCCCATCCGTCAATAACGAACCGGTCGATATCGCTCGGAGCAAGCCCGTTTTCCGCCAAAACGGCGGCGACCGTCTCAAGCCGCTCGATATGCTGGTATCGCGGGTTATTGTCGAGCTTTTCCTGCTCGATGCAAAAGGCTAATCTGCCGTCTTCCACGACAGCGATTCCCCCGTCGTGCGTCAGCTTGATACCGCAAATGCGCATAGTAGATCCTAGTCAAAGTGAGAGTGACCGCGGGTTTTGACGTCGCGCTATGCGCGATGATGGGGGGGCGGTAAACTAGATTGTTTGGATGTGAGCATCCGCGCGGTGAATGATAAGATTTGCCGCGTGATCGAGAACAAGATGGCTGACATGCAATTGCGAGGCAGCACTGTGCGGCACAGTGAGAAGGGCTGTCCACCGCAAGCCGCTGGGCAAGGATGTGCACGGTCACACGTCACCGGCGCCACGGGAGGTGCCGCGCTCCCTCGGCACCGAGCGTGCGCGCGCTGAGCACGAAGGTGGTCGCTTAGAAGAGAGCCTTCCTCGATCAAGCCACTTTTTAATCTCTAGTCGAAAGTTTTTTCGACGGCGAGGGCAGCGCCCAAAGGAATATCCCGCCTGCAGCTAAGCGCGTGTCGGGCTAGCGCGGGGTCGGTAGAAAGGGCATTGTCTCGGCTCACAGATCAGTGGTACCGGGTCGGCTCGGTAAAGACGAGCTGGGCTCAATTGACGGATGATCGCCTTGGGGGGCGGAGAGATGACCGGCTTGCAAAGATTTGAGAGGGCGGTCGTTGTTCAGGTTGGCCGCCACAGTTCTGAGCGTATCGTATTCGATGTCAACCAGGCGGCCGCTATCCTGATCCGTGACCTTCATCGTCGGACCGAGAAACGGAAGGTAGCGATGGACGCTTGTCTGCAGGTATTGCGTGGTGAGGCCTATCCACCAGCTGCTCGAAGGGCTTTTGTGGCAGCCGCGCTTGAAGCAAAGATCCTGCGCAGCGATTGAATGCTGTTGGCGCATCAAGGCTTTGATGCTTCGTGTGGAAGTCGGAGAAATGTAGGGGGGCAGGCCCGGAACGCAGCCTTCCTCCCTCGCCGATACGACGTTCTGCCAATCGAACGCTAAGATTGGCGTCGAGACGTGTCGATCCATCGGTGATCAACACGCAGCGCATTGTTCCCGACCAGATGATGGAGAAGATCTCGGCTACTATAGGCCCATCGAAAGATCGGTGCGTACATTTTCTCCCGGCGATATGAAGTCGCGCGGCTTACGATCCGACACCTGATCCTAGACGGTCCAGGACGCCGGCGAGCTGGCACTTCGCGGCAGCGGAAAGTGGCTTGATCGGCCGTGGGGGCTCGGCGGAACAAATTTCGAGGAGCTCGGCGATTGCGTATACGACGCGAAGGCTCGAGAACGTCTTAAAAAGCTCCCACACCGGGGCCAGGGTGGCGTCGATCCGGTGTGCTTCAGCATGGTCGCCGTGCTGAGCGGCTCTGACCATCCTCAGGCACGGGTCGGGCAAGATGCCACCGAGGACGCTGTACCATGTATCGGCTCCGGCGATCAGGGCCTCGGTGGCGTTCCAGTCGCCGCTGTAGCCGATCGAGAATCCTTTCGGCACAATTTTTTTCTGGTGCGCAAGTTGGCCTTCGATGGCATCGCCCCGGTCGGCCGAGTTCTTAATAGCGAGGATCTCAGGCAGCTGTCCCAGACGCTCGATGAGCGCTGGCGTGAAGCGAAAATGCGTGTGTGCGGGATTGTCGTAGATCACGATCGGCAGGCCGCTGTCGCGCGCCACCGTCGAAAAATGCTCGAAAACTTCGTCCTCAGTGAGCGGGGTGTAGGAAACAGCCGCGAGCAACCCCGCGGCTGCGCCGAGGGCCTTCGCATCACTTGCACATTTTACCGCTTCATCGGTGCGCAAAGCGCCCACGCCGATCACGAGCGGGACTCGTCCACCCGTCTCGTCCAGCGCCTCGCAAAGCGCCCGGCGGCGTTCCTCGCGCGACAGATACATATAGGTGCCGGTGCTGCCGAGCAGGCCGATGGAATCCACCTTTGCTGCGCAAAGCCGCGCTATCAGCTTTCGAAGCGCCAGGACATCGACGCCGCCGTCGCTGTCGCTTGGCGTTATTGGGAAGGCCGAAAGGCCGCTCAGGAATCCCATGTTGAAGCTCCCGTTGTTACATTGGTGAAGCGTTGGGCATCAGACCCAGTCCAGCGCCTGCTCTAGATCCGCGATCAAATCGGCGGCGTCTTCGAGCCCTACCGACAGACGCATGAGATCGTCGCCGACTCCGTCAGGCAAATGCGCGTCCTTGCGAATTGACTCGCGCGAGCGGGTCAGGCTTGCTGGATGATAGATGAGACTGTCAGCGTCGCCGAGACTGACCGCCCTGATGATGAGCTTGAGCCGGTCCATCATACGGCGCGCGCCTTCGAACCCCGTCTGGAGGCCGAGTGCCAACATTGCCGAGCCTTTCGACATCTATCTGCGCGCGATCTCATGTTCGGGATGAGAGCCGAGAAACGGATAGCTAACCCAAGCCACAGTCGGGTGCGCCTCCAGCGCCCGGGCGACCGCAAGCCCAGAGGCACTGTGACGCTCCATACGCAACGTGAGTGTCTTCAACCCGCGCAAGATCAGGAACGCCGACATGGGCGAGAACGCTGCCCCGGTGAGATAGCGCAGGCCAGTTTCGCGCAGCAGGTGCAGTGTTTTTACGTCGCCAAGTATCACCCCGCCCAGAGCATCGCCATGGCCATTGATGTACTTGGTCAGCGAATGGATCACGATGTCGGCTCCAAGTTCCAGCGGACGCTGGAGGGCGGGCGAGGCGAAGGTGCTGTCGACGGCGACCTTCACGCCGCGAGAATGGGCGTGTTCGGCAATGGCGGCGATGTCGAGGATACGGCCCAGCGGGTTGATTGGCGTCTCGAAGAACACGAGCCGGGTCCTGTCAGTGATGGCGCCATTGAGATTGCTGGGATTAGACAGATCGACGGCAACGACCTTGATGCCAAACTGCGGCAGCCCCTGTTCCACCATGGCGAGCGTATTCGAATAGAGTGTCTTGTGGACAATGAGTTCGTCACCTTGCGAAGCAGCGAAAGGATCAGCGTACCGAAGGCGGCCATCCCCGAGGCGAGTACCAGCCCAGCTTCGGCTCCTTCGAGATTGGCGAGCCGCTTTTCGAGGATTTCGGTGGTCGGGTTGTATTCGCGTGCGTAGAGCCTTCCCCCAAGCGCTGCGGCGGCTTCGTTTGCCGCCACGCTTTCAAATCCAATAGGTCGATGTAAGAAACACCGGCGTCTGAACGGAATTGGAAAAGCCCGCCGGATCGAAGCCATGATGGATGGCCCGGGTGGCGAATGCGAGACCGACGTCGTTCCGAGACGGCGTTGATGTTGTCTCGGCTTCAAGCTGATCTTCGGCGCTGGTCATCGGCTTTAGCCCTCTTGATTTCGGCGACAATGCCTTCACACTAACCCAGGTGGAACGTCCAGTTGGCGATGAAAGAAATGGTCCAGCCTTCTCCTTCCGCGTCGACAGCTCGCTCGCAAGGTCTGGGCGCGCGCCAGATCTGCGAAGCTCTTCGCGAGCAGATCCTGGGTGGAATCTATGAAACGGGCAGCCAGCTGCCGTCGTCCCGCGGCCTAGCAAATGAACTCGGTGTGTCGCGGACCACGGTCACCGTGGCATATGACCAGCTGGTCGCCGAAGGTTTCATCGAGGTCATTCAAGGCGCAAGACCTCGCGTTGCATCTTCGCTCGTGCGGAGTAAAGAGACCAGCGCGGTGCGCAAACGGACTGGCCCGATCCATCTTTCCCGTTACGGGGAGCGACTGCGCGCCAGTCCACCACGGCGCGATTACCTCCCCAACCGCTTCAAGTTCGATTTCCGTTATGGCGACCTCGCCCCATCTGATTTCCCGGCGCTGACGTGGAAGCGTGCGATGAACGCGGCAATGTCACAAAGTCCCGGAAGGCTAGCCTATCACGATCCACGCGGCTCGCATCGCTTGCGCCAGGCGCTGCAGGGATATTTGTGGCGTGCCCGAACGCTTAGCTGCCAGGTCGAGCAGATCCTCGTCGTAAGCGGATCACAGCAGTGCCTCGACATGTGCGCGCGCCTGCTGCTCGATCCTTCCGACAGCTTCGTGATCGAGGATCCCTGCTATAGCATGGCGCGCCAAGTCTTTGCCAGCACAGGAGCCACGCCCGTCGCTGTCGCCGTCGATAGCGAGGGCATGAAGACCGAGCTGCTGCAGGAGATCCCAGCGCGGCTAGCCTACGTCACCCCGTCGCACCAATTCCCGCTCGGCGGCGTCTTGTCGATTTCGCGGCGGTATCAGCTCCTCGAATGGGCTCGGCGCAATGACGCCTATATTATCGAGGACGATTACGATGGCGAGTACCGGTACGACATTCGACCGGTGCCCCCGCTGCATAAGCTGGAAGACCGCAGTTCCGTAATCTATGTTGGCACGATCTCCAAGACACTGTCGCCGATGCTGCGCATCGGCTACCTGGTGGTTCCGGCCGAGTTGCAAGACGTCTTTGCGATGGCCAAGCAGCTTCTCGACAGGCATTCTCCGGTTGCGGAACAGGAGGCCCTGGCCTCACTTATTGAGAGCGGTGGTTATGAAAGCCACGTGCGCCGCGTCCGCCGTCTTAACGGGGGGCGGCGAGAGGCTCTGCTTGCTGTCCTTCGACGTGCGTTCGCAGACAGCATTGCCATCGAGGGGGCCGATGCAGGGCTGCATGTCGTCGTCTGGTTCAAGGATCTTTCTCGGTCGCTGGAGGAGGTCATGGTTGAAGAGGCGCGGCGGGTCGGGGTTGGCATCCATCCGATTTCATCGCTGTACATCCGAGATGAAGGCCGCGCTGATCGGATTGGATTGGTGATGGGCTATTCCGCCCTGACCATTCGGCAGATCGAGAATGGTGTTCGCCTCCTTGCTGGCGTTGTCCAACGGGTCAGAAGCTTTGCCGAAGATTCGGCAAGACGCTCAATGGCCGCCCTGACAGCGAGCGGGCCTGGCTCGTGACCTCAGAGTCGCGCCGGCATTGATCGCAGACTGGATCAGCAAGACTTGCCAGGACTGGCACTGTCGGCCAGTCCGGGTCCAGGACAGGAGTATGCCCCTGGGAACGGGGAAGGGAATTCTTGTGGAGCTCTCAATTCCGGTCGAAGCAAAGGCGCCCTCGCGACTGGCTTAAAGGAGAAAGCGTTGTTGGGTTTTGCGCTGATCGACGAAGAAATAGCAGAGATCGCACCTGACTTTCGCGCAATCAGCATTCTTGTTGATGCACAGGACAGTGCGAGGCGTCATGGCTCGGGACGTGTTGGGAGAGGCTTGCGATTTCGCCCGAGCGGGGGGACCCGCCTGGGGAGAAGCGCACTTGGCCAATTGGGCGCAGGCATACGTTCGGTTAGGCGCGAAACCAAACCGGACGCCGTGCTCGGCGCACGCGTTGAAAAAACGGGTGGAGAAGGATGGCCGAATCCCGTCAATAAATCCTATCGTTGACCTCTACAATGCCGTGAGCCTGCATTTTGCAATACCGATTGGCGGCGAAAATTTTGATGCATATGTCGGCAAACCGCGGCTGACGATTGCCCTAGGAACGGAGTCTTTCCACACTGTTTTGAAGGGGGAAGCGGTCGTCGAAAGCCCTTCCAAGGGGGAGGTCATCTGGCGCGACGATCTGGGAGCTACATGTCGCCGCTGGAATTGGCGGCAGGGCACGCGCACCCGGTTGGAGACGGTGGGCGGCCGGATGTGGTTTATCTTGGAAAGGTTGGCGGCGATGCCGGAAGAGGCGCTCGAGCAGGCGGCTGACATGCTGGTGAGCGCTCTGAGAGAGCTGGCACCAGGGTGTAAGGTCTACAAGCAGGAAATCGCGCCGCTAAAGCCTTTCGCCGCCAGTCTCGACAGGCGGGTCGGCTGAGGAACGTGCCCGCCCCGGTGTGATCGGTTCGCTTGCAACCAGTGTTAGTTCCTTTGCGGCTGGGTCTCCTGGGGCTGCGATGGGAGGTGACGCCTCTGGCCATTTCGTACTCAGCAGGTCAGCGGAAGGTGCACCGCATTCATGATTCGACCCTGCGCCATGGTAAAGATTGCTCGGGTTGATCAATCTCGACGTCAGACGCCAGTCCTGGCACTCCAAGCCGTCATAACATCTCGTGGCGAAAGCCGGATGGAACTCGGATCGAAGCGGTCTCGAGACATCTGCCATCCTTGGGCAGACTCGTGGCTCCGCCGAGGAGGGGATGCGGATGATGATTCATTCCGCTTGCCTTATCGGGGGGCAACCACGGCAGTTGTACCCGATCCGCCCTCGGGCCGCGGCTGCGTGCGCCAGTGCTCGATCGCCCCATGACCTTGAGCTGCCGAGGCTGAACTGGCCTGCATGCCATGCGCGACCTGATAGGCAGGCCGGGCAGCACGGAGCATATCGGCGATCTCAATCGAGTGGCCGCACGGGCGAGCTTTCCGCCTCCTTGAAAAGGCCAAGTTCTCGCGCGGACTGGCCTGCAGCACATCTACAGGTCGGGCTTGCGTAGAGGCCGTGTGTGTCGAGCTTGCTTCCCCCCAGAAGGACCTCGGTAATTCCGACGTCGGCGCCGGCCTCAAGGCCTGGCGAAGCTTTGATGCAGCGTGTGCCGGCCGGACCCCTTGACGGTGTTGGCGCAGTTGCAGTCTCGGCGACGACCCGATGGATGTGCAGGGTCGGGTAATCGCGTGCTGCGCCGGGAACAGCCAGCCGCGCAACGGCGCCCGAGCTTCCATCTGTAGCGCAGTCGGCCAAGCCGGCCGGCCGACAGCATGGCATCACGGCATCGTGCGCCGTGAGGTGCGCCATCTCCGGCGTAGATGTCTTCAACAGCACCCATCAGGGGGCGCCAGAGAGGCTGCCCCTGATTCTATCCTTATCGCCGGAAACTCGATCGGTAGCACTACGCCGGCGACGGCGGAGCCACTGACGGTTGAGTCAGACATGTCGGGGCGCAGAAGCCGTGGAGGGCCTCTCTGTTGGATCGCCAAATATTAGCCCGATGATCCGGCCCGCCATGCCACTTCACCAACTGGACGGCTTCAAATGCAACTAACTGGCTGTTTCCAGAGGGCCAGATTACAAGTATCTGATCTGTAACGCACACACGGAGTTCCCCCGATGTAGACCTCTCCGGCCTTCCGAGATGATGATGATATCGATTTCCTGCGAGCGAGCATCCGCGCAGCGCCGCTGTCGAACTTAGTCTTTGCCACGGCCCAATGCTCTTCGCCTCGTCACCGCCCTCTTGCTTGATGCGAGCGAGGGCGAGCACGCGTGATCTACGGGCACCTCGCGAAGGCTAATCCGCAGGTGCCGTGTTCCGCCGCTGGGCGACGGCTTGGCCATCTCATGGGGCCGGACACTTATGTGACGCCGGCATGGTATGCGGCCAAGCAGGAAGCGGGAAGGTCGTCCCGACTTGGAATTACATCGCCGTCCACGCCTATGATCGGGTCGAGTTCTTCGAGCGTTCGGGAAGAGTGCTGGACGTCGTGAATGGCCTGACTGACCACCACGAGGGCGAGCGCGCCTCGCCTTGGGCGGTGTCGGACGCCCGCCGGATTTTGCACAGGCGCAACTCTCGCGGAATCGTTGGCTTGCCCATGCCGATCACAAGGCTGGAGAGCAAGCGCAAACTGACTCGGAACCGGAACGCTGCCGATCGCGCTGGCGTGGCTGCGGGCCTAGCTGCCGAGCGAACGGGCATCTGACCGCGAGATCGCCGCTTCCAGAAACTTTGTCGAAATGAACCAATGATGCCAGAACTGACCCCATTCGCCCTGTACCTCGCCGCGGCCTCCGTGCTCGCCATCACGCCCGGTCCGCGGAGACTCTATACTATAGCCCGCAGTCACGCCGGCGGTCACGCCGACTGCGTTCAACACGCTGGCCGACATGTTGCCCTTGTTGCCAGCGGCATTCAGGGCCGCACGGCATCGCGTCCTGGATGGATCCAGAGCCTGAGGGAGGGGCGGAGAGGCGCGCTAGGATCGCGCTGGGCACCTCGCTACGAAGAAAGCAGCCTGCCACATCAGTTTGGCTCCGGATCGGTCCAGCATCCTTTCCGGGCGCCTACTCTGCGGAAACAACTGGATAGCCTCGAGCGATCTTCCGTCATTTCGCAGCAGATCAATGTTCTCAAGAGGCGCGGCAGTATCCGTTGCGTGAAAGTCGGCTCACAATGAATCACGATCGCGTGAATAAAGAGCGGGTCAGTTCGATTGGCTCGCCTCCCTATGCCGATCATTTCGGCCAAACGGCAGAGGCCAGTCAGCCGAGAATGGCGGCCGCCTTCATGAAGGAAAGCCACTCCGTGCGCCAGGCGCCACTTCGGTTTGCACTCGACTACATGGCGGCGCCCGGACTTGACGTCAGGACGTTCTTCGCGCTTGCCCGCGATCTCGGTCTGACCGACGTGCAAATCCGGAATAGTCCCTGCAGCAAGGCTGTTGTGCGCGGCAAGCCGCCGGCGGATGTCCGGTCTGCCGCTGCCGAAGCGGGCGTCACCATTATCTCAGTCAACGCCCTACAGCGGTTCAACGAATGGACTCCCGCCCGCAGGGCCGAGGCCAGCAAGCTCGCCGATTATGCGGCCGCTTGTGGCGCTCAGGCGCTCATGCTGGTGCCGGTCAACGACGGTTCGTGGTCCGCCAATGGCGGCCGCAATGGCAATCTGCGCGCCGCCTTGAAGGCGCTCAAGCCGATACTTCAGTCGCGGGGTCTGATCGGACTCATCGAACCGCTTGGCTTCCAGACCTCCTCGCTTCGGTCAAAGAACGAAGCGGCTAACGCTATTGCCTGGGTCGATGGCCAGTCCGTCTTTCGGCTTGTGCACGATACATTCCACCACACGCTCGCCGGCGAGACGTCTTTCTTCTGCGATCTGACCGGTCTCGTGCACCTTTCAGGCATAAACGATCCAACCTTCTGGGTTCACCCGGATCGCATCCTGGGAGGTTCTGACAATTGCAGCCAGATTGGGGCGCTACTTGATGGCGGCTATACGGGTCCCTTTTCTCTTGAGCTCGTCGAGGAAGTCCATGCGTTGAATGACTCTGCAGGCGCATTTGCCGCCAGCATTGATCTCATCCGAAACGGGCTACTGGCGCGAGTGCCGGTCTAAGGCTATGAGCTCTCGGAGGTCGGACAAGAATTTCAGGGTTATTGCAACCCCAGCTTCCTCTTCAGTTCCGCGTTTTCCTTGCGCAGGCGTTCCGCGAGCAGGCTCTTCAGTCGGTTGTTTTCTTCCTCAAGAGCGACCAGGTCCTTCAGATCGTCACCAACCGATGTAGGCAACGCAGCTTTCTTCCATTGATAGTAGGTCTGTTCCGAGATCCCGGCCTGCTTTACGGCGCCCTTGTGAGTGGCGCCACCACTGATAGACTTCTGGATCAGGGCGAGCATCTGGGCGCGCTCCTTTTCAGAGTAGATCTTACGTCCGGTCCGAACAGCCGCTGCTTCCTCCGCCTGAGACGCCGCATTGGGCACATTCTTCCGAGCAGGCTGCCTGGGCTCGGCCTTCGCTTTCGGCGACCGTTGGGCATTCTTCTTCTGAGGCCTCTCTACTTTGGCTGCCGGTTGCATAGCGGTTGCTATTGGTTCTGCGTCCAGGGAATTTGCCATGTGATACTCCGCTCGCGGTTTGTTAATGTGTTCAGCATCAATTGCAACAACACTTGAGTCAACAGGGCGACCATTTGGCAACTCCATCTCCTCGAGTTCCCTTGTTGTCTCGGCCATTGCTGCGGTAAGATCGACATCGCTCCAGATCGAACCACTCCGCTTTTGAGAGCTGCGCTTCTGTTTGATCTCCACCGTGAAAGCTCGGGGCTGCCGCCTCATAGGTCGTTCCTTGTTGAACACGAATTATGCAGTAAGACGACGAATGAAGGTCTGGCCGCCTCTTCTGTAGCCGAGCTATATGCATCCGACCGCCCGAGCAAGCCCTGCTGGCGACGCACACTCCGGAACAGAGCGGTTCCTATGAGCACCTGGGAGCAAGTAGGCAATGCCATGTCGGACGAGGAGGTGGTGGATTCCCGCAGCATGCAAAAGCTATCTCCCGTGTTTTCAAGGGCAGAGCGACGAGGGCTGACATCGGAACTGAAAGGAGCTGCTCAAGAGCTGTGATCCAATCTGCGTTGGCAGTGCAGGACGGCATACCTCCGAAGGCCGCTGCCACCGACGCTAGCCTGCTGATTAAAAACAGAGAACCGCCATCGGTTGCGCCGAGAAACGGACAGCTGTCGGAATTGGGGCGCGGGGAGAGTGGAGGACATGAGCCGTGTCGAGCTCGCAGGAGCGTCGTCCGGCAGCTGCGTGCATGACAGGCTTCAACGCGCCGCTCCTGTTCGGGACACCGCATAAAGCGAAAGAGCCATTTTGGTGGACCCGTTATGCTTCGTCCAGCAAACGATCGGCGCCTTGACGGACGCGAGCGGCGGAATGCATCCGAATGCAGCGTCCACAATTGACGGAGCTCCTTTGTAAGAGCTGCACGCTCAGCTTCATCTAACTTATTGAGTTGAAGAGATCCCCCAGCACGGCTTTGCCCTCGATCTGAATGAGCAGAGCGTACACTTCATTTGAAATACGCACACCGTCCCCAGCGCAGTGGACTGCGGCGTTTATGAAAGGAATGTCGGCCAGGGCGATAGTTCGCATCATTTCAGATGTTTTCCGGCAGGTAGATGTCAAACGGGAGAAATGTCTGCCCCGGGGCGTCCGCGGTGCTGGTCTTGATGGCGCGATCCATCAGCAACATCAGCTCCTGGCAAAGTCGGCGCAGCGGCGTCGCCACCGCCATCGTAATGATGTCGTCCGCGAGGGCCGCCCGCGACTCCGGCGTGATCTCATTCACGATCGCGACGAGATCCTGGCCTTTGCCCTCTTCCCGGAGCGCGGCGATAGCCCCCTCCATGCCACCGCCGGCCATGTAGAAGCCGACGAGCTCAGGTTCCCGGTGCACAAGATCCAGCAGCGCCTCGTAAGTGATCTGTCGCTTCTCAAGATTGACGAGCGTATCCAGCACCTCGAATGCCGGCTCATTCTCACGGAAATAGGAGCGAAATCCGCTTTCCCGCAGCTCATGACCCTGGAAACGGTGGCTGCCGACGAACACGGCCACCTTGCCGGACCGTTTAGCGACCTTGGAGAACATCCAGGCTGCCGTCCGACCCACGCTGCGATTGTTGAGACCTATGTAACCCTCGCGCACGCCTGCGGCGAAGTCAGAAAGCAGCGAAAAGACCGGGATGCCTTTCGCCTTGAGCTCCTCGACTGCTGCCGTGATCTTCGGGTGGTCTGGCGCCACCATGGCGATGGCGTGGCATCGGCTACCCAGATCCTTAAGCAGTGCCGTCAGATCCCCCGGCAAATGTGACGGCGCGAATTCGATGAGCGGAATGCCGTGGAAGCAGTGGGCCGAACTGACAGACGCCTCGACCTCTCGCGCGAACTCCCGATAGAAATGCTGGGCCGGTTTTCTCAAGATGAAGCCCAGCCGGTAGCGCGGCAGGTCCTGTCGCATGCGCTGTTTGATAAGTCCCGCATTATGATAGCCGATCGCGTGGGCCGCGTGGTGAACGCGCCGCACGGTCTCCTCCCGCACCGGAAGGCGAGCGTTCAGGACCCGATCGACCGTTGCCACGCTCACCCCGGCTTCGCGGGCGAGGTCGGCAATTGTAGGGCGCTTTGCCGTTGCTCCAATTTTGATCGGCTGGCTCTCCGTCATCAGGTGCATCCCGGCGATGAATTGCGGCGGCAACCTGAAGATTTCGGCATCCTCCCCGATCGACGGCCCATACAGTGAACAGCGCTCCATGCGCACCTGGGCGCTTCTCGGTCTACGGTCCGTTTTCTCAGGGCGTCCATGCTTCTTGTCCTCACCGCGTTTGGTGCTTCTGATCTGTGGCCCCGCGAAGCGCTGTGTAGACCAGCGAGCCGATTGTTGGTGCTGATGAGCCCGGCGAGTTGGCTGGTCGCGCTGCAGCTATCTTGCCGGGCGAGGGCGCTTAATCTCTCGGCCAACCCCTGAAGGCGGATTTCATGCGCGTTTCGTCCAGTTCGCCTTCCCAGCGTGCGACAACCAGCGAGGCCACCGCGTTGCCGACCACGTTCGTCAGCGCTCGGCATTCGGACATGAAGCGGTCCACGCCCAGGATCAGAGCCATCCCAGCAACGGGAACGCTTGGTATTACGGAAAGCGTAGCGGCCAAGGTGATGAAGCCGGCGCCTGTTATACCTGCGGCACCCTTCGAGGAAAGCATCGCGACGAGCAATAGCAGCATCTGGTCATAAACCGACAAGTGCGTGTTCGTCGCCTGGGCCAGGAAGAGGGCGGCGAGCGTCATGTAGATATTGGTGCCGTCCAGATTGAAGGAATATCCAGTGGGGATGACGAGACCCACGACGGAACGCTTGGCGCCGGCCTTCTCCATCTTCTCCATCAGCGAGGGCAGCGCGGCCTCCGAGGAGGACGTTGCCAGGACCAGCAGCAGCTCTTCCTTTATGTAGCGCACGAGAGAGAAAATCGAGAAGCCGTTATATCGGCAGACCGCGCCAAGAACCCCGAAGACGAAGAGGAAGGCGGTGAAATAGAACGTCGCGACCAGCACGGCGAGGTTGGCCACCGAACCGATGCCAAATTTGCCGATGGTGAAGGCCATGGCGCCGAAAGCGCCGACAGGCGCAGCCCGCATCAGGATGCCGACCAGCTTGAACACCGGCGCGAGAAGTGCCTGAAGCAACGAAAGCACAGGCTTGCCCTTCTCGCCGACCATCGCGAGAGCGACTCCGAACAGAACCGAGAAGAACAGGACCTGCAGGATGTCGCCGTCCGCGAAGGCACTAACGATCGTTGATGGAATAATGTTCATCAGGAAGCCGGTCACCGACTGGTCATGGACCTTGGCGGCATAGCCCTTCGCGGCCTGGGCATCGAGCAAGGCCGGATCGATGTTCATTCCGGCACCTGGCTGAACGACGTTTGCGACAATGAGACCGACAATCAATGCGAGACTCGAGAAGGTGAGGAAATAGATCATTGCCTTGCCGGCGACCCGGCCGACCTTCTTGAGGTCATTCATGCCGGCAATGCCGGTCGTCACGGTTAGAAAGATCACCGGCGCGATGATCATCTTGACGAGCTTGATGAAGGCATCGCCGAGCGGCTTTAGGCTCTCGCCGACGGCCGGGTAGACATACCCAACTGCGACACCCAGCGCGATGGCGGTAAGCACCTGAACATAGAGCTGCGCGTAGAAGGCCTTGCGGGGCGTTGGACCCGCGCTTCGGATTGGTGAAACCAACAGCTTTTCTCTCCCTGACCGAATCGGGCTGGGCCTCCTCCCTTCCCGCGCTTCTCCCATCGCCGCGCTCCGGTCACGCGCTGCTGGCATGTCGCCGCAAGTCTTGTGCCAAGTTGAGGCGCGCCCAAATACGCGCATTCCTCCGCTCGGTGAGGCAGCCTCAGTAAGGGCGGGTTGTGCGGGTTTTCGCACTTTTGCCGTCATCTCGGGCGAAATCCCGCCCTTGCGCCCAGCTTTGCACCCCTGGCTGTAAGCTTGGCAGCCACAAGTCGGTATCCCGGGATCCGCCGTGCCCGTTCGCATCTTGGTCGCACTTGCGACCCGGCCGGGCGCGGCAGTGGAGGACTCCCTACACGACCGGTTTCTAACTGCTCTTCCGCTGCAGCCACGACCACCCGACGGGTCGTTTATACGACCGAATAGTTCGCCGGACCTGGCGCGCATCGATGCGAGTCACAAGATGCTTCATAGCGCCAACACCTTTGCCGCTCGACGACACTTCTAGCCGTACTGTGTGCCCAAGCCGTCTCAATGCCGACAGCGTCCCGCAAGCTTCGACATCAGCAGGCTTCGCGCGCCGGGCATTGAAAGCCGAGGTAGCTTTGCTGTTCGACGTCCATCTGTCGGCAAGTCTCAGTTGATGGATTTCTATCATGTCCTCCTGCTTTCCTTTCATAAATGCAAGAAAAGCTCGGTTGACTAGCCATCCTCATTCCCGCTCTGTAGGGCAACGTGTGGTTGCGCTCCGGAGCCTGAGCCGCGCCTCCGTTCAGTAAGGATAGCCAAGCCATGCATCAAGCCTTGCCTCCGGCCTCTTTCGTGCTTGCCCCTGGTCAGGGCCTGACGGACGCCCAGAACCATGACCCAATCTTGATCCTATGCAAGGCAGTATGTCACCTGCGGAAATTTGGCGCACTGCCGCCGACACATCACGACTACCCGCATCAACGTCTCAAGCGTTCCGGCAAGCGGCTCCCAGGCGCGAGCAAGTTCGCCAATTATTTGGCGGCTCGTGTGGCGAAGACATTCTTGTTGCTGCCGGCCATCGGTGGCTTGGGTCCTGATGCCATCTGATGCGTCTGCGCCGGGGGACATCGCAGATCCAGGTGGCGCGGCGTTGCTGTCGCGGCCCAAGATCGAGGATGACATGTCAGATCAGAACAATGGTCGCCGAGCTGAAGACAGTGCTGAGGAGACTTCGTCAAGCTGCATATCACTCCAAGACTCCAAAAGGGACGACTGGGAACCCACCATTCTGCCGTCGCGCGCGAGCGCGCTTGCCGGCATCCACGAAATTTCGAAAGCACTCACCGCCTCCTCCGCGCTCGATGTCAGGCTGGCCAAGGTCGTAGATCTGCTGCGATCGTTTCTTCAGATGCGGCACGGCATCATCTCACTTGTCGACGCTGACGGCGAACTGGAAATCATCGCAGGCGCCGACCGGGCCGAGAGCTGCAGTGAGCGCTGCCGGACCTACCTGCCGCGGAATGCAATCGACCAGGTTTTGGCAACGGACAAGCCGCTGGCCACCGAGAACATCGCGGTTCATTCGGCTTTCACCGCCGCCGACAGGGACGTGCTCGGGGGTTGCGACGACATACCAGTATCCTTCATCGGCGTTCCCATTCGCGTCGATGCAAATGTCGTGGGCACGCTGACCATCGACCACGCACCGCGGCATAGTTCCAGAGTTTGGCTCGATTACGGCCTTTGTCTGCTCCCGCTAATCGCCAACTTGGTAGGGCAGACGGTGAAGTCGCATCGCTCTTTGGAGGGCGACCGCGAGCAACCGATGGCAAGGCAGGACTCCCTGCCAAAGCAGAAGCGCCTGGCCCCGCAGCGTAACACTCACGTGGAGGGGATGATTGGCAACAGTTTGGCCTTGCGCGGTTTGCTTGAGAAGGTCGCGCTCGTAGCCAAGGCCAAGATTGCGGTTCTGTTGCGAGGCGAGTCCGGTACCGGCAAGGAGCTGGTCGCCAAGGCTATCCACGAATTGTCCCCGCGCGCCAAGCGGCCCTTCATCAAGCTCAATTGCGCGGCGCTGCCCGAGACTGTGCTGGAATCCGAATTGTTCGGCCATGAGAAGGGTGCATTCACGAGCGCGTTCAACTCGCGCAAGGGGCGCTTTGAGCTCGCCGACAAGGGGACATTGTTCCTGGACGAGATCGGCGAGATTTCGGCCTCGTTCCAGGCAAAGCTGTTGCGCGTGCTGCAGGAGCAGGAGTTTGAGCGCGTTGGGGGCAACCAGACCATTAAAGTCGACGTCCGCATCATCGCCGCCACGAACAAGAACCTGGAAGAGGCAGTTGCCAGAAACGAGTTCCGTGCCGACCTCTACTACCGCATCAGTGTTGTTCCGTTGCTGGTGCCGGCGCTACGCGAAAGGCGCAGCGATATTCCGCTCCTTGCCGCTGAGTTTCTCAAGAATTTCAACCATGAGAATGGCCTTATGCTGACGTTCGATCCGAGCGCAATCGAAGTGCTGATAAACTGCGACTTTCCCGGCAACATTCGCGAACTGGAAAATTGCGTGTATCGGACCGCGGTTCTGGCGGCGGGGCCATCAATCGGGAAAGAGGACTTTGCATGCTGCCAGGGCAAATGCTTCGCCGAGGCGCTGCATAATTGCAAACTTGGCAAAGTCGCGCTGCAACCTTCGCCCATCGGGGCGCTGCCACTGGATCGGGCGGCACCGCCGGCTGCTGGGGTTAGCTCTGCCGCCGTCGCAGCCCCATCAGACACCCTAGGGCAGCCGCCGCTGAACGCAGCTGGGGTCGTCCACTCCGCAAGAATGGCCGATGCCGAACGTGTCATCCAGGCGATGGAGAGATGTGGCTGGGTTCAGGCAAAGGCGGCACGCCTGCTCGGACTGACGCCGCGCCAGATTGGCTACGTGTTGAGGAAATACGGCATCGAGATCAAGCGTCTTTGAACAAATCACCGAGCCGAGCATCTGGGACAATAAAGCATTCGTGCCTTGGCGCCTTGAGACGAGTGATGCGGTGCTCGTCCAATTCCGATCCGATCCCACAGGCCGCGCTGCCCCCACGGTAGTCCCCACGAGCGGTCCGACGGCGACGCTTTCGGTGGTCCAGCCCATGTCTCAATCCCAACTCGTGCCCGACACACGGAACCAGAAACGGAGAAAAATTAATGTCTGATGCAAAACTTCAAGCTGTGCTTTCTTCCCTTTCGCAAGTCGCGAGACAGTTGGATGTTCTGCTGTGCGACAAACCGGCGTCGGATCCTTGTTGCGTCAAGCTAAACACGAACGAGAACCCGTTTCCGTTGCCGGAAGCCATAATGCAAAGTGCGATGGCTGCTCTCGGACAGCAATATCTATATCCAGAAGACGACAACGCCAGCTTGAGGCAAGCAGCGTCGGAAGCCTACGGCGTCTCGAAGGATCAGGTGATCGCCGGAAACGGATCGTCTGAACTGCTCGGGCTTATCTACAGAGCTTTCCTGGTTCCAGGAGACAGAATGGCGATGTTGTCGCCGGGGTTTTCGTTCAACCGCAAACTTGCCCGTTTGCAGGGTGCCCAATTCACCGAAATCGGATGGGGCGCGGATCATTCCTTGCCCGTCGACGACTTGCTTTTGGGACCGGCAAAAGATGCCAAGTTCATTCTGCTGGCTAACCCAAACAATCCCACCGGAACGTTCGTTCCTGTGGCCGATGTCGAACGCCTGGTATCACAATCAGACCGCCTGATTGTGTTGGATGAGGCGTATGTCGATTTTGCACCGGACAATGGTCTGCATCTCCTCAATCGTTATCCAAACCTCCTGATCTTGAGAACATTCTCGAAAAGCTATGCCACCGCCGGCATTCGCGTCGGTTTCGGACTTGGCCACCCTGAAGTCATTGGCAGGCTGCGGGAGCTCCAGAACGTCTTCAACATGAACGTGATCGGCCAGGCTGTTGGCATCAGCGTGCTTGGGCACCGTGGCGCCTACGCCGAGAACCATAAGCACATCAAGCATGAAAGACAGCGAGTGACGGTGGCCCTGTCGAAACTCGGATTTTCCGTAATACCTTCTCACGCAAATTTCCTGCTAGCGCGTGTGCCAGCGGGGCAGGAAGGCTCATGGTGGCAAGCAGCCTTGGAAAGGCAAAAGATACTCGTTGCCTTCTTTGAGGATGCAGGGCTGGAAAATTACATCCGCGTCAGCATCGGTACAAAAGCCGAGATGGATGAATTTCTCGAGGTCGCCACAGAGATAGCTGCAACGGCGAAGGAAACGATCCCGTTGTGCCGGCCCTCGGCGGCCGCTGCTTCTGCCTTAGCCAGTCGGTAGTTCCCCGGCGATTTCAGCGCACCATTAATTTGAACTTGCTTGCACCATAGCGAGCCACGAACTGTTGCTAAGAGTTGGAGAAAATTCGTGAAGAATGCCTTCCCCGGCGGCCTAACCTTCGGCATATTCGACCATCTCGACGAGGACGGCTGCGAGATTGCGCGGCAATACGCCGATCGCCTGAGTTTGGCAGAGGCGTGCGACGAGCTTGGCTTCTACGCATATCATCTGGCAGAGCACCACTGCACTCCGCACGGGATGGGGCCATCGCCGAATCTGTTCTTATCCAGCGTCGTCCAACGCACCCGGCACCTTCGCGTCGGCCCGATGGTAATGCTCCTTGCCCTTTATCATCCGCTGCGTGCCTTCGAGGAGATCTGCATGCTCGATCAATTGAGTGGTGGCAGGGTCGAACTGGGTATAGGGCGCGGCTCTCTCCCGGTCGAACTGGGTTACTTCGGGATTGCTGCGGAGGCGGCGCCAGGTCACTATGCGGAAGCCAGCGAAATCCTCATCAAGGCGATGAAGGGCGACACGCTGTCCTATCGTGGCCGCCATTTTGAGTTGAATGACGTCCCTTTGACGCTGAGATCGCATCAGCGCCCCCATCCACCGACATGGATCGCCAATAATAGACCGGAGTCCGCCACCTGGGCCGCTGTCAGTGGCGCCAACATCGCGTGCTTGGGGCCGGCCTCTTCGGTTCGCAGAATTACGGATGCATTCCGAGCCTGCCTGGAGCGCAGTGCCGAGGCGGACGAGCGACATCCATTTCTTGGGATGCTCCGAATGGTCGTGATCGCGCGATCGGAAACGGATGCACATGCGCTCGCGGCACCCGCTTACGAACGATGGCTCAAGAGCTTCAGGTTCCTCTACGACCTTAATGCGCTCCAGACGCCCCCAAATCTGCCGCTGAGCTTGGATGCAGCAATCGAGAGCGAGTTGTGCGTGGTGGGGACGGCATCTTCCGCGCGACAAGCTCTTCTTGATCAGCTCGAAGAGGCCGGTGCTAATTATCTACTTTGCCAACTTGCATTTGGGAATCTGTCCTTAGACGCTTCGCTATACACCGCCAGGGCGATCCAATCTGAAATCATGGCTCAAGTTACCTGACGGAAATGCGCGTTCCGCGTTCGGAGTCGAATTTCTCGGCGCACCGGTCCCGCGCATGATGCCGACATAGTGCTTGGTGTGTGGGAGGGCGGGCACGCTTGTGGAGGCCGTGGACAGTTGGAGCGACCGGCTCGCCGATTAAGAAATCGCCCCGATTGGAACCGCTGGAAAGCGAATTCCTGCTGCGATCGGGTGAGTTCCTGGGTGTCTTTCCGCACGTCGATTCTAACGACCCCGACCAGATATGCATCGATCTTATCAGCGAAGAGGCCTTGAAGACCTCAGCAATCGAAGGCGAGTACCTCAACCGCGAGAGTCTCGCGATCAGAAACTCCACTACAGGTGAACAGCTATGGGAATTTGCATCTCCAAATCCTCCGGATCGACTCGACATGCCACAGACACGGAAGAGTCGCCGCGAGAATCAACGGCGTCGGGCATTGAGGGCAGCATATCAGCGCTGAGAGTCTCCCTCGGAACGCCTGCCGACAGGTTGCGACGGGGCGGAGATGCTCCGCTGGAGCCACATCAGATCCAGCAGGCCGCCTACCATATGGGAGCATGTGTCGTCGGTGACGAGGTCACCAGCCCGACAAGACTCGCGACAGCGGGGCAAACAGTTCACGACGTTCGCCTGCTGCTCAAGCATGGCCGGGGAAACGTTAAGGTGGACGACATTCCCTCTCAAGGCCACAACGGCATCGGATCGTCGGTTGCAATGATGGGAGCAGACCACAACATTAAGGTTGCCGTGGCCGTAGTCATGGGAGCCGCGTGCTGCAATCAGACCGCTCCCCTTTCCGCTATCGTCCACGCCCCACACATGGCGGCCGACGAGCGGAGTATTACCTCTAGTGCTTCCGTGTCAATGAAGGAGATAACCGACGAAGGTGATGAGATCCCAGTTAAGACGGGCCACATTTGGAACGAACTGCGGCGCGGAAGCCGCGACCCGAGGTCGACCGTGGTCATGGATGCCTGGGCCAACGGTCCCGCTGTTCGGTTGAAAGACAGCGCATGGAGCGGAGTGCCGGCCAGGGAAGGTCATTGGTCGATGGACAAAAGCACCGCCGAATTCCTGAAAAACCGTGTTGAGGGGTTGATTCCGTTCGTGCACCCGGACACAAATGAACAAACTGCCAACGATTTGCGCCGGAAGCAAAACGCACCCGTATCGTGGGAGAAATATGCAGAAGTACAGGTGATCTCACCCGAGTTCGCCGAAAGTGTACGCAACGCATTGTCCCGTATTCCTGAAGACCAACAAAGGGAAATCGCCTCACGGATGATTCAGGAAGCCTACGGAATGGATCCTTCCTTGTGCACGCACCAAGACGCAGTGGAATCAGTTCTGGTGGCCGCCAACCAACTGGACTCGCTGCCCCGGCCTCCTGTCGAGCCGCCGGAATTGGCGGCGTATCACCAGTTCGACGCAAATCAAGAGGCCCAAGCTCACGCAGTTCCCGGCATGCAAGATATCTTGCCGCACATGCCTCCGCCGCAGCATGCAGCAGAGGAACGGAATGCGAATCTGGACGGCCACATAGCAGGTCTTGAGGCTGAAGTCCGTGCGACAGGTACGCAAATCTCCTATGAACAGCTGCGGCGGGGTGGTCTAGTCGGACAGGCCATAAACCGCGACTTCAGTCACGCCCGAGACGACCTGATGGCTGCCTCGAGAAGCAGAGATCGCTCCGGCCGTTGAGGTCTGGGCCATGGTAAGCCAGCATATTCGATCTTTTCGCGACACACGAGATCGGCCACGAGCTGAAAGCGATGTCGTAATGGCTGGATAAACATCGTGATCTGCTCGGATTGGTGGCCCGAGACCTGGGTCGAGACGACGTCAAGGCCACCCGGACGGCAAGGTCTGCCCGCCAAGCCGTCTTGCGTTGCGCGTTGCTCAAGCAGTACCGCCAGCTGAGCTGCCAGGAGCTGGCGTTCCATCTCAAGGACTCCGCGTCGTTCGAGCCTTTGCCTGCCTGCCGCGGTCATGGAGCCCGCAGAAGTCGGTGCTGCAAAAGACGATCAGCGCGATCCGGTCCGAAACCTGGGAAGCGATCAATCGCGTGCTGATGACCAATGCCCGGCGGGCAAAGCCGGAAGACGGCGCTGTCGTGCGGCTGGACAGCACCGTGACTTCAGCACTCACGCACGAACCGAGCGACAGCAGCCTGCTGCGGGACGCAGTCCGGGTCATGGCGCGCCTGTTGAAGGACGCTCATACCTTGATCGGCAGCGCAGGTTTGGCATGGCGCGATCATTGCCGCGCGGCCAAGAAGCGTGCCCGCAAGATCCAGTTCACACGTGGTCGACCCAACCGCGTCGAACTCTACCGTGAGCTGATCGGGATCATCCGCGCCACACTGGCCTATCTGCAGCAGGCAGCGGCGCGGGTTGGCGGTGGCGACCACTCCGTTCGTCGAACTTTGGCAAGCTCAGGTTTGCCACTATCGGCCGCTGATCGAACGCATCATCACACAGAGCGAAAGGCGAGTGTTGGGCGGGAAACCGCGGGCGTCCTGTTGTAGTTGTGCCTGGATCGGTGATGGCCAATCATTCTTCACGATTGCTGCGTGTCACTCGAGATGTTTCCCGTCGGCTGGAGCCACATGCGGAGGGACGAGCGCGCGGGCTAGACGATCAGATACGGCTCGCAAGGAGCATCAGGTACGAGAGGCGGCTTGTCCGTTCGGATCGGCTCCCTCTTCGGGAATATCGTCAAATGACGAGTAGTTCAGGTTATAGAGTTTGGAATAGAGCCCGCCCATAGCCATCAGTTTTTCATGGTTGCCGGTCTCAATAACCCGGCCGTTCTGAAGCACGATGATACGATCGGCACCTCGGATTGTGGCGAGACGGTGAGCGATGACAAGCGCAGTCCGGCCTTCAAGGAGCTTTCTGAGGGCCTTCTGGATCAGCATTTCCGTGTAGCTGTCGATGCTGGCGGTGGCCTCGTCAAGAACGAGGATCTTGGCGTCGGCGACGAGAGCGCGGGCGAAACTGACTAGCTGGCGCTGGCCGAGAGAAAGATTGCCGCCGCGTTCGACGAGTTGAGTTTCATACCTGTCGGGAAGGCTCATGATGAAAGCGTGGGCTCCGACCACCTTGGCGGCCTCGATCACTTTGTCCCGCGTGGCTTCCGTCTTGTGGTAGCGGATGTTCTCGAAGATCGTGCCGGTGAACAGAAACGGCTCCTGCAGCACCATGGCGATCTGGTTGCCTAGCGATTCCTGTGTGAGATCGCGCACATCATGTCCACCGACCATCACTTGGCCTTGCTGAGCATCATAGAAGCGGTGAACGAGGGCCATCGCGCTCGATTTGCCAGAGCCGGTCGGCCCGACTAATGCGACCGTCTCGCCGGGATTGACCCGGAAGGAGACGTTTTTCAGCACCGGATGGTTGGGCTCGTAGCCGAACGTGACGTTCCTGAACTCGACCGAGCAGTCAGTTTCCGGCGAAAGGACCCTCGCATCCCGTTTGTCCTGGACTTCGACCTTGACGTCGAGCACATCGATCAGGCGCTTGCCGGAGGCCATTGCGCGCTGCATGACTGAATACTGCAGGGTAAGGGAGCGAATTGGATCAAAGAAGCGTTGAATATAGAATATGTAGGCCACCAATACGCCTACACCGATGCGGCCATTCATAATCATGGAGCCGCCGACCACAATGACGACGGCCATGGCGAGACCGGTGAGGCCATCGACGATCGGGACCATGACCTGTGCATACCTGGCAGCAGTCAGGTGAGTCCGGAGGTCGGCATGTGCCTTATCGTCATACAATACGAAGTTTACGCACTGGCGGTCCATGGACTGGACGGTGCGCACGCCCTGAATCGCTTCGGCCAATGCGCCGTTGACGACTGAATTGGTCTCTTGCGCAGCCATGAAGGCCTCGCGAGCACGCGGCAGCCACACGATGCGAATAATTAACAGGGCCGGCAAGACCGAGAGCGTCAGAAAGCCGAGGCTGAAGTTGACCGACAGCATTACAAAAATGATGCCGAGGAGAAGCGCGATGTCGCCTACGGAGTAGATCGAGTTTTCGAGAAATTCGTGGATAGAGTTGACGTCGCCCTGAAGGCGAGACATCAGGCGTCCTACCTCGGTCTTGTCCATGAAGGAGAGCGATACCTTCTGCAGATGGGCAAACATGGCGCGGCGAATGTCGAAAAGGACGCTCTCGGCCATTTTCCCTACCACGGTTTCCTGCGCGTAAGCGGCCCCGAAATTAACCAGAATGGCAAGCGCAAACGCGACGGCGGCCTTAAGCAGGGCGGAGGCATCAGCGCCCGCGGGAGTTATGGCGTGGTCGATGGCGTAGCGGATGATCAGCGGGATAAGAAGCTGCGTGCCAGTGAAAATCAACAATGTGGCAAGCGAGACGACTGCCATGGCTCGGTAGGGATGAACGAAGGCCCATATGCGGCGAATGATGTTCTTGTCAAAAGCTCGGCCAAAGATCTCCTCCTCGATGCGATGGGACCCGACGACCGCGCGCGGAGGACGTCTACCGCTATCATTCGGTTCGACTTCGAGTTCGTTGGCGTGCCGCTTGGGCATCAGGGCGCGCCTCCAAACGTGGTCGCAATGTCATCTCCAGGGCGCAACTGAAGATCATAAAGGGCCTTATAGCGTCCTCGCTTGGCCAAAAGCTCTTGATGGGTGCCGCGTTCCACGATCTCGCCGTTGTCGACAAACAGGATCCGGTCGGCGTGCTTGAGGGAACTCAGCCGGTGCGCGATGATGATCGTCACCCTATCTTTGGCGAAACGCCCTATCGCCACGCTGATGCGCTGCTCTGTGGCGGCGTCGATCGCGGCCGTTGAGTCGTCGAAAACGACGATCGATGGGCGCAACATCATCGTGCGAGCTATGGTGAGACGCTGACGCTGGCCACCAGAGAGAGATCCACCACGTTCGGCGACGACCGTCTTGTAGCCCGCGGGCAGGCCAAGGATGTAATTGTGCAACTGGGCGGATTCGCTAGCGCGTTCAATCCGCTGTTGCTTCGCCCAGGGGTCGCCATAAGCGATGTTGTTCTCGATCGTGGTGGTGAACAGGTATGCATCCTGCTGGACGACGGCGACCGCCTTGCGAAGCGTAGCTAGGGTCACCCTGCGGATGTCCTGCCCGTCGAGCATGATGGTGCCGCCAGTCACGTCATAAAAGCGAGGAATTAAGTGAGCGATGGTCGATTTTCCCGAACCCGGCGGACCCACGATCGCGATCGTCTCGCCCCTATGGGCGCTAAACGTGATGTTCTTCAGAATAACGCGGTTTCCGGCGCCGGGATATGCAAACGAGACATTGTCGAAGCGCAGGGTGCCTTCGCTGATCTCGAGCTGTCTTGCACCGGAAGCATCACTGATCGTGATGTCCTGGTCGAGCAGACCGAATACACGCGAACCGCAAGTGTAAGCGCGGGCGAAGCCGTTCACCATTAGCCCGATCTGGCGGACGGGCATTTGCAGTATGGTCATGAACGTCAGAAACATCGTCAGCGTTCCAGCGCTGATCTGGCCGGCGATGACCTTGTTGCAACCGATCCAAAGAACCAACCCCATGGCGAAAAAGAAGGCGAGGGTCATTGCCGAGGTATTGGTCACATAAACGTTAACCTGCTTGTGGGCGAGTTTGAGCGCATTTTTCGAGGCGCGGTCGAACTTTACCATTTCATAGGCTTGTGCCGAAAACGCCCGGACAACGCGGATGCCCGCGAGGTTTTCCTCCATAACGCGGCCTAAGACGGAAAGCCGCTCCTGCAGCTCGAGCCAGATAGCGCGTAGCTTAAGCTGTGTGACCGACGACCGCCAGGCCACGAAAGGCATGAAGCTCAGCGCGATGAGACCGAGCACCGGGTCGGTAGAAATCATCATGCCCGCGCCGATCCCAATCAGCATGATGAGCATAAGCAACCGAACCAGAGCGGTGGAAAAATACATCCGCACGCCGTCGAGATCGAGGATGCCGAGGGTGATCAGGTCGGCTGAATGCACCCGGTCGTGAAAGGAAAAGCTCAGGCGCTGGACCTTCTCATAACAAGCCAGTCGCAGTTCGTACGCGGCGTGGTGCCCGACGGCTTCGGAAAAATAGTTTTGCGCCATCGTGAAGAGGCCGCGCAGCAAACTCGCTGCGAGCAGCAGGAGAGCCAGAGTCCAGAGCGTTTGTTCTGCGGCCTCCCCCGTGAGATCACTCCCGATTGCCACCTGGGTCTGGTCGACAGCCCAGCCGAGAAGCCACGGAATTAGCAACTGCAGGATCACGGCTATGATCGTCGAACCGATAGCTAGCGCGACCTGCCACGGGTGCCTCAAATTGATGCGCGTAATGCGCAGTAGTATGTTCAAGCCCCCGCCCCACGCGGCCGCTTTCACATGCGCGGAAGATTTGAGAAGGGTCGCGCCAACAGCATCACTGCCCACAGAATGTCCCCGACTGAATTTTGTGCCTTCGGAAGCGAGCCGGTCGACTCACACCAAAGATTGCCTCCAAGGTGATCCTGGCCACCATCGGCTCAAGACGCTGAGCCGGCGAGTTGCGCCACGGCTTCGCTCGCTGGCATGTCGATCACCGTGATTCCGCTTGCCGCAAGGAAACGGGCCTCGTTTCTGGTCAGCGTTTCACCATCCATGATCGCGTAACGGGGGCCTTCCGAGCGCTTCATGATCTGCCTGGCGTAGATGCGCAGCATCTGATCATTGAAGCGGCAGCCGACGAAGAAAAACCCTCGGTGGACGCGTCGTTCCTTGACCACGTCAGGAATGGGCGTCTGGATATCGATTTCAGTCAGGGCTTCGACATAATCGGAATCGGCGATGAGGAAATTTCCGGCCGGCCTGATACTGCCGTGAGGCGCATAGAGAACCGTCTCTGTCGCTGCTCCGGCCTCGAGCTCCCTTCCAAACAAGTCATAGGTTCTGGTCCAGATGTCGCGAACTTCGTTCGCCCGCGTGACGCCTTGTATCTCGGCGACGTCGGTTCGCCCGGTCTCAGCCAGCGCCGTCCTCATGGCGCCTTCGTACCAGCTGTCGATGATGAGGGAGAGCGGGAGCTTTGCGAGCCATTTGTGCAGGAGCGTCGGGATCGTCGGCCCGGCGAATATATCTGTCATCCAGGCTTGAAGTGTGCGGCGATGCCGGCGCTGCTCGATGAATTGCGCGACTGACCACATGTTGGTGCGGATCTTCGAGGGGGCCGGCGCCCGCGTGTTGAGTGCGGCGGCGACGGCCTCCGGGGTACACGGTACAGCCGACTCCGCTGAGCTTAGCCGCAGCAGACCCGGACCGAGATATGGGATCACCTGATCCGAGACGAGCGCTTGTCTGGCCAACTCAAGCAGCTTTCGGGCGAAACTGTCCCGCACGACGACGAGGTGGCCCGAGGTCGGGATCGTGTTCATGCTCTTTTCCTCTTGATCCTCTCATCGACGGGCAGCATTACTCCCCGCCCGGAAGCTTCCTTGCCTCGACGGTGATTGGCAGACGCGTATGCGGCGGAAGATCGGGTAGAAGGAGCCGCCACCCGTTCCTGAGCGTTACGATCCCGCCCCAGAGGTCTTGGTTCTCGAACTTGATGATCGGCTCTTCGAGATCCTTTTTGGGAACATACGCCGACAACCCGGAATCGGTCCTGCGGATCATTACTTTCATCCGGCTGTTCCTTGTTTGGCGTTTTCTTCGGGTTTGTCGAGGCTCATCAATTCACGCGATCGCATGCCCACGACCGTCCCACGGTCGATCCATTCGACCGCGTAGATGAAGAACTGCTGGAGAAAAGTGCCGATGTCGCGCACATAACCCTCTTCGCCCTTGCGAACGAGATTTTCGCCGATCTCCCTGCCAGGATAGGTGCCGTCATTCCTAACGTGGCGAGTGGCACGGACCCGCTCTCCCGGCTGAAATTGGGGAGGTCTGCGGATTTCCACCTCCTGTTCGCGTGCGAGCCACATGGCGGATCCTTGGTTCTCTAGGGCTACTGTCATTGATGAGGCGCGCAGGCATTCCCGGGGGCAGCCACTTGTGTGGGTAACCGTGGACTCAGGCAGGAACGCAGGTCTTCGGCACAGGACACACCGAAGCACATTGCTGCGTTTCGAAAGCTCCCTCGCATTCGGTGCACTTCTGCAGCTCGACCACGTAGCTCTCGCCTTTGAACTTGATAGCGCCCGACGGGCATTCGAATTCGCAAGCGCCGCACTGTGTGCATTGGGATGCGATGATCTTGAAAGCCATTTTGACTCCTGATTCGAGTAGATGAGATGGGTTCAGGCCGTCGCCGCGCGTGCCTGGACGCCGAACTCGGCGGCGTAAACCGCGCCGATTGCCGTTTCGATGTAGTCATGGCCGTAAGCGTCGGTTGCTCGGATGCCGGCGGCCGCGAGCTGATCCTTGGGGCAGTCCCCGATTTTGACGCAAAGCACGACGTCCACGCCTTCCAGCGCAGCGATGACCCCGTCGAGAGTGGCCTTCTCGCCCCAACCCCCGAGGCAATACTGCTCAACCTTGCGGTGCCCGACAAAGTTGATCCCGCGCGTCGAGGCTTCATACATCTGGAATTCCTTCGCATGACCGAAGTGTTCGTTGACGCGGCCGCCGCCCTTGGTCGCCACCCCGATGAGAAGGGACTTTCCGGACATCGATGTCTTCACTACTCCGAGCGCTTCGGTTCTGGCCGCCAGGTGATCACGGCGCTCGTCCGCGACCAGCTCCCGGTAGGCTCCGCGTTTGCTGGCATCGTAGGTGAGCTCACCGGGGATGTGGGACATCGTGAATTCCTGGCCACGATCTTCACCCAGCAGGCCGACGGCATCTGCCCGGCACTGCCGGCAGTGCCGCATCAACTTGGCGCCGCCTTCGAGACGATCCTGAAGAGCCTTCATCTCTATTGCATTTGGGCCACGCTGTCCGGTCAACCCGTAGTGGGTACCGTGCGCCGGGTCCGAGATCAGAGGCATGACGTTATGGAGGAACGCGCCGCGCTGCTTGACCCACTTATTCACCTCAATCAGGTGCTGGTCATTCACTCCAGGGATCATCACCGAATTGATTTTGGTGAGGATGCCGCGTGCGCTGAGCATCTCCAACCCCAGCATCTGCCGCTCGTGCAGGATTCTGGCGCCTTCGACGCCGCAATAGCGGCGGTGACCGTAAAAGATCCAGGGATAGATTTTTGCACCGATTTCCGGATCGACCATGTTGATTGTGATCGTCACGTGATCGACATTCATGTCGGCAAGCTGGTCGACATGGTCCGGCAGCGCGAGCCCGTTCGTGGAGACGCAAAGCCTGAGGTCGGGGATTTCCCCGACGACGCGTTCGAACGTGGCCTTCGTCTTCTCCCAGTCGTAGCAGGCATCACCCGGTCCGGCGATGCCAAGCACCGAAAGCTGCGGCACTTCATTGGCGACCGCGATCACCTTGCGTACTGCCTGATCGGGCGTCAGCCTTTCCGAGACAACCCCGGGCCGGCTTTCGTTGGCGCAGTCATATTTGCGATTGCAGTAGTTGCACTGGACATTGCAGGCCGGGGCGACGGCGACGTGCATGCGCGCGAAATAGTGGTGCGCCTCTTCTGAAAAGCACGGGTGGTCCTTGATCTTGTCCCAGATGGTCGGATCTACATCGTCCGGCCCTGTCGACGCTCCGCAGGAGGAAGATGTGCAACCACCCGACTGGGCACTCACCAGCAACCGGTCGGAGACCCTCGCGCCGGTCAGGCTCTCAACTGAAATCGCCGGTGCGGCCATTGAGCGGCTCCATTACGGGTTAACGTCGCCGTTCGAAGCGCAAGAGCAATGCCAACTCAAAACGTGGCGCTAGCTCACGAATTGGGTTTCCGCGTCTGAGATCATGGAGTTGCTCCGACATAGCTTTGTCGGACTTCTAACAGGGGCACGCTCAGAAGGTGAGGAAGACGACTCCGGTCGGACAATCAGTTCAAGAAAGACAACATCCTTGTCGCAAAACCGGGCGGGAATTACGCCGAGGGCGATCACGCGCGCCGACCGCTCAGCCGGCTCTCGGCCACGCGCATTCGTCCGTGGTGAAGTTGCCACTGCTCGACTGAGTCTGCAGGGTTCCGATCCAGGAGGGTGTGGCTCTCCTTTCTGCGATCGGCAAGACGACGGAAAGGGCAGGTGATAAAGGGGGCGTGACCGCATCACACGCTCGCGCTACTTTGGCCTGGGCTCCGACACAGTTCGCGTAGCTGGCGCAGTGTTCTCGTTCTCCACGTCATGAGGATGCTAAAATTTCTTCACCTCGATACCGTGTCGGCGCAAAGCGTACCCGACCTGTCGCGGCGTGACGCCGAGGACACGAGCGGCCTTGGCCTGAACCCAGCCGACCTTCTCCATCGCATCGATCAGCCGGTCGCGTTCCGTCAGGCGCGGGCCTATTGCGGGGAGAGCGGGATCCTCCTTTGCAGGGTCGGCAGTATGGGGTCGCACGTTGTCCTGCGGGGCGCCGAAACGCCCGCCCGGCATCGGCAATCCGGCGGGCATCATATTGCTTCGAAAGCGCTGGTTGCCGGTATTGCCGCTGTGCGAATGATCAGCTCTTTTCCAAAGGAGCCAGGACAGGCATTGGTTATTGTTGCAGGCAAAATCCGATGGAGCGATTGTCCTTGAACGCGCTAGCGTAGCCGTCCTTTGTATGCAGTTCTCCAATTCGCGGACGTTACCGGGGAAGTAGCATTGCGAGATAAACTCGAGCGCCGGCGGCGCGAAGGCGAGTTCGAGATGGTTCGCCTTGTTGAATCGCTCGAGGAAGGCGTTCGCAAGCCGAGGAATATCCCCCGGTCGCTCTCTGAGCGGAGGCAGGATGATTGGCACCACATTGATGCGGTAATAAAGGTCGGCCCTGAAATCCCCGTTTACGACAGCCGATTCGAGATCCCTGTTGGTGGCGCATATAAGTCGCACGTCGACCTGCAGCGTCTTGCTACCACCGACACGCTCCAGTTCGCCTTCCTGCAAGACGCGTAACAGCTTGGCTTGGAAGGCAGGCGAAATCTCGCCGATTTCGTCGAGGAGCAGCGTTCCCCCATTTGCCAGTTCAAAACGGCCGGCGCGCTGGGAAATTGCCCCTGTGAAGGCACCTTTTTCATGTCCGAACAGCTCCGACTCCAGAACGCTTTCGGACAGTGCGGCGCAGTTCAACTTGACGAAAGACTTCGCTCGTCGGCGCGAGAGCCTGTGTATGGCTTGCGCGAAAAACTCCTTGCCGGTGCCGCTCTCGCCCCTCAGAAGCACGGTGGAATTCGTCCTTGCTACAATGGAGACTGTTTCGAGCACCTGCTTGAGTGCGGGGCTTTCCCCGATGATCCCATCAATTTTGACAGGCGCACGCGGGACCGCGTCGGTCCGGGCCTTATCGGACGAAGTCTCCGCTCCCCAGAGCTCATCGACGCGCCGCTCACGATCGCTGGTCAAGCCGCGATGGAGGCGAACGGTGCGGCCGACGAGGTCGGCCACCATCGTCAGGAAGCAGATGTCCTCATCGTAGCGGGACCCGCAGTCGTTGTCTCTTACGATCGACAACGTCCCAAGGATCCTGTCCTCGGCCTTAACCGGGACGCCGATAAAGGCCATCGGGAGGAAATTGACGCCAGGACGTGTCTGAAGGTCGCTCTGAAAAAACTCGGACGTGCTGAGGTCCGCGATGACGAGCCGCGTGCCGGTAGCGACAATTTGATTTATTGCGGCCTTTGGTATGACCGGGCGAGTGCCTGATGGGGCGCCGCTGCCGGCACTCGCGGCGATCTCCGGCTCACCTTCTGACTCCAGGACAAAGATGGCTCCATGACGCATTTGCACAAAGGACGGGAGAGTGTTCACGACGTTGGCCAGCGTAACCTCCAGCCGGGCGGGAGCCATCAGAGCCTTCGAGACCTCGTACATTCCCCTGAGCCAGTCATCCGCTTCGAACATCCCCTCACTGGCGGGTTTGCGGAAGGTGTCTCGACGTCTTTCGTTGACCCGATCCGGGGATATGTGAGCCATGGAAAGACCTCAGCGGTTGTGGTCAGCGGTGCTCCTCCCAAGCGCCTTTTCATCAGTTCAGGGCGTTCACCCGCTCCGCACTTCGGGCGCGATGGTGCCGACAAGATTGCGCTTTGTCGAACTTCGGGGTGCACAGCTGCACACCCACTGAAACGGGTGCCAAGGCCGATCATCCGAACTTGAAGAGGACGCCGAAGCCACCACGCGGATAGTTCCATTCGATCTCGCCGCTGGCCTCGCACAAAACGCGGCAGGTGCCGCACTCCATGCAGCCATCGGCGGTTATTTCGACCTGACCTTTGTCGTTCAGCTCATAGCATTTCGCGGGACAGACGTGGGTCAGCGCGAGCAGACTTGCGCTCGGTTGCTCGTGCGGTCGTACCTTTATATGCGGACGGCCGGGGTCTACCAGATAACGGTTCTGGTAAAGCTTGTCTTCGACACGTGATTTCGTCACCGGGTTCGTCATGTCGTCAGTGCCCTCACCGCCACGCCAACGCCAAGCGAACCGCATCGCTGATCAGCCCGCAGCGCGAGCGCGCCTTGATGAAGGCGGCCGTCGTCGCCTTTTCCTTCTCGATCTTTGGCGTGCCGTCGACACGCATGAAATTCTGCGCGGCTTGCGACATCAACCAAGGGTAGGTCGTGAAGAAATTGGAGGCGTTTGTGTGCAGTAAAGCGGGCATGTCT
This sequence comes from Mesorhizobium sp. WSM4823, assembly GCF_055811195.1. Lineage (NCBI taxonomy): Bacteria > Pseudomonadati > Pseudomonadota > Alphaproteobacteria > Hyphomicrobiales > Phyllobacteriaceae > Mesorhizobium > Mesorhizobium sp. WSM4823. The sequence continues at coordinate 35,407 of NZ_JBVVQL010000018.1, forward strand.
TTGTATTTCCGCAGGTCTTTGATCACGAAGGATTTGTCCAGTATTGCCTTGTATAGGGCGAGGTTTCGCTTGGTCATAGGATCGTTGCGTCTCTTGACCTGGATGATAGCCTCCGCCGCCATGCGGCCCGAGGTCATGGCAAGATTAGAGCCCTCGCGGTGAACGGCGTTGTTCAATTGCGCGGCATCGCCGACAACCACCCAACCGTCGCCAAAGAGCTGCGGAATAGCTTTGTAGCCACCTTCGGGAATGAGATGCGCGGCATATTCTTTCACCTCCGAACCGGCAATCAGCGGCCGGACCGAAGGATGGTTTTTGAATGCGTCGAGAAGGGCGTACGGGCTCTCCATCTTGGCGGCGAAATCCGAGACGAGGCAGCCGATGCCCAGTGAGATCGATTCCTTGTTGGTGTAGAGGAACCCGAGCCCGGCCATGCCGCGGGAGATCGTGCCGACTGCTTCAATCACACAGCCTTCACCCCCTTTGACGCCGAACCGCTGCTCAATGACCTCTTCGGGCAGGAAATGCATTTCCTTGACTGCGAGCGCAACGGATTGCGGCTTCAGCATCTTGCGCAGGCCGCCCCGTGTGCCAAGCAGTCCGCAGACACCCTCTGCAAGAACAACCACGTCCGCGTAAATCACTCCGCCAGCCCGATCCGTGCGGACGCCGATCACCTTGCCCTTACTATCGCGGACGAGGTCCGTCACCGTGGTCTCGCACAAAACGGTCGCACCGGCCTCCCGCACCCTGCGCGAAAACCATTTATCAAACTGGGCACGGATGATCGTATAGCGATTGGGCTTTACCTCGTTGAAGTCGTCCGAGCGATAGTGAATTCCGGTGTGGGAGGTGTCGTCCATAACCCATAACCGCTGTTCAACCAGATGCCGCTCGAGAGGTGCATCATCGCGGAAATCCGGAATGATCTTCTCCAACATGTTCGCATACATGATGGCACCCTGGACATTCTTAGAACCCGGATATTCACCTCGCTCCAACTGGAGCACATTCAAGCCGTCGCTTGCCAAAGTGTAGGCAGCTGCGTTCCCGGCCATTCCGGCGCCGATGACAATGGCGTCGAACTCTTCCTTGATCATCTGCATCTGCCTTAGCTCGCAAGCTTGTCGCGACTGTGCGGTGACAGCCGCCGGGTGAAGGCCTCGATCAAAGCCGGCAAGAAGCGCACCGCATCGGTGACGATCCCGAGGTGGGCGAAATCGAAAATCGGCGCGTTCGGGTCGGTGTTGATGGCCACGATAAGATCGGCTCCCTCAACTCCAACGCGGTGCTGGATGGCGCCGGAAATGCCGGCCGCTATGTAAAGCTTTGGCCGGATTGTCTTGCCTGTTTGGCCGATCTGCCGATCGGCCGACATCCAGCCCTTTTGAACCAGGGGCCTCGAACAGCCGAATTCGGCGCCTATCACGCGCGCGAGACTCTTTATAAGCTGCAGGTTCTCCGCTCCGCCGAGACCAAGCCCTCCCGCAACAACCACGTCCGCATAGGCGAGATTGGCGATGCCCGACTGGCTATCCGGAAGGAATCCCAGCACCTTGGTGACGATGTCGTCCTCGGCGAGCGACAGCTTGTGCGGGATGACACGCCCGATCGCTCTGTCGGTCCGCTGCGGCATGGGCATGACCCTCGGTCGCACCGTCGCCATCTGCGGCCTGTAGTTGAGCGTGTAGATCGTGCATAGCAAGGAACCGCCAAAAGTCGGGCGGGTCGCGGCGAGCGAACCGTCAGCATCCACGTCGAGTTCGGTGCAGTCGGCGGTTAGCCCTGTCAGCAAGGTGGTTGCGACGGACCCGGCGAGATCCCTGCCGAGCGTGGTTGCGCCCAGAAGCAGGATCTCGGGTTTGTAAGTATCAACCAGATCCGTCATCGCCTTGGTGAAAGGCTCATTGCGATAGGCGGCGAGCAGCGGCGCCTCAACGAGGTAGACGAGATCGGCGCCATAGGCGAAGGCCTCGGCGACTGCGTTGTGGGTGGCATCTCCCGGGGGTCCGAGCACAGCACCCGCGAGCTGGACGCCAAGTTCGTCCGCCAGCTTGCGGCCCTCGCCCAGCAGCTCGAAGGATACCGGGTGGACATGGCCGCGTTCGAGCTCGATGAAAACCCAGACGTGCCGATAGTCCCTGAAACGCTCGGGAAGCTCTTTCTTCATCCCGGCACGGCCGGGGGGCTGCCGAGGGGCGTCTGAGTTCGTGCTCGACATATGGTCTGCTCCTTGCCGTCACGCGCCCTCGAAGGCGAGTTCCGGTTCCAGCGCCGGCTGGCGGGTGAAGATTGCACCGATCAGTTCGTCGGCGACATCGCGCAGTGTCTTCTCCGCGGTCTCAATCTGCGCGGCCTTTTCCGACCGGGCGCTAGGGGCAAAAACGCGTTTGACGACCGTCGGCGAGCCACGCAAGCCGCATTTGGTGAGATCTTCAATGCCGGCCTCGGCCGCGCTCCATTTCACAATCTGGCTACGTGCGGCGCAAAGCGCGTCTTCGATCGAACCCCGGCGCATCTCGTTTGTGCCTTCCAGCATGGTGATGAGGCAAGGCAGCCTGCTCTTCAGCTTCTGGGTGCCGCCCTCGCAACGGCGCTCGACCGTGATCTCGCCTGCAGCAAGATCAATGGAGGCGATTTTCGCGACATAGGTGAGTTGAAGCAGATCGAGACGCTTGGCGATGCCGGGCCCGACTTGGGCGGTGTCGCCGTCGATCGTTTGTTTGCCCGTGAAGACCACGTCCGGCGTGCCGAACGTATCGCCGATCTTCGCGATTGCCTGGGAAAGAGCAAAGGAGGTGGCCAGCGTGTCGGAACCGGCAAAGTAGCGGTCGGTCAAAAGCACCGCGCGATCGGCGCCGTAGCCAAGCGCCTTGCGCAGGGAGTCCTCGGCCATAGGTGGACCCATAGTCAGCACGGTGACCTCCCCACCATAGGCGTCGCGTAGCCTGAGAGCTTCTTCCAGCGCGAACAGATCGTAAGGGTTGATGATGGTCGGCACGCCCTGGCGCATGATGGTGTTCGTCACCGGATGGACCCGTATCTGTGCCGAGTCCGGCACCTGCTTGATGCTGACGACGATATGCATTGGCGTTCTCTGCGTTATCCCGATGCGGGCTGGCGGTGCGCGTTCTTGTTTGCATCATTCGTGCCAGGCATTTGCGGGCGCCCGTGTCCATTGAAGCCCCCGGTTTCGACGTCCGAATTGTCGGCTTGTCGACATTGTCGCGTCGCAACTATGTGGCTTATTCGCCGAACCGCTTCAGGACCGTGTCGAACGGAACGAATGTGCGGCCTGGCGTGTGAGGTTTGTCCGGATCATGATCTTTGAGCACCTTGAAAACCCGGTGCGTGAGCGGCGAGGAAATCGCGAATTCCTCGTAGGCGCGTACCAGCATGGCGCGCATGCGCGCGGCAATCACCTGGTCGGGCAGACCGGAGAAATCTTCCTCGACAAGGTATTGGCCCACACGCTTGAGGATATGCAGCCGCGAGACATTGAGCACCTTCGGATCATACGTGACGCCAAGGACAGCGAAGAACTCCTCGGCGGATGAGAGGCCTTTCAGGCGCGTGAGTATGTTGGTGACGTCGATGGGACTGCTGTCAGCGGAACAATTCATTGCATTCTCCCTTGTCGGAAACGGTGGTTTGTTGCGTTCGTCGCACATTCGACATGCAGCCCCGAAAGCCGCGGTTGATGAACGAATGCCGCTCAGCCAGCGCCGCAATCGCCTCGTCGACACAACTGGGCTCCGTTGCCTGGCGCTCTGCCGCGACCGAGGTCTGGCGCGAGCACCAGGCAGAGGATAGGCCGCAGAGCTGCTGGCGGCCGCGCGCGACCATATGCTCGATGGGCTGTGGCGCTCCTCCCGCTTGGTGACGAGCTAGACATCCGATGGACGACAGATTGAGAGCGCAGACGCCGCTCTCGACCACGCACTGAGATCGTGTGAGGTCATCCGGCACCATGCCGTCAGCCGCACCGGGAAACTCCGTATGACCACGGCGCAAACTGCTTCGATCTCATCAGTTCCCATGCCCGCGTGCCCGATCTCGATCCCAGGCAAGCCGGCTGCCGCAAGCAGGCGGTCGCAAGCTTTCCGCCCTCGAGGCAACGCCGGGAGCCTGCTCGACCTCGCGCAGGGTGGCCTCCTCGAGAAGACCTGGCTGCTCACGAATGGACGCCAGTTCTTCTGCCGCTGAGACCTGGAACGCATTGGAGAGCATCGGCGCTGCGTCCATTCGACCCGGAACTGTGGGCGTGGCGCAGCGTCTCCACGACCGAAGGCAAGACCTCGAGCGCCCGGTCCACGTCTTCTTGTCCGTTGTCACGCGCGAAAGAGAAGCGGACCGCCGCATGTGGCATTTCCATCGCTCTCAGCACATGGCTTGGCTCCGCACAGCCTGATGTGCAGGCGGACCCCGAGGAGCAGACGATACCCTTGCGGTCCAGGAGATGCAGGATCCCATTGCCTTCAATACGTTCGAAGGCGATGTTTGCGGTGTTCGGCAAGCGCACTAGGGGATCGCCATTGACGAAGCTGTTTGGGACACGCTGGATAAGCCCGTTCTCCAGCCGGTCGCGGAGCCACTTTATCCGCTTGGTCTCGTCATCCATGAATTTCAAGGCAAGTTCGGCGGCCATGCCGAGCCCGATTATGCCGGGCGTGTTTTCGGTGCCCGCACGCCGGTCGCTCTCTTGGTGACCGCCCTTGATCATAGCGTGGAACGGCACGCCGCGCTTGACGAAAAGTGCGCCTATCCCTTTTGGCCCATGGAATTTATGGCCGGAGAGCGACAGCATGTCGATAGGGGCTGATTTCAGGTCGATCGGGAGCTTGCCGACGGCCTGCACGGCATCAGTGTGGAAAATGGCGCCGACCTCCTTGGCCAATTCGGCGAGCTTGATGACCGGGAAGATCGTACCAGTCTCGTTGTTGGCCCACATGATCGAGACGACCGCCACGTTTGGGGTAAGCGCGGCCCGGTAAGCATCGACGTTCAGCCGGCCATGGCGGTCCACCGGGATCCTGTGCACCTTAGCGCGGCCCGTCTCCTCAAGATGAGCGCACAGGGTCAGCACAGCAGGATGTTCCACAGCGGACGTCACGATCTCCGTTCGGTCCGGCATCACCTCGAGCGCCGAAAGAATGGCCGCATTGTCGCTTTCCGTTCCACCCGAGGTGAAGGTGATCTCATCGTCGAACTGCGCCCCGATCAGCCCCTGCAACTGACGCCTCGCCTTTGCCAAAGCAGCGCCGGCAAAGGCGCCAAAACGGTGCGCCGACGAAGGGTTGCCGAATTGATCGGTAAGGAACGGCAACATCGCATTAACGACCGCGGGATCGACCCGGGTCGTTGCGTTGTTGTCGAGATAGACAACTGTCATCGGTGGTCTCCAATCGAGCGGAATGCCGTCAAGCGCGGCCTGGTCGCATCGAGCCTGCGCCGTTGAGAGTGCGATCCAGAGCCTGCGCAAGTCTCCACAGATTGAACGCAGGCCCGGGACCAGGGCCACCGCCAAGCTCACCGAAGGCGCCCTCTCCCTTCTTCGACGATCAGCCGAATGACTTGCCGCAGGAGCACTTTTGTCGCGCGTTAGGATTGTCGAAAACAAAGCCGGAGGATTCGAGACCCGTGACGAAGTCGACGGCCATGCCGGCGACATGCGATTGGGAGTCGGCGTCAACAAACACCTTGATCCCATCTGTCTCGACAATGGCGTCGCCCTCGCGCGAGACGCTCTCCAGGCCCAATGAATATTTGAAGCCGGAGCAGCCGCCGGCCTCAACCATGATACGAAAGCCGTCTGCGGGCTCGCTAGCGGCGGACAGAGCGGTCTTGACGGCGGCAACCGCCTTGTCGGTGAGCGTGATCATGGCTCGTTTCTCCTCGATGCGGACGAATTGCGGATTACCGTGCATGGACCGTGCCAATGGAAAAAGCCGTTTTCGAACAGCGTGACATCCTCAACACGCCCAGGATTCCGCTTTCGGAATTGCCGCGTATACGTCGAGCATCGACGCGTATTGTCGGATTTGTCGGTTTCGCCACACCTGCATGGACCCGAGTTCCTCGTCGAACTGCATGCAAGCGAGGTTTCCGGGATGATTCCAGGAATTGGTACGCCTTTTGAGACTCCTCGTGGCGAGGGCTAAGGCTCCCAACACCGACAATATGCGCAACGCAGGGGTTAAAACATGCACCAGCGCGGGGAACTTTCGCCGGAGGCAATCCGGCGTGCACGCGAAGACTGTCCCACCATCCGCGGCCGCGATCTCGCCGCCAAACTGGGCATTTCGGAAGCGGAGCTCTACGCGGCACATTGCGGTTTTGGCGCGCTGCGCATCGAGCCGCGCGTCAATGATGTGCTTACCGGTCTCGAGGCCGTCGGCGAGGTGATGGCGCTGACCCGCAATGACAGTGCCATGCATGAGAAGATAGGCGTCTACGACAAGGTGTTCACTGGCAACCATCGCGCCATGGTGCTCGGCAATGACATTGATTTGCGCATCTTCCCCAAGGTGTGGACGCATGCCTTTGCCGTGGAGACACGCGAAGCCGAGGACATCCGCCGCGGGCTGCTGTTCTTCGACGCGGCAGGCGAGGCAGTGCACAAGGTATATCTGAGACCGTCCTCAAATCTCCATGCCTATCGAAAACTGGTAGACGAGCTCCAATCCTCCAACCAGGAGCAGATCCTCTCGGTTGAAACGAGGTCGGCCGAAAACGACGCAAAGAGTCCGGACCAAGCCGCTACGGTCGATGACCTACGCGAGCACTGGAGTCAGCTGACCGACGTGCACCAATTCTACGGCATGCTGAAGGCGCTCAACCTCAGCCGCCGCCAGGCGGTGCGCATGGTCGGCGAGGACTACGCCTGGCTGCTCGACCATGCTGCGCTGGGCTCTATGTTCCATCGTGCGGCCGAAGACGAGATGCCCATCCTGTGCTTCGTCGGCAATCGTGGCTGCATCCAGATCCATTCCGGCCCAATCAAGACGATCAAGCAGATCGGACCCTGGATCAATGTGCTCGACAAGACCTTCCGCCTGCATCTCAGGACCCACCACATCCGCGAGGTTTGGGTCGTGCGCAAGCCGACCCGGGATGGCCACCTCACGTCACTTGAAGCCTATGGCGCTGACGGCAAGATGATCATCCAGTTCTTCGGGATGCGCGAGGAAGGCGCACCCGAGCGCGACGACTGGCGGTTACTGGCCGAGAACCTCCCGCGCATTCCCCGTTCGACCGCTGCCTGAGGCAACACCGATGCGTCTTGATTTCCGTTCTCGCGCGGTGTGCGGGCCGCTACTTTGAACTTTTCCGACCATCGCTGTGCCGCGAACGCAAACCAGGGCACAGCTGCGATTTGGGGGCCGCCGCGGATCGCCTCCAGGCACAGGCTCCATTCCCACGAGCGTATCCGCGTTTGGCGAGAATGGCCGCCATCGCTGCCGTTGCGGTGAGCCCCAACCCGAACCCCGCGGTAAAGCTGCTCAATGCAGGCACAACGCGTCCGCTGGCCGCCGGCGGGTGTGTGTCAGTCAATTTTTCGGGTGCCCGCCATCTACGGCAGCGGCGGCAGGAATTGGTCCAGGTGAAGTCGATTGGCGGCTGAATCAAATTTCCAGAGCACGGCCTCCACAAAGGCATCCTCGAATTTTCCATCAGCAGCAGGGGGCCTCGGCGTCTGATGCTGAGCTCGAAAAGCTAGCGTCCCGATGCTGATGCGCGGCCCGACATAGGTCTTCTTCCGCCTCTGGCCAAGGAAAATTGGGGCTTGGGCCGGCCCGAGTGCCACACACGGGGTGTTACACATGGTACTTGCTATGAGCGTCTGGGTCGTTCGCATTCCCCCCCGGTTAGATGCGCGTTCGCATCGATATGGAGGGCATGTTCGGAATCGGTGCGCGTTACAGCTGGTGGATGAATTTCAGCGCCAATGCCGTTGAATTGGGTAAACTGTTTTTGTCAGAGACTGGATATCGGAGCTTGCGGGCGCATTTCACGCGGAACTCGTGCCTGACGAGTTCGCGATGGAGATCATCGGCTCCGGCGGGTAGTTGGTTCCTCTTCCAAACTGCGCCCCTCCGCCTAGTATTTCACTGCTGTACGTATTTTCAGCAAATGCTGAAAGCCGGCCTCACAATGAAATTCTGTAGACGGCATTCACCAAATATGGGCTTGTTGGCACACCATGCGTTTGACAAAGATCCCGTCAAAAGCTAGGCGCAATTTCCCTCGAAATCCAGAAAATTAATGCCGGCTTCGGTGCAGATGTCCCGCGTCTGCGGCGTTAGCAACGGGGTGATAAAAATCAGAACGGCTTGCTTTTCTAGCCGCGCGGCTGACCGCTGTAGCTGGGAAATAGCGTCGCGAGCCTGACGGGCTGCCCTATTGATTTGACCTCAGCCAGCAATGTGCGTTTCAGGTCGGTCCTCGAGCCTCCCTCGGATTGGTCTCAGCAATCCGAGTTATCGAGAAAGTGTCGACGACGACGCAAAGCCGCTCGCTCGCTACGGCGCTTGTGGAGGGCGCGCGGCGAGCGGCTTTTCTGCCGCCGAGCTGCGTCCGGAGTGGCAGGTAACCTCGATCGATACTCGGCCTCGGTCCACTAGGCTCCCCGTTCGATCTGCATGCGCCATCCTGTCGTGTCTGGACCGGACAAGAATGTCTGATGCCCGCCAAATGGCAGCCCCATACGGACCGCCGCAACGCAGAATGAGCGGGGTGCCGATGGTGCGCTTGCTCGGCACGCAACTTGCTCGATTTTGTCATCGGAGGCATGTCGGCGGTGCATTGTGCCCAGCGGTGGCGAACAGCCTTGCGATCTCAACCGAGCGTAAACGCCTGAACTCAGGAGAACCAAATGGCGACCCAACCGGTTCCAGATCATGTCCCGCCGGAAATGGTAGGCGACTTCAGCCTCTTTTCGTCGCCAGGCATGGCTCCGGCGCCCAACGGCGACCCGCACGCAGCAATCGCTTGCGTGCATGCCGGACCGCGAATCTTTTATTCGCCCTGGAACACGCGTACCGGGGAGGGTGCTTGGGTCATCACTCGCGCCGCAGATCAGCGCCGGGTGCTGCAGGAGACCGAAAACTTTTCCAGTCATCGCAACGTCTTCGCATCCGCATTGGGCGAAGACTGGCCGACGATCCCGCTCGAACTCGATCCCCCTTCCCATGCAGTCTTTCGCTCATTGCTCAATCCGCTCTTTTCGCCGAAGCGTGTAACGGAACTGGAGCCCGCCATCCGCGAGCGAGCGATAGCGCTTATCACGAGGATCGCCTCGTCGGGCACAAGCTGCGATGTCATGAAGGATTTCGCCTTTCCTTTCGCGGTCAGCATCTTCCTTCGCTTCATCGGACTGCCGGAGCACCGTCTTGAGACGTTTGTTGCCTGGGCGAGAGATCTGCTCCACGGCGATGATGTGAGAAGGCCGGCGGCGGCTCGGACGATTGTAGCGTTCATAGACGAGCTGGCGGCGATGCGCCGCAAAAAGCCCGTTGACGATTTCATGAGCTTCATTGTGCAGGCGCAGGTCGAGGGCCGCGGGCTGACAGACCAGGAGGTCCGTGGCATTGGCGTGCTGGTTTTGGTGGCCGGGCTCGACACGGTCGCTACAGCCATAGGCTTTGACTTGGCCTATCTCGCGCGAAACCTGGAAGATCAGGAATTGCTCCGAAAAGAACCGGACCGGATCGTGCGCGCAGCCGAAGAACTGCTGCGCGCCTTTCCGACCGTCCATCTGATCCGCGTGGCACGAAGAGATATCGACTTCGAAGGCGCGCCGATCCGCAAGGGGGACTTTGTTTCCTGCGCCACAATGATTGCAAATCGTGACCCGGCGGAATTCGAAGACCCCAACACCGTCGATCTGACGCGAGAAGGCATCCGCCACGCCGCCTTTGGCTATGGTCCCCACCGTTGCCTTGGCTCACATCTTGCCCGCCGCGAAATTGTCATTGGCCTGGAGGAATGGCTGGCGCGCCTGCCGCCCTTTCGGATCAAGGAGGGAACAGCACCCATCACCCATGGCGGCCAACTGTTCGGGATTGAAAATCTGATCCTGGAGTGGGGCTAAACCTAGCCCGGCCTGAAGCCCGGGGGCACAGACGTTGGAGGTCGCCTTGCGCATCATCGTTCACCAAGCCAGATGTCAGGGTCATGCGCAATGCTGGGCGCGAGCCCCGGCAGTCTTCAAGCTGGACGAGGCAGGTTACATCCTGCCCGGTGACATAGAGGTTGCGAACGGGGAGCAAATGCTTGCGTCGGATGGGGTGCGATCCTGCCCCGAACTTGCGCTGGAAATCGACGATCCCCCCGCTGCGCGAATCGTTTCGAAGGCCACTCTCAAACCGAAGACAGAGGTCCCGGAACAGGTCAGAACCGCCGAATCTGCGACAGACCCGTCGGGCCAAGCAAGAATCATCGAACTGCTCGACCGCGAGGCGATCCGCGACTGCCTCTTTCGGTATTGCCGCGGGACAGACCGCGCCGATGAGGCGGTGCTGCGCAGCGCGTACTGGCCCGACGCGCATGACAGCCACGGGGCGTATCGCGGCTCGGCCGAGGGCTTCATTCGGTATGCGCTCGATGTCTTCAAGACCGGACCGCGCAACATCCATCAGATCACGAACATCCTGATCGAATTCATCAACGCGGCGGAGGCCACGGTCGAGAGCTATTTCACCGCGCTGCAACGCGGACCGGACAAAGACGGAGAAGTGCGTCAGATCTTTTTGTGCGGGCGCTACTGCGATCTGTTTCAAAAGCGGGAAGGGGAGTGGCGAATTGCCGAACGGACCGTTGTCTATGACTGGCTGGAGGAGCAGATCCCAACCTTGGTCCTGGAGGCAGAACGCTTCGGCACGCGACAGCCGATTGGAGCACCCTATCCGGACGATCCGGTCTATGCACTGGGCAAGCGTCGCATTGCTTCTCATGACGATGCCTTCACTACCACGCAACCGCATCAGTATGACTACGGACTGTGAAACTTCCAACGCCACCTCGACAACTCCAAGGGAAAGATGGGCCGGCAGGGAACCGCGCCACGCCGCGACCGTGCTCTGCTCTCCACCACCAGCGTACCAAGAAGGCCGGTCTGCGTCGCTTGCTGGAGCTTGGCAGAACCGCTCATCATCCTGAACCCGGGTCAGATCGTGTTACAGACCCGGTTGGGAAATTTCGACCAGGGACAATGCTGCCAGACCGAGCTGGGGAGACCGGATCATCCCCCATCAACAACGCTATGGGTCATGGTCTAGCGCGGTGACTTCGAAGGCCAGCTCGAGGCTTGGTCATGCGGTCGACCCGCGGCCGCTGTACTGGAGTCGAGCACGCGCCGGCGCGTTCCCGTAGTCGGACCCAGTGTTGGTCAAGGCTGGCCGCTGCATCGCGAAAACAAACCAGGAGAACGGGACCATGTCCGCCCATAAAGACGCATGTATCGGCGCCGGCCAATGCCCCGCCATCGAGCCGGAGAGGGGGTTCGACGAGCATGTTCTTGCCTGCGTTCTCTCGTGTGCGCTCAAAGAGGTCGAGGCTGGCGAAGCGACTGCGACGGAGTCGACAGGCCTGTCCCTCGCCGAGCTGCGCCAGGTCCTGCCCCGGGGTTTGTCCGCAACCGCACTGGCAGCCTTATCCTTGGAAGATGTCAGCGATCCTGAGCCGGGCATGGAGGAAGAACTTCTGCGCGACCTGCTGCTGGCGCATGCCCGGCCGAGCGAGCCGGCGAGCGCGCGCTTCGCCAAGATCGTTGCCCGGCGTGCCATGCACGATGACCATCTGTGGCAGGATCTTGGTCTTCTCAATCGGGCCGAGCTCAACCGCCTGCTTGCCACGCATTTTCCGATGCTCGCGGCCGGCAACACACGAAACATGAAATGGAAGAAGTACTTTTACCGCAAACTCTGTGAGGCCGAAGGGTTCTCGCTATGTCCAGCGCCCAATTGCCGGGAATGCCGCGATTTCGACAGTTGCTTCGGCCCGGAGGAGCACGAACGCGGAGAACGCATTACGTTTGATCTAGGGGCCACTCTTGATCACGAGGCCTTGAGGCCTTGATCGCCGTCGCGCCACAAGCGCTTTTCCCGGCGCCGCTGTATAGAGGAGGGGATGTTCATCGCCTCGCGATATTTGGCAACCGTGCGGCGAGCGAGATCTATGCCGCATTCCTTGAGCCGGTCAGCGATGTCGTCGTCAGAGAGCATGTTATCAAGCGATTCTTCGGCGACCATCGCTCTGATCCGATGGCGAACAGCTTCAGCGGAGTGCGCGTCACCGCCTTCGCAGGAGGCGATCGCGACAGTGAAGAAATATTTGAGCTCGAACACACCGCGTGGGGTAACCATGTACTTGTTCGACGTGACCCGGCTGACAGTCGACTCGTGCATGTTGATCGCCTCAGCGACCGTCCTGAGATTGAGCGGCCGCAGGTGGGCGACGCCATATTCCAGAAAAGCATCCTGCTGGCGCACGATTTCCGTGGCGACCTTAAGGATCGTCTTGGCGCGCTGATCGAGGCTGCGGATCAACCAGTTCGCGTTTTGCAAGCATTCATTGAGAAATGTCATGTCCTTCGATTTTTTGGCGGCTCGGCAGGAAACCTCCGCGACATAGCTTTGGTTGATCAGCACCTTGGGCAGCGTGTTCGGATCGAGTTCGATCTGCCATCCGCCTCCGGGCGAGCGCAGCACCCATACGTCCGGTATGACGCACTCCGGCGTTCCAGACTGGAATGTGTTTCCAGGCTTGGGGTCAAGCGCGCGGATTTCCTGCAGCATGTCGAGAAGATCTTCTTCATCGACGCCGCAGCGCTGCTTCAATGCCTGAAAATCGCGTCGCGCAAGCAGCTCAAGGTTGGCAACCAAAACCGCCATCGCCGGGTCGAAGCGGTTTTTCTCGCGCAACTGTATCTCGAGACATTCGCTGAGCGATCGCGCGAAGATCCCCGGAGGATCGAGGCGCTGCAAGACGCCCAGCACCCGTTCCACTTGAGCCAGCCCGACGTTTAGGGTCTCAGCCAGGTCGGAAGGACTTACCCGAAGATAGCCAGTGTCATCCAGATGACCGGCGAGCTGATGAGCTATCAGCCGCTCATGCGGTGTGAAGGCGGTGAGGGAGATCTGACGAGCGACATGGTCGTGCAACGTTTCGGCTAGGGCGACAAACTCCTCGTAGGCAGGCCGTTCGCCCGGCGTGGCGTTTGTCGCGCTCGGCTGGGACTTCCCTTGCCTGGGCAGGTCCGGCGATCCTGCCCAAGTCGGTCCTTCAGCCTCGCCGGACAGCCCTTCGTCTTTTGGCGCATGCTCCAGCAGCGGATTTTTCTCGAGCTCCTGGTCCACGAACTGATGCAGTTCGGCATGCGTCAGTTGCAGCAGACGAATCGACTCGATGAGCTGAGGCGATGCTGCAAGAGACTGTTTCTGAAGAAGGCTGAAGGACGATTTCATAATCGGTTCGGTGTTTCTGTCAAAGAAGCTCTTGGCCGTGGCTAATTGGATCCCTCACAGGTCGACGCTGCAAAGCCGCGTCACCGTTTGAACGACCTCACGGGCCGCGGGCTTCAGAGCCTCGCCCTTTGCGTCCCATAGCGTCGCCCAAAAAGCAGTTGCGCATGGTCGATCTGCACCAGGTCACGCCGCGTCCTTCAACGATTGAAGGACGTTCTGCGGGGATGAGACGCCATAGGGGTCGGTCTCGCAGTTATCGGAGAAACCTTCCTCCTCGAACCACTGCTCCACCACGCCATTGTTGAGCAGAGCCGCGTAGCGCCAGGAGCGCATTCCGAAGCCCAGATTGTCCTTGGCAACCAGCATGCCCATTTTGCGCGTGAACTCGCCAGACCCATCCGGGATCAGCTCGACCTTCTGCAGCCCCAGGGACTTTCCCCATGCATTCATGACAAAGGCATCGTTGACCGAGAGGCAGTAGACCGCGTCGACCCCTTGTTTCTTGAAATCCTCGTAGAGATCTTCGAAATTGGGCAGCTGGTAGGTCGAGCATGTCGGGGTGAAAGCGCCAGGGAGCGAGAACAGGATCACACGCTTGCCGGCAAAGTAGTCGTCGGATGTTTTTTCTTCCCAACGATATGGATTTGGCCCCTGGACCGAATCATCGCGAACACGCGTGAGAAACGTGACGAAGGGGACCTTCTTCTGACCGGTCATCAACTTGCTCCTTTTGAAGAAACTGGCGCACTGGATTTTACTGAGGCTGGCGGATTGCCGCGCTGGGGTGCTGCCGAGGTGCGAGACGATGCCTACGCGGCTTCCCACTCTTTCCCCCGTCGGATGTATGGGGAACGGCTCGGCTCCAGATGCTCGGATCTCCAAACCGGGCGATGCCCAATGCTTAGCGAGGACAACCGCCGCCGTCTTTGTCGATCGTTTAGAGCTTGGCGTGCCAGCCATGGTTCGGTATCGGCTTTCATCGTGTTCAATGGGTTCCGAGCACGAGCAGCAAGAGGCATGCCATTTGCAACGAAGCTGCTTCTGCACCAAAGTTTCGAGGTCAGGTGTGTAGCGCTTGAGCTTCCGCAGGCTGGCAAACGATGCACCATAGACCGCAAGCACATGCGCACGGCGCGGCCGCGGGCATCACCGCAGCGAAGGGGCACGGTGTGCGCGTAGCCGTGTTCGCAGAGGCATGACTGACGCGAACGCAGGCCTGTGGCAGCAGTTCATGGCGGCCTTTCTTCGGAATTGCCATGGTCCAGCGTCGATGAAGATCGAATTCGGCTCGGTCACGGTCATTGCGCGGTTTGCTTTCCAACGCCGGAGGCGTCCATCGAAACCTTCTTGTGTCGGAAACTGGACCAGAATTGTCGCAAGGCCGACCCAAACGTCAGGAACAAGTGCCGCTGATTAGCGCGAACCGGCAGAACGCAACGGAGTGCCACGGGCACGCAATTTGCTTCAATGATCTTGTCGGTGGGACGGGCGCGAATGCGAGGAGAGCCTAGCCGGCTCTAACGGCGCTCGATGCAGAGCTTCCGCTCACCTCAACTCGCAAAGGATTCTGCTGTGACCGATATCGATTGCTATGTCTGGCAAGCACTAATTCGCCATTTCAAAACCGATGATTTGACAGGTCTCGCCAGCTCGCGCCGAAAATTTGCTGCCCATTTGCTGCCGGACGTTCAAACTGTCATTGAAGAGCAGATTGCGCCCTTGTCTCCCAGGCTCATCGGCGTCCACCAGCGGCACCAGTCCGATGCCATGAAGCTGTCCGACATGGTCATTCGCGAGGGTGGAACCGTCATTGCGGTGACACCCTTGCAATATCAGGACATGGATATCGGCGAAGACGTGCCCTACGCGGCACTGCACAATGGCCTGTGGCTATTCCTTATCAGCGAAGAGCCTGTAGCGATCCTCCTGTCGCAGTTTTTTGACCGCTGGGGCGGCCGAACGGTTCAAGTGGAAATCGCTTATCTGCCTGGCGAGCATGCATCTGCCTTCTCGCGCGGATTTCTTAGCAAAATCCAGGCGGCAGGCGAAAGCTCGCAATACTACCGCAGCAAGGTTCTCTCTTTTGAATACGATGCACGCAACTGGGGGATGCGGGGAGCGATGCGGGTTCATCGCCTGCCTGCCGTACCCCGGGACGACGTGGTGCTTTCGGAAGCAACTATGGCGCGTCTTGATGCCAACATCTTCGACCATGATCGACACCGAGAGGGGTTGAAGCGCCTCGGCCAGCACGCGCAAAAGGGTATTCTGCTTCATGGTCCCCCTGGTACAGGCAAGACGCACGTCATCCGTTATGTTTCTGCCAACCTGCCCGGACGCACTACTATTCTGGTTACGGCTGAGCAGACAGCGGCGATTGGGTTCTACATAGCGTTGGCCCGCACGCTTCAGCCGAGCATCGTCGTACTGGAGGACGTCGACTTGGTGGGTCGGTCGCGAGAAAACGTATCTAGCCCGAACGCTGAACGACTGCTCAACCGTCTGTTGAACGAAATGGATGGTCTTGGCTCAAATGCAGATATCCTCTTCCTCCTTACGACGAATCGGCCGGACGACATTGAGGACGCGCTCGCCTCGCGCCCAGGCCGGGTGGACGAAGCAATTGAGATCCCGCTTCCCGACGCCGGCTGCCGCGAGCGGCTGATCACGCTGTATGGTCGTGCGCTCGTCTTCCAAGACGGAGCGCTTGCGGATGTCGTCGCACGGTCGGAAAACAGCAGCGCGGCCTATATCAAGGAAATGGTCCGCCGTCTGGCTCAACGGAGCCTGGCACGGGATGGCGGGGATGTCGTCTCGCGCGAGGATGTGGAGATGGTCTTCGGCGACACCGAAACTTTGTCGAGCCGTCTCAAGAGGCGGCTTGTCGGCCTCGGCGAGAAAACCTCAACGGGGTAAAGAGCAGAAGATGAGAGTGGCTGCTGCAGCTGGTGTTCTGCTGCGCTGGTTTTTAATGCTGAGCTCTTGCACGGCGCGGAAGATGCCGCATAAGTCCGGCCTCTTCGGGCGGTCATGCCCCTGCCAGGCCACCTGAGCGATCGTGCCTTGCCAAGCAAGACGCTTCCATCTCGCCGCAGTCCATTCCGACTCAGGTGGATCGCCCCGGTGAGCCGTCGGCCTCAATTCCCGCCGGGTGAGCTTGCCACCGGTCTTTCCGAGGCGCAAGCGCTTCCGTCCGCCGCTCTGCGGGGCCCAGGAGGCCCTGAAACCCGATCGTTTGGGCCTTCATTCTGTTTGGGCGGATCTAGAAGGTGATCTGGCAGGGGGGCTTTGCGCTGCCGGTTTACCACCGGGCTGAAGCTGGCCGCGATCACTGGGCCCGCGCGGCATGCTGGTCGGATAATCCGCTGTCGCTGCGCCTCTCGCAGCCTGTTCAGTGAGCCCCCGGGCCGGCCATCCGTCCAACACGTCGGCTCCGCGACACAGGTGTCGGAATTGTCAGGTCCGCGCCACAGTCTCGGGGGCCTAAGTCTTTGATTGCCGCAGGCTATAGCTCGATCTGTCGGATTTGGCACGAGCTTTGCGCCCTGGGGCGAGACCCCGGCAGCAGCCGACGGCCCTCCTATCGTCCCGCGATGGACGCAACCAACGAAGGAATTCCACTATGGCAATACCGCACCGCATCTTCGGGAGCGGGTCACGAGACGGGTGGGCTGCAGCTCGGCTGGTCGGCATCGACCTTGCTCGCGGTTTGGCAGTCTTCGGCATGTATGCCGTCCATGTGGGTCCCCTAAACGGCGAAGGAGTGGTCGGGAGTGTGATGGACTTCGCCTTTGGGCGCTCGTCCGTCCTGTTTGCCGTAATAACCGGGTTTTCGCTCATCCTGATTACCGGCCGCAACCCGCGGAAATCGACGCTAGCCGGTAGACAGGCCATTGCCAAGGTTGCAATCCGCGCCCTTATCCTGCTCGCCCTTGGCGAAATCCTCACCTATGTCAACGCGCCTGTCGCGGTCATTCTGGCATACTACGGCGTCTGCTTCCTGTTGGTCCTGCCGCTATATCGGCTCAGCGCACAGCGGCTCGGGTTGCTCGCGGCGGTGACAGCATTGGTTCTCCCGCAGGTGCGTTTCCTCCTTCTCAAAATGCTTGGCTCCGGGAGCTCAGACCCCGAGGTGTTCACCCTCCTGGTCAGCGGCACTTATCCCGCCTTGACCTGGGTTCCTTTGCTGATCGCCGGCATGGCCATTGCGCGCTTTGACCTTCGCACGCGCGCAATGCATTTGCGCCTTGGTGTAGCCGGCGTCGCGCTGGCCGTGTTGGGCTTCGGAGGATCCTGGCTTGCGCTGCATTTGATGCCTGGCGTAAGCGCAGAGCTGGCAAATTTGCAAGAACTTGACGTGAGTCCTCACCACTGGTGGATGCTGGATGTGGACGAGCTCACAGCGAGTTGGCTATGGATTGCCTCGCCTCATAGCGAGACGACGTTTTGGATTTTTGGCAGCGCCGGTTGCGCAATGATCATCGTGGCGGCTTGCTCGCTTGCTATGGATGCGCTCCCGTTCGTGCGAAAGCTGGTCTCGCCAATAATCGCGGTCGGTTCGATGCCTCTGACGGCCTATCTTCTGCACATTCTGGGAATATTTATGCTTGGAAGAGCTCACTCGCTGTCCGCGTTGTTTGGCTTCATCGTGGTTGTAAGCGCTTTCGCGGTGCTTTGGCTGCGCTTATTCCCGCGAGGACCGATGGAAGCGCTGATGGGTTGGATCGCAGATCGAGCGACGCGACGTCCGCTGAGCACCACGTCGCCCCGACTTTCGGATCGATAGTGACGCTCGCCAAAAAAAGCGAACCTGACCGACGACATAGCTGGTACCTAGAAAATCGCCCGCTCCGTACCATCTGGGGGCAATCGCCAAGCCTTGCAACCATCGCCTTGCGCGCGGCTTTGAGGATAGAAATCCAAGCCTTCTGGCGGCATTGTCCGTGATGTGTTTGACCATCGCCGCAGAAGGTCCTTAGTTTCGGACTGAACGAAGCGCTGTCGATCTCCACGATCGGAGGTTGCGAAACCAGCAAAACGCCGTTCCGGCGCTGAAGCGAAGTCGCATTGCGATGAGGCGGCGGCATGCGCAGGTGCTTGCCAAAGCTGTCGCTGTCGGTCGACCATACCCCCTGGCGTGGCAGAGCTCGCTGATGGGCTACCGATCCCGTACATCGCATTCGCTTGCCGTCGACAGCAAGCTGGTCAGGTCGCTCTCAAAGAGAGGATTAACGAGTTGACAGTGAGTTGACGCTTGGTAAATTCCTTTGGCGAGCGACATTCTGCGTGCGCCTTCTCTTTGGCCGGCATTCGCGCAGCCTATCGTGTGGGTTGGAATTGAGATTAGGGCCATGCAGGTGTGCTGCCGGGAATGCTGTTCTCTCAGCGGCGGTTTCGTAGGATGGTGGCGCGCACAAGTCGACCTACGGTCGGCCCGGCGTTTCGCGCGGAGTTCCAAATCGAGACCTGGAGGGTGGGCACCTCAAGAACGGCGCCCGGTCGCCCCCGCTGCCAAGCGCGACCGCGCTCGCCCGGGCTGCGTAACCTGACCAACTCCGCCCGGGCGAACGCTGATGCACTGCCCGGAGCCGCGAACGGCTAGGGCCGGCGAGGCGCCCGGTACTGGTCAAAGCCCCCTCGGCAGTAGCCCGCGATCCATGTGGCCTAGGCGAGACCAGGCCTGACCGACAAAGTGTGGGGCAGGATCGCGCCGCGTGGCTGGTGCGGCTGCATCGCAAGCGCTGAGCTGTGGGCCCGCCCCGTCAGAGGTTAGGTTGCGCGTTTCGGCCCGAATAGGAGCACTGTGAGGGCGGCAAGGAAAGTGGCAACCGCGCTGTAGGCGAACACACTGGCGACACCCGCATTATTCACAAGCAGTCCGCCGAAGATCGCGCCGGCCGCGATGGCAATTTGGAACGTTGAGGTCATCAGCACACCGGCGCTTTCGGCCTGTTCGGGAACGGCGCGCAGCACCATCCAAGTCTGTACTCCCACCGGGACCGCACCGAAGCCAAAACTCCATACAGCAACCGCAATGGCCGAGGTGAAGGCCGATGCTCCAGGCATCAGCAACGAGACAGCGGCTATCGCCATGAGCAGCGGCGGCAGCGCCGCGACCGCCTTGAGGCTGTGTTTGGCCAGGAACGCGCCGGCTAAATTCCCGAAGAATCCGCATACCCCCGAAACGAGCAACAGCAGCGAGATCGTCTCGATATGGAGCGCGGGAATCATCTCGAGATAAGCCCGGACATAGGTGAAGCTGGCGAAGTGCCCAGAAGCCACCAGCAGCACCACCAAAAGCGCGACCTTGATGGTTGGCTTCTTGACCACATGCAGCAGGCCGCGGATTCCAGCCATTTCAACCGGCGGCAACGTCGGAAGGGTTACGAGTTGCACCAGCAATGTAGCGGCATTGACGGCTGCGGCGATCATGAAGGTGGCTCGCCATCCCCAGATGTCGCCGACATAGGCGCCGATTGGAGGCGCGCAAACGATAGCGACCGACACGCCGGTGAGGATGATTGATAGTGCGCGCGGCAGGAGGTGATTTGGAACCAGTCGCATCGCCAGCGATGCCGAAATCGACCAGAAGCCTCCAAGCGCAATGCCGAGCACCACGCGTGCCGCCAGGAAAGCCGGCAGCGACCACGCGACCCCTGCCAGAAGGTTGGACAGGATCTGAAGCAGCATCATCGCCCACAGGACGACTCTGCGGTCGAGGCGCTTTGTTATGAAGGCGATCAGCGGCGCGGAAATCGCTGCGGCAATCGCAGTCGCTGTCATCGTCTGTCCAGCCGCACCCTCTGTGATATGCAGATCATGCGCGAGCGGCGTCAGCACGCTGGCAGGCAAAAGCTCTGCCGCCACCAGCCCGAAGGTGCCCAGGCCAAGCGATATGACCGCGCCCCATCCAGGACGAGATCGTCGATCCGGCTTTTCTGGGCCGTGCAGAAAAGTCTCCATGAAGCCTGTCGCAGATTGGGTCATGAATAAGCTCGCCAGCTTGGGTGCAACTGCAACATGGGTTGGCTGCATTGACCGGCATTCAGGAGCACGTTGTTGCCGGCCCCGCACGCAGGGAATGTTCATCGCTGCCCGACCTGTTGTGACAGCGCCGCGTGCAATATCAGTGCCGGGTTCTTCGAGCCGGAGGAGGATGTGATCGTCGGAGTCGTAGCATCACGCATGTTCCATGCCGACTTCGCGGGTCAGTCTCGAACAGCCATGCGCAACCAGCTACCGAGCACGCATGTCTGATATCCCGCGGTGGGAGGCCCGCAAGCCGGCCGCTTTGCTCCGCCTGCAGGCATGCCAAAACTTCGGCTCTAGCTCGAAGGCCCAAGTTCTCCCGCTGTCCGATTCGGAGCTGACGCCTTGTGTCGGGCAATGTCGGGTCCGCTACAGGGCTTGTTCCGACAATCACTTCTCTGGCAGCAAAAAGTTGTTGGTGCTCAGGCTAACTCGCGGGCAACAACGAAAAATCCCTATTTGTTCTGGCCCAGTCTACTTGGCACGAGTTTTGAGACCCTTTCGGTGTGAGGCGGCAAGAGCTGCCCATCGGCATTCATATTGCGGCCAGCCGCGACGGATGGAACGAAGGAAGGAAATCTATAATGTCAGGTCTGCGTCAGATCGCCTTTTACGGAAAGGGCGGCATCGGCAAGTCCACCACCTCCCAAAACACGCTCGCCGCCCTGGTCGACCTCGGCCAGAGAATCCTCATCGTCGGCTGCGACCCCAAAGCCGACTCCACCCGCCTGATCCTGAACTCGAAGGCTCAGGATACTGTCCTGCATCTGGCGGCACAGGAAGGTTCGGTGGAAGATCTCGAGCTGCAGGACGTGCTCAAGATTGGCTACAGAGGCATCAAATGCGTGGAGTCTGGCGGCCCGGAGCCGGGTGTTGGCTGCGCCGGCCGAGGCGTCATCACATCGATCAACTTCCTCGAGGAAAACGGCGCCTATGATGATGTCGACTATGTCTCCTATGACGTGCTTGGCGACGTGGTTTGCGGCGGTTTCGCGATGCCGATCCGCGAGGGCAAGGCGCAGGAGATCTACATCGTTATGTCCGGGGAGATGATGGCGCTCTATGCCGCCAACAACATCGCCAAGGGGATCCTGAAATATGCCCATTCGGGCGGGGTGCGGCTCGGAGGCCTGATCTGCAACGAACGGCAAACCGACCGTGAGCTTGATCTCGCTGAAGCCCTGGCTTCCAGGCTCAATTCCAAGCTCATCCATTTCGTGCCGCGCGACAACATCGTCCAGCACGCCGAGCTCAGGAAGATGTCAGTTATCCAGTACGCGCCGGATTCCAAGCAGGCCGGAGAGTACCGCGCGCTGGCCGAGAAAATCCATGCCAATTCTGGCCAGGGCACCATCCCGACCCCGATCACCATGGAGGAGCTCGAGGACATGCTGCTCGACTTCGGCATCATGAAAACCGACGAGCAGATGCTTGCCGAGCTGCAGGCCAAGGAAGCGGCCAAGACGGCCGCCCAGTAACGACCGATATTGGTCGCCTCTCGAGTTGGGGCGCCTGGCCAAGAACGGCGCCTCATCGGTGAGGCGTCATCAGACACCTTGAAAGGGGTCCCATGAGCCTGGAATACGAGAATGATGGTGCTCTCCATGCGAAGCTTATCGAGGAGGTGCTATCGCAATATCCCGACAAAGCGGCGAAGCGCCGCAAAAAACATCTGAGCATCGCGAAGAGCGGGGATGGGGCTGGCGGGGAAAGTGAGATCCTTTCCGAATGCGACGTCAAATCGAACATCAAGTCCATCCCTGGGGTGATGACAATCCGTGGCTGCGCCTATGCCGGCTCAAAGGGCGTGGTCTGGGGTCCAGTTAAGGATATGGTCCATATCTCGCACGGCCCCGTCGGCTGCGGCCAATATTCCTGGTCACAGCGCCGCAATTACTATGTGGGCACAACGGGCATCGATACGTTCGGGACAATGCAGTTCACCTCCGATTTCCAGGAGAAAGACATTGTCTTCGGCGGTGACAAGAAACTTGAGCAGATCATCGATGATATCGAGGTGCTTTTTCCGCTGAACAACGGCATCACCGTGCAATCCGAATGTCCGATCGGTCTCATCGGTGATGACACCGAGGCAGTTTCTCGCAAGAAGGCCAAGGAGTACGAAAAGACCATCGTGCCGGTGCGCTGCGAGGGCTTCCGCGGCGTCTCGCAATCACTCGGCCACCACATCGCCAATGACGCGATCCGCGACTGGGTCTTCGACAAGAAGGATGTCGACTTCGAGGCCGGTGCTTACGACGTCAACGTGATCGGCGACTACAATATTGGCGGCGATGCCTGGGCCTCGCGCATCTTGCTTGAGGAGATAGGATTGCGCGTGGTCGGCAACTGGTCGGGCGACGCAACACTGGCCGAGATTGAGCGCGCCCCAAAGGCCAAGCTCAATCTCATCCACTGCTACCGCTCGATGAACTACATCTGCCGGCATATGGAGGAAAAGTATGGCGTCGCCTGGATGGAATACAATTTCTTCGGACCGTCCCAGATCGAAACCTCCCTGCGCAGCATAGCCAAGCATTTCGGGCCGGAAATCGAGGAGAAAACCGAGAAGGTGATCGCCAAGTACAGGCCGCTTGTCGACGCCGTCACCTCCAAGTACCGGCCGCGTCTCGAAGGCAATACCGTCATGCTCTACGTCGGTGGCCTGCGCCCCCGCCACGTCATCACAGCCTACGAGGACCTCGGCATGGTCATCGTCGGCACCGGCTACGAGTTCGGCCACAATGATGATTATCAGCGCACCGCTCATTACGTAAAGAACGGCACGCTGATCTACGACGACGTTACCGGCTACGAGTTGGAGAAGTTCATCGAGGGAGTTCGCCCCAACCTCGTGGGCTCCGGCATCAAGGAAAAATACCCGGTGCAGAAGATGGGCATTCCGTTCCGTCAGATGCACTCCTGGGACTATTCGGGACCCTATCACGGCTATGACGGCTTTGCCATTTTCGCGCGTGACGTGGATCTTGCCATCAACAATCCGGTCTGGGATCTCTACCACGCCCCTTGGAAAGAACGCCCTCCCAGCGGTCGGGCGATAGCTGCCGAATAGACGCCCTGTCCTGGCCTGGTCTCCCAGAGAGACCATAAACCCCGAGAGCTTGTGAGCCTCGGGATTGCCGGAAACGTCTCGACGTACTGAGCTGCCGGATGGCGCGGCCAGATTAAAAAAGAGGAATACCAATGCCGCAGTCGGCCGAAAAGATACTCGACCACGCTCCCCTGTTCCGCGAGCCGGAATACAGGCAAATGCTCGCCGAGAAGAAGCTGCATTTCGAATGTCCGCACCCCGATCAGATCGTTACCGATCAAGGCGAATTCACCAAGACCTGGGAATACCGCGAAAAGAACCTCGCCCGGGAAGCGCTTGTGATCAATCCCGCCAAGGCCTGCCAGCCGCTTGGTGCCGTATTCGCGGCAGCGGGCTTCGAGCGGACCATGTCCTTCGTCCACGGCAGCCAGGGCTGCGTGGCCTATTATCGCTCGCACCTGTCACGCCATTTCAAGGAACCTGCTTCGGCGGTTTCCTCCTCGATGACAGAGGACGCGGCAGTGTTCGGCGGTCTGAAGAACCTGGTCGACGGGCTCGCCAACACATACCAGCTTTACGACCCGAAGATGATCGCAGTGTCGACGACATGTATGGCCGAGGTCATAGGCGACGACCTGCACAGCTTCATCCAGAACGCCAAAGACGAAAACTCGGTCCCGCGCGACTTTGACGTGCCTTTTGCCCACACGCCAGCCTTCGTCGGTAGCCATGTCGACGGCTATGACGGCATGCTCAAGGGTATTCTGGAGCACTTCTGGAAAGGCCAGCAGCGCACGGAAACCAAGGGGAGCATCAACGTCATTCCGGGCTTCGATGGATTCTGCGTTGGCAACAACCGGGAACTCAAACGTCTGCTCGATATGATGGGTGTGTCCTACACCTTCATCCAGGACGCGTCTGACCAGTTCGACACGCCGTCGGACGGAGAATACCGCATGTATGACGGCGGCACGAAGATCGAAGAGGTGAGGGGGGCACTCGACGCCGAGGCAACGCTTTCGCTGCAGCACTACAACACGCGAAAAACGCTGGACTATTGTGGGCAAGTTGGGCAGGCCACGGCTTCCTTCCATTATCCGCTCGGCGTCCAGGCGACTGACGAATTGCTGATGAAGGTCTCGGCGCTTTCCGGCAAGGAAATCCCCGAGGCAATCCGGCTGGAGCGCGGCCGACTGATTGATGCCATGGCGGACAGCCAGTCCTGGCTGCACGGCAAGAAATACGCGATCTACGGCGACCCGGACTTCGTGTACGCCATGGCCCGCTTCGTCATGGAAACGGGCGGCGAGCCGACACATTGCCTCGCCACCAACGGCACCTCGACGTGGGAATCCGAGTTGAAGGAACTGCTTGCATCCTCGCCCTTCGGCAAGGACGCTCAGGTCTGGGCGGGCAAGGACCTCTGGGCTATGCGGTCGCTGCTCTTCACCGAGCCAGTGGACCTGCTGATCGGCAATTCCTATGGCAAGTATCTGGAGCGCGACACCGGCACGCCGCTGATCCGGCTGACATTTCCGATCTTCGACCGGCACCATCATCATCGCTTTGCGCTCATGGGCTATCAGGGCGGATTGCGCGTGCTGACCACGATCCTCGACAAGATCTTCGACAAGCTCGATCGCGAGACGAGCCAGACGGGCGTGACGGACTATTCCTATGACCTCACCCGCTAGAAGACACGGACCGGCTTTTCGCCCAGGCGGTTCATTGCCGAATTGGCTTTGGGACTGACGCCATGAGCTCGCTCAGTGCGAAGATCCAGGACGTTTTCAACGAGCCCGCCTGCGACAAGAACCGTGGCAAGGATGCCAAGGCGCGCAAGCAGGGCTGCGCAAGGGCGCTGACTCCAGGAGCGGCAGCGGGAGGTTGCGCCTTTGACGGGGCCAAGATCGTCCTGCAGCCGATCACCGACGTTGCGCATTTGGTCCATGCGCCGCTCGCCTGCGAGGGCAATTCCTGGGACAACCGCGGTGCAGCTTCGTCCGGGCCAAGCTTGTGGCGCACCAGCTTCACGACCGACCTTACCGAACTCGAGGTGGTGATGGGGCAGGGCGAGCGGAAGCTCTTCAAGGCGATCCGCGAAATCAAGGAAGCGTATGCGCCACCGGCAGTCTTTGTCTATTCGACCTGCGTGACGGCCCTCATCGGCGACGATATCGAAGCTGTCTGCAAACGCGCCGCCGAAAAATTCGGCTTGGCCGTGGTTCCGATCAATGCGCCGGGCCTGGCCGGCTCCAAGAACCTCGGCAACAAGCTTGCCGCCGAGGCGTTGCTCGACCATGTCATCGGCACGGTGGAACCCGACGACGCCGGGCCGTACGACATCAACATCCTTGGTGAATTCAACCTTTCAGGCGAATTCTGGCTGATAAAGCCGCTCCTCGATCGGCTCGGGATCCGGGTTCGCGCCTGCATTCCGGGCGACGCGCGCTATCTCGACATCGCTTCCGCGCACCACGCCCGCGCGGCTATGGTGGTGTGCTCGACGGCCCTCGTCAGTCTAGCCCGCAAGATGGACGAGCGCTGGGGCATCCCTTTCTTCGAAGGCTCCTTCTACGGGATTTCGGACACTTCGGGGGCACTCCGCCAAATTGCTACACTGCTGGTGAGGAAGGGGGCCGATCCGGAAATCCTGGACCACACAGAGACGCTGATCGTCGAGCAGGAGGCGATTGCATGGAAGAAGCTCGAGGCCTACCGAGCCCGCCTTCAAGGCAAGCGCGTGCTGCTCAACACGGGTGGTGTCAAGTCCTGGTCGGTCGTCCATGCGTTGATGGAGATCGGCATCGAGATCGTCGGCACCTCGATAAAGAAATCCACCGTCGAAGACAAGGAGCGCATCAAGCAGGTCCTCAAGGACGACAATCACACATTCGAGCAGATGCCAGCGCGCGACCTTTACGCCATGCTCTCTGGAGGCAAGGCCGATATCATGCTGTCGGGCGGGCGCACGCAATTCGTCGCGCTCAAGGCCAAGACGCCTTGGCTCGACATCAACCAGGAGCGCCAGCACCCGTATGCCGGTTATGACGGCGTGGTGGAACTCGTACGGCAGATCGACCTCGCCATCCACAACCCGATCTGGGCCCAAGTGCGCGAGCGCGCTCCGTGGGATTGCCCACCCCATGTGAAGGACGAGTTGCCGGGCACGAGCAACGACACTGAGAGCCTACAGGCCGTCCGGGTATCCGCCGGCAAGACGCCGTCGAATTTAATGGACGTTGAGGAGATGCGATGACCCGTATCCTTCCCCAGACCAAATCAGCCGCGGTCAACCCGTTGAAATCGTCACAGCCGCTGGGTGCAGCCTTGGCCTTTCTCGGCATCGACGGCGCCGTGCCGTTGTTCCACGGCGCCCAGGGCTGCACCAGCTTCGCCCTCGTGCTGCTCGTGCGGCATTTCAAGGAAACGATCCCCCTACAGACCACCGCGATGGATGAAGTAACAACCATCCTCGGCGGGTCGGACAATCTGGAAGAGGCGATCCTCAACCTCAAGACTCGCACGAAGCCAAAGCTGATCGGAGTCTGCACCACGGCCCTGGTGGAAACCCGTGGCGAAGATTGCGCAGGCGACATCGCCGACATCAAGCTGAAACGGGCGGCGGAACTTGCTGGCACGGAGATCGTCCTGGCCAACACGCCGGATTTCGCCGGCGCCCTCGAGCAGGGCTGGGCCAAAGCTGTCACCGCGATGATGGAAGGGATTACGCGACCTGGTAAACGGGCGCGCCAGTCGAAGAAGATCGCAATCCTGCCCGGCTGGAACCTCACGGTGGCGGATATCGAGCATTTACGCGAGATGGTCGAAAGCTTTGGGCTTCAATCGGTGATTTTGCCGGACCTCTCAGGCTCGCTCGACGGTACCGTGCCAGACCACTGGGTCCCGACCACCTATGGCGGTACGAGCATCGAGGATATCCGCGAGCTCGGCACGGCTGGGCACTGCATCGCCATCGGCGAGCATATGCGCCGCCCGGCCGAGGTCCTTTATAGGGCGACCGGCGTGCCTTACGTGCTGTTTCAGTCGCTGACTGGATTAAAGGGCGCCGATCAGCTCTTTTCCCTGCTGTCCGCTGTTTCTGGCCAGCCTGCGCCGGCAAGTGTCCGCCGCCGGCGGGCGCAATTGCAGGATGCGCTGCTCGACGGACATTTCCATTTCGGAGGCAAGAAAATTGCGATCGCAGCTGAACCAGACCAACTCTACCAATTGGCAACCTTCTTCGTCGACTTGGGCTCCGATATCACGGCGGCGGTCACGACGACCGATATGTCGAAAATTCTGGAAAAGGTACCGGCGGAGTCGATTCAGGTCGGCGATCTCGGCGATCTGGAAGCGCTTGCGGGCGGCGCGGATCTTCTGGTCACCCATTCACATGGACGCCAGGCGTCGCAACGCCTTGGCATTCCGCTCATGCGCATCGGCTTCCCCGTCTTCGACCGGCTCGGCAGCCAGCACAAGCTCTCGATCCTCTATCAAGGAACCCGTGATCTGATCTTCGAGGTTGCCAACCTGTTCCAGGCCGACCGGCGTGCGCCGACGCCTGAGGAGCTTGATCCATTCCGCAGGCGGCAAACGCCAGGTGAGCCCGATGCGTCGCCTCTCACTCGTCACTGACGAGATTCACCGTCCGATGCGTGAACGACAAGCAGGCGCCTTGCGGGTGGCAATCGCTACTCAGGACGTCAAGCAACTCAATGCCCATTTCGGGTCGGCCAAGCGCTTTGTCATCTACGATATGACTCGCGAGGAGTGGGAGCTCGTGGAGGTCATCGAGTTCGACGACGTCTCCGACGAAACTGGGAAACAACGGGCCGAGCGGGATGACCGCATCACACCGAAGGTTGAAGCTCTGAAGGGCTGCCATCTCCTGTTTTGCCTGGCGATCGGCGGACCCTCGGCAGCCAAGCTTGTTTCGGCAAAAATCCATCCGATCAAGGTGCGGCAGGCTCAGAGCATCCAAGAGGTGCTGTTTCGCACGCAGGTAATGCTCAGGACCTGCCCTCCACCTTGGCTGCGCAAGGTCCTGGCTGAAGCCGGCGTTGCGAAACAGAAACCGTCCTTTGAGGACGACGACTGAAATGAGGAGGCGAAATGACCGACCCTGCGGTTAGCCCTGGTGTCGCCGAAGACGAGGTGGCGCTTGCCAGCCCGTTTCTCCAATCCCTCCTACGGCTTATCCGTGCTCAAGATTCCCACGGGTCATGGGACGGCAAAGCGGACGCTGAGTTGCTCGCCGACTTCATCGTCAGCAAGGAACAGCGCCGCACGATTCCACTCATCGGAGATCCCGATTCGGACGTGCTGTGGAGGCTCGACAAGTTCTACACTGCCGTCGCCCTAGCAATCGAGGAGCGCTGCGGCCTGATGGCAACACCGATGATCGAAATGAGCCATGAGGGCTTCGGGCGCGTGCTTTTCTCCGCCGGGAGGCTGGTCGTTCTGTCCAAGACCCTGCGAGACGTCCATCGGTTTGGCTTCGAGACGTTCTGCAAACTCGCCGCGGCCGGTTCGAAACTGGTCGACGATGCCATCGCAGCCATCGAAACCTATCCCGAGGTGGCGCGTGCGTAATGGAAACGGGTTTGAGCAAAGGGGTCATGACAGGTCTTGAGCGGCGCGATCTACTCAGCCGATGCGGTCCAGGCCGATGGGCTCATGAGGCAGCGGCGATGAAGCCACTCGTCCTGATCTGTTCCCAAGATGCCGAGCTCTATCTGTTCCTCAGCCACATACTGGAGGTGGACGGCTTCGACAGTGAACCGGCAGGGGGCGCAAAGGAAGCGCTTGCACTGGCGGACGAACGGGAATTTCAGGCCGTGGTGCTGGACTGCGGGCCAGCGAGCATATCCGGCTCCCCAATCTGCTCCCGGCTCAAACAGCACCCCCGGACCGGCGGTCTGCCCGTTATCGCCCTGATCGCGCCCGGCGCCGAGAACCAGCACCTCAGCCTCCTCAAGGCTGGCATTGACGAGAGCTTTGTGCGGCCGATCGCGCCGGCCAAGCTGCTGGACTGTCTGCGAGCGAAGCTGGCGCTGCCCCTACGGGGCGAAAATGGTCTTGAAAACGGCGGCTGGCTCTCCTGTGGCGGCCTCGAGATGAAGCTCGATGCCCACCGGGTTCGCGGCAACGGCCACGACATTCATCTCGGACCCATCGAGTTCAACGTGCTGCGGCTATTAATCAAAGCCCCCGGGAAGGTCTTCAGCCGGGACGAACTTATCCGGGCGGCCTGGCCGCCCAACATCCATGTCGGTGCACGCACCGTCGATGTCCATATCAGCCGGATCAGAAAAGCCCTTCAGGCGGCTTCGCCCGGCAGCGTCATTCGAACCGTCAGGTCGGCCGGCTACTCGCTCGATAATCCGGACGGCTAAATCACCTGCCAGGTCTGGTCCCACAGCTCTTTCCCCGCTGTGAGCTGGTTCGGCTTGAACTCGGGAGGAAATAGGCAAATGGGTTTCAAAAGCGTACTCTGCGTGACCGGCGCTGACGGTTCCGATCAGGACGTCAGAACTGCCGCCCGCTTGTGTGCCGAAGTCGGCGCGCATCTTTCCGTGCTGATCCTACCGCCTCCGATGCTCATCATGTCGTATTATCCGTCGATTGGAGATGGTGTCCACGAATGGCCTGTGGGACGTGGACTGGCAATTGCCCGATTGAACGATCGTTTTCGGGCAATCGATCGATTTACACAGGACGTGGCGAGACTGGAAAGACGCTCCAAAGATCTCCAGAAGCTGCTGGGATCCATGTCGCTCTCATTTGACATCGACACCGACTGCTGCGATCCGGCTAGCCTCGGTGAATTGGCACGACAGCGGGCGCGCTGTTCCGACCTCACGATCATCGGACCGGGGCTTCTCAATGACGAGACTCTCGGACCTCCGGTAATCAACGGCTGCTTGTTCGATACGGGAAAGCCTGTGCTCGTTGTGCCGAAGGGGGCTGAGGCGACCCTGTGGCCACGACGCGTCTTGGTCGGTTGGGATTCGCGCGTCGAGGCTACCCGTGCGGTTCGGGAAGCGCTGGGGCTCCTCTGCGTTGCTGAGGACGTTCGTGTCGCCCTGGTCGACCCTAAGACGAACTACAACGGGAAGGACGCGGAGCCTGGCGCCGACATCGCTGCCTATCTCACTCGACACGGTGTTCGGGTGTCGGTTGACCTGCTGCCAAGTGCCGGTAAATCGGCTGGCACGGTGCTTGCGCGGCACGCGATCGACACGTCTGCCGAATTGATCGTGGTGGGCGCTTATGGCAGCCGAGGATTACGTGAGCGGCTCTTTGGCGGTGTGACGCGATGGATGTTCGAGAAGCCGACATTGCCGCTGTTTTTGGCGCGCTGACTCGTCCGGAGTTGCGACTATGCTGTTCGACGCTCTGTCTTTCCCGGGTGACCTATTCTGATGCCAGATGGAGAAGAATGTGAATGCCGCGCCACCGGGAATATGTCCCCTTCTTCTAATTGCGCCTGTGGTTCTGCTCACGCAGGTGACTCTGCACGCGCAGATCAAGTGCCGCGCAGGGCCGCTAGTCGAGGCAACCAAATCTCGGCTTGTCAGGGGGGCGAACCCGAGCAAATAGAGCCGCTTCAGCGCGGCAGGTCCAGTTGCGGACCCATTGCTGCCGGAGCGCACCCTCCGTGACACACCATGTTCTGCCTCAAAATCGAAAGCTCGGATCGTACGAAAGCAGAACTGAAGACCTTCTGTTCGTTGCGACGGTGATGCCCGCCAGGAACTACAATGACGCCAAAATGCTTGTGGGCGCATAGCCATCAGTCATGTTAACAAAAGTGAAAATAAATATCCATATTTTCACTATTTAATCCAACAGTTACGTGTTTAAATTTGGTATCGTAGGTTAATAAGGCATAAACATGGAGATTCTGGCCGTGAACGACGAAAAGGACAGATACATATCAGAACTTGAGTCATATTTTAGCGAAGATTATCTTCATTTTGCTGATTTGGCTAATCCGCCTGCGGAGAGCGATCGGGAAGTAGAAGCAATTTGGAGGTTGCTTTCACTTGAGCATGGCAACTCAGTTCTTGAGCTCGGATGCGGTTATGGGCGTATTACCAATCGGTTGGCGGAAAAAGGAGCGCGGGTAACCGGATTGGATATTTCGCCAATCTTGCTGAAAAAAGCCGAAGCGGATGCGGCTGAACGCCGAGTAGAAGTTGAGTATACTCGTGGGGATATGCGCTCACTCCCCTGGCGAGATCGGTTTGACGCGGCCTTTCTGTGGTACACGACGTTTGGCTATTTCGATGAAGCTGACAATGAGAGAGTCCTTCATGAAGCTGCTGCTTCACTTCGAAAGGGCGGGCGTCTGCTAATCGATCAGATCAATCGCTTCTCTCTGCTGCGTGAACAGTCGCCTACTTACGAGATCCTGCAGCGCGACAATGACCTAAGAATCGATATAATCAACAACGACGCGCTGACCGACCGTCGAAACTGCGATAGGATCATCGTCCGCGGTGGTTGCGTAAGACGTATGCGTATTTCTATCAGACAATATGGGTTTTCCGAATGCATTCGGATGTTGCGAAGCGCGGGGTTCGATTCTGTTGAAGCCTATGGGAAGGAAGGCGAAGAGTTTACATCCTATGGCCGGCGCCTCGTCGTCGTCGCGTACAAGTAATTGGGCGGGCAGGGACTTTGGTCATTCGCCGTTCATCGGCGGGTATAGCCAAGCTTGAGGTGCCGTAAAGGTAGAGCGCCGACCCATCCTACTTGATGATGGACATCTTGGAACCGATGAAATCGCTGCGTTACATCGCGCTTGCTTGCCGCCGCAGCCTGCTATCATATATGCTTGGTCGAGCAGTTGCGTTTCGCAAGTAGCGGTCAGAAAACTTGGGCGAGTTCTGCGACGACAGTCCTGTTCATCCTTTCGACGGGCCGTTGGTCCACGGGTGCCTTGGTCGTCCGGTGCTCGATGTCGTTCGTGGCGCATCGAACGTATGGGCCCAGAAGCGCTCGCCGTTTGCGATGGTCTCCTTGATCAATGGCACGGCCGAACCGCCGGCGGGGCGTCATGAACTGGATACCGTTCTCGGTTAGCGCGGTGTGGACCTTCTAAGGAACGGCCGCGATCAAGCGTAGCAAGAAGTCTCTTTGAGACGGCGGTGGTGGTCTTCTCCTGCAGTTCCACGCCTGGGATCAAACATCCAGCGTTCAAACTCGCCATATGGCCCGTGGATCAGCTTCCGATACAGCGTGCTTCGTTGAAGATAGTCACTTGCGTTCATGTGTCCTCTCCTTCGCGTCAATTGCGACAGAGAGAGCCTAAGCTATGCCGATCCAGCTACCGCTACGTTGAGGAAAGTGTTGGTAAAACTTGCTCACTCGGCGTAGTTCGCCGGTCGGCATAAACCTGCAAGCTCAATGGTGTCGAACCGCTCGCCTATCTCGCCAATGTCCTCACCAGGATCGTCAACGGCCACCCCAACAGCCAGATCGACGATCTCCTGCCTTGGGTCTGCATCAACAAGCTCGAGCTCAAGGCCGTGGCCGGAGAACACCGCCTACGATCTAGCCGACCGGGGCGCCCAGAGAAGCGGCCTCCCGAGGCCCCCCCAGATCAACGAGCCTTAGGCAGGTTTTGCACTGTCGCCTGAACAGCCGTCGTGCCGGCGGATCAACATCGATAAAAAACTATCGTTATTTCTGTGCCACCCAAAAGGCTTGATTGTCCCTGCGGAGGTCTTCGTAAGACTTGATACGGGCTTTTGCCGTTTCTCCTCCATGAGACACCAACAGGGCCATGAGCATGTCGATCACGGCTGTAGCGCCAGCGTAACAGCAAAAATGATGCGTCGACATTACAGAGATGATGATCGTTTCATCGGCAGCGAAATTTGACGATACGATTTCACTGTCGGAAATGAGAATTAGTTTCACGCCTTTGCGATGCGCGAATTTGCAAGCATCTATCGTTTCACGCGAATATGGAGTGAACGTTATGGCAATCATGACATCGCCCTCACTTGCGGTATGCAGTTCGTCCATTGCGCTATTCATGTGTCGTGGCACCAACTGCAACGTGGTCAAAGCCATGCGACCGACATAATGGAGGTAATAGGCCACTGAATAGCTGGCTCTGGCCGCAGTTAGATAGACTGTACGTGCTTCCAGAAGCAGTGTCACGACCCGATGCATCTGCTCGGGAAGCTGGCACCTCAAGGAGCGCTGCACGATGGCCATAGCGTTCAGCGAGGCGTCGGCCTGCACCTCACCTAGTGCGCCATTCTCCCTCAAACGTTCAATCCATTCGGGCTGTTCAACACCGGGGGAGGCCGAGACAAGCGCGTGCCTGAACGGCTCG
Source organism: Mesorhizobium sp. WSM4823 (assembly GCF_055811195.1). Classification (NCBI taxonomy): domain Bacteria; kingdom Pseudomonadati; phylum Pseudomonadota; class Alphaproteobacteria; order Hyphomicrobiales; family Phyllobacteriaceae; genus Mesorhizobium; species Mesorhizobium sp. WSM4823. The sequence goes on from NZ_JBVVQL010000018.1 coordinate 69,311, forward strand.
CGTAGCTCATCATAGCCGCTGAATCCCAACCGCTTGGCTAAACTCACAAGGGTATACGTGCTAACACCCGCCTTGCGAGCCGTCTCCCGGATAGAATCTAGGCCGAATTCCGACGGGTGGTCCACGATGTACTTGGCGACCGTTCGCAATCCTCGCGGCAACAAGGGGATCTTCTCCTTGAGCCCGGATGTGATGCGAGTTTTTAAGGTGGGATCCATTTGAGCGCCCAAACCGGTGCAAAACAGGTGTTATTTCCTGCGAACATTTACTCAAAATGTTTTTTGTGACAAGTGCTTTCGCATCAAATTCGAGTGGACAAATCCAAACTTCGTCGGAGGGAAATGTGGCTGATATACTGCCTTCGCATGCGTCTGTCGTTGTCATCGGTGGCGGCATCATGGGGTGCTCAACTCTCTATCACCTTGCAAAGATGGGTGTAAGCGACGCGATCCTGCTGGAGCGTAACGCGCTGACATCAGGCACAACATGGCATTCTGCTGCCCAGGTGCGGGCGCTTCGTCATTCTCGTAATCAGACGCGGATGATCCAGTATTCGATAGAACTTTATTCCCAACTTGAGCAAGAAACGGGCCAATCTGTCGGCTGGATACAGAAGGGAGCGCTCTCGATCGCCACAAGTCCGGACCGCCTAACGCATATCCGGCGGCAAGAGGCGCTGGCACAGGCCTACGGCATCAAAGCCCGATCCATCTCTGTTGGAGAGGCGAAGGAACGTTGGCCGCTAATGAATGCAGACGATGTCCTAGGCGCGGTGTGGTCCCCCGAAGATGGGCGCGTCTCTCCCTCTGATGTCTGCGCCGCATTGGTAAAGGCCGCGAAGAAGCTAGGCGCCAAGCTGTTTGAAAGTACCGGTGTTAACGGCGTATTGACGGACAACGGGCGTATCCGCGGGGTCGAGACCTCACAAGGCACGATCATGTGCGACGCGATTGCTCTTTGTGCTGGGCTCTGGTCCCGTGAAGTGGGGGCGATGGCGGGGGCGGAAGTCCCGGCGCTGGCGTGCGAACATTTTTACCTACTGACTAAGCCTGTCGACGGCATTGTGGGCAACATGCCAACGCTGTCGGATCAAGACAACCACTTATACATCCGGGATGATTCTGGCGGGTTGCTTGTTGGCTGCCTTGAGCCGATGGGCAAGCCAATCGCCCCGGGCGTCCTGGATGAAACTTTCGAATTCGGCCTGTTACCGGAGGATTGGGATCATTTCGAACCAATGATGATCAACGCGTTGCGCAGGCTGCCCGCACTTGAGAGGGCTGAGGTGAAGATGCTGCTGAACGGGCCAGAAAGCTTTACGCCTGACGGCACATTCATGCTTGGCGAGACAGCCGAGACCCGGGGGCTGTTCCTTGGCTGTGGGATGAACTCTTTGGGAATCGCTTCCGGCGGCGGCGCGGGGATGAACCTGGCCCATTGCATAGTGCATGGCCACACTGCCTATGACCTCGCCGAAGCCGAGGCTAAGCGCTTCGCGCCTGTCTTCAACAACCTAGAGCATTTGATGGCCCGTGCGCCAGAAATCCTTGGCACTCGCTACGACATTGCCTATCCTGGCAAGCAGTATAAAACCGCCCGCAATTTGCGCGCTCTATCGCTGGACAAGGAGTATCGCGGGGCAAAGGCCCATATGGGTCAGTTTGATGGGTGGGAACGGCCGCTCTATTTTGGGAAGATTGCGGAGCCTGTTCTGCGTTTCGACCGGCCTGATTGGTTCGAGAATGTGCGTGCAGAAGTCATGGCCGCGCATCAGCAGGCCGCAATCTTCGACTCCTCCACCTTCGGCAAGATTGAGATCCAAGGTCCGGATGCAGAAACCTTCCTCCTGCATGTTTGTGCCGGCCACATGACACGCCCGCCTGGCTCGGTGATTTACACTGCGATGCTCAACGAGCGCGGCACCTTCGAATCGGACCTGATCGCGCACCGGATTGCTCAGGATCATTACCGCCTATTCGTCGGCACGACTACAATCAAACGTGATCTCGCTTGGCTTCGCCGCCACTCTCAAGGCCATAACAACGTCACTCTGATAGATAGCACGGAATCTTACGCGGTTCTTGGCCTGATGGGGCCGGAGTCAGCGCGGATCGTCCAAGAATGCGGGGCAACAGCGGAACTGGCCAAGGTTGGGTATTTTAAGCATGGCACGGTATATCTCGCTGGAAAGCACGTGCGTGCGGCGCGAATGTCTTATATCGGAGAGGCTGGGTGGGAGCTGACCTGCCGGGCGGATGATGTACCAGTGGTGTATGCGGCGTTGGTGGCAGCAGGAGCCAAGCCGGCTGGACTGTTGGCACAGACCTCCATGCGCATCGAGAAGGGCTTCTGCGCCATGGGACTTGAACTTGATGGCGATATCACCCCGATCGCCGCAGGACTCGATTTCGCAATCCGTAAGGGAAGCGGCTTCATCGGGGCCAACGCATTGGCGGAAGCTCGAGTGCGTGGTGAGGTCTCGCGCATGATCTCGCTTACGTTTGATGACGACACCGCTGTGCCTTTGGGGCATGAGCCGATTTATCTGGATGGCCGGATTGTAGGTCAGACGTCCTCATGCAGCTTCGGTTACCGTGTCGGGAAGCCCGTGGGACTCGGGTGTGTCCGTGAACCGCTGAAGGACGGCGTCCGGGTGAAGGTCGACATCGCTCGGCGAATGCTAGATGCCACGGTCACTATCGGCCCGCTCTTCGACCCCGAAGGCAAGCAAATGAAAGGTCGAGGAAGAGGCGAAGTGACGCCCGATGTTAGTGACAGCCATGCGGTGCGGTTTGAGTAAGTCCAAGTTTGCAGCGGTTACTCACGCTCTCCACCACAAACAAATGCCAGAATTACTTCGCTGCGGCAGGCCACTATGCAACATGATCGGATTCGGCTCCAGTCGTCTGACTCTTACCCAGAGGGCGTGCCATGTATTGCTTTGGCATTCGCCCCGAGACGTTGCGCGAGTTCGACACTTTATGTGCAACGCCCACATCGTACCTGCCGGAAGCACGCATTCTCAATATCGGCTGCGATCATGTTTCTGATCGTCATTTTTCGCAAGATGGAAGCTGGCGGGCGCAAATTTCGATGGCGTGACGTAGTGCTCGGACGAGAGCGCGCGAAGCGGGGTCGTCTCGGTGGACTAGCCTGCAGCAAAGCGCGGCTAAGCTAGATCCGAAAGATCCCTCGCGCGTATCGCTTGACCTCTTAGGCGTCGGCAATCTTTCACCTGATATGGGCCATGTTTTTACCTGACATGGGCATGCAGCAAATAATTGTGAGGAGGCTCAATTGAAAACCATCCCCGAAAAGGGTGTCGCCAAAAATGTCGTCATGCAGGAACTCAAGCGAATGAAGTTGCTTGATTTCGATTGGCGGGCTGGCCGGTTGCCATCTTACACCTACTTCCTTGATGACGATGCGTTAGACGTCCAGCGTGAGGCCTATGGCGAATTTATTGCCGAAAATGGCCTGGGGGCAGGGCGGGCTTTCAAGAGCCTGGAGATGATGACCAACGACATCAAGGGGATGGCAAAGTCGCTTTTCAATGCGCCCGACGATGCCGGCGTCTCCTTCACCTCTGGCGGTACTGAAAGCGTTTTCATGGCGGTAAAGACGGCCCGGGACCTTGCGCGACACAAACGGGGCGAGCCGCAGGGACGCTACAACATTGTTGCCTGTGTCACCGCGCATCCTTGTCTTAACAAGGCTGGAGAGCTTCTCGGCGTGGATATCATTCGAATCCCGCACACCAAGGAGTTTAGGGCCGACCCCTCGTTGATGCGCTCTGCCATCACCGACAAGACCATAATGCTGTTCGCATCAGCTCCCAATTATCCCTTCGGCACCTTTGATCCGATAGCAGAGATCGGCATGCTTGCACAGCATTCAGGTCTTCGGCTTCATGTTGACGGCTGCTGGGGCGGCTTTCTCTCACCATTTGCCGAACGGCTCGGCTATACGGTGCCTGCGTGGGACTTCCGGGTTCTAGGGGTATCCAGCCTGTCGGCCGATATCCACAAGTTCGGGTACGCAGCCAAGGGTGCCAGTTTGGTATTGTATCGGTCAGCCGATGACCAGGATCATGAAGCGTTTTCCTTCAGCGGGTGGCCTCGGGGAACATACTCCACCCCCACATTCCTAGGGACCCGGGCCGGCGGCGCAATCGCGTCCGCATGGGCGGTAATGCACTACCTTGGCATGGAGGGCTATCTGCGCGCGGCGAGGCTCACGATGGAGGCAACCATGCGGCTTATCGCTGGCCTGAACAGCATTCCCGACATCGAGTGCCTGGCGCCCTACGGCGAGAGTAACCTGATCTCCTTTGTGTCGCTGGACTCGGCGCTTGACATCTACGCAGTGGCCGATCGCCTGGAAGAGCGCGGTTGGCTGCGCGGGCGTATGCGCGAGCCCCGGGCGATCCAACAGGGCGTCAATCCAGCCCATCTGGCCACCGTCGAAGAGTATCTATCGGCCGTGCGGGAAGCTATCGAGTTTGTACGTCGGAACGCTAGCGCGCCGGTCGCTTACGACGAACATAGCTATTGAAGGTCATCCATTGGCCAACAGGAGATCGTCGCCTGTCGGCGATGATCTCCGGCTTGCGGGGCCCTCAACTGATACTGTCGGATCATTGGCCCTCGCAGCGTTGATGGATTGAGAGTTTGTGTTTGTGAAACAAGCGCCTCCGCAGGCGGCCAGTCGCGGACTGCAATGCGGGCAAAGTATTTCTCGGACAAGATGCCAGAAATCTATCAATGCAAGGACAACGATAGCAACGCCATTCCGCCGCCAGACCAGTTGGCTGGGGAGCCTTCGCCAACATCCCGTCCCAGGGCCGAACGCATGTTCTGCCGCTCAAGGATTTCTCTGCCGGATTGCAACGAGATACGACCGTCTCGAAACCAATTCCCTCGCCGCACTCTGTATCGCCGCGACCGTCAGCTTCTCGTTATCAATCCGGACCCTAATGAAGCCCGGCCAAGGACGAGACCCTTGTTAAATCGCCAAATTTCTTCCAGTGATCGCGTCATCAATGGAACCTGCAGCTGGCCGCGCTGCGTACTCCGCCGCACTCTGATCCATTTCGTCTTTTGGGCAAACGGCTTCGTCACGTCCACACCGCGCGGCCCGCCTCTGTCTTTTAACAGGGATTATGACCAGGCGGCCATGATTATAAATTCATGATGAAGAAGTCTTAACGATAATTCACTCGTGATTACTTTATGTTGTAGTATTGTAGGGCAAACTCGCCAGTCACCACTTCGAACAAAACGCAAAGAGCCAAGCTTATCAAAGCCTTACTTGTGAAGGACGCCCTGACGTCCGCCCCCTGCGTCTGCCGGGTCCTTCGGCTTGCCGCCGTACCCGTCGCCACCGTGTAAGAGGAAGTTAGATCGTGGACCAGACTTCACAGGCTACCACATTCGCCGGCAAGGTGGCTCTGGTGACAGGCGCGGCGCGGGGCATCGGATTTGCGATTGCCACGCGATTTATCAACGCCGGTGCACATGTGGTGATGGCGGACCTCTCCGAGAGCGACCTGAACGCCAGCATTTCGACCCTGCCTTCGGACTGTGCTGGCCGGGCCATGGCGGTGCGTGCGAATGTGTCCAAAGACACTGATATCACGCGAATGGTCGAGGCCGCAGCGGCCCGATTCGGGCGGGTCGACATCTTGGTCAACAACGCTGGAATCTCTCCGAAACACGGCGGACGAAAGGCAACGGTTGAGGAGATGCTCGCCGCGGAGTGGCGTCAGGTTCTGGAAGTTAACCTGACAGGCGCCTTCCTTTGCTGCCGGGCCTGCCTTCCCCACATGCGGGCGGCGAAATGGGGCCGGATCATCAACATCGCATCGGTAGCCGGCCGAACGAAAACCGAGATTGCAGGAGCCCACTATGCCGCGTCCAAGGCCGGCATGATGGCCCTTGCCCGCACCCTTGCCGTTGAAGTTGGCTCAGCGAACATCACGGTGAATTCCATTGCGCCGGGCCGCATCGAAACACCAATGGCTGCCGCAGCTGGTGCCGAGCTTAACCAGGCTTACGTCGCCCGCATTCCTGTCGGCCGACTTGGCACCGGCGAAGACATCGCCGCTGCGGTCGCCTACCTGGCATCTGAAGACGCTGTCTTCCTCACTGGTGTGACGCTAGATGTTAACGGCGGTTCGTTCATGATCTGATCCGCTTGGGAGTTCTAGTGGATCGATATCGACACGAAAGATCCGGCTTGCCATTCCGTAGTGGGCGTTGATGTGCGACCCTGCGACATGCGCACGAGGATTACATTTGACTTCACCGCCGCTGACGGGATTCGCCTTGAAAATATCGTCGCGACTGGCAACTCGCCACAGAAGCATGTGTGGCGGGCCAAGATCATTTAAATGAGCGACGGCTTGGGAAGGTCGCGATGAAAGTGACGGCAAGCCAAAGACGTGCGTCTGGCGCTGGCGAGAGCGGTTCATATCTGAAGGCGTGGACGGCCTTCTGCGCGACAAGAGCAGGCCTCGCCGGTATTGCGCCACTTGATGGCGAATTGGCAAAAGCCGTCGGGGTTGCAGCCTCCTCCGTCGTCAAGATTTGGCGTCGGTGAAAAGAGCCAGAGCCAGGCACTCGACCGAACACAGCCGGGTCTCACCCTGAGGAAGGGGGCGCGGCGGCACGATGACCCATGACCATAAAGACCACGGCACAATTACCCTGTTTGCCGCCCTCGATGTTCTCGATGGATCGGTGATCGGCCGAAACATGCAGAGTCACCGTACGTCGCCGGAAGCCATCTGGCTTCACAACGGCTAACGCTTAGACTGAGGCTTCCCCAATACGGCTTCCTGCCTGAGCGCGCTGCGACCAACGCCGTCAGCTATACCTTTTTCCTGAAACACGGTCATCTACAACAGAGACGTCAAAAGAATTTACAGAACCTTTACGACCACAAATCGCCGACAATGATAAATTCACCACGAGATCAGAGGTCAGGGTCGGCTGACAAGGCCGATACTGATTTATGTCGGCTGTCGTCCAGCAGGCAACGTCGGAGTCAACATGGCAAGAAGAGCTCTTATCCTGATTGAAGGCCATAAGGGTAATGGCCTAGCATACGTCCAAGCAGCCCGTCGTCTTGGCCTTGATCCAATTACTCTGTCCGCTGATCCAGCTCAATACGAATACGTTGCGACGGAAAGTGTTCAGGCAGTCCGTATCGAAACAGACAATCTCGATGCCATGATCCACGAATGTTTCCAGCTACGCACCGGCAATGACATTGCCGGCATTACTGGCTTCTCGGGCGACGACGAGTTAGTCTGTGTGGCAGTTGCCAAGCTCTGCCGACATTTCGATCTACCGGGGCCGAACCCCGCATCGATTGAACTGTGCTGCGACAAGTTTGTTCAACGTCAGATCTTAACGGAGGCCGGCGTTCCAATGCCTGCTTATCGCTTGGCAGTAAATGCGACGGAGGTAGAGACTTTTGCCGCTGAGATTGGCTTGCCGGTAGTTCTCAAGCCTGCCGAAGGGAGCGGAAGCAAAGGTGTCCGATTGTGCCGTAGCGTCGACGAGTTGGTGGAATACACGACCTATCTGCTGAAGGGCGAGTACATATGGCGCTCGTCGCCAAGGGTACTAGTCGAAGAATTCGCACAAGGCCCCCTTTATAATGCTCAGATAATGGGCAGTGACATTATCGGAATTTCCGAGAGTGAGTTCGGTCCCCCGCCGCACTTCGTTTCTCGGGAGTTGACCTTTCCGATCCTGCTACCTGATCAGGAGCGTGAACGTATTGCCGATATTTCGCTAACTTGCTTGCAAGCTCTAGGCCTCGGGTGGGGGCCAGCAAACATTGAATTCCGATGGACAAAGCGCGGCCCAGCCATGATTGAGGTCAATCCGCGCCTTGGCGGTTCTCCCGACCCACAACTGGTCCAACTCGCTTGCGGCGTCGATCTTATCACGGAGCACGTCAAGCTTATCATCGGCGACGAATGCAATTTGGTGAAGAGCCATTCGCACACTGCGATTGCCCGAAAGCTGATCGCTGATCGCGATGGCATCCTTGAACGGATCGATGGCGACCGTCGGGCGGCTGCTATTCCAGGTGTCGCCGAGGTTAGATTCTACGTTCAGCCCGGCACACCGATCACAACAACAGGCGATTCTCGAGACTGCATCGGATATGTCATTGCCGCTTCACCGCGTCGTGCTCGGACCAAAGCGACACTCGAGCGTGCCGTCGACTTAATCGATTGGCCGATCACGCCGTTTGCGACTCCAGGCGTACCGGAACAATTTGCGGCCCTTGATTTCCCGGACCAATGACGGGAGGCAGTTTGCCAAACTGGCGCCAGCGTGGTCGTCTGAACCGTATGAGGAAGCTCGTACCATGGTCATGCGCGGTGCAATTGAGCTCGCAGATCTCGCCCTGTTTAGTCTGGCATTTGCTGGAGCGGATCAAGCTTGAAGCGTTCGGGCTGTGCGGCCCAAACCTTGCAAATGAACTCGTGGGGCGTGAGGCCGTTGAGAGTCTCGAGCCTGCGTCCGAAATTGTAGGCCGAGGTGAAGTCGACAAGGTGCTGGCGGAGCTGGCCGTGGCTCTCACAGTAGAAGCGCCTGGCGTTTCTTCCTTGACAGTCCTGTTCATCCTCTCGACCCGGCCGTTGGTCCACGGATGTCTTGCCGGTCGTTCGGTGCTCGATGTCGTTCGGGCGCAAGCGTATTCGAACGCATGGGCCCAGAAGCGCTCACAGTTTGCGATGCCTCCTTGATCAATGGCACGGCCGAACCGCCGGCGGGGCGTGAGCGCGGTGTGGCCCTTCTAGGGAACGGCCGCGATCAAGCGTAGCAATAAGTCTCTTGAGACGGCGGTGGTGGTCTTCTCCTGCAGTTCGACGAAGGCGAACTTCAAGATGAGGTCCATGGCGACGAACATGTGCAGCTTGCCTTGTTCGGTGCGCACCTCGGCCACGTCGATGTGGAAGTAGCAGGTCGGCTTGTCGCATTATACATCCGGCAGTCGGCCGATGCCATGGCGTCGCAGACAGCGATGCAATGAAGACCGCGTCAGGTGCGGGATCGTCGGTTGCAAGGCGTAGAAGCAATCGTCCAGCGGCAACAGAGTGTAGCGCCGGAAGGCGACGATGACGGCTTCCTACTTGAGCGAGAGCACCTCGGCTCTCTCGGACCGGTCGGCAGATCGGCCACCGAGGTCCGCTCCCGCCATTTGGCGACGGTCTTCTGGTTAATCCCGTAGCGTTTGGCGAGGCCCCTCAGGTTCTTGACTGTGTATCGCTCGACGGACTGCCGTAGTCGTCGTGGCGCTCCCATGGAGAACCTCGCCCATAGCGCATCCCTTGATTCGAAGGACAAGGAGCCCCATCAAAGTCTGGGATCAAAGATCCCTCTAGATGTGAGCTTTCGGGAGGTTGTCCATTCGGACCGGACCGAGGAGACTGGAGTTACCAGGCTTCAGCATCCACCGGAGGGTCCGAATGAACATCCACAAGAATGCCCGTCTCACGCCGCTGCGTCGAGAGGAGATGGGCGTTGTCGGTGATAGAAGACGCTTTTCCAAAGCCCATGCAGCGCGCGTCTATGGCGTGTCGGCCAAGATCGTGGCGCGCTGGGTCGAGCGCTATAAGACCGAAGGGCGGGCCGGCATGGTCGACCGCTCGTCTCGGCCCACCGTCATGCCGGGCATGACCGAACAGGCCATTGCCGAGCGCATCGTCGCCTTGCGTCGCCAGCGGCTGACCGGCAAGCACATCGCCAACGAGACCGGCGTCTCGCCCGCCACCGTCAGCCGGGTTCTCAAGCGAGCCGGACTGTCGCGGCTCAGGGATATCGAGCCGGCCGAACCGATCCGGCGCTACGAGCGCGAGCATCCCGGCGACATAATCCACATCGACATCAAGAAGCTCGGGCGATTTGAACGGTTGGCCACCGCATCACCGGCGATCGCACCGGCCAGTCCAACAGTCGCGGCGTGGGCTGGGAGTTCGTCCATGTCTGTATCGACGAGTCCCGCATCGCCTGCTCGCAAATCATGCCCAACGAGAAAAAGGAGAGCGCCATCGCCTTCGTCAAGGCGGCGGTCGCCTATTACGCCAGCCTCGGCGTCACCATAGCGCGCGTCATGACCGACAGTGGCTCCTGCTACAACTCGAAGGCTTTCGCCGAGGCCTGCCGCGAGCTCGGCCTCAAGCATTCCGCACAAAGCCCTATACGCCCGAGACCAATGGCAAGGCCGAGCGCTTTATCCAGACGGCGCTGCGCGAATGGGCCTATGCCATCGCCTATCCGACTTCAGATCACCGCGCCGCCCAACTGCCTGTCTGGCTGCACAGATACAATTGGCATCGCCCGCACGGCAGCCTAAAATCCAAACCGCCTATCACTCGCCTGGCTCTAACCGAGGACAACCTGTTGAGGCTCCACATTTAGAGCACGCCCTGTGATTTATCGATTGCATGTGACGGCTGGCGTTTTGCGGAGATTGGGGCTGTTGAAGACGTCCGCTGATTCACCTGAGGATTCGCGATGCTCGTACGCATCCGGTGAAGACCGCAGACGTGCGTATCCGGTGGCCATGAGGACCTGAGCACCGGGTCAAGCTTTCGATG